>JAMPFE010000006.1:14206-134698 GCA_023664705.1 Lachnospiraceae bacterium | reverse complement strand
AAAAAATTTTAAAATTTTTTCAAAAATCTACTTGACTTTTCTTAGCAGGTCTTTCGGACAAGGCCGGGCGAAAAAATTCTGAGGGGGTCTCGCTATCCCGACCGAAACCGCCGAGCAAGAGTTAGCGTAGGATAACCAACTCTCGAAAAAAGAGCAAAAATTAAAAATCCGTATTCCAATGTTTTTGAATGATTAGCAAGCATAGAAAGTGTTGTATTCTCTTCCACTTTCTTCCAAACCGAGTGCAGACCCCTTGATTTATTTTTTGGGAATCCTCGCGCCCTAAAACAAATTTTTCTTATCAATTATACAACCTTATAACAGACATCGGCCATTTGACGATACCCGCTTCGACGTTCGGGAATTGCGGCAGGATAAAGCTTCTTTCTATCGGAGCCTTTTCCATAGCAAATGTGTAACGCCCGCCCTGAAAATGCTCGTGACTGAGTATCAAGCCGCCCACTATCGGAAGACAGTCGATAACGTCAAACAGCTTTTCAAAAACCGTATCATCGATCTTCATCGCGGTGTGACGCTCGTTGAATACAATGCAGTGCTCGTTGTAATAGCCGTATGGCGAATACTGAAGCTGCCACGGCTCGCCATGTACGCTTATCGACACCGTACGAAGATTTTGCCGCGCGGACGGCTTACATTGTCGATGAACTCGGCATTCTCCGGGCAAAGCATACATTTCGGGTAATCCGAGGAACGCGCCGTGCCTGCTGCCGCGATATCGCGCGGGTCTTTTTCGGGTTTTGAGCGGACGAACTCCTTACTTGTTATAGCCGTGAGGATGGCTCTTATGCCATTTCCACGCGCTCGCTATTATTTCCTCAAGGGAAGCGTGCTCGGGATTCCAACCGAGTATCTTCTTGGCTTTTTCACTCGATGCGACCAGCCTTGCGGGGTCTCCAGCCCGCCTCGGAGAAGCTGCCTCGGGAATGGGATGCCCGGTGACATTTCGCGCCGTCTCAACGACCTCCCGCACAGAATATCCCACTCCGTTGCCCAGATTGAAAATATCGCTTTCGCCGCCGTTCATCAGATATTTCACTGCCAATATATGCGCCTGTGCAAGGTCGGTAACGTGAATATAATCGCGTATACAAGTGCCGTCCGGCGTATCATAATCCGTTCCGTAAACGGAAACGACCTCGCGCTGCCCGTTCGGCACCTGTAAAATAAGCGGTATGAGGTGGCTTTCGGGATCGTGCGCCTCGCCTATCGAGCCGCTCTCGTCGGCTCCGCAGGCGTTGAAATAACGCAGCGAAACATAACGCAGACCGTGCGCCTTTGCCGTCCACTTGAACATTTTCTCCATAGCGAGTTTGGTTTCGCCATAGGGATTAGTCGGACAGGTCGGGTCGCTTTCAAGTATGGGGATATTTTTCGGTTCTCCGTAAGTCGCGGCGGTCGAGGAAAACACGATTTTGTCAACGCCGTTTTTCACCATTGCGTCAAGCAGCACCTTTGTTCCGCAAATGTTGTTGTCGTAGTATTTCAACGGGTCTGTAACGCTTTCTCCCACAAGTGAAAAAGCCGCGAAATGGATAACGGCGTCAAATTTCACCGCCTTGAACAAATCGTCCAGAAACGCGAGATCGTGCAGATCGCCCCTGCGGAATTCCGCGCCCTCCGGAACAGCTTCTATATGCCCTGTCGAGAGATTATCCGCAACGAATACCTCGCTGCCCGCTTTTACAAGCTCCAACGCGGTGTGAGAGCCGATATAGCCCGCTCCGCCCAAAACCAAAATCCTCATAAAATTCCTCCTGTTCAAAAAAATTGTGTTACGGTTGAATATCGTTCAGCCGGATCCCGCCGACCGGTCTTACCTTAAGCGTCAGGCAGCTGCCGTCCCCGAATATCCTGTCCATTTCCGCGAGGTATTCCCCAACGATATCAACGGGAACGAACGCCTGGATCGTGCCCGCAAATCCGCCGCCGTGAACGCGCACCGCGCCGCGCCCGTTCAGCACGCGCTCCGACGCCCACAGTCCGACCGACAACCCCTGCTCCTCGGGTTTGCGGCTCGAATATATGTTCTGAAGCAGCTTATAGGACGAATCTCCCGAACTTTTCACGATGCGGAGAAATTCTTCAAAGTCGCCTTTCTCCAATGCCGCCGCCTCGTCCGCGGCGTTTTGGTTGTCGTTGAAGAAATGCGCCGCGCGAAGAACCGCCCTGTCCGACATTCTTTTCCTAAGCTCGGGGATCGCGCCGATGAACTCGCTCTCGCTCACCGCGCGGAGATACGGCTTTCCGAAATACGCCGCCACGGCATTCATCTCGGTCGGAACAGCGGAGTAGTCGTCGATAAGGTCGGCGTGACTGCCTTTCGTGTCGGTAATGCAAAGACAGCAGCCCGCCTTTTCAAAATCGTATCCCACCTTTTTGATTATCGGCTTGTCGGTGTCCGCAAAGTCAATAAACACAAATCCGCCCACGGAGCTTACCATTTGATCCATCAGCCCGCTTTTCTTGCCGAAATAAACGTTCTCCGCGTACTGCCCGATCTTCGCGATCTCAATCGCCCCCGCCTTACCGCCGTTGTAATGCGCGTCGAGAATGGTTCCGACCAGGGTTTCAAACGCGGCGGAGGACGAAAGCCCGCTTCCGCTCAGCACGTTTGAGGTGGTGTACGCGTCGAAACCGCCCGCTTTAATGCCCATTTCGGCGAATTTAGCCGCTATGCCGCGGATAATAGCCCCCGAGGTACCGTACTCATCTTTTTTGACCTCCAAGTCGGCAAGCTCGACCGTATCCGCGTCGTGCCCCTCCGATTTAAGGCGTATGACCCCGTCCTCACGGAACGAGACTATAGCGATGACATCAAGGTCGACAGCTGCCGCAAGCACACAGCCGTGCTGATGATCGGTATGATTTCCGCCGATCTCACTTCTGCCCGGCGCAGAAAAGATCTCAACGTCCAAGCGGTTTGGATACAGCTTTTGAAATTCCTTTGCCGCTTTCAAGTAACGCGTTCTTTGCGCTCCGACCGCTTCCGCACCGTAAAGCGTTTCAAAAACGCGGTCATAGCCGCCGTTCGATATCTTTGCTTCTGTTTGCGAGATGTTCATCCTGTTATCCTCCCGAGTTCACTCGAACCTCAGCGATCCGAAGTCGAAGTCGCTGCCCGGCAAAAACGCTATCGAAACGCTGCGTCTGCCGCTTATCCCGTTTACGGGGAATTCGCGGGCGGTGTATTCCTCCGCGCCCGCAAATTCCGCGAGAACGCGCGTTTCCGTGTTTCCGTTTTCCGCGCCGAATATAATGTGAATACTGTTCACCGCCAACGCCGACCTGCCCGTAATGACGACCTTTTCCGGCGGAAGTTCGTCAAAATCAAACTCGCCGAATTTCAGCACGACGTTGTTTCCTATCCCGGTCACGTCGTTTTCGTTTTTGGTGAACTTATCGCCGAAGATCTCCACGGCGTTTGCCGCGCACAGCTCCGCGCGCTCCCTGCGCTTTTTCTCGAACACCGCTCCCCGAACGTCGTAAGCGTCGTCGGACGCGATAACAAACGTGTGCACGCCGCGCAATGTTTTATTGAGCTTGAACGTCTCGGGCGTGTATACCATCCACACCGGCGGCTTTTGATATTTAAAATCGCCGATAAGCTCTCCGCCCTCGTCCGGGATACCGTCGTAGAACCTTATACCCACGGGCTTATCCGTGTCCGCGAATATCGGCACGGTAACGGTATCGCTGCCGACATCGCCGAAATCCACGTTTTCAAACCCGAACGCGCCCTTGCCCTTAAATGCCGCGCCCTTATCGATGCCCTGCGTCACCGCTCCTCTCGCGACGGTAAACAGACCGCCGATCATCAACTCGTACGGGTCGAGGAACGCCGCGCCCAAGCCCTCACCCTTAAACTCGATAACGGAGATGACGTGATACTTATCCGTGCCGTTTTTGCACAGCGCGCGCAAATAAAACACTCCGTCGCCCTTGCAGCGGACGGTGACCCTGCCGTTCTCCGCGGACGCTATCTCGCCGAGCCCCGAAGCTATACCCTGCACGTTTGTTATCCGGAACTCTATGTCGTCTTTATAGGAAGCGTTTTCGGGAAGCGGCTTTACGTCAACGGTTATCTCGCGCCGCTCGGGGGTGAACATCCTGTTTTCGGCGGAAAGGTCTATCCGCCGCACCGGAACGTCCTCCGCGCCCGCCGTACAGTCAATGCAACACGGCGCGTTATGCTCGCGGAAAGAGACGCCCTCCGAAACCTCGGCGGGCTCGGCGTTAAAACGCAGTTCCGCGTCGGGCAGACCCCTTGAACTTGCCCTGACAACGACCTCGCCGCTTTGGTCGGTCGCCGCGACGATAGCCAGCATCCTGCCCGAGAACAGCCGCCGCGACACGCCCTTGTGTTCGTCATAGTCCGTGGAGTCGCCGTTGTCCAGACCGATAAGCCGCCCCGCGCCCTCTACGCTTACGGTAACGCGGTTGTTGGCGTTGGCAACAAATACCCCGTCCTTGTCGTAAGCGTCGACGTCGATGAACATAAGGTCTGTTCCGTTGGCTCTGAATACGGAATTTTCGGCGGTGAGCACAAGCCGCTCCGCGTTCCCGAACGACCTTGCCGTGTCGCGCGCCCTTTCGATGCCGTTTTCGTCATAGGCGACCGCCGTAAGCTCGCCGGGCGTGTAGGAGAGCACCGTATCGAGGGTAAGCTCGCCGCCGTGCTTGTGGTCGAGCCGCTTCTCCGCGACAAGCTTCCCGTTGAGAAACAGCTTTACGAGCGGCGCGTTCGTCGCGGCGCGAACATCGACGGTCTGTCCTTCCGAAAAATCCCAATACGGATAAACGTGTACGAACGGCGCGGTCTCGAAATCCGTCCACGCGCCGCGGAAAATGTACGCGCTGTCCTTATAAAATCCCGCCGTGTCTATCTGCCCGAAGTAGCAGTTTTTGGTGGCATACGGCGTCGGTTCGCCGATATAATCCCAGCCCGTCCAGATGAACTGCCCCGCGCAGTATTCGCGGTCGCGGTCGGGGATAATGCAGTCCTCAACGCGCTTCGCTCCCCACGGAACGGTGGTATTCCCGAGAGCCGAGCACTGTTCGTCGTCGTCCGAAAGCACCTGTTCCGAAAGCGGGAAGTGATATATCCCGCGGCTTTGCAGCACCGAAGAGGTCTCCGAGCCGTATATCATCCAGTCAGGGTGCTCTGCATGGTGCTCGTCGTACAGCCGCTCGGCATAATTGTAACCCGCGAGCTTCAGAATATCCGCGCATTTACGGGCGTTCTCCCACTGCATATAATTGGAACCGTGAGTGATGTACGCGTTGCGGCGCGGGTCGTGTCGGCGCACTCTGTCGGCGAGCATCGCGACTATCTCCTGACCGTGCTCGTCCGCGTGGGTATCGTATATCTCGTTTCCGACGCTCCAGCCGATGATACACGGGTGGTTGCGGTCGCGGCGTATCCACGAGGCTACGTCGCGGTCTATCCATTCGGTGAAGAACCCCGCGTAATCGTGCTCGGTCTTGCGGCGCTCCCACATATCGAAGCCCTCCGACATAACAAGAAAACCCATTTCGTCGCAAAGTTCCATAAGTTCCACGGCGGGCATATTATGGGTAGTGCGTATGGCGTTTATCCCGATAACGCGCAGCTTTTCAAGCTGACGGCGAACGGCGTTGACGTTGACCGCCGCTCCGAGCGCGCCAAGGTCGTGATGCTGGCAGCAGCCGTGAATTTTAACGTGTCTGCCGTTAAGGAAAAATCCGCGGTCGGGCGTAAATTCTATGCTTCTGAAGCCGAATTTGCTATCACTGCGGTCAATGACCTCTCCGCCACGGATAAGCTCCGTCACGCACCTGTACAAATGCGGTGCTTCGATATCCCAGGGGATCGGCTCGGGTATACGGAACTCAAAATTATTGACGGAATATTTGCAGCCGACGCGGCGGACGGGCTCGGGTATCGTGCTTATATCGGCGGCGGTGAGGGCGTTTTCGAGCGACGCGAGCTTCTGCTCTCCGTCGAACACCGTGCACCGCATGCGCAGCCCGTCTACCATAACACCCTCGGGGCGCGCGGCTTCCGCGGAAACGCACAGCTTTCCCGAAGCGTCGGCGGAAATGTAAACGCCGTCGCTCGCCAGATGACAATCCGGATATTCCTTCAGCCAAACGCGGCGGTAAATTCCCGCGCCGGAATACCACCGCGAATTCGGCGCACGGTAATCCACGCGGACGGCGATAAGATTTTCACCGTCTCTCAAACGGTCGGTTATGTCAAATTCAAAGGTCGAATAGCCGTATTTCCATTCACCGGCAAGCTCTCCGTTTACAAAAACGCGGCTGTCCATATACACGCCCTCAAAGCGGAGGGATGTGCGCATACCGTCTTTTTTCACGTGAACCAGCGTGCGGCGGTACCAGCCGGTGGAGGTCTCGTACAGATCCTTGACTTGGTATATCAGCCAGTCGTGCGGAATATCCACGGGCTTCCAGCCCGCGGCGTCCTTATATTCGGTATCAATGGGGTTTTTGGAAAATTCCCAGCCGTCGCAAAAAAGTCTTTCGGTGCTCATACCCTGTCTCCCTTTTTTAATGATAGACCGCAAACGGAAAACCGTTTTGCTTTTATAAATAAATTATATTTAATTTTATTGAAAAAGTCAATAATAATAAATTAACCGACTGTGATGATTTTAACTCGTGCTTTAAGACCGAAATTGCGATAACGGCGCATTAAATATAAACTATTTGAACTTTATGCGAGAATATTGACCGCTTGACAACAGCAAAAAAACCTGTTATAATCAAACTGTAAGGAGGGCGTAAATATGGAAAGCTATTTCTTCCCGATAATAGAACGCGAAAAAAATCTGCCTTACTACGTTACCTGTATCGGCGAGGCGGATCCTCAGCCGCTGATAAGCCGCCCCGACGGCTATCTCTGTCCGCAGATAATTTTGTGCAGCGAGGGCTCCGGCATTCTCCAGACCGAGGGAATGGAGCGCCAGATAACGGCGGGCACGGCGTTTTTTCTCCCCGCGGGAGCTCCGCACAACTACTTTCAGACCGACAACACTTGGCGCACTCATTATGTAAGCTTTGCGGGATATTCCGCCGAGATACTTTTGCGGCAGCTGGGGCTTACGGAGCCGGGCGTGTTTCCCGTAGACCTCGGCATTATGCGCAGCATATTCCAAAGAATGATCAGCATATTAAAGTCGGACAAGTTTTACGGCGGCTTTACCGCGTCGGCTATACTGTACGAGTATATGATCGAGCTTAATCATCAGATAATCGGAACGGAAAGCCGTTTCGCGTCCGAAAGCGCGTCTCTCACGCCCGTGCTGAATTATATTGATACGCATTACAGCGAGGTGATAGAACTGGGAACGCTTTGCGAGCTGATACAGGTCACTCCGCAGTATCTTTGCAGGCTGTTCCGCAAGCGTCTCGGAATGAGACCGCTCGAATACATAACTCAACGCCGCATACAGCAGGCAAAGGTCTACCTGCGCGAGGGCGAGAAGACCATCAAGGAGATAGCGCTTGAGGTGGGCTACGCGGACGCGGGCTATTTCAGCGCGGTATTCAAGCGCAGCGAGGGAGTTTCTCCCCGCAGATATATACGCAGAGAGCTTTAACAACAACACATACAAAGGAGAGCGTATTATGACAAATTCCAAATTCAAGAGAATTATCCCCGCGGTTATGGCGGCGCTGCTGCTGAGCGGCTGTTCCGGAGGAGATACCCCGCCGGACAACTCGGAAAGCACTCCCGACAAAACGGAGGTCGTCACCTACAAATTCGAGGGCAGCCCCGCGGCGGAATCCGAACTTTACGTCAAGCCTATAGAGGGGCTTACCGACAGCTTTTACCGCGGCGCGGACGTGTCCACTTATCTTTCTCAAAAGGAGAGCGGCGTCACCTACAAGGATTTTGAGGGCAATACGCTGGACGACGCGGGATTCTTCGAACTGCTCGCGAAAAGCGGCGTAAACTGCATACGCATACGCGTCTGGAACGACCCCAAGGACGGCAGCGGCGTGACCTACGGCGGCGGTCATAACGACCTCGACACGGCGGTGAAGATAGGAAAGCTCGCTGCGGCGGCGGGGCTTCCGGTCATGATAGATTTCCACTATTCCGATTTCTGGGCTGACCCCTCGAAGCAGAAAGCCCCCAAGGAGTGGGCGCACCTCACCTTCGAGAATAAAAAGCAGGCGCTGTACGATTACACCGTGTCGAGCCTGAAAACCCTTTTCGACGAGGGCGTAGACGTTGCGATGGTTCAAGTCGGCAACGAGATAAACAACGGAATGGCGGGCGAGACCGACCGCTCCCGCGTGAACGAGCTGCTTGCGCAGGGCAGCGCGGCGGTGCGCGCGGCTTCCGCGGAAGCGGGAAAGGACGTTAAGGTCGTTCTGCATTACACCAACGCTTTGGAGAACGCGGTCATCGACATCGCGAACGACCTTGTTTCGGCTGACATCGATTACGACGTGTTCGCGCTGTCGTTCTACACGTTCTGGCACGGAACTCCCGCGCAGCTCACCGAACGTCTCAAGGAATTGAAGGAGCTGACGGGCAGGGACGTCCTCGTCGCCGAGACTTCATACGCGTACACCGACGAGGACGGCGACGGGAGCGGCAACACCGTCAGCACGACGGCTTCGGGAATAACCCTTGACTATGATATGTCGGTGCAGGGGCAGGCAAACGAGGTTCGCGACGTTATGCAGGCGGTAAAGAGCGCGGACGGCATCGGAGTATTTTATTGGGAACCCGCGTGGATACCGGTCGAGGTGTACGACCCCTCGGCGGCAAACGCCGCTGAGGTGCTGGCGCGCAACAGAAGCGCGTGGGAGACCTACGGGAGCGGTTGGGCTTGCTCCGCGGCAAAGACCTACGACCCCAACGACGCGGGCGAAAATTACGGCGGTTCGGCGTGCGATAATCAAGCGCTGTTCGATTTCAACGGCAATCCTCTGGAATCGCTGAATATATTCAAGTACGTTTTCGGCGGAACTACCGCGGAGCTTAAGGTCGTAAAGGTCGGCGACATATCCGCCGAGAGCGGCATCGGGCAGGCTCTTGCTGTTCCGGAGACCGTTTCGGCACTGATGAACAGCGGCGAGTATATGGATATTCCCGTTGTGTGGAACGCGGAGCAGTTAAGCGCCGTCGACACGAATACGGCAAAGGTCTACGAGATCGACGGAGTTGCGTCAGCGGACGGCGTCGACTACAACGTGAAGTGCTCGCTGGAGATATTGAAGATAAACTACATCAAGAACCCCGGATTCGAGGATAAGGATATGTCCATGTGGACGCTTGACGGTAACGGCGTTGGACGCGTTGCCGACAACAATATCCGCAGCGGCGAATACAGTCTCAAGTTCTGGGACGAAACGCCGGTGCAGTTTACGGCGGAGCAGAAGATAACGGGCATTCCCGCCGGCATCTATGAGCTCGGCGGCTACCTCCAAGGCGGAGCGGCGGGAAGCAGCCCGACATTCGAGCTTTATATCACGGTGAACGGCGAGAGGCTCGCGACACCTAGCAAGGTGACTTCATGGCAGAATTGGGACAATCCGGTCATCACCGGCATCGAGATACCCGAGGGCGCGGAGGTCGTCGTCGGAGTAAAGGTCGACGCCGCCGCAAAGGCTTGGGGCGCTTGGGACGACTTCACCCTGACCGAAGCCGATTAACACCGATACCAAACGGCGCCGAAACATTTTCGGCGCCGTTTTTTATGAATGTTCCCGTACATACCGCATAAACTCGGGAGTTTTCGACCAGTATTTAATGCCCCAATTCTCAAAATTCCATTCGTCCGAATATTCGTTGCATTCAAAATCGATATAGTAAATCTCCTCGCCGCGCACCACGAAGTTTGTCGGGAAATAATCTATATTCGTATGAGCGGCATACAGCAGCGCACACATATCCCGCATCTGCTCAACGTAGTCGGGTCTCATCTTATCCCGCAGGATAAGGTCGTAAATCGTCTCGCCGTCGATGAATTCCTTTAGAATTCGTTCGTTTTTTATATCGTAAGCTATCAACTCGGGGAGCTTTATCCCTATCTTCTTCAGCCGTGCGTGATCGTTTATCTCCGCTTGGAGTTTATCCCCGAATTGATAATAATCGCACGGCTCGTGATGAATTTGCTTCAGCACATATTTTTGCGCCCCGTCGCTTACCAGATAGGAATAACCGCCCTTGCCTTTCCCGAGCAGCTTGATTATCTCGTATTCCGTTCCGTTTACGGTCAATTTTGCGCCCATGCTTCCCCCTCAAATGCTGTGCACGACTAAATTCGCCGTAAGCGCGAAAAACAGCGCTATCACCGGGCAGAACACATAATAGCCGTACTTGCTCGTTTTTTTGTCGAGATTTTTACGCTCGCCGCTGTACAACGCCACCGGAATAAATCCGAGCGGTGCGCTGATATAAATGAGCGAGACTGCGACCCCGAGGAAGATACTCACGCCCTTGTGCTCCCGAAGAAGGAACAATATCGCGGTTATCAGCACAAATCCCGCGCCGAACCTGCTTTTGAAGAGGATCGCCCACACGCAGCCGCCCGCGGTTATCATAAGGTCGATGATGACCGCCGCCGCGCCTTTGCCTTGAAACGTTTTGAGCAGCCACAGCATGATAAGCGAGATGAGCAGCGTCCAGAGGAAATTCTGGTCGCCCCAATTGAAGAATTTTCCCGAAACGGCGTAATCGTAGGGGATTTCCGTCAGAACAGCCGCCGCAAGCACGGTCAGGATATACCGCTTTACGCCGGAGGTTTTCTGTATTCCCTCGGTAAGCAAAAACGCAAATATCGGTATCGCCGCCGCGCCTATCAGAAAGCACACGGAAGCCATTCCGGAGAACATAAACGCGTCGTAGTCGTTTTCCACAAGCTCCGCTAACTGCTGCGCTGTCAGATTAGGCATATCGAGCACGCCGTTCTGTATCACCGACTGCGCGAAAAAATATACCGTCAGCAGCACCGTTCCGAGCATTTTCATAAAATTTGCCGAGCACACGGGTATCGTCAGCGGTATCGTTTTGCGACGTTTTTTTGTCATAATTCTCCTCCGAAAAGCAGCTTCCCCCGACCTCGCATGGGCAGGGTCGGGGGAAGCGCCTAAATCTTAAGCTTTGGGAGCTTTAACCCTTTACAGCACCGCCCGTAATGCCGTCCACGTAGAACTTCTGCATAATTACGAACAGTATGGAGATCGGTATGGAAACGACCACGCCGCCCGCACAGAATATCGAGAAATAAGAGTTGATAAGACTCTTTTCAAGCATATTGTACAGACCGATGGAGACCGTCCACATATCCGAGATGCCCGAGTTGAGTATCATCTTCGCGAATACGAAATCCGTCCAAGGCGTGAGGAACGAGCTGATTATCGTGTACACGATGATAGGCTTGCTGAGCGGCATTATTATTGTGAAGAACGTCCTCGCCTGACTCGCGCCGTCCAGCTTTGCGGCTTCGCACAGCGAGCGCGGCACGGTGTCGAAAAAGCCCTTTGCGATAAGGTAGCCCAATCCCGACGAAGCGCAGTACACCAGCGTCAGACCGAGGTGAGTGTTGGTGAGGTTCAGCGCCTTGAGGATAAAGTAAACGGAGATCATCGCCAGAACGCCCGGGAACAGGTTCAGAATGACCGCGATGTTCATCATGGGCTTGCGCGCCTTGAAGGTCGAAAACGAGGTAGCGTATGCCACCATAATGGTGAACAGCGTCGACACGATACAGCACGCGACGGCGATCTTAAAGGTGTTCATAAACCACGCCTTGAAATTGGCGACCGTGTCCGAGCCGAACAGCGCGACGTAGTTGTGGAGCGTCCACTCCTTCGGGAAGAAGTCGGACGTGTTGCGCCCGGGGTACGCGCTGAACGACGTAGCCAGCAGCCACACTATCGGAATGAGCCAGAACGCGCACAGAAGCACGATAAAAACATGGCGCAGAATATCAAGTATAACCCGTTTTTTGTTCATCAGTTGTACACCCCTTCCTTATCGCCCTTTGTCATAAAGCCGAACGCCACCAGAGTGATAACGGAACATATCACGAATACGCAGATGCCGATAACGGAAGCCATCTTGTAGTTGTAGTACTCCTGCGTTAGTCGGAACAGCCACGTGACAAGCAGGTCGACCTCCTTTGCCTGACTGTTTGCGAGGGCTTGGTCGGTCGTGGTGTACACGTCCTGCGTAAGCAGATAAATAACGTTGAAGTTGTTGATGTTCTTAACGAAATCGGTGACCAGCGAGGGTCCCGTAACGAAAAGGACGTAAGGCATCGTAATATGCCTGAATACTTGGAATTTGGTCGCGCCGTCAATGGACGCGCTCTCGATCTGATCCTCCGGGAGATTGGAGAGAACGCCCGTCATTATCAGCATCTGATACGGAACGCCTATCCAGATGTTGATGAGGATTATCATCACGTGCGCCCAGCCCGGCGCGGACAAAAACGGAATCGAATCGCCGGAGACCAACCCCAAAGTTTTAAGGAAGCCCGTAACTCCGATGTCCCTCAGTATCGTGTTCGCGATACCGTTGTTGGCGAAGAAGTTCCTAACCAACAGCAGCGTCACGAACTGCGGAACCGCGATAGTAACGACGAAAAGCGAGCGCCACAGCTTCGGAAGCCTTGTGCGCTTGTTTCTGAGGAACAGCGCCAGAAGAATGCCGCCGAAGAACGTCGTAAACGTCGCAAAAAGCGCCCAGATTATCGTCCAAATGAGGATTTTCCCGAACGAATAGCCGAACGTGATAGTAAGTCCGCCGCCGCCAAACAGATTTATGAAGTTGGTCAAGCCCGTCCACGTGAACAGAGCGCTTGGCGGCATATGCTGCTGGTCGTAGTTGGTGAACGCGACCAAAATCAGCACAAAAATCGGAACAATGCTGAACAAAACGATGCCGAGAACCGGCAGCGTCAGCAGCGTAACGTGGAATTTCTCGTTGAGATAGTCGTTGATATCGTCCTTAAAGGAGTTGATATGCTTTCCGCTTTCCGCCTTGAGCTGGAGCTCATAAACGGCGATAACGTTCTTCATCCACGCAAAAATGAACACTACCCAGATAACGATGCTGATCACCGAGAACAGAAGTATCTGGAAAGAATCGTCGTAATCGTTGAATTGATACTGCATGGTGTTTATGTCAAACACCTGCTCCATCTGGACCGTTCCGAGCGTTCCGAACTTGGAGATGTACTGCGGCGCGACAAAGATGGTGTATAAAATGACCGCCGCCTCAAAGACGGTGATAAGCAGAGTGCGGACAAACTGCTTTCTGCGGATATAGCCCGCCCCGAACCATATCAGGGAAAGCTTTACGAAAAAATCTCCCTTAGCCACGGCAGTGCCGAAATCCTTAAAGAATTTGCCTACCGAGCTCAGGAAATTCTCTTTTTTTGCCGGGGTGTTTTTTGCCGGAAATCCCATAATATCCACCTCGTAAATCGGTTATGTTATCTGCGACTTTACCGCTCCTTTCGGGAGCGGTAAACGCAGAATCACGGTAATTTGTTTTCGATTAAGCGATAGGAGCCGTAATGCCCGCTACCAGATTATCAAGAGCCGTCTGGATGCCCGCGGTATCGTCCGCGTTAAGCTGACGCTGAGCGATGATCTCGCCGAAGGTTGTGCAGGGAGCCCAGAAGTTGTCGCCAACGTCCTGAACCACGCTGCAAGCCGCGTCCTGAGCAATGGAGGCAACGATCATGTGGTTGGAGGTCACCGCTTCATCCTTGGAAGCAACAATGTTTGTAGGCGAAAGGGTGCGTGCGTTGTAACGCGCTACCTGGGATTCCTCGTTGGTAAGGTACTCCGCCAGAACGGCAGCCCAGCCCGTCTGCTGGCTCATCTTGTTTACGCCCATAAGCTTATAGCCGGTAAAGCAGCCCTGCTGAACCTGCTTGCCGTCGCAGGTGAACGTCGGAAGCTTCGCGCAGCCTACATTGTCCGCGCCCCATATGGTCTCGCAAGCGCCGAGATCCCAAGAACCGGAAACCACCGCGCAAAGGTCGCCCGTAGCGATCTGGTTGGAGATATCGTTATCGTTGATAGCCATAAACGCATCGTTGTTGGAGATGTTCAGCATAGCCTGCGTCACCTGTGTTCCGGTGAAGCCGTCGGAGGATGTGCCGTTCCAATCGCAAACGGTCGTTCCGTCGGCATTCATCGAAGTCCTGAAGCCCGCTCCGATGAAGAAGCTTGCCGCATACCAACCGGAATTGAAAACCATTCCCGCCTTCTTGCCCGCGGTCGAGCATGCGGAGAGAAGTCCGTCCCACGTCGCTACATCGGAATCGTTGATCTTGGACTTATCGTAATACAAAAAGTAGTTATTGCCCGAGCCGAGAGGGAACGCGTACAGACCGCCGTCTCTCGTGCCCTCGGCAACGGAGCTGGGGGAGTTTGCCGCCTTGATATCGTCAATGGACTTGCCGGTAACAGCCTTGAACGCGTCGTTAAGGTCGTCGAGCTTGGTGAGAGCGTTTGCCGCAATAAGCGAGTTCACCTGGTCGCTTGCGAACGCGAATACGTCGGCAGCCGCCGAAACGTCGGTGATGATGGTATCCTTCGCTGTGGCTTCGGATTCGACGCCGATTTGAATATCAAACGTCTGATTCGGATAAGCCGCCTTGAACTTATCGACCAACTCAACGAGCAGGGACTGATCCTCCTCGGGACCCCATACTCTCAAGGAAATAGTGTCGCCGCTCGAGCTTCCGCCGCCGGAATTGCTCGTATTATCGCCGGAGCTGCTTTCGTTGTTGGAATTGCCGGCGCCCGAATTGCCGGAACCGGAACTTCCCGAACCGGAATTATTGTCGGTGTTGCAGGCGGTCAGTGAAAAACAAGTAGCCGCCGCCATAACGAATGCTAAAATTTTCTTCTTCATAACTAGCCATACCTCCATAAAATTAAGATAATTTATTGAACAGTAAAGAAAACGGTCTCAATTTTGCGGATACAAGATGAAAACGTTTTCTTATCGCCCGTTAAAAATATTATACACGACTTTAAAAAATTTATCAATTAGCATTTTTCAACAAATTAACAATCGAAAATTGGGCATTTTTGCCAAAAGTTGAAAATTCAAGCATTTTTACTTTTATTGCGGAAAATGTGATAAATTTAGCTTATAAGCGCGCTTTTATCCCGTGTTTTAAGTTTAAAAAGTTCAAATTGTCGACATTCGATTGAACGATTGAATGTGCAAAAAATTCAAATAGTTTCAAATCGTCGTATATACGTTTTTGAAAACCATCCGCATCTCGTTTGTTATCCGATATTTTGCCCTTTCCGGAAAGGCAGAAGCGTCTTGCGGCGTATTCGGCGCGATGTTATGCTTGTGTTTCAAAATTCATAATTTATCGACCTTGACCGACCGCTTCCTAAACAGTTCAAAAGCCCCGGAACGGGCGTTTCTTTTTTACCCTCCGAAGGAGCGCTGCCGGCATAATAAAAGGAGCAGGTTCGCCGTAAAGCATATCAACGCCACATTTCGGGATAAATGGGAATACTCAAAGCATAACTGCTGTAACAGCGGGATTGCTCCTTGCTGTTGCGACAAAAAATCGTCGAATCATGGCTGCCTTGGTGGGTGTGACCTTTTTGGCGTTTACAGTCGTTCCCGAATTGCAATGTCCTAAAGCGCTCGATACCGTTGTCACGTCAAGCCCTGCCGAGATTAAAGCCGAAGCCGCAAAGTGCCTGAAACTATGCAAGCCGTGAAACGGCAGCTCGTTCTTGGCACAAAATTCCTTCAACCAGCCGTACGGCGTTTGGTTGTTCATATCCTCGCCGTTCCATTTTGTGAACAAACGGTCGGTTTCGACCCACTTATCTCCCAAACGATGTCGTGGAAGCCCGAAGCAGGAATGACTCCCAGGCAAATCGAGAAGGAAGTCCAAAAACAAGCGATGATCTTCGAGGAAAAATGCCTAAAAGGGCAGGTCACGGCGAATATCAAGAACCTGCATAATAACAATTCATGAGTACTTATTCAATAGACTCAATAATAGTATCAAAGCCGCCTCAAACACAAGTTTTAAGCGGCTCACTTTTTGTGACATCGTTACCGAAAAGATTTTTACCCGCAATGCCCGGTCAGCCAATTTAAAATATCGTTGACGTTAAGATTTCCCGAAGCGACACCAAGTCCTAAGTTAATCAGTTCTTTTTGCGTGTAGTCAGGCTGAACGCCGCTCAGCTCAAGGAAAATAAGCATAACGTGTATACCGATGCGTTTGTTTCCGTCAACGAACGGAGATTTTAAATGACCGAACGGCACATTGCCGCCGCTTTGGACAAAAGCGACGGATACATCTCTTTTCCTCAACGACTGAAAAGGCGTGTTCAGCGCGGAACGCATCAAACCTAAATCACGCACTCCGTCCGAACCGCCCGTGGCTTTTATCATCATTTTGTGGACGGACAGCACCTGCTGCTCGGTCAGCCGTATCATTTGGCAAGCTCCTTGTATGCTTCAAGTTTTTTTTGGATAAGCCTTTCGGAAATACTCGCGATAGCCTCGTCGGGAGCGGTTTGGAGCGCCTCAGCGGCGGGGAACTCCATAATGATATACCTCGGAACGTTATTTTTCAAAATGACCGCCGAGTCGTTTTCGTCAACAAGCCTCGCGGCCTTGGAAAAATTTTGGTTTGCCTCGTTTATTGAAACCAGCGCATATATTAACCACATGTCTAGGATAAATTCAACCTATTTTAATGAAGAAAAGTCCGCGGTTTACCAAAAGATTTTTTGTCATCTCGCCGCGTCGCATTACGATTGAATATTTTATCTGTCGAACGGTATAATAAAATCAAACAAAATCAAAGGAGCTGAACTTTACAATGATAGAATCCGATACGATAAAGCTGCTGCGGGAGTGCGACGCGGGAATAAAAACGGGCGTTTCGTCCATAGACGGCGTTCTTGATTATGTGCGCGACGAAAATCTCCGCGAATACCTTTTGGACTGCCGAAACGAGCATGATAAGCTAAAAGGTGAAATTCAGTCGCTTCTGGACAAATATCACGACGACGGAAAAGCCCCCAACGCCATGGCAAAGGGTATGTCATGGATGAAAACAAACGTAAAGCTGGTCATGGACGAATCGGACGAAACCATTGCGGATCTGATGACGGACGGCTGCAATATGGGAGTAAAGTCTCTGAACAAATACCTGAACCAATATAAAGCCGCCGACGAAAAAACCAAGGATATCACAAAGCGGCTGATAAATCTCGAAGAAAAGTTAGCCGTTGATATCCGCGGTTTTCTGTAAACTTAACCCGCGTAA
Source organism: Lachnospiraceae bacterium (assembly GCA_023664705.1). Lineage (GTDB taxonomy): Bacteria > Bacillota > Clostridia > Oscillospirales > Ruminococcaceae > CAG-115. The sequence goes on along the minus strand of JAMPFE010000006.1, from coordinate 117,374 downwards.
AATCATGCCTTTTCATATTTAGAAGCCGTTCTATGTCAACAAATACAAAACAGGCAGCCTTTCATTTGATGACCGCCTGTTTTTATGTATTATTAAGCCGAGCATTGCCGATTGATTTACATTTTTGAACAGCCTCAAACGTCTCTCTGCTAACGATTGCCTCATGATCATTCTCAATAAAATACATATCCAACTCGCCCTCATTCTTCTTACGCTTTCCCGTGAGAAAATCCTCGGTAAAGCTCTTTTGCATAAGAACGTCGCCGACATACTTTTCATTAGAGAGAATACGGTCAATTGTAGACGTGCTCCAAACGTCTTTGCCCGTAACTGTCTTAATACCGTTTTCCTCAAGGTATTTCTTGATTTTACGAATGCCAAACCCCATTGAGATACAATTCAAATATCTTTCTGACGACAGCAGCCTCGGATTCCACGACAACCAACCTGCCGTTTTCATCCTTGTCATACCCCAAGAAACACGTGCAATTAAGGCAAACCTTGCCCTCACGCATCCTCTCACGAATCCCCCACTTGATTGTCGCTCATATTCTTGCTTTCTTCCTGAGCAAATCCCGCGTAAATTCCCATCATTGTTCGCATCTCCTTATCATAGTTGTTTAAGTTTTCCTTTTCAAAACAGACCTTAACGCCCAAATTGAAAAGTTCGTATAACGTTTTTAACGTGTCCAATGTGTTTCTGCCGAAACGGCTTACCGATTTCGTTAAAATCAAGTTGATTTTGCCTTGTTTGCACGCCTTGAGCATTTTCATAAACTCGGGACGTTTCGTCAGTTGAGTTCCCGAGGCGCGCTCGGCGTAAATTTTCACCAATTGCCAGTCCTCGCGTTCAGCAATAAACTTTTCATAATAGGAAATCTGCGTTTCAAGGCTTGACTCCTGTTCCTCGTGATCAGTACTCACGCGACAGTAAGCAGCCACCCTAAGCTTGTTCATTTCAAACACCTCCAAAGAAAATCGCCGATTGTTTTCACAACCGACGGTTAGTAATTGTGTAAAATAAAAAGCTACATTCTTTGTGCATTTTGCACTAAAAATGTAGCTTTCAACTTGGAGCTGGTGAACGGACTCGAACCCCCGACCTGCGCATTACGAATGCGCTGCTCTACCGACTGAGCTACACCAGCATATTAAAGCAAAAAACCTTCATATCGGCAAAAAAACCGATAATTTCAAAAAAGGGCTTGCAAAACCGCCGAAAATGTGTTATACTGTAATATAGATTTTCACGGCTCTTCTATTATATAACATTTTTTTCGATTTGTCAAGTACAAAAAGGGGTGTTTTTTATAAATTGGGGAAAAAAAATTTTGCGGGTGCTCGGGTACGTTGTCTGCGGCATATTGGCAGCGCTCTGTATATTGCTGATAATCGCGGCTGCGGTGTTCGGATCGAGGAATACGGTAGACATAGTAGGTTTTAATATCTATATAGTGCAGAGCGATAATATCACGACCGCGCCGAAGAACAGCGCCGTAATCGTAAAAAAGACCTCGGCGTATTATCTCGACGAGGGCAATCTTGTCATGTATCTCGCCGGCGGCGAGGAGAAAACGCCCGCGCTCGGCTATGTGAAAGCCATAAACGTCAGCGACGGGTCGTATATCGTCACCGTCACCGCCGACGGAAACGACGTGAGCTTCGCCGATTCGGAGCTTGTCGGGCGCGCGGACTATTCGAGCGTGTTCCTCGGCAAATTGATATTGTTCATAAGAACGCCGCTCGGTGTACTTTTCATCGCGCTGTTGCCTTGCATTGCGCTTGTCGTGTATGATTTCGTCAAGGCAGCCGCGTCCAAGATACCGCCGCCCGAGGTAGTCCCCCAGATGAAGAACTTCGACGGCGACAGCTTCGGCGACGAGGGCAGACAGATAAGCGCCGCAAGAGCCTCGGGCTCGAAGATAGCCGTCAGCGAGGACGGAAAGGCGACCTACTCCCGCTCCCGCAAGGGCAAGCAGCCCGAGGAGGCGGGCGGCGTGCTGTTCAGCTATTCGGGCAAGCAGCAGAAGAAAACCGAGGACCGCCCCATAATCCCGCTCACGGACAAGAAAAGCAGCATAGACACGTCGGTAAAGCTCCCCGAAAAGCCGTCCTCGGGCTATACGTCGATAATCAACGTCGGCAGCGAGCCGACCGCCGCGCCGAAGCGCGCTCCCGAGCCGCCCACCCCGAGCAACGTCGCGAAAAGCAGATACGCTCGGAGCACAGAGACCGCCGAGCTCCCGAGCGTGCCGAAAAAGGACGCGGGCGACGCGTTTTTCGCGCAGACCGACGCCCCCACCTTCAACGAGGACGCGCTCAAAAGGCTCGCTCCCCAGATCGGCAGGGCAGGGGAGAAGCCGGGCGTTGCCGCGGGTCGGACGGCGCGGACCTCGCGCAAGCGCAGCACGGAGATAATCGCCTCCAAGGGTCTCGAGGATCTCTTCGCGGACGACGACGATACCTAAGCCTCACACAGAAAAAAACTTTAGGCGGACAGCAATGTCCGCTTGTTGTTTTTCACAAAAATTGCGCGTATTTTTTGTGAATTGCTACAAATTTTAAAAAACAACAAAATTCCCCGACATATCCCTCTCATTTTCGCGAACTTATTTACAAAGGCGCAAACGCCGAAAATAAACGAAAAGGGGAATACATATGAAAAAATTTTTAAAATCAACGGCAGTCATCTCCGTACTGGCGGTAATGCTTACGGGCTGCGGCGAACGGGAACGCTCCCGCGTGCTCGACATATACGCAAGCACGCATAACGAAACGCAGAGCGCTCCCGCCGCGAGCGCCGCTGCCGAAAGCGGCAATGCCGTTTCGTCGGTCGGCACGGCTCATTGCGTGCCCGATGCCGACCCGACGTCATCGGCACCGATGACGGTCAGCACGAGCAGCGCGGAACCGTCCGCTCCCGTCGACCTCACCCTCGACGATGTCCGCGCCGCCTACGACGCGTTGTGCGCGATAGTCGACAGCGCCATGACGGTCGAGGAGCTCACAGAGCGCATCTCCTACTACAACGCGGAATACCCCGACTATGCCGTAGGCTCGGCTGAAGTGACCGACCGCAGCGGAGAGCCTGTCACAACGGGGCTGCTGAAAAACGGCATGAGCGTCGCGTTTCCGAACGAGAGCGGCGGCTCAATCGAGTTCATGGTAATAAGAGCCCCCAAGGACATTATCCCCGACAGCACGAGCAGCGCGGAACCGACCGCTCCCGTCGACCTCACCCTCGACGATGTCCGCGCCGCCTACGACGCGTTGTGCGCGATAGTCGACAGCGCCATGACGGTCGAGGAGCTCACCGAGCGCATCTCCGACTACAACGCGGAATACCCCGATTATGCCGTAGGCTCGGCTGAAGTGACCGACCGCAGCGGAGAGCCCGTCACAGCGGGGCTGTTGAAAAACGGCATGAGCGTCACATTTCCGAACGAGAGCGGCGGTGCTGTCGAGTTCATGGTAATAAGAGCCCCCAAGGACGTTATCCCCGACAATAATTGACAAAAGAGGTGAAACACGTGGAGGATGAAATGATAGTGCGGCTTTTCCATGAGAGGAACGAAAAGGCGCTTTCCGAGCTTTCGAGGAAATACGGCGGGTATTTTCTGCGCGTCGCCGAGAGGATATTGTACGACCGCGAGGACGCCAAGGACTGCGTAAACGACGCCTACCTGAAAACGTGGGAGTCGATACCTCCCGCGCGCCCGAACGTGTTAAAGGCGTTCGTCGGCAAAATAGTGAAGTGCGCCGCCGTAAGCATGCTCCGCGCGGGCACGGCGCAAAAGCGCGGCGGCGGTATGTTCGATCTTGTGATCGACGAGCTCGGCGACTGCGTTTCGGGCAGCGCGACCGTCGAAAGCGAGTTTGAAAGCAAGCAGATAGTTGCCGAGATAAACAAATTTCTGCGCGGCTGCACGGAATTTAACCGCCGCGCGTTCATTCTCCGCTATTGGCACTGCGAGAGCGTATCCGACATCGCGGCAAAGCTCGGCGCGTCGGAAAATAAAATCTCCGTCGCGCTTTACAGAACGCGCCAAAAGCTGAAAGAACACCTTGAAAAGGAGGGCTACACGCTATGAAAGCCGAACAGTTATTCCTGCTTATCAACGAAATAGACGACAACCTCGTCGCGGAGGCGGAGGGTAGTGCCGAGCCGCCCGTCGAGGTCGTTCTCGAAAAGCGTTTCCCGACGGGCGGTATAATAGCCGTTGCTTCCTGCGCCGCCGCGCTCGTGATATGCGTTCTCGCGGTCATGAAATTCGGCAGCTTCGGCGTCACGCCGCCCCCCGACAGCGTGATAAATTCCTCGTCCGTCTGCAGCTCCGATATCGCCGTCAGCTCCGTCGACAGCGGCTCCGTCACGCCCGTCTCCGACGTCACTGTAAACGCCGACGTCGTGTGGGGCATAGGGAAGACCTTCGACGAGATAACCGAAAGATACGGCGCCGTCACCTCGGGCAATTTCAACGTGTATCGCTTTGAAAACGGCTACGGAAGCTACGTCTTTGATTACGAACACTTTGCCGACATGGGCGTGGACGTCGCGCCCGTCAAAACGGACAGCGGCTGCATAATGATAGACGATATAAGCGCGGCGGATCTCCTGATAGGCGACATTTCCACGCTCGATCTGGATAATTTCGTGTCAAGATGCGGCTTCGAGACCATTCCGCTCAACGACGCCGACGACCCGAACACAATGTACGACGGCTACAGGCTCGCGTATTACACCCACCCGTCCTATGAAAATATCATAGAAAGTATCATATTTATTATGATGTACAGCGAGGAAACGCGCGCGATCGACGAAACGACCCGCTTCACGATACGCCTCGGCACAGTCTCCGAGACCTCTTCGTTCCCCATGGTAAAGGACGAGGATTTCCCCGACATAGTCCAGCCCAAAATGGAGCAAAACAGCTTCGAGGACAAACTTCGCCATATCATACTGCGCGCCGAAACGGTCGAGGACTTGGAGCGCGAGATCGCCGAAATGGATACCGAAAACCGCGTTCTCGAGATAAAGGTCACGAAAAAGTCCGAGGAATACACCAAGACGGGCGTTCCCGTCACAGAGGGCGCTATCGGAGAGGAAATGTTCGTCTCCGTGTCCTACGACAACGAAAGCACGGGTCTGTACTGTTACACGGGGCATTATATCGACCGCTTTTACGGGCAGATCGTGAACATGGGCGAGTTTCAAGACGGCGTAATGAACGCGGTCGACAAAGCGAAAACGCTCGAGGAGCTGAACATCCTCCTCGCCGAGCTCGACACCTACGAGCGCCTCAGCCGTGTAACCGTTTACACGGACAGCTCCATGACCGAGGAGGTCCCCGAGGGCGTCCTCTCGGCGGGCATGTACGTCTATGTCGAGTACGACAACTTCCGTGCGTATATGCACTGTTACAAAAATTGACAATACGCCCCGCTTTAAAGCGCCGCCGCTATCCTGCACCCCGCAAGCGCGGCGATGTTGGTCACGTCGTCCATGTTGCGGATATCCGCTATATACTCGTTCGGCAGCACGAACAGATTTTCACTCACGCGGAACACCGTAAACAGCCCCTCGCCGCGGGCGGCGTATTCAACGCTCACAGCAAGCTCCTTCCAATTTCGACGGAGGCAGCGATATGGAAAAAAATAACGACATTCGGGAAATTCAGGAGCTTCTGCTCGGTGTGCACGCCCTCTGGCACTACAAGATCGAAAAGCCGATGAAGCAGCTCCTCGACAGCGGCGTCAGCTTGGAAGCGTACTACTGCCTGCAAACCGTCCGTTATTATCCCGACGGCATAACGATGACGGAGCTCGCGCGTTGGATGAATATGCCCAAGCAGCAGCTCACAAGGCTCGTCGGCCGCCTTGTCGGGCTCGGACTTGTAACGCGCGGCAGCGACCCGCGCGACAGGCGCGTGATAATCATCAGCGCCGCAAAAGCCGCCGACGATTATATAAACAGCTTTCTCGACAACGAAATGGACTATTTCGGAAAGCTCGTGAAAAATCTCAGCGAAAGCGACCGCGAGGACGTCAAAAAAGCCCTCTTCTCGCTGCAAAGGATATTCACGGAATAAACCTCCCCCTTTTGGCGCAAAATAACGTTAAAACAACGCCAAAAGGAGAAAACCTATGGAAAAGATAGCATTTTTCGACGCCAAGCCCTACGACAAGGAGTGGTTCGATAAAATAAACAAGGACTACGAGATACGCTATTTCGAGGGCAGGCTCCGCCCCGAGAGCGCGGGTCTCGCGGAGGGCTGCCGCGCGGTGTGCGCGTTCGTCAACGACGTGATAAACGCCAAGACCATAGACCGCCTCGCCGAGCTTAACGTCGAGGTGCTCCTGATGCGCTGCGCCGGCTACAACAACGTCGCGCTCCCCGCCGCCAAGGACAGGCTGAAAATACTCCGCGTCCCCGCCTATTCCCCATACGCCGTCGCCGAGCACGCCATGGGGCTCATCCTCGCGCTCAACCGCAAGATACCGCGCGCCTATATCCGCACGCGCGACTTCAATTTCAGCCTCGTCGGGCTCACGGGCTTCGACCTCCACGGAAAGACCGCGGGCATAATCGGCACGGGCAAGATAGGCAAGGTCTTTATCGACATCTGCCGCGGCTTCGGAATGGAGGTCGTCGCCTACGACCCGCGCCCCGACGAGACCTCGGGCATAGAGTACGTCGCCAAGGAGGAGCTTTTCAAGCGCTCCGACATCATCTCGCTGCATTGCCCCCTCACGCACGACACGCGCTACATCATCGACGAGGGCGCGATTGCGCTGATGAAAAAGAGCGCGCTCATCGTCAACACCTCGCGCGGCCGGCTCATCGACAGCGAAGCGCTGCTCTCCGCGCTGAACGAAAAGCGCATAGGCGGCGCGGCGCTCGACGTCTACGAGGAGGAAAGCGGGCTGTTCTTCGAGGACAATTCCGACAAAATAGTCACCGACGAGGTCATCTCGCTGCTCGTCTCGCGCCCGAACGTCATCATCACCTCGCATCAGGCGTTCCTCACCGAGGAGGCTCTGCGGAGCATCGCCGAGGTAACGCTGCAAAATTTCGCCGATTATCTCAACGGCAAGCCCCTCGTCAACGAGGTAAAGCCGAATTAGTTTTGCAATTTCCAAATTTTAACATTATATTACAAATTTTCCAAATATTTACAGTACAAATCTGCAAATCTCTGCAAATAACTGCAAAACGGCTGCAAATTACTGCACGCGGGCTGCAAAAAACTGCACAAAAAAGGGACAAACACGGCTCGTTTTGTCCCTTTTGCCACACTTGGCAGCTTGATATTAACTTAATTTCCAGTAACAAAACACCGCCGTAAGGCGGTGCTTTTTGTCGGCGGAGGTTTACGGAATGTTAAAAGCTCTGCGCCATATAAAGTTTATAATAGTCGCCTTTTTTAGCCATCAGCTCGTCGTGAGTGCCCGCCTCGGTAATGCCCTTGTTCGAGACGTACATTATCCTGTCGCAGCTCCTTATCGTCGATAGCCTGTGCGCGATAATAAAGCTCGTTCTGCCCTTTAACAGGTGGTTCAGCCCGTTCTGCAGATAGCGCTCGGTTTTCGCGTCGATAGAGCTCGTCGCCTCGTCCAGCACCAAAATTTTCGGGTCGGAAACTATCGTCCTCGCAAACGCTATAAGCTGCTTCTGCCCCTGCGAAAGCCCGCCGCCGCGCTCGTTCACGACGGTATTGTAGCCGTCCTTCTGGCTCATTATGTAGTCGTCGATGCCGACGATTTTGCACGCCGCGCGGCACTCCTCGAGGGTCGCGTCAAGCCGCCCGTAGCGTATGTTGTCGAGCAGCGTTCCGCTGAAAATAAAGCTGTCCTGCAGCATAATGCCCATCTGCGAGCGCAGCGACCTCAGCGTCATCTTCGAGATGTCGCTCTCGTCAATGCGCACCGTTCCTCCGTTAAGATTATAAAACCGCGATATTAAGTTAACGATAGTCGTCTTTCCCGCGCCCGTAGGTCCGACAAGCGCGATACTCTGCCCCGCCTTCACGTCAAACGATAAGTTTTCAAGTATGTTAATACCTTCTTCATACGCAAACGTAACGTTCTCGAAATGCACGTCGCCGCGTATCTCGGGCATTTCCTCCGCCCCTTCGATATCGTGCACGGAAACAGGCTCGTCCATAAGCTCGAAAATGCGCTCCAGATAAGCGACTGCGTTTATCACGGTGTTCATAAGGTTCGAGAGGTTCATAAGCGGCTGCCAGAAGCGCGCGGAATAGTCCGTCATCGCGAGTATCGTGCCGAGCGAGAGCGTCCCGCGGAACCCGAACAGCCCGACGGCGAAGATAAGCGCCCGCACCAGAATGCTGATAGCGTCGGTTGACGGCCACACGAGGTTGGAGTAGCTCACGGCGCGCATCCACGCGCGGCGGTAGTCCGTCGCGAGGCGCTCGTGTATCTCCTCGTTCTCCTCCTCGCGCACGAACATCTGCGCTATCTTCGCGCCGACGATGTTCTCGTGGTGGTACGCCGAAAGGTTGGAGCTCTTGTTGGAAGCCGCCTGCCAAGCCTTGCGCTGATGGTTTTTGATGAAAATCATTATGCCGAAGTACACGGGCAGCCCGCAGAGCGTTACCAGAGCCAACTGCCAGCATACGAAGAACATAAATACCGTAATAAACAGCAGGTTGAATATCTCAAGTACAAAGTTAATAAGACCGTTAGTCATTAAGTCGGCGATCGAGTTTATATAGTTAATGATACGCGTCAATATTTTGCCGTGCGGGCGGCTGTCGTAAAAATCAAACGACAGCAGCTGCATATGCTCAAACAGGTCCTTCCGTATATCGTAAACGATATTCTGCCCGACGTCCGTCATTATCTCCGAGCGCTTTTTAGAGAACAGCACGCTCAAGATTATGCACGCGAGCACTCCCGCGCCGCAAAGCAGCAGCATCGGGATATCCTCCGCGCCGTCCATAAAGTCGTCGACCGCCTTTTTCACGATAACGGGCGAAAGCAGCCCGATTATCGCCGCGACAGTGCTCAGCAGCATCGCCGCGATTATCTTGCCCTTGTATCTCGCCGCGTATTTCAGCGAGCGCTTTAGGTGCCGTATGTCGAACGGCGTTTCCAGCGTCTCGTCTATGTCGTATTTGTTGCGCGCCATTAACTTAACACCCCGCTTTATTTCTGCAAATCATAAACCTCTTTATAGTACCCGTTCTGCTTGATAAGCTCCTTATGCGAGCCCTGCTCGATTATTTTCCCGTTTTTCAGCACTATTATCTTGTCCGCGTACATTGCCGTGGAAATTCTCTGCGCGACGATTATCTTCGTGCAAGGGAAGTCAAGGCTTTTCAGCGAGTGCTGGATATGCTTTTCCGTTTCGAGGTCGACAGCCGAGGTCGTGTCGTCGAGGATAAGCACCGCGGGCTTTACCGCAAGCGCCCTCGCCAGCGAAATGCGCTGCTTTTGTCCGCCCGACAAGCCCACGCCGCGCTCGCCGACTATCGTGTCGTAGCCGTCCGAGAGCTTACGCACAAAGCCGTCCGCGTCCGCGAGCTCCGCGACCTTAACGACGTCCTCCTCGGGCATATCTGTGTCGCCGTAGCTGATATTACCGTCGATGGTGTCCGAAAACAGAAACACATCCTGCGTTGCCACTCCGACGTTGCGCCGAAGCTGGTCGAGTTTGAGCATACGCACGTCCACGCCGTCCACGCGCACAGCGCCCGAATTTACGTCGTAAATGCGCGGTATAAGCTCCGTCAGCAGCGTTTTTCCCGCGCCCGTCTCGCCCATTATCGCGACGGTCTCGCCCTGCTCCGCCGTGAAGCTCACGCCGTCGATTATCGTTTCGCCGCCGAGCTTCAGCGTTACGTTGTCGAACTCGACCCTGCCCTTGAAGCGGCGCGGCATATCCACGGCGTCCTCGCGCGTCGCTATGCGCGGTCTGCCGTAGTATATCTCGATTATCTTGTGAGCCGAGGCTGTAAATCTCTGCCAGTCGTTGACGATATTGCCGAGCGTTCTCATAGGATTGCTCATCGTCCAGACAAGCCCCGAAAACGCCGTGTACTCGCCGAACGTAAGCCTGCCGAAAATGACGAACAGACCGCCGCACACCAGCATTACCACAGACAGCGACTGCGCGCAAATTTCCAGAAACGGGAAAAATTTCAGCCACGTGAACGCCGCGTCCTTTGAGGCGTCGCGGTATTCGCGCGAGAGCTTGTCAAATTTTTCCTTTTCGTATTCCTCGCGCGCAAACGCCTTTACGACACGGTTTCCCGAGATGTTCTCCTCCGCCTCGGTGTTCAGCCGCGAGAGCTTTTCGCGCTGATTCTGGTATTTCGGCGCGACCTTTTTGCGGAACGCTGCCGTTATCAGCATAATGAACGGCGTGAGCCCGACGAGACACAGCGCCATGAGCCAATCTATGCTGAAAAAGAAGATTATCGACGCGATGAACATAACTATGCACTCCAGCACCGCGCGGAGTATCCAGCAGATAGAGTGGCGCACCATATCGAGGTCGCCCGAGATCCGCGTCATGATGTCGCCCGTGCGGTAGCTGTCGTAAAATTTCGCGTCCTGATCCTCGATATTTTTGAACACTATGTTCCTTATTTTAAATATCATCGCCTGCGACGAGCGCTCGTACATCATCGTGCTCCCGTACTGCATAACGCCGCGCAGCAGTGTAAAGCCTACCATTGCGATAAGTAATACTATAAGATAATCCGAGCGCGTTTCCAGATTGAGGAGCGCGTCCTTGTTGACGATAAACGTGTCGGTTATCTCGCTGGTTATCCTCGGCGTGATGATATACATCGACTGCGAGAGCACAGTCAGAACGATGCCGAATATGTACAGCTTTCTCGAGCCCTCCATATTTTTCCATAGCCACCTTAATAGGAACATTATATCACCCCCGAAGAGCCCTTTTTAACAACTTTATCAATTTTACATCACTAAAACCCGCAAGTCTAGTACGATAACATCTTTTTTTGATACTATTCTACTTTTTCGTACAAAATACGCCGAGCGTTATCGGCTCGGCGCAATTTCGGTTATTGTTTATTTATGGTACTTGGAGTTGTTCATTATCGAGAAAGCCCTGTACACCTGCTCAAACAGCATGACCCTCGCTAGGCTGTGCGGGAACGTCATCGGTGACATCGACAGCCGCATATCGCATTCGCGTTTCAGACCCTCGTCAAGCCCGAACGAGCTGCCGATGATAAAGCTGACCGTCGATATGCCGCCGTTTCCGATATTTTCCAGCTTCGCCGCGAGTTCCTCGCTCGAAAGCGCCTTGCCCTCCACGCACATCGCGATTTTAAAGCCAGCCGCCTGCGCGCGGATGAGCTCTGCCTCCCGCGCGAGAGCCTTGTCTATCTGCGCTGGGGAGGGCTCATGGGGGAGAGCTATGGGATCGGGCTCGCTTACCGTCACCCTCGCGAACGCCCCGAGCCGCTTTTGATACTCGGCGCAAGCCTCGCGGAAATAGGGCTCCTTCAGCCTGCCCATGGCGATAAAATTGACCGTCATCACCGCTTGTCGTTCCCCTTGCCGTTGTTTTTGGGAGCCATGCGTATTTTGCGGCGGCGCTCCATTTCGGCAGCCTTGCGCTTCTTTTTCTTGTGGAGCGTCCGCGCGACGACATAGACGATTATCAGCAGCACAAGCACGATTACGCTCGTTATGAACTGCGGTGATTTAAGTATATTCACGAGCTTTTCCTTGTAATCCTCGATAACGTCGAGCTCGACGCGCGATTCCGTTACGAGGGGTATTTTCGTAAGCGTTTCGCCGTTGAGCCTGAGCTCCAGCTCGCCGACTTTCACGTCCTTGTCGACGGGCGCGACAAACGGCTCGACGGTGGGCTTTATCTGTTGGATAGTCGAGGGGTCGAGCGACTTCGGCAGGAGCGTGTAATAGTCCTCGGTCGTGACGATGCTCACCTTGTCCGCCTCAAGCCCCTTGGCGACGTCCGCCTGCATGACCATCTGATTTTTCTTGATTATCTGCGTGAACGCAAACTCGTCGAACGCCCAATCGTACAGCTTCATATGGTCGACGTAGTGCGTCCTGCCCTCGTACTCCTCGTGCTCGTAGGGCGACTGGAGCGTTACGAGAAGGTATCTGTACCCGTTCCTTTCGGCGCTCGTCACGAGCGAGCAGAACCCGGGGATATCGTCGCTCCATTCGCCGTTCTTTTTCAGATTGTACGCGTAAATGCTGCCCGTTTTGATTCCGTGCGTTCCCTCGTAGTAATATTCGCTGTTTTCGCGCATCATGGCGCAGGTGTGGGTTATCGTGTAGCCGTCGGGGTAGAGCTCGTTGGCGGGCATTTCGTATTCATAGGTCTCGCATATCTTCATAAAGCCCGGATAGTTGTCCATGGCGTAACGTGTGATGAGATACATATCCCTGGCGGTGGTGTAGTTGTTTTCCTCGAAGAGACCGTGCGCGTTCGTAAAGTGCGTTCCCGTGCAGCCTATTTTGTCGGCGGTCTCGTTCATCATCGAGATGAACTTCTTTATATCGCCGTTTCCGACGTTGTAGGCGATGATGTTCCCCGCCTCGCAGCCCGAGGCGAGCATCAGCGCGTACAGGCAGTCGTAGTAGGTAACGTTCTCTTGGAGCGGCTGGATGTCGGCGGTCGACGCGCCCACGAAATTCGGGTCGTAGGGCTCATAGCTCCACGAAAACTCGTCGAAGCACACGTAGGGGCACTCCACTTTGGCATTGAAATCGCGCACGTTTTCAAGCGCCACGAGAGCCGTCATTATCTTTGCGGTGGAGGCGGGGTAGAGCCTTTTATCGGGATTTTTCTCCATAACAACAATATCCGTGTCAAGATTTACCATATAGACCCCCTCGCTGAACAGACTGAACGAGGGAGAAAATGCCGCATATCCCGTTAAACTTAGATCAAATGTTGAAAATAACAGAAATATCGTAAAAAATATTGTGAAAATTTTTCGTTTTAACATATAGACAAATCACCTTTTTTCGGTTATTATATTATAAGGGGAGTTTTTCATTGAGAAAATTTTTCCCTATCTTATATATTATACCAAATTCTTACACCCGTTGTAAAGGGGTTTTTTAAAATTGTAAGATTTTTGTAATATTTCGGCAGGATTTTTTGCTCTGCCGATATGGAGGGTTCTGATGATTTACATAACGGGCGATATTCACGCGGATTTTTCAAGGTTTAAGGATCCCGCGCTGAAAAAGCTGAAAAAGCAGGACGCGCTGATAGTCTGCGGGGATTTCGGATTTATCTGGGACGGCAGCCCGAAGGAAAAAAAGCTGCTGAAAAAAATCGGAAAGCTCCCGTATAACGTGCTGTTCGTGGAGGGCTCTCACGAGAACTACGACCTTCTCGAGCAATACGAGGTGAGCGAGTGGTGCGGCGGCAAGACGAGGCTCATAAGCGGCAGGCTTAGGCAGCTTATGCGCGGGCAGGTCTTTGAGATAGCCGAAAAAACGGTGTTCGCGTTCGGCGGCGGGCAGACCGAGGATATCTACGAGCTGACCGAGGGCTCGAACTGGTGGGCGCGGGAGATACCCAGCGAGGCGGAGCTTGCCGAGGGCTTGGCAAATCTGGAGCGCGTCGGAAATAAGGTCGATTTCGTGGTGACCTACGAGCCCCCCTCGAAGATGCAGGATTTCCTGCTCGGCAACGGCGAGCGCAACCACATCAACACCTACCTCAGCGGCATATACGAAAAGCTGGATTTCAAGGCATGGTTTTTCGGCAAGCTCCATATGAACAAGCTCGTGCCGCCGAAGTATTACGCTGTTTACGACGGGATAGTTCCCGCCGATAAAACCAGAATAACAAAGAAAAAAGACAAACGGAAGTAAAGGAGAGTGCACTATGGCAGATATTACATTTGAGATCACCAAGGAGCTCGGGGTCATTTCCGAGAATGCAAAGGGCTGGACGCGCGAGCTGAATATGGTGAGCTGGAACGAACGCGAGCCGAAATACGACATCCGCGACTGGTCGCCCGACCACACCCGCATGAGCAAGGGCGTTTCCCTCACGGAGGAGGAAATGCAGAAGCTCGTGGAGCTGTTCAACGCCCGCGACGAGGAGGACAGCTTCGAGGAATAAGACGCATAGCGTCCCATAAAAGCTCTCGGCGTCAAGCGAAAAAGCTTGACGCCGAGAAGTATTATGGAGAAAAACGTCAGCGCGCAGAGGTCTGAGAGCGGTGGTCGGCTGAGAAGCTGCCGCGATGTAAAGTGAAGCGCTGCCAAAGCTGTCGTGGAACGTAAGCGAGACTATCCCGAGATAAGCGGTATAACGATAGCGAAGCGTTGACGAGACCTTGCCGAAGCATAAGTATGACGATTTTGAGGTGTAAAGCGATGAGTTTGCGGAAAAATGCCGAAGCGCTGCCGAAAAATCAGCCGGATGATTTTAAGATTATGTTGAAGCCTTTTTGAGACGTAAGCCGAATTATGGAGCCGCCCCGCTCTCACACCTCTGCGCGCGGAACAAATTCAAACCGGTTTTACAGGTCGGTTATCCCCGAGCTTACGCTCGCCGTTTCGGAAACGTTCTCCGAAAGCTCCGCCCCGTTGGCGCACGCCATCAGAGTTACCGCCAGTACCGCCGCCGCGAAAGCCGCCGCAAATTTTTTCATAATATTTTCCCCCTTGTTATTTTGTAGTGATTTGCTTTCCGTAACTATATTCTAGCACATATTATTGACGAAATCAACTACAAAACGGTTACAATTTGGTTACAATTTGGTTACAAATTATTACAAAAGGTTACAAAATACTGTGAAAAATCGTCAACGTACACACTATCCGTTGTATTGTGAATTATTCCGCGGGCATTCTTCCGTATCTCGACGAGCAGTCCCCGAGCATACAGACCTCGTAAGCCCTCCATTCGCCGTTTACAAGGCGGAGCTCATTGCTTATCTCCGAGACGAGGTACTCCTCTTTCCTCTCGGGGTCGTACCCAAGCCCGCTGTCGGTCGTGTCGTAATAATTCACGGTTGTGAATTTAACGGCGTCGGCGCTGTTTTCAACAAGCCTGTATTCCGTAAAAACGAGGTTCGACGGAGCGCCCGCCGTTACAAAATTGCAGTAGAGCTGTCCGTCGTGCTCGTAAAAA
This sequence comes from Lachnospiraceae bacterium, assembly GCA_023664705.1. GTDB lineage: Bacteria > Bacillota > Clostridia > Oscillospirales > Ruminococcaceae > CAG-115. Next base: position 102,238 of record JAMPFE010000006.1, on the reverse strand, counting down.
AACGGGTAGAGCGCCGTCATCCGCTCCGCGCTCTCCTCGGAGAATGTCTTTTGCAGCGCCCCGATAAAGCTTTCATAGCTCATGCCCGTCTCGAAGAATATCTGCCCCTCGGCAAATCTCGGTTCGGAGTACTCGGGAACGCCGTAATTCGGCTCCGTTGTGTCTTTGAGCATGGTTATCCGCGCCCTCTCGTGCCCGGGAGCGTTGTTGGCGGAAAACGTCTCATAGCCGACGCCCGCCCCCATGCCGACTATCTCCGCGAGCGTTCTCGCCTTGTAGTACAGCTCCTTGAGCTCGGGCTTTCCGAGGCTCTCCAGCAACTCCGTAAGCGCCTCGTCCCGCGCGTATTTTTCGCGGCAGTATTCAAGCGTTTCCTCATAGCCGAAACCGTTCAGCTCGCTCTCGGGGAGGGGATCGCCCGAAAGCTTGAACGTATTGCCCGCGCCGTCGGTAAATACCTCGGCACTCTCCGCAGCGGACGATTTGTCCCCGAGGAAGCATATCTCCTCGGCTCTCCAAGCCCCGCCGACGTTCACGAACAGATTGTTCACCCTAGTTACAACGTATTTCTCCTTGTCGGAGGGGTCGTAGGTCTGCTCCCGCGCGTAGGGCTCAAAATCCTCGGGACGGATATGGTAGCAGACAGTCTCAAAGGCTATCATATCGTCGGTGCGCGCTGTGAGCTCGTATTCGGTATGAACGAGCAGCGCGCTCTCCGCGTATGACGCGGGCGAGTAAAACAGCTCGTTGTTATAGTCGTAATAAGCGCCGTGCCCGAGCATATAGTTGACGGTATCATTGCCGAAGACCTCGTGCAGCTCGTCGAAAAAGCTGTCGTACTTGTACCCGAGCTCCAGATATCGCCCGCACACCTGATTGTATTCGTCATAGAACGATATTGCCGCGCCCGTGTCGGGACCCATGCATTCCGCCCTGTCGGGAGGGAATTTCCCGCCGAGAATATCCGCGAGGGTGCGTGCCCTGTAATAGCTTTCGGTGAACTCGCTGTCGCCGATGCTCTCCAGCAGCGCCGTAAGCTCCCCGTCCTTTTTCAGCTCCTCGGTATATTCGGCAAGCAGCTCGCCGTATTCAAAATCCATGTGCACGTCCGTCGGGAACGGCTCGCCGTCGAGTTCGAGCTTATCCGTAACGCGCGACACGCCGTCCTCAAAGGAGCGCACGAGTGTCTGCCTGCCCGCGTCATAGCATATATCCTCCGCTTTCCATACGCCGTCCGTCATTATCAGACGGTTCGTGCTCGCTATGACAAAGCGGCTGCCCTCTCTGTTGAGGTAGGTGTCCTTGTTTTCGGGCTTATACGGCTCGCGGATCTCCTTTTTAAGCTCGGTATCGGCATAGTCGTAATAATTCACGGTATTGAAAACGATTTCATCGTCCGAGCTCGAAACAAGCTCGTAATCGGTATGAACAAGCCCGTATTCCTCGACGGGACCGCCTCCCTCGGCAATGTACAGCTGTCCGCCGCAGCCGAGGAAGCCGTATTTCGAGCGCATTATCATATTGTCCGCGGAGCGCTCCCCGAAAACCTCTCGGAACGCCGCGCAGAAGCTCTCGTAGCTGTAACCCGTTTCATATAAGCGAATTGTGCTCGCGGGATAAACGACGTCCACGCTCGGCACGGTAACGGCAATATACGCCCTGTCCTTTTTCGCTTTTATTTTATCCGTGACGATAAGGTCGGCGTTTACGCGCCACCCCGCCAGCTCCGCGAGCGTTCTCGCTCTGCCGTAAGTCTCGGCGGCGGGCTTTTCGATGCCGTCGAGTAGAGCCGAAAGCTCCTCGGGGAACGCTTCGCGGCAGCTTTCCAGAGCCGCCTCGCAGTTGAAATCCTCCAGCTCGCCCTCGGGCAGGGGAGTGCCGAAAAGCGTATACACGGCGTCGCCCGTATCGTAGCCCGAAATGACCGTGCCGTTTCTATCAACGCCCCCGCCGAGCCCCGAGAGCCCGACAACGCCGAAAACCAGCGCCGCGCACGCGGCGGCTCCCAAAATCGCCAAGGGCACGGACCTCTTTTTTGGTGAAATCGACGAATATTCGTACAGCCCGTCCGAGGGCAGCAGAGCCTCCTTGACGTACTTTTCGTCGATATCGTTGAACAGCTCGAAAAATTTATTGTCAGCCATTGTCATAACCTCTTTTCTTAAGGTGCTTTTTCAGCTCGGCACGCGTCCGTGAAAGCGTCGCGGAAACGTTGTTGTCCGTCATGCCGAAGAACCTCGCGAGCTCCGAAACGCTCTCGCAGTACCAGTACCTCCGCACGAACATCACGCGCTTGTGCTCGGGCAGCTTTCCGAGGAACCTGTTTATCTCCGCGAGGAGCTCTTTTCTCTCGGCAGTGCCCTCGACGCTTCCCTCCGCGAATGGCTCCAGCTCCGCCAGCTCCTCGAACACGAGCGGAGCCTCGCCGCCCCCGCGCTTTTCGCGATGATAGCTCTTGTAGCGGTTCAGCGAGATGTTTTTGGCAATTTTTGCCAGATACGCTGCCAGAGCTTTCGGCTTAGCGGGCGGTATGCTCTCCCAAGCCTTTAAATAGGTATCGTTGAGACATTCCTCCACGTCCTCGCTGTTGTGCAGGATATTTCGCGCGATCGAGCCGCAGAGCCTGCCGAATTTCTCCGAAACGGCGCGCAAAGCGTCCTCGTCGCGCTCGTTGAACAGCCTCAGTATCTCGTTATCCTCCACGTTCCCACCGTCCTTTTTGAAAATAATGCATTATATTATATATGACAACGTTTATCCGCAAATCTGACGAAAATTTTTTAAGCCCTCGCGGAGAGGGCTTAAAAGGTTGAAAATTATCCGATGACCTCAATATCGACAAGCTCCGCGGTAATTCTCCGCGCGGTCGACTCCGTTATCCTCAGCAAAGGATCTTTGAAAGTAGCCCTGACCTTCGCGAACGGCGACTCGAGAAATACCTCGTCCATATCGACGCCGCAATCGCCGATATTGCCGAAATCGTAAAACGTTCCGTCGATAGTGATCGCCATCTTATGCTCGGGGAACGTATACGTCCATGTGGTACGACCGTACTGCTCATATTTCATGGGCACGTTTTCGGTTTTGCTTGTGTCTATGTACAGCTCCAAGTCGCCCGCGTAAACGCCGTAATCGTCCTCCTCGCGGCAGTAAAGGATGCCCTCTACGGTCATCTCGCCCTCGAGCTGTATCACGCTGTCCTTGTAGTAGGGCTCGCCCTGCGCCTCAAAATACGTATATGCGCTCTTTACGGTCATTCCGTTTTCCAGCGTGTCGCCCGCCCGCACGGTAACGGACTTGTGCTCCCCCTGCGTCTCGACGGGCTCAAGGAACACGTAGTTATCCCAATCGAAGCTGTCGGGGTCGCCGTAGCTGCTTTGGAACACGGGCAGGGAGTAGCTCAGAACGCCGACGTCAAATTTGAGAATGGAATAATCCGCCGAGCCCATGCCCTCCACAGCCTCGGTCTTTTTCAGCACGATGCCGTCGGGGAGCGGTATCTCGTCAAGCGTGAAACCCGCGATAAGCTCCTCGAGCGTAGGCTCCTTGTACTCCTCCTCGGGCTCGCTGCTCTCGGGAGCGCTCTCCGTGCTCTCGGGAGCGCTTTCCGAACTGCTCGTGCTCTCGGTCGTGCTTTCCGTGCCGCCCGAGCTCTCGGGAACGGACGAGGAGCCGTCCGACGCTGTCTCTCCGCTGCACCCCGCAAGCGAAGCCAGCAGCGCCGCGATGCAAATTGCCGTAATAACCTTTTTTATAATGTCGTCCTCCAATGAAAAATAAAATATTGCTTAACTATTGTTAAGATAGGTATATTATAGCACGTTTTTTTTCGAATTTCAATAAAAAAAGGGTTACAAATTATTACAGTTTGGTTACAAAACGGTTACAAAAGGAAAATGCCCCCTTTTTTGGGGGGCATTTCCGCTATTTGGTTTTACTATGTTTAAGAGGATCGTTGTTATTGTTAGTATGACAACCCCCGCAGTGAGCGCAGTCGCCGCCGCACGAGGATTTTCCCGAGCGCTTGTCTTTTATCATCACGACCGCGATGATAACGACCACGGCGAGCACGAGCGCCCCCACGATGATTGAGCCGAGGTATTGCCGGACAAATTCAGCCATAGCGCACCTCGTTAAACCTTGACCTTCTTGTCAAGCCTGCTGCTCTCCTTGTAGGGCTTCGCGAGCATGAATACCATTGCCGCGATGACCAGCAGCGCGAAGATAAGACCGATGACGTTGACGCTGCCCGCAAAGAGACTGCCGACCTGATAGATGACCAGCGAAACCGCGTAAGCGAAGCCGCACTGATAGCCGATAGCGAACCAAGTCCACTTGGCGCTGTTCATCTCGCGGCGGATAGCGCCGATAGCCGCAAAGCACGGCGCGCACAGCAGGTTGAACACGAGGAACGAATAGCCCGCCAGAGAGGTCATTGCAACGAAGTCAAGCACTCCGAATACGCCGACGACCTCTTCCTTCGCGACAAGACCCATAATGGTAGCGACAGCCGCGGTAGGCTCGCCGAAGCCGAGCGGCGCGAATATCCAGCAGATAGCCGAGCCGATCTTGCCGAGCACGGAATCAGCCATTTCAAGCTCGGTGCTGAAGCCGAACGCTCCGTCCGTCCAGCCGAACGAATTGCCCGCCCAGATGATTATCGAGGAGAGCAGGATTATCGTGCCCGCTTTCTTGATGAACGACCAGCCGCGCTCCCACATCGAGCGCATTACGTTGCCGAACGTGGGCATATGGTACGCGGGGAGCTCCATAACGAACGGAGCGGGGTCGCCCGAGAACATTTTCGTCTTTTTGAGCATAATGCCCGAGATGATTATCGCAGCGATGCCGATAAAGTACGCCGAGGGCGCAACCCACCAAGCTCCGCCGAACAGAGCTGCCGCAATGAGCGCGATGATAGGCAGCTTGGCGCCGCAGGGGATAAAGGTCGTCGTCATAATGGTCATACGGCGGTCGCGCTCATTCTCAATGGTACGCGAAGCCATAATGCCGGGAACGCCGCAGCCCGTGCCGATAAGCATGGGGATAAAGCTCTTTCCCGAGAGACCGAAACGGCGGAAAATCCTGTCCATTACGAACGCGATACGCGCCATATAGCCGCACGCCTCTAAGAACGCCAAGAAGATGAACAATACCAGCATCTGCGGAACAAAGCCGAGAACAGCGCCGACGCCGCCTACAATGCCGTCGAGGATAAGGCTCTTGAGCCACTCCACGCAGTTTATGTTATCCAAACCGGTTTCAATAAGGACGGGGATACCGGGTACCCAAACGCCGTAATCCGCGGGGTCTATCTCCTCGCCGAGAGCCTCCATGGGTTCGTCGACCATTTCGGATATATCGAAGCCCTGCTCGGTCAACTCCTCGCCGTAAGAGCCGTAAGCCTCGTCGAAGTCGCCGAAGCTGCCGTCCTCGATAGCGCCCATGACGTCCTCCGCGCCGATGACCTCGGCGTCGACGGCTCTCTGAACCGTTGAAACGACGTCCTCCGTGAAGATGTTCTCGGCGGCGTAATCGTCCTGAGCGGCTTCAAAATCGCCCGTGCCGATGCCGAACAGATGCCAGCCGTCGCCGAAAAGTCCGTCGTTGGTCCAGTCGGTCAGCAGAGTGCCGACGGACGTTACCGAAACGTAATAAACGATGACCATGACAAGCGCGAATATCGGCAGCGCCAGCCAACGGTTGGTGACGATACGGTCTATCTTGTCCGAAACGGTAGCCGCGCCCTTGTTCTTTTTCTTGTAGCACTCCTTGATGACCTCGGCTATGTAAAGATAGCGCTCGTTGGTGATGATGCTTTCCGCGTCGTCGTCCATTTCGGTCTCGCAGGCCTTGATGTCCTCCTCGATATGCTTGAGCGTATCGGCGGGGATATTGAGCATTTCGAGCACCTTGTCGTCGCGCTCGAATATCTTGACAGCGTACCAGCGCTGCTGCTCGGCGGGCTTGTCGTGGAGGAACGCCTCCTCGATATGCGCGAGAGCGTGCTCTACGCTGCCGCAGAAGCTGTGCTGCGGTATCGAGGGCTTTGCGGACTGCGCCGCCTCGACAGCCGCTTTCGCCGCCTCGGTAATGCCCGTGCCTTTAAGCGCGGATATCTCGCAGACCTTGCAGCCGAGCCTTGCCGAGAGCTGCTCGAGATTAATTTTGTCGCCGTTTTTGTTGACGACGTCCATCATGTTTATCGCGACTACCATCGGAATGCCGAGCTCCGCGAGCTGCGTGGTGAGGTAGAGGTTGCGCTCGAGGTTGGTGCCGTCGATGATGTTCAATATCGCGTTGGGGCGCTCGTTGATGAGGTAATTTCTCGCGACTACCTCCTCGAGCGTGTACGGCGACAGCGAATATATACCGGGCAGGTCGGTTATTACGACGTCCTTGTCACCCTTGAGCCTGCCCTCTTTCTTTTCAACTGTGACGCCCGGCCAGTTCCCGACGAACTGGTTTGAGCCCGTAAGCGCGTTGAAAAGCGTGGTCTTGCCTGCGTTGGGGTTGCCGGCAAGCGCTATTTTGATCTCCATTTGCAATGTTCTCCTCTCTTGTTAATTCAAGCCGATTTCGTTAGTTGAAGCTAACGGATATGCGAGCCTTTCGGTCAAATCTCCACCATTTCGGCGTCCTGTTTTCTCAGGGACAGCTCGTAGCCGCGGACCGTTACCTCGATAGGGTCGCCGAGCGGCGCTACCTTGCGGATATACACCTCTGTGCCCTTGGTGATGCCCATATCCATTATTCTGCGCTTGACCGCGCCCTCGCCGTTGAGCTTTTTCACCGTGACGGTCTCGCCGATCTTGGCGCTGCGTAATGTTGCCATAGCTTTTCCTCCTGTTCGCGATATGTAATTCTATACCATGATTTTTTGTGCCATTTCCTTTGAAACGGCGACGCGGGACTCCTTGACGTTTACGATAACGTTGCCGCTTATTTCGCTGACTATCGTTACCGACCCGCCGACCACGAATCCGAGATTTTCCAGAAACTTTTTGACCTCGGGATTCCCGCCGACCTTCTTTATCATACATTCCTCTCCCGCGTCCGCAAGTGTCAGCGGCATCATAAGACATTCCTCCGTATCGGGTTAGAATAATCTAACCCCGCTGTTGAAAAATAGGTTAGCATCGTCTAACCATATCTATCATAAACCTTTTTCCTTTTAAAGTCAAGAGGATTTGCGGATTTTTTGGGTTAGTCGGGACTATTTCGGCATTGTCCTTAAATTTTTAAAAATTTCGTTGAAAAATTTGTGTAATTTTGACAACTTTTGCGGATTGAATGTTTTTGGGGAAAGTGGTATAATTATAGATGTGGTTTTTGCGATAAAATAACGAACGTTACATAGAAAAGAGAGATGGCTTTGGCTAAACAATACCAAATGGATATGTGCAGCGGGTCTGTGCTCAAAAAGCTCCTGCTGTTTTCGCTGCCGCTTATGGCTTCGGGCGTTTTGCAGCTGCTGTTCAATGCCGCCGACGTTATCGTCGTCGGGCGCTTCGCGGGGGATATCTCAATGGGCGCGGTAGGCTCTACGTCCTCGCTCATCAACCTGTTCACGAACCTGTTCGTGGGGCTGTCCGTCGGCGTGAACGTTATCGCGGCGCGCGCTCACGGGGCGAGCTCCGCATCCGATATGCATGACACCGTTCATACCTCGATGCTGCTGTCCGTGATAAGCGGCGCGCTGCTCGCGGTGGTCGGCTTTATCCTCGCGCCGCAGATGCTGATACTTATGAACGCCACCGAAAATCAGCTCCCGCTTGCGGTAATGTATCTGCGCATATACTTCCTCGGGATGCCCGCGATGATGGTGTACAACTTCGGCGGCGCTATACTGCGCGCCGTGGGCGACACAAAGCGCCCGCTCTACTTTTTGACGGCGGCGGGCGTTATCAACGTGCTGCTTAATCTGCTGTTCGTTATCGCGCTGAAAATGGACGTTGCGGGCGTCGCGCTGGCGACCGTGCTTTCGCAGTGCGTTTCGGCGGGGCTGACCGTGAGGTGCCTTATCAAGGACAATACCGAAATTCATCTCGAGCTGAAGCAGCTGAAAATACGCAGGCGCATATTGTTTTCCGTGATGAGGGTCGGGCTGCCCGCGGGGTTCCAAGGGACGGTTTTTTCGCTGTCAAACGTCGTTATACAGTCGTCCGTCAACCTTTTCGGCGATACCGTGGTCTCGGGAAATTCCGCGGCGTCCTCCGTGGAGGGCTTCATTTATATGGCGATGAACACGTTTCATCAGGCGGCTATCTCGTTTACGGGGCAGCATGTGGGCGCGAAAAAGTACTCGCGGATACCGAGGATACTCGCGTGCTCGCTGCTGTGCGTTTCCGTTACGGGGCTGATTTTCGGGTGGACGGCGTTTATGCTCGGCAGACCGCTGCTGGGAATATATACCAACAGCGAAAACAGCGTTGAGGTCGTAAACGCGGGAATGGCAAGGCTTTCCGTTATCGCGACGACGTACGCGCTCTGCGGCGCTATGGACGTTATGGTGGGCATGCTGCGCGGGCTGGGATATTCGATAATGCCGATGATAGTGTCGCTGCTGGGGGCGTGCGGGCTGCGCATACTGTGGATAGCCACCGTGTTTCAAATACCCGAATACCATACGCCGCATGCCATTTATCTTTCGTACCCGATGTCGTGGGGGATAACGCTGCTGGTGCATATTATCTGCTATATCGTGATATGGCGGCGGCTCAGGCGGCGCGAGAGCGTGTATTTTGCCGATGAGAAGGCGGAAACGGTCAAATAAAGGAGACGATCATATGAACAAAGAGAAAAGGACGGCTCGCGCAAGGCTGACGAGGCTTTGCTTTGCGGCGATGTTCGCGGCGCTTATTTTCGCGGCGACAAAGCTTATACAGGTGCCGACCCCGACGGGAGGGTACGTGCATTTCGGCGACTGCTTTATACTTATCGCGGCTTGGACGCTGGGTCCCGTGTACGGGTTCGCGGCGGCGGGGATTGGCTCGGCGCTCGTCGATTTAATGGGGTATGCTCAGTATGTTCCGGGGACGTTTTTCGTCAAGGGGCTTATGGCAATGACGGCGGCGCTGATAATGCGCGCGTTCCCGAAAAGGGAGGGGCGGACGAGAGCGCTCGGGTTTGCCGCGGGCGGTCTGGCTGCCGAAGTGATAATGATTTGCGGGTACTATCTGTACGAGGCGCTCCCCCTCGGGTACGGCTTTGCGGGGGCATTGGAGGGCGTTTTCGGGAACGCTTTGCAGGGCGCGTTCGGCTTGTGCGTCGGGACTGTGCTTATGCGGATGATAGAGAAAACGGGCGTTATGAAGAATTTTCGGGCGCACGTGCTGTAATTGCGCGGCGGGGGCAAGGGAATGAAGAGAATTGCTACAATACAGGACTTTTCCTGCGTGGGGAAGTGCAGCCTTACCGTTGCGCTGCCGATAATCTCGGCGGCGGGGATAGAGTGCTGCGGCATCCCGACGGCAGTGCTGTCCAATCACACGGGCTTTCCGAGCTTTTATTCGCGCGACTTGACGGAGGATATACCGAAAATATGCGGGCAGCTCGGCGTTCACGGGATAGCGTTTGACGCGATATCGACGGGGTATATTGCCAGTATTTCCCAGATGTCGCTTATAGAGGGCTTTATCCGCGAATTCCGCAGAGAGAAAACGCTTGTGTTCGTCGACCCCGTAATGGGGGACTACGGCAGGCTGTACTCGCAGATAACGCCGCAGTATGCCGAGAAAATGCGGGGGCTGTGCGCGCACGCGGACATCATCACGCCGAACCTTACCGAGGCTTATATGCTGCTTGGCAGGGCGTACAGCAACGACCCCGACGAAGAGGAGCTCCGCGGGCTGCTGAGGGGGCTGTCGGAGTTGGGCGCGGAGACGGTCGTGATAACGGGTATTCAGCGCGGAGACGAGATAGGCTGCGCGGCGCTTTGCGGGGGGGAGCTCCTCGAGGCTTACGCGCAGAGACGGGACGTTCGCTGCAGCGGCACGGGGGATATTTTCTCGTCGGCGCTGCTGAGCGCGATACTCCGCGAAAAGGGCTTTGAAAGGGCGCTTGAGGTCGCCGTTGAGTTCGTCGGGGAGGCGGCGCGGCTTACCGCCGCGGATCCCGACAGACCGTTTTACGGCGTGAATTTCGAGCGGGCGCTGCCGTATCTTATAAAGCTGCTGGAGAGTTGATATGGAGAGCAACAAGCGCAGAGCCGTTCTGCTGATAATACTGTCGGCGTTTTTTTTCGCGGTGATGAATATGTTCGTGTCGCTTTCGGGGGACGTTCCCGTGGTGCAGAAAATGTTTTTCCGCAACCTTTTCGCGATGCTCATCGCGAGCGGCGCCATGATAAAGAACCGCCACTACATACTGCCGAAAAAGGGCGAGCGCGCCGATATCCTGCTGCGGTCGCTGTTCGGGCTGCTGGGAATGTTCGGGAATTTCTACGCGCTGTCGAGGCTGGCGGTCGCGGACGCGTCGCTGCTGAACAAGATGTCGCCGTTTTTTGCGGTGATTTTTTCGGCGGCTCTGCTCGGGGAGCGCCCCGACAGGTGGCAGACGGTCTGCGTACTAACGGCGTTTTTCGGGGCGATGTTCGTGCTGAAGCCGAGCTTTCACAACGCCGACCTGCTGCCGTCCTGCGCGGGATTTCTCGGGGGAGCGTGCGCGGGGCTGGCGTATACGTTCGTGAGAAAGCTGACGGGCGGCGGCACAAAGGGCTATTATATCGTGTTCTTTTTCAGCGCGTTTTCAACGCTCTGCACGCTTCCCGTGATGCTTTTCGGGTACTCGCCGATGACTTGGGGGCAGCTGCTCTGCCTGCTTGGCGCGGGCGCCGCCGCGGCGGGAGGGCAGTTCGCGATAACCGCGGCGTATTCCCGTGCGCCCGCGCGGGAGGTCTCGATATACGACTACTCGCAGATAATTTTCGCGGCGGCGCTGGGATTTGCCGTAATGGGGCAGATACCCGACGTGTGGAGCTTTGTCGGCTATTTTATCATAATCGGCGCGGCGTTTGCGATGTTTAAGTACAATAACAGAAAGACAAAGTGATTTTTTTGTTGAAAACGCTTGCATTTTTTCGCAGAATGTGTTATAATTATAGGGTTGAAAATAATTTATATAATTTATATCGAAAGGAGCCGAGAACATGAGCGCTGACCCGGGCAGTTGCCGAAGTCGGAATAATACCGCGGAAAACGCGCATGCGGCTTTGGCGTGCTTTTCCGCGTAAAGCGGAGGAGTGAAGCTGTTGGTAAATTATTACAGGAGCATAGAGGGCAGGATACGCGAGACGGAGAGCGCCGAGGCGGGCTGCTGGATATCGCTGATAAACCCGACCGAGACGGAGATATCCGATATCGAGGACGATATGGGCATCGACCGCGATTATATCCGCGCCGCGCTGGACGAGGAGGAGCCCTCCCGTATCGAGAGCGACGACGGCGTTACGCTGATCGTCGTAGACTATCCCGTCGCGGAGCAGCAGGAGCAGGACGATACCCTGCAATACTACACGACGCCTATGTCGATAATCATCACCGACAAGAACGTCATTACCGTGAGCGCGAAGGAGAACGCCGTGCTCGACGAGCTTTCAAAGGGCGTTGTCAAGGGCGTGCAGCCGAAGCTTAGGACGAGGTTCGTGTTTACGATACTGCTGCGCATCGCCGCGCGGTATTTGCAGTACCTCAAGCAGATAGACAAGCTGTCGAACTACGTCGAGGGGAAGATGTACCTTTCGATGAAGAACAAGGGGCTTATTCAGCTGCTCGGGCTGGAGAAGTCGCTGGTATATTTTTCCACCTCGCTGAAATCCAACGAGACCGTGCTCGAAAAGCTGATGCGCGGGCGGTATCTGAAGCTCTACGAGGAGGATCAGGATTTGCTTGACGACGTGCTTATCGAGGTAAAGCAGGCTATCGAGATGACAAATATCTACTCGAACATCCTCAACGGCACCATGGACACGTTCGCGAGCATTATCTCAAACAACCTTAATATAATAATGAAGCGCATGACGACCATTACGATAATCCTCACGATGCCGACGATAGTGTTCAGCTTTTACGGAATGAACCTCGGCGAGGCGGCGAACGGTCTGCCGCTCGCGAACGTATGGTTCCCGATAGCGCTGAGCTTGGTGCTGTCCGTGGGCGTGGGCGTGCTGATGAATATTATACAGAAATTCAAATAAATCAAAAGCCCCATACGCTTATGGGGCTTTAAATCATTTTATCATTTGTTCAGCATCATATCCAGCGTTTCAAAAAGCTGCTTGATGTTTATCGGCTTTGCGACGTGTCCGTTCATTCCGCAGTCGAGCGCCTGCTGTTTGTCCTCCTCGAACGCGTTTGCGGTCATGGCGAGTATCGGTATATCCGCGAGCGCCTTGTTTTCGAGGGCGCGTATTTTGCGCGTCGCGTCGTAGCCGTTCATTACGGGCATCTGTACGTCCATAAGTATCAGCTTGTAATAGCCGGGCTTCGAGCGCGAGAGCATATCAACGGCGACGCTGCCGTTTTCGGCGACCTCTACATCGAAACCGCCCTCCGAGAGTATCTCCACGGCTATTTCCTGGTTCAGTTCGTTGTCTTCGGCGAGGAGTATTCTTCCCGAGCGCGTTTTTTCGGGGAGATTTTCCTCCTCCGAAGCCTTTGCGCTGACTATCTCGCCGAGGCATTTCCTGAGCTCGGACAGGAACAGCGGCTTGCTGCAGAATGCCGAAACGCCCGCCGCGCGAGCCTCTTCCTCGAATTCCGACCAGTCGTATGCCGTGAGCACTATTACGGGAACGTTGTCGTCCGTTTCTTTGCGTATGCGGCGGACTACCTCGATGCCGTTCATATCGGGCAGGAAGCAGTCGACGATGTAGACGCCGTAATTATCGCCGCGAGAGCAGGCGTGGCGCGTTCTGAGAACAGCCTCCTTGCCCGAAAGCGTCCACTCGGCGCGCAGACCGAGCTGCTGGAGCATATACGAAACGCTGTCGCAGGTGTTGAAATCGTCGTCGATGACGAGCGCGCGCTGATCCTTGAACTCGGCGATGACCTCGGGCTGCTTGGCTTCCTCGTTCAGCTTGAACATGAACGACACTCTGCACTCCGTGCCGACGTTCTGCTCGCTCGTTACCTCGATAGTGCCGTTCATCATATCTACGATGTTTTTCGTTATCGCCATTCCGAGACCCGTGCCCTGTATGCCGCTTATGGTGGAATTGCGCTCGCGTTCGAACGGCTCGAAGATATGCTCGACAAACTCGGGGCTCATGCCGATGCCCGTGTCCTTTATCGTGAACTCGTAGTTTGCGGAGCCCTCGGGGGCGCCCGCTATCTCGGCGATGCGCACGGTTATCTTTCCGCCCGCGCCCGTGTACTTAACGGCGTTGCTGAGCAGATTTAACAGCACCTGGTTGAGCCGCAGCTTATCGCAGACGATATTCTCGTTGTATACGTTTATGGTGTCGATTGACAGCTCGAGCTGCTTTGCGTTGATATCCGCCTGCAGGATGCTGCGCAGACCGTGGAGTATCTCGGGCAGGCTGCACGGCTTTTCCTCGAGGTGCATTTTGCCGCTTTCGATGCGGCTCATATCGAGGACGTCGTTGATGAGGCTGAGCAGGTGACTGCCCGAGGTCGATATCTTCTTGAGGTACTCCTCGACGCGCTCCTTCTGGTCGATATGCGAGATAGCGAGCGAGGTGAAACCGACTATCGCGTTCATGGGGGTGCGGATATCGTGGGACATATTCGACAGGAACACGCTCTTTGCTTTGTTGGCGCGGTTTGCCTGCATAAGGGCGCTTTCGAGCAGCTCCTTTTTCTCCATTTCGGCGCGTATCTCGTCGTCGACGCTTCGGAAGCCGAGCACGGCGCCCTTTTCGTCCGACCACTCGCCCGCGCGGACCGCCTTCATCTGGAAATAGCGCAGGGAGCCGTTGCACATGGTGCGGTAGTTGACGTGGAAGGTCTCCTTGACGGAAAGCTCCTTGACGAGCATCTCTTTTGAGAGAGAGCTTCTCAGCAGCTCCCGGTCCTCGGAGTAGACGCATTCGCCGATGTATTTTTCCATGCTGAATTTGAGGTCGAGGTCGCCGCTGAAGATACGGCTTAGCACATGATGCTCGCAGTCGTGGGTGCGCAGAGTCTGCCCCTCGCCGCTTTCGACGTCGAAAAAGCAGATGAGGTTATAATCGGAGCCGAGCGCTTGGATAAGCTCCGCCTGATGCCGTTCGTTTTCGCGCTCGCGCTCCTTCTGCTCGGTGACATCGAGCAAAAAGCGCTGGTAGAAAAGCTCGCCGTTGGCTTTGAGCATTTTGACGTTGCCCATAATGTGCAGAATATCGCCGTTTTCGTGCTTTACGCCGTATTCCACGCTTATGCTGTCGTTTTCGTTTTTGAGCGTTTTTATGCGCTCGCGGAGCATGGGCTTATCCTCGTCGAGGACTGACATCGCGACCATATTGAAGCCGTCCGACAAAAGCTCGTCAACGGATTTGTAGCCGAGAATTTTCAGAGCCGCGTCGTTCGCGCTGATTATGCGCTTTCCGTCGAGGGAATGGCAGAGCACGCCGCAGTCTATCGAGGTGAAGACCTTTTCGAGCGCCGCGTTCTTTTTTACAAGATCCTCCTCGTAGGCGCGCTCCTTGGTGATGTCGATAGCGACGCCGACCGTTCCCATAACGGAGCCGTCCACGTTGTAAAGCGGCGATTTGTAGGTCTCGAGGAGCTTATATTCGTCGCCCGATTTTACACGCTCCTCGGAGACGGCGGTCTTGCCCGTCTCCATGACGATGCGCTCGGATTCGATGCAGGCGGGGTCGTCCTCCTCGACGTCCCAGATGTAGGCGTGGCGCTGTCCCTCGACCTGCTGCTTGGTTTTGCCGACGGTCTCGCAGAAGCTTTTGTTGACCTTGGTATGAACGCCGTCCTTTGTCTTGAACCACACAAGGCTCGGTATGTTGTCAATGGTGGCGTTGAGAAACTGCCGCGTCTGCCAGCACTCCACCTCGTAGACGTATTTCCGCTGGCAGCGCGCGAAACGGAACTTTATCTCCTCGGGGGACATCGGGAGCTCCCACACGTCGTCGACGTAATCGGGCAGCCCCGCGTACAGCTCCGCGCCGCCGTTTACGAGGAGGATAAACTCGACGTTCTTCTTGACGTTGACGAAAACGTCGAAATCCGCGATATCCGTTACGATTACGTCCGCGGTTTTTATCCGCTCGGGCTCGGGAGCCTCGCTTTCGTAAAAGTCGTATTCAAACTTCTCGGGGGGCTCAAACGCCCTTATAACGTCGAAAACCTCCCGGCGGCTGCCGATAAAATAAAAACGCACATTGCAGTGATACATAAAAATGACCTCTCTATTATAATAAGGTAACGCATTGTTTTCTACTTTAATTATAGCACGTTGAAAAAAATATGTCAATAGAATTTAAGAAGAAATGCACAAAAAACAGGGCGTTGTTGAATAAATTATGTGGTAAATTTTTTAAAATGTTGAAAATTTGTTAAATATTCACTAATAAAAATAAAAATTTGTTAAAAAGTTTGTAAAAGGTGTGGTGAAACTCGACCGTTTTTGCCCCGAAAAAGCCTTAAAATTGCCCCGAAAAATGCCCGAAAACGCCCGAAGCGCCGAATTTTTTTAAAAAGACACTTGACAAAATTATTTGTTTGAGATATAATGATTACAGACCGAAAAGGTCTGAACAAAGTCCCGGTTTTGCAGAGCAAAGGGGGGGCTTCAAAGCGGCGGCGGCTTAAACTCGTTGGCGGTCGCGCGGAGAAAGTCTTTCTGCGGATAAAGGGCTTGGGTTAAACGAGTAGTAAATTTTGAACATTGGAGGAAATTTAGAATGTTAAAGAAAATTTTGGCAGCTTCTACTGCCGGCGTTCTTGCATTGACCGCTATGGCTTCCGCAGCTATGGCAGACGATGCGACCGCAACCGCGTCGAGCGACACTAAGCTCGTGCTTGTTCCCGGTACTTATACAACCACGACCGAGGGCAGATACAGCGCAGATATTACCGCGACGATCAGCGGTTTGACCAGCACTGCTCTTGCAAATCTTTTGGCTCCCGATGTAGACAACGCCGATTTGAACACCACTGCTAGGGTTCCTGCGTTGAAGTACGACGCGACCTCGTTGAACATAGGAACCATTCAAGATACGGCTGGGTCGCAGGCAGCAGGTCAGTATTCGTGGCTAGATAATGGAGGTATTACCGCAGCTACCAGCAAGACAACTACTCCGAAGGATATTATAGCGGTTGATGCTGGTATAACCAACGGTCTTGCTCTTGTTAAGTGGGTAACAAGCGGCTCTAATGTAGTTGCTCAAAACGAGAAAACGATCTTGGCGTTCGGTTCGGAGAACGATTCCGTTAACCCCTACAATAATTTGGCTTTGGGTCTCGCGGTTAAGAATAATATTACGTGGACCGAGGGTACAACGACAAAGAACTTGATTGATGACATTAAAATGAACAATGTTACCTTGAAGGTTAACGTTGTCGGCAAGGGTGAAGATGTAAGTTTGTCCGGCGGTTTGCCTGTTACTGCTCCGGATAGGGAGAGAAAGGGCAGCGCTACAGCGAACTTTGGCAATATTAACAAGGATACCTTGAAGGATCCTGACGGCACAGCAGTTAATTATAAAGTTACGGGTCCTCAGGCGGCACAGGTTTCGCTTGGTCTTAGCGCAAGCAAAACTTTGGAGGAAATCAAGACCGAGGATTGCACTATCGAGGTGAGCTTTACGCTTGACCTTTCCAAGAAGGCATGGGAAGCGGTTGCAACGGCGTCCGGACTTAATTGGAACGTTAGCGGCGCTAGCGGTTCGACGAGCGCGTGGACGAATTTGGATCTTGAGGCGCTTCTGAATAAGAGCGGCGACACGATTATGAAGAACTTCCTCGCTGTTGAAGGTACCGCTGTGCTTCCTTGGGCAACGAACATGCAGGTCGGCAATATGGCAATCACCGATTTCACCAAGGTTGCTGCGACGAACATAAAGGATCCCGTAGACGAGACTAAGACTAACCAGAACTACTTCAAAACCGGCGTTACTCAGTCAACCAACGGTGGTCCGATTACTTCCAGCAACGTAAATGTTTACGTTGGTCTCGGCACCGCGCAGAACAAGGTTCTTGAGAACCTCAACAACGGTGGTACTGTTACTTTCGAGTTTGATAAAGACATCCGTCCGCAGGACGTATTTAATCCTTACATCATCTGGAGAGGCGCTTCCGGTCTTGTAAATCTGCCTCTGCAGCTTACCAACAAGGCTACCAGCCCTTCGGCTAAGGAGCTCCAGCTTGAATTCCCCGCGGGCTTGACTTGGACTGCCGGCAACACCAACTTCTACAACTCGTTCATTATGCAGTTCAACCTCAACTATGAGAACCTTTATGTTCTGCAGCAGGGTGTAGGTTCGTTTGGTGGCGACCCTCTTGAGGCGAATACGAACAATCAGGTTTATGGCACTGCTGATCGTAACTCTATGTTCAAGGACGGCAAGGACGTTGCAAACAAGGACAACTACAATGCTAAGCTCGTAAAGATTACCTTTGCGGCTAACAAGGAAGCTAGCAACGGCGGCGTAGTATCTGATCCTACCAGCAATCCTACTTCTTCGGATCCTACTCCTTCCGGCACCACCAACAAGGGCGACGATTCTAACCCCGGCACTGGCGTAGCGGTTGCAGTAGCTCCCGTAGTTCTGGCAGCAGCAGCGGCGGCAGTTGTAATCTCCAAGAAGAGAAAGTAATTGCCGACAAAGCAAGCAAATCGTTTTAACGAATGATTTAAACCCACCGCGAAAGCGGTGGGTTTTTTGCGTTAAAAATAGGGCAACAAAAAAGCGGAGAGGTTCCCCTCTCCGCTTTAACTAACCACTAATCGCTAAAAACTAACGACTATACAACCCCCTGCGCCTTCATCGCCTCGGCAACCTTCAGGAAGCCCGCGATGTTCGCGCCCGCCATGTAGTTCCCGGGCATGCCGTATTCCTTGGAGGCGTTGTCGCACTGCTTGAATATCTCTATCATGATGTTGTGGAGCTTTTCGTCGACCTCCTCGAACGTCCAGCTGTAGCGCATGGAGTTCTGGCTCATCTCGAGACCCGAGGTCGCAACGCCGCCCGCGTTCGCAGCCTTTGCGGGGCCGTAGAGCATTTTGTTCGCGAAATAAACCTCGATAGCCTCGGGCGTGGACGGCATATTCGCGCCCTCCGCAACGGCGTAGCAGCCGTTCTTCGCGAGAGCCTCCGCGCTTTCCTTGTCGATCTCGTTCTGCGTCGCGCACGGGAGAGCGATGTCGCACTTTATCGTCCAGATGCCCTTGCAGCCGTCTGTGTAGGTCGCGTTCTTGTGCGAGGTTCTGGAAACGTATTCCTTGATGCGTCCGCGCTCGACCTCCTTGATTTGCTTTACAAGGTCAAGCTCGATGCCGTCGGGGTCGTGAATGTATCCGTTGGAGTCGGACAGCGCAACGACCTTTCCGCCGAGCTCGGTCGCCTTCTTGGTCGCGTAGATAGCGACGTTGCCCGAGCCCGAGATAACGACCGTCTGCCCGTTAAAGCTCTTGCCGTTGGCTTTGAGCATTTCGTCTGTGAAGTAGCACAGACCGAAGCCCGTCGCCTCGGTTCTCGCAAGGGAGCCGCCGTAGGTCAAGCCCTTGCCCGTAAGCACGCCCGTGAACTCGTTGCGGATGCGCTTGTACTGCCCGAACATATAGCCGATTTCGCGGCCGCCCGTTCCGATGTCGCCCGCGGGAACGTCGCAGTCGGGACCGATGTGCCTGCAAAGCTCCGTCATGAAGCTCTGGCAGAAGCGCATGACCTCGCCGTCGCTCTTGCCCTTGGGGTCGAAGTCCGAGCCGCCCTTAGCGCCGCCCATCGGCAGCGTGGTGAGCGAGTTCTTGAAGATCTGCTCGAAGCCGAGGAACTTTATAATTCCCATATAAACGGAGGGGTGCAGTCTTAAGCCGCCCTTGTACGGACCAATCGCGGAGTTGAACTGAATACGGAAGCCGCGGTTCACTTGCACCTTGCCCTTGTCGTCCACCCACGGAACGCGGAAAATTATCTGTCTCTCGGGTTCGACGATGCGCTCGAAAACGCCTGCCTCAACGAGGTCGGGGCGCTTTTCAACGACGGGCTGGAGCGTCTCAAACACCTCGGTCACAGCCTGAATGAACTCGGGCTCGCCGGGGTTTCTTTTCTTAACTGTTTCCAGCAGGTCTGCCAGATACTGATTTTTTAACGCCATTGTTAAAAATCCTCCTCAAAAAAATTTCATAAGCAAAAAATTACCTACACTATTATTATACAATAGCGCGGGCGATTTTGCAAGAAATTTTTTTATATTTTTCAAGGCGATTGCGGAATTTTGTAGATTTTTTATGATATTTTCGCGGAAATTTATGAATTATCAACAAAAAACGGCATTTATCCGCAAATGACGCTGCAACACGGAAATTTTTTTACTGCACTTTTGAGGTCTAAAAGAAATGTTTTGCCGTAAAAATATCATTGTGCAAAATGCACAAATTGAAAAGCTGCCGATTGCGGCTCTGTAATGCGGTTTACCATAATGTGGAACATTCTGTCAATAAAAGGAAGCTATTTTTTCGCGATTTTTTCCGTCAATTTGTAAATAATTTCCCGGTCATCCTTGTCAAGTGCGCGGAGGTTAGTCAGGTGCGCAAGCTCCCTCATTGATATGGGCGGCTCGTTCTCCTTGCTGTTGTAGTCGAGCAGATAATCGGTGGAAACCCTGAGAACCGCCGCCATACGTTTGACAATCTCAAAGTCGGGCTGCCGCCCGTAGTTGAGATATCCGTTCAGGGTCGACGGGGATAAATGAAGCACATTGGCAAAATCCTTTTGCTTTATGTCCTCAAACTCCAGAATATATTTCAATTTTTTTCCGAAATCCATAATATCACCTCGTTGTAATTTTAAACGAGGAATGAGTATTTATGTGACAAAAATTTCTGAATATCGGAAAAACATATTGACAAAACTCAAAACTCGTATTATAATATTTACAGATTACTGATTTAGTACTGCCACGGAAAGGGGAGGAATAAGGTGTCAATTGGTCTCATCCTTATTATTAGTACTGTTATTGGTACTGTTCTGGGGGTTTTGCTGGTTATGTTTATGCGAAAAGAAGATCGTAAAATCGACGAAAACGCTCCGCCGCTGCGCATTAGAGGGCTGAGCTGCGGGCATATGCAGATACGCGCTAATTCTTTGGGCGCATATGAGGAAATGGTTTCGGGCGTGGATCATGCGGGCGGCGTGGATATCAGGGTAGGTTTCAAAAATAGAAGAAACAAGGTCATAAAATATGTGACCTTTACTTTCAGCGCCTACAACGCTGTCGATGACAAGGTTCCGTGTACGGTGAGAAATTCGTTTGAAGCGGTCGGAAAATTTACGGGTCCGCTGAACCCGGGAGAGTATTCGCCGGTCGAACAGTATTTCGGAAAAATGTTTTACAATCATTCCATCACAAAGGTCACTATCGACAAAGCCGTTATCGAGTACATGGACGGAACCGTCGATGAGCAGACGGACTTTTAATTCGCAAAAGCGGTATTTGTGCGCATTTTCTGTTCTCCGTTTTCATATAATTTTCAGAGTGCCCCCCTTGACAAGCATTGTCGAAAGAGGTATAATAATAGTGTATAAGAAGTTTTGCGGGCGCCCGCAGGGGGATTTTGCGGCGTCTTGCGTTAAATGAACGGAGAGGGATCATGGGGATAAAAAAAATAAAGGGCGGGGCTTTGACGAGGGTCTGCGCGGTACTTGCCGCGGCGGCGCTTGCCGTTTCCCTGTTGGCGGACGGCGCTCCCGTAAGGGCGAGCGGAAGCGATTCCATTGAGGATCTTCAGGAGCGGGCAAAGCAGATACAGGCTGAAAATCAACAGCGCGAGGAACAGATAAACAATCTCGAGGGCGACATCGCCGAGAACGAGGACGCTATGAACCTCGTTTCCGAGCAGATAGACGGCGTTACCGCTGAGATAGCGACCTACAGCGAGCTTGTCGCGGCTAAGATTGAGGCAATCGAGGAAAAGCAGCGCGAGATAAAGGTCGTGGAGGAAAACATTGCCGACAAGGAGCTCGAAATTGAAAGGAAGCAGGGCGAGATAGCGGATCTCCGCGAGCAGAACAAGCAGAACCTCAAAAAGTTCGCGAAGCTCGCGAGGGCGCTTTACATAAACGATACCTCGGGTACTATCCCGATTTTGAACGGCTCCAACGACTGGTACGATTTCTTTATGTATTCCGACGTCGTGAAAAACATCGGCGGGCAGAATATGGAATTTATGAAGCGGCTCATGGACTCCATAAAGGAGCAGGAGCGCCTTATCGAGGAGCTCAACAGCGATATCGACAGGCTTGAGGAGGACAAGGCGGAGCTCGGCAGGCAGCAGGCGGCTCTCGAGGCTGAAAAGACGGCTCTCGAGGCTGAAAAGGCTGACCTTGAGGATTATGCCGCCGAAAGGCAGGATTACCTCTACGGGCTGTCTATCGACAACGAGGCGATGCAGAGCCGCATCGACGGGCTGTACATAGATATGGCGGCGGGCAATGCGGCGCTTGAGCAGCTCAACGAGGAGATAGAGGAGCTTATCCGTCAGGCTCAGGCGAACAACGGCGACGAGATAGAATACGGCGACGGCTTCAGGTGGCCGCTGGATTCTAAGTATCAGAGCATAACCACCTATTTCGGCTACGATTCTTGGCGCAACGGCAACCATAAGGGCATCGACATCAGCGGCGGCGGCATCGCGGGCTCGAATATCTACGCGGCGCAGTCGGGCACGGTAATTTCCGTCGTCAACTACTGCGGTCACAACTACGGCAAGAGCTGGAGCTGCGGCTGCGGCGGCGGCTACGGAAACTACGTCATCGTAAGCCACGGCGGCGACCTCGCAACGCTGTACGCTCACGCGGAGGACATCATCGTCTACGAGGGTCAGCACGTGGAGATAGGCGACGTGCTGGGCTATGTCGGCTCGACGGGCTGGTCGACGGGCGCGCATCTGCACTTTGAGGTCCGCGTAAACGGCTCTTACGTCGATCCGTTCAACTACAGCTATCAGTAAATTTTTCGGGAGCGCGGTCTGAGCCGCGCTCCCTTAATTTGCATCACACCGTAAATTTGCCAAAAAACGGAAAAAATTGCCGAAAAATCCCTTAAATTTTCATTACCGTGCTTGACAACGGGGCTCGGGTTTGGTATAATAAAAGGTGAACGATTTTTATTGTAAAGGATGTTTTATTTGAGCAGCGAACGTATGACGGTCGCCCACGCAATGACCGAGTGTCTGAAAGCGGAGGGGATAACGGAGCTTTTCGGCTACCCCGGCGCGGCGATTTGTCCTTTCTACGATGAATTATATAAAACGGGAATATGTCACATTCTGGTGCGGCACGAGGTCAACGCGGGGCACGCTGCCTCGGGATACGCGCGCGTCACGGGAAAGCCCGCGGTCTGCGTCGCGACGAGCGGTCCGGGCGCGCTGAACCTCATTACCGCGATAGCCACGGCGTATATGGATTCCGTGCCGATGGTCATAATCACGGGTCAGGTGAACTCCGAGCAGATAGGGCGCGACGTGTTCCAGGAGGCGGACATAACGGGCTCGGCTGAGCCGTTCGTAAAGCACAGCTACCTGCTGAAGCGCCCCGAGGACACCGCCGAGACGTTCAAGAGGGCGTTTTACATCGCGGGCACGGGCAGGCGCGGTCCCGTGCTTATTGACGTGCCGTTCGACGTGCAGCAGGCGGAGATAGATTTCGAGTACCCCGAAACGGTGGATATCCGCTCCTACCGCCCGAGCTCGCGCGGCAACGGCTATCAGATAAAGCGCGCGATAACGGCGCTTAAAGAGGCGCAAAAGCCCCTTATCTGCGCGGGCGGCGGGCTGTTCACGGGGAACGGCGCGGAGCTTATGAGAACGCTCGCCGAAAAAGCCGATATCCCCGTCGTTTCGACAATGATGGGCTTGGGGGCTATGCCCTCCGACAGCCCCCTGTATTACGGTATGCTCGGCATGCACGGCAGAAAAGCCGCGAATAACGCCGTAAACAGCTGCGATACGCTGTTTCTGCTCGGCGCGAGGGTCGGCGACCGCGCTATCGCGGCAATGGAGCAGCGCAGCGACCTTACGGTGGTGCATATCGATATCGACCCCGCCGAGATAGGCAAGAACATCGAGGCAAATATACCTATCGTCGGCGATATCACGCTGGTTCTCGAACAGCTTCTGGAGCAGGTGAACGCTTTCGAGCAGCCGCTTTCCCACGGGGAATGGCGCAAAAAGCTGGACGGTTTCCGTTTCGACGCCGCTCCCGAGCCCGCCGAAAGCGGCTATGTCAACCCTAAGTGGTTCATTCAGACGCTTGACAAATATCTTCCCGAGCGCTCGGTCATCGTCGCGGACGTCGGGCAGAACCAGATATGGACGGCGGCGAACATCTCGCTGAAGCAGGGGAGATTTCTCACCTCGGGCGGCATGGGGACCATGGGCTACTCGCTGCCCGCGGCTATCGGCGCGAAGTGCGCGGACAAGACCGCGGAGGTCATCGCCGTGTGCGGCGACGGCTCGTTTCAGATGCAGCTTATGGAGCTTGCGACGGCGGTGCAGCACGGTGTAAACGTCAAGGTCATCGTAATGCGCAACCGCTATCTCGGAATGGTCCGCGAGGTGCAGGAGCGCAGCTACGAAAACAGGCTCGTCGGCGTGTCGCTCGACGGCAGTCCCGATTTCCGCAAAATCGCGGACGCCTACGGCATCGAAAATATGCTCGCGGACAGCGAGGAGAGCGCGGTCAAGGGCGTCGAAAGGCTTATCTCATCGGACAAGCCGTTTCTGCTCGAGGTGGCTGTTCCCGAGCTTGAAAAGACCATACTTTAACGGGAGGGCAGCGATATGAAGCATACGATCTCCGTTTTAGTGGAGAACCACGCGGGCGTGCTGGCGCGCGTGGCGGGTCTGTTCGCGCGGCGCGGGTTCAATATCGACAGCCTCGCCGTGGGCGTTACCGACGACGAGAACGTGTCGAGAATAACGATAGTCGCGGACGGCAGCGATTACACGCTCGAGCAGATAGAAAAGCAGCTCAACAAGCTGATAGACGTTATAAAGGTAAAAACGCTCGTTCCCGAGAGCATGGTCAGCCGCGAGCTGGTGCTGATAAAAATAAGCTGCACGGCAAAGCAGCGCCCCGAGGTGCTGAGCATCTGCGAGCTGTTCCACGGGAAAATATCGGATATCTCGGCGGGCTCCGTCACCATCGAAATGTCGGACAACGCCCAGAATATCAACAATTTCGAGGAGCTTCTCCGTCCCTACGGGATAAAGGAGATAGTCCGCACGGGCACTATCGCCGTACAAAAGGGCGAGCAGGCTGTTTCCGTCAAGTGACCGTGAAAAATTAGGAAATCCTCGCCAAAAGGCGTCGAAATAAAATTGTATGAAGGAGATAAATTATTATGGCAAAGATGTATCATTCCGAGGACTGCAATCTGTCCGCTCTCGACGGCAAGACCGTCGCTGTCATCGGCTACGGCTCGCAGGGTCACGCTCACGCGCTGAACCTCAAGGACAGCGGCGTTAAGGTCATCGTCGGTCTGTACAAGGGCTCCAAGAGCTGGGCGACCGCGGAGGCTGCGGGTCTTGAGGTGGCTACCGCCGCCGAGGCAGCGAAAAAGGCGGACGTCATTATGATACTCATCAACGATGAGAAACAGCAGGCGCTGTATCAGGAGAGCATCCTCCCGAACCTTTCGGCGGGCAAGACGCTGATGTTCGCGCACGGCTTCAATATCCACTTCGGGCTTATCGTTCCCCCCGCGGACGTCGACGTTATCATGATAGCGCCCAAGGGTCCGGGTCACACCGTTCGCTCCGAGTACGTAGAGGGCAAGGGCGTTCCTTGTCTGGTTGCCGTACATCAGGACGCTACGGGCAGAGCGCTCGACACGGGTCTGGCATACGCCGCGGGCATCGGCGGCGCGCGCGCGGGCGTTCTCGAGACTACGTTCAAAATGGAGACCGAGACCGACCTCTTCGGCGAGCAGGCTGTCCTCTGCGGCGGTGTTACCGCTCTGATGAAGGCGGGCTTCGAGACCCTCGTCGAGGCAGGCTACGACCCCCAGAACGCGTATTTCGAGTGCATCCACGAGATGAAGCTCATCGTCGACCTCATCTACAAGGGCGGCTTCTCGATGATGAGATACTCCATTTCCGATACCGCGGAGTTCGGCGACTACGAGACGGGCAAGCGCCTTATCACAGACGAGACCAAGAAGGAAATGAAGAAGATACTCACAGAGATACAGGACGGCACTTTCGCATCCAAATGGATAAATGAAAACAAGACGGGCAGACTGCACTTCAACGCGTGCCGCCGCATCGAGGCGGAGCACCAGCTCGAGCAGGTCGGCGCGGAGATCCGCAAGCTGTACGACTGGAACAAGAAGTAATCTTATCGGCATAAATAACGAGCGATCCCCCTGTAAGCAGGGGGATCATTGCGTTAATGAAGCCGCAGCGTTTTCTCCCTTTTTGCAAGCTGAGGGCAGATATATTTCTTCTGAAACTTCGGTATGTCAAGCTCGAGGACCGTACAGAGCCTCAGCCATATGACCCACGTCGCCGCGTATACTCCGTTTTCGAGGTCGCGCAGATATACCACGGTTATCCCCGTCATTTCCGACAGCTTTTCTTGGGTGAGCTGCTTTTTCGTCCGTCTTTCGCGTATTATCGCGCCGAATTCCTTTTTCAGGGCGGTGTCGTCAAATCTGTTCATTTTATATCCTCCGTTCTGTTTTTTCTCATGTGCTCCAAGGAGGGTATATCCTGAATGCTTGGGGTCAACGGAAAAATGCTTGCGGGCAGTGCGCCGCTTTGTGTAATTCATTGTAACACGAACGCAAAATATTTTCAATTGACGGAAGCGCCGAAAATTCTTTTCGGCATTTTTCGTCAAAAAATTCGGGTGCTTTTCATTTTATAAAAATTGCACAAAGCATTTTCGCTTGTATTTATTTTTATGAAAAATATACAAAAAAATCACGCAAAATATATTTTATGCCTTGATTTTTTCTACAATATGTAGTATAATAAATATGATTGTTTAATGGAAAGTTATGCTTTCGGAGGATAAAATGGACAGCTTTATACAAATTGATATATACACCTCGTCGCAGGCGATAGACGGGATAACGGGCGCGCTGACCGAGTACGGCATAAACGGTTTTATCATACGGGACAGCGCCGATTTCGAGGACTTCCTCGCGGACAAAAACGCAAACTGGGATTACGTCGACGACGAGCTTATGGGGCTGAAAACCGTCGAGCCGCACATCACGCTGTACGTCCACGAGAACGCCCAAGGACACGAGACCCTCGCGGCGATACGCGGCTTGGTGGAGAGCTACAAGGCAAACAACTCCGACGGCTACTACGGCAATATCCGTCTGGCGCTCGCCAACGTCAGGGAAGAGGATTGGGCGAACAACTGGAAAAAATACTACAAGCCGTTCAGGGTCGGCAAGAGCCTTGTCATAAAGCCCTCGTGGGAGGACGTTGAGCCGAATGACGGCGACAAGATACTCGAGATAGACCCCGCCTCCACGTTCGGCACGGGACAGCACCACACCACCAAAATGGTTATGGAGACGCTCGAGGATACGATAAAGGGCGGCGAGCGCGTGCTCGACCTCGGCTGCGGAAGCGGCATACTCTCGATAGCGGCGCTGCTGCTCGGCGCGGAAAGCGCCGCGATATGCGATATCTTCGAGAACGCCGTAAAGACCGCCTCGGAGAACCTCGAAAAGAACGATTTCGCAAGCTTCAAGGCATATTGCGGCAATATAATCGAGGACGAAAAGCTCCGCGAAAGCATAGGCGGCGGCTACGACGTCGTCTGCGCGAACATCGTCGCGGACGTGATAATCGCGATGAGCCCGCTGTTCAAGGGCTTTATCAAGGACGGCGGCAGGCTTATCGTCTCGGGCGTGATCGACGAGCGCCTCGGCGAGGTAAAGACGGCGCTCTCCGAAAACGGCTGGAAGGAAATATCTTCCAAAACCGAAGAGGGCTGGAACTGCGTTCTGCTCGGAAGATAAGCGCTGTCATTTTGCCCGAAACCGCATATAATGCCGTAAAGGAGGCGTTTATATGCAGTTTTTGTACGTGTTCGGGCTTATGTTCATTTCCATATTCGGGCTGGCGGCGCTTCTGCATTCGCTGGCAAAGGCGCTTTTGGACGGCGCCTCGCGGGAATTTGACGTTTACGTAAAAAACGAAGAGGACATAGACGATTTTATCGAGAACGCAAGGCACTCTCCGTTTATCGGAAAAATATATATAATCGTCGACGGCTCGGAGCTTTCGGGAAGCGAGGTCGGCGGTACGGGTCGGTGAAATAATGACGGTTGACAACAGTCAAGATAATTTAATATGCGTAACGGGCGACGTTGAGGACGTGGTGTATTTCAACGAGGAGTCGGGCTATATTGTGCTTGATATGAACGTTGACAACACGCTGCTCACCGCCGTCGGCAATATGGGCGACGTGCGCGAGGGCGAGCGGCTCACGCTGTACGGGGAGTACGTCACGAAAGCGAAATACGGCAGGCAGTTCAAGGTGGACATCTTCGAGCGCTCCCTGCCTCGGGATGTCGACGCGATACGCAAGTACCTCGGCTCGGGCGTGATACGCGGTCTGGGACCCTCGGCGGCAAAGCGCATCGTCGACGCGTTCGGAGAGAATACGCTTGAAATTCTCGAAAACGACCCCATGCAGCTTTCCGTTATCAAGACGATAACTCCCGAGCGCGCGAAAGTCATCGGGCAGGAGTTCCACAACATCACGGGCTTGCGCAAGGTGATGACATTTTTTTCCAAATATTCGATACCCCAGTACGTCATCTCCTCGGCTTGGAAGTCTTACGGCACCGACCTTATACGCGCGGTAAAGGACAACCCGTACTGCTTGTGCTCAAGCGGCATCGAGCTGAAATTCGCCGACGCGGAGCGCATTGCCCGGGATATAGACTTCCCGCCCGACAGCGAGGAGCGCGTGCTCGCGGGCATTCTCTGGGCGCTCAGGCAGAACTCCGACGAGGGCAACTGCTGTATGCGCGAGAGCGACCTGTGCAGCGTCGTTACACAGCAGCTCATCGTAAGCGAAAAGCTGTACACGGCGGCGCTGCAATTCGTCGAAAAGCAGGGCGATATAGTGGATTCCGACATCTACGATACGCGTTACATCTACCTTTCGGAGTATTTCAGAGCCGAGACCTACATAGCCGAGAGAATTGCCGAGATGATAAAGCTCTCCGCCGAGGAAAACGAGGACTATTCCGCCGAAATAGCGGGCGTTGCCGAGGAGCGCGGCATAGAGTACGAAAAGCTCCAGCTCGAGGCGATAAACGGCTGCATGAATAATCGGCTGTTTATCATTACGGGCGGTCCCGGCACGGGAAAGACGACCACTCTCAACGGCATTATAGCGCTGTTCAAAAAGCGCAGAATGAGGATAAAGCTCGCCGCCCCCACGGGCAGAGCCGCAAAGCGCATGGCAGACCTCACGGGAGCGCAGGCGCAGACCATCCACAGGCTGTTGGAGGTCGATTTCGCGGGCGGCAATTCCTTCAAGCGCAACGAGGAAAACCCGCTGCAATGCGACGCAGTGATAATCGACGAGATGTCCATGGTGGACGCCATGCTGTTCGCCTCGCTGCTTAAAGCGCTGAAGGGCGGCACGCGGCTCATAATGGTCGGCGACAGCAATCAGCTCCCGTCGGTGGGCGCGGGTAATATCCTGCGCGACCTTATCGACAGCGGGCGCGTTCCCATGGTCGAGCTCACCGAGATATTCCGTCAGGCTGCGAAGAGCCTTATCGTAACGAACGCTCACGCCATTATTCACGGGGAGCTTCCCGAACTGAACGACCGCGCGAACGACTTCTTTTTCATGCGCTCGGACACCGAGGAAAACACGCTGCGGCTCGTGATAGAGCTCTGCAAAACGCGGCTGCCGAAAGCGTACGGCTACGACCCTCTCGACGATATTCAGGTGCTTTGCCTGTCGAGAATGGGCACGGTCGGCACGGGCACGGTAAACAAGGAGCTTCAGCTCGCCCTCAACCCGCCGTCTAAGTCAAAGCGCGAGATGATGTTTATCAACACGCTCTTCCGCGACGGCGACAAGATAATGCAGACCAAGAACGATTACGACGTCGAATGGCGGCGCGGCGCGGAAAAATCGCACGGCATCTTCAACGGCGACATCGGGAAAATTCTCGATACCGATAAGGTCAATCAGAAGTGCGAGATAGATTTCGAGGGCAGAAAAGCCTTCTACGACGGCGATATGCTCAAAAAGATAGAGCACGCTTACGCGATAACCGTCCACAAAAGCCAAGGCAGCGAATATCCCGCGGTGATACTGCCGCTGCCGAACCGCATGGACAGGCTGTCGTACAGGAATTTGCTGTATACGGCGGTGACGCGCGCCAAGAAAACGCTCATCGTTATCGGAACGGAGACGAAGATAAGCGCCATGGTGTACAACGACCGCAGAACGGAGCGCTTTTCCTGCTTAAAGCCCATGCTGGAGGATCATTTTGTTTAAATCGCTGAAAACATACGAGCGCTTTCGGCGCGTCGTTTCGCTGATCGCGCCGAACCGCTGTCCGTTCTGCGGAGAGGTGCTCGACACCATGGATTACTGGTGCGGCGAGTGTTACAGGTACCTGCCGTTCGCCCGTGGGATAATGCCGCCGCCCGATAATATCTCGGAATTTTACGCGTGCTGCTTTTATTCGGGGAGAGCCCGCGACGCGGTGCTCATGCTGAAATACGGCGGTCTCGTCTATCCCGCAGACGCCTTTGCGCTGATGCTGAGCGAAAAGCTCCGTGATGCGGACGTAAACGCGGATATGCTCGTGCCCGTGCCGAACGGCAGGGAGGGCGTGCTCAAGCGCGGCTTTTCCTCGTCGGAGCTTATCGCCGAGCGCCTTTCCATGCGTATCGGCATACCGACGGTGAACGCGGTCATGGCTGTCGCGAACAAGCGCGAGCAAAAGACGCTCTCCGCGGACAAGCGCCGCATAAACGCGCTGCACAGCTTTTTCCTCAACAAGGAAATAAGAGTGCGCGGCAAGCGGATAATGCTGATAGACGAGGTCTCGACAACGGGCAGCACGCTTTCCGCCGTCGGAGAGATTTTGCGCAAGGCGGGAGCCGCGGACGTTTCGGCAGCGGTTTTCGCGAAAACGCCGAACTGCGAGCACTTCGCCGAACGAAAGAACTATAAAATACGGAAAAGGTGAACGCTATGCTCAATTGTCTTGCTGTGGGCGCGGGAGGCTTTGTCGGCGCGGTATTGCGCTGGCTCGCAGGGCTCGTTCCCGTCGAGATGAAGTCGGGTTTTCCGATAAAGACCTTTGCGGTAAACGTGATAGGCTGCTTCGCTATCGGGCTGATAACGGCGCTCGCGGCGAAGCTCTTCCCCGAAAACGAGCGGCTTGCGCTGTTCCTGAAAACGGGGATATGCGGCGGCTTTACAACGTTCTCGACGTTCGCGCTCGAAACCGAAAGTTTACTGGAAAATAACGGAAAGCTCGCCGCCGCGGCTTATGTTCTGGCAAGTCTTGTCTGCGGTATAATTGCCGTATTTTTGGGGCAAAAAATCGTAAAATAAGAGGTATTATGACAACAAACATCACTGCCGAGGAAATGGCGTTGCAGCGCGAATTTGCAAAAAAATGCGCCGAAATGAACGCCAAGCGCGAAAACCCTCCGACGGCGCACGTTCACACGTTCGGCTGTCAGCAGAACGTCAGCGACGGCGAGAAGATAAAGGGAATGTTAGCCGCAATGGGCTGCGGCTTTTCCGATACTCCCGAGGGCGCGGATATCATCATCTTCAACACCTGCGCGGTTCGCGAAAACGCCGAGGACAGGGTTTTCGGCAACCTCGGCGCGTTAAAGCACGAAAAGCGCCGCAACCCCGACGTGATAATCGGCGTCTGCGGCTGCATGGTGCAGCAGGAGCACATCGTGAAGAGGATAAAGCGGAGCTTTCCGCACGTCGATCTGGTGTTCGGCACGAACGCGCTGCACACGCTCCCCGAGCTCGTTTACGGGCAATTGACCGAAAAAAAGCGCGAGTTCTGCATTCCCGAGGGGGACGGGGTTATCGCCGAGGGCATACCGCTGCGCCGCGAGAGCGCCCTCAAAGCGAGCATACCGATAATGTACGGCTGCAATAATTTCTGCACATATTGTATAGTACCGTATGTCCGCGGACGGGAGCGCTCCCGAAAGCCCGAGGACGTCCTCGCCGAAGCAAGGTCCGCGATAGCGGGCGGCGCAAGGGAGCTTCTTCTCCTCGGGCAGAACGTCAACTCCTACGGCAAGGAGCTCGGAACGAGCTTTCCCGAGCTGCTGCGCGCGGTGAACGCTCTCGACGGCGAGTTCCGTATCTGCTATATGTCGAGCCACCCCAAGGACGCCACGCGGGAGCTTATCGACGCGATAGCCGAGTGCGAAAAGGTCACGCGGCACTTTCATCTCCCCGTGCAGTCGGGCAGCAGCCGTATCCTCGGGCTCATGAACCGCCGCTACACACGTGAGGATTATCTCAAAATTGCGAAATATATTCGGGAGAAGATCCCCGATGCGGCGCTCACCTCGGATATTATCGTGGGCTTCCCGGGGGAAACGCGCGAGGACTTCGAGGAAACGCTCTCGCTTATCCGCGAGGTGAGGTTCGATTCGCTGTACACGTTCATTTACAGCCCGCGCAAGGGAACGAAAGCCGCCGAAATGCCCGACCCGATATCCGCCGAGGAAAAGGGCGGGTGGTTCAGGGAGCTCCTCGACGTGCAGTCCGAGATAGGGCGCGATATGTACGGAAAGTACGTCGGAAAAACCCTCCGCGTGCTTTGCGAGGGGGAGGGGCGCACAGACCCGAATTTGCTCACGGGAAAGACCCCTCAGGACGTAATTGTGGATTTTGACGGCGACAAATCGCTTATCGGCGGGTTCGTCGACGTTAAGATAGAGCGGGCGTACCAATGGGCGCTCGTCGGAAAAATAGTTTAAAAGGAGAAATCATTATGACTGTTATCGAAGCGGCAAGAGAGCTTGGAAAGGTAGTACAGGCCGACGAAAGATATATCGAGTATATCAGCGCGAAAAACGCGAACGACGCGGACACGGAGCTTCAGGATCTTATCGGCGAGTTCAATCTCGTTCGGCAAAATCTGGCAATGGAGTCCGACAAGCCCGAGGGCGAGTACAACGCCGAAAAGGTAAAGGAGCTCACCGCGAAAATGCATTCGGCGTACGACAAGGTAATGTCCAACGAGAATATGGCGGCGTTCACTGTGGCAAAGCAGGGCATGGATAAGCTGATGAGCGAGATAAACACCATACTCACCTATTCCGTCGAGGGCGAAGACCCCGCGACCTGCCCGTCCGAGCCGCCCGCGGCGGACTGCACGGGAAGCTGCAGCACCTGCGGCGGCTGCGGATAAAAATCAAAGCGTACCAAACGCGTATCGGGGTGATATAAATGTCGGAAAGCGAAAAGCAGAGCGAGAAAATTTCTCCCATGCTGAAGCAGTACCTTGAAATAAAGTCAAGGTACGGCGATTATATTTTATTCTTTCGTCTGGGCGATTTCTACGAGATGTTCTTCGAGGACGCGACGACCGTCTCGAGAGAGCTGGAGCTCACGCTTACGGCGCGCGCGGGCTCTCCGATGTGCGGCGTGCCGTTCCACAGCTCGGAGCAGTATATAAAGCGGCTCATCGACAGGGGCTTTAAGGTCGCCATCTGCGAGCAGCTCACCGACCCGCACGCATCCAAGGGCTTGGTGGAGCGCGGCGTCATACGTCTCGTTACGGCGGGCACGGTCACCGAGGCTTCCATGCTCACCGAGGACAGCAACAACTATATCACCTCCGTATATGCGGAAAAGACCGCCGCGGGGCTTGTTTTCGCGGACATCTCCACGGGCGAGGTCCATGTTTTTGAAAAGAGCGGAAAAAACCTTGAGCAGGAGATGATAGCCGAGCTTTCGCGGTTCGCGCCCGTCGAGCTGCTGATAAACAACGGCTTTCTCGATTTAAAGGAGGTTCATTCGTTCGTCAAGGACAGGCTCAAAGGCTGCGTATGCGAAATGCCCGACGAGCAGACCTTCGACAACTCGGACTTGTCGGTCATCACGGCGCAGTTTGAAAACAAAAGCGACGTCGGACAGCTCGGCATATCGTCAATGCCGCTGGTGCAAAAGGCGCTCTGCGCACTGTTCCGCTACGTCGGAGAGGCGCAGAAGGCGACCGTAAAGCGCTTTGTCGAGCTTACGGCGCACAGCGGCAGCGAGTATATGGATCTCGGGCTGGCGGCGCGGCGCAACCTCGAAATAACCGAGACCATGCGCACAAAGGAAAAGCGCGGCTCGCTGCTCTGGGTGCTGGACAAGACCGTCACGGCAATGGGCAGGCGCAGACTCCGCGCGTGGACGGAGCGCCCCCTTGTTTCGCATACGGCTATACTTTCGCGGCTTAACGCCGTGGAGGAGCTCATGCAAAGCTCGGCGGTGCTGAGCGATATCCGCGCGGCGCTAAAGGGCGTGTTCGACCTCGAGCGGCTCATGTCGCGCGTCATGTACAAATCGGCGTCCCCGCGCGACATTTACGCTCTCGGGCAGACTTGCGCGCGGCTGCCGCTGCTGAAAAAGGAGCTTTCGGCGCTTAAATCAAAGCTGCTCGTTGAGCTTTACGGCAGCATCGACGAGCTTTCCGAGATAGCGCAGCTCGTCGAGAACGCGATAGTCGACGAGCCGCCGATAAACATCAAGGACGGCGGCGTTATCAAAAGCGGCTTCAACGAGGAGATAGACCGCCTGCGCGACGTCACGGGCGGCGGCGAGGATATACTCAGGCAAATGGAGCAGCGCGAGCGCGAGGCAACGGGCATACGCACGCTGAAGGTCGGCTGCAACCGCGTTTTCGGCTATTATATCGAGGTATCCAAAAGCTTTGTCGGACAAGTCCCCGCGCACTATCACCGCAAGCAGACCCTCACGAACGGCGAGCGCTACATAACCGACGAGCTGAAAAAGGTCGAGGGCGAGATACTCGGCGCGAACGACCGCATACTCGCTCTCGAGCAAGCCGTTTTCGGCGAGATACGCGGCTTTATCGCGACAAAGCTCGAGCAGATACAGAAAACCGCCGCCGCCGTCTCCGAGACCGACGTGCTCTGCTCGTTCGCGCAGGTATCGCTCGAAAACAGCTACGTAAAGCCCGAAATTACGATTGACAGCGTTATCGACATAAAGGACGGCCGCCACCCCGTCGTCGAGCAGATACTTCTCGACCACCCGTTCACGCCCAACGACGTTTACCTCGACAAGTCCGACAACAGGCTCCTCGTCATCACGGGTCCCAATATGTCCGGCAAATCGACATTTATGCGGCAGACGGCGCTCATCGTGCTTATGGCGCAGATAGGCTGCTTTGTGCCCGCGAGGTATGCAAAGATAGGCGTCGTCGACAGGATATTCACAAGGGTCGGCGCCTCCGACGACCTTACGGCGGGGCAGTCCACCTTCATGGTGGAAATGAACGAGGTCGCCGATATACTGCAAAACGCCACCAAAAGCAGTCTCGTCATCCTTGACGAGATAGGGCGCGGCACCTCCACGTTCGACGGCATTTCCATCGCGAAATCCGTCGCCGAGCACATTTCGCAGAAGATCGGCTGCAAAACGCTGTTCGCGACGCATTATCACGAGCTTATCACCATGGAAAAGGACTATAAGGGCGTTAAGAATTTCAGCGTCGCGGTGTCAAAGCGCGGCGACGACATCAAGTTCCTGCACAAGATAGTCCCGGGCGGCACCGACGACAGCTACGGCATCGAGGTCGCGAAGCTCGCGGGGCTGCCGAATAAGGTGATACAGCGCGCCAAGGAGGAGCTCAAGGATCTTGAGGTGAGCGGAAAGGTGCGTCTCGCGGAGGCTATCGAGCGCAGCAGGGACGAGCAGTTCAGCTTCGCCGCCGTAAACGAGCAGAACGCGATAGCAAGGCTCCGCGCCGCCGATATAAACACGATGAGCCCCATGGACGCGCTTATGTTCATCAAGGAATTAAAGGATTCGCTTAATTAGCGGTTAGAATGGACTGGAAAAAAATGCCAAAAATAAATCAGCTTGACAAAAGCGTTTACGAGTTGATAGCGGCGGGCGAGGTCATAGAGCGCCCGTCGTCCGTGATAAAGGAGCTCGCCGAGAACGCCATAGACGCTGGTGCGCGGACGATTTCCGTGGAAATAAAGCGCGGCGGCATCACGTATATGCGCGTTACGGACGACGGCTGCGGGATAGCCTACGAGGATATGCCGCTGGCGTTTCTGCGCCACGCCACGAGCAAGGTGTACACGCAGGAGGACTTGGAGAACATCAACACGCTCGGCTTCCGCGGCGAGGCGCTCGCCTCCGTGGCGGCGGTGTCGCGTATCGAGGCGGTAAGCAAGCGCCCCGTCGACAAGCTCGGCACGTCCTACAAAATCGAGGGCGTGACCCCGTCGGAGTACGACAGGATAGGCTGCGCGGACGGCACGACGATAATAATCCGCGACCTGTTCTACAACACCCCCGCGCGTCTGAAGTTCCTCAAAAAGGACGTTACCGAGGGGAATTACTGCGCCAATGTTATCGAGAAGTTAGCCTTGTCTCACCCGAACATCTCCTTCCGCTTTATCCGCGACGGCAAGCAGACGCTGCTCACGTCGGGCGACGGCGAGTATTACAGCGCCATTTATGCGGTTTTCGGCAAGCAGTTCGCGGCGGGCATGATACCCGTCGACAACATCTACCGCGACATCGGCGTCACGGGCTACGTCAGCTCCCCGCTGTTCACGCGCGCGAACCGCACCATGCAGCACTTTTTCGTCAACGGGCGCAGCGTTAAAAGCCCGCTCTGCTGCGCGGCTCTCGAGGAGGCGTTCCGCAACAGCATCATGGTCGGGAAGTTCCCGTCCTGTGTGCTCTGCGTGAACCTCGACCCCGCGCTGCTCGACGCGAACATCTCCCCCGCGAAAACGGAGGTGCGCTTCTCAAACGAAAAGGCAGTGTTCGACGCGATATATTTCGCGGTGAAGAACGGCTTGCTCGGCTACGACCAGAGCCGCGAGATACAGCTCCCGAGCGTCTCCGACGACAGCCCCCCCGACGACGGGGACGAGCCCGTTTCCACGGTAACGATACCCTCGGGGAACGTCACCGTTCGCGAGGCTCCCGAAAAAAAGCCCGATCCCGAGAGCTTTTACCGCAGAGTGGTGCCGTTCGAGTTCCCGAAAACCGAGCAGCCCGCCGAGCAGGAGGTGCTGCCCGAGGCTCTGCCGCCATTATTGCGGAGCGAATTAAAGCCGAACGACGCCGAGGAAAGCCTCCAAGAGGAGCTGTCGGGCTTCTCGTTTTTGTCGGGCAAGTCCTTTGAAAAGCGCGAGCAGCCCGTTCAAACGGCTCAGCCCGCGGAGCAGCCGCTGCCCGAGGAGACCGCTCCCGAAAGCATCCGCGTCATCGGCGAGCTTTTCAAGACGTACATCCTCTGCGAAAGCGGCGAGAGCCTGATACTTATCGACAAGCACGCCGCCCACGAGCGTATAAACTTCGAGCGCTTCAAAAAGGGCGTGAATATCCACGGGCAGCTGCTGATAGAGCCGCGCGAGGTCTCCCTGTCCGCCGAGGAATACGAGGCTGTCGGCAGCTTCAAACGGCAGCTCGAAAACACGGGCATACTGTTGCGGTTCGCCGAGGACGGGAAGGTGCTCGTGGACGGCTTGCCGCAGTCGCTGGAGGGCGCCGACCCCGAGGAGCTGATGCAAGGCATAGCCGAAATTCTTGCAAACGGCAACGACAATGCCGAGGGCGCGCTGTTCGATGACGTGCTGCACACAATGGCGTGCAAGGCGAGCATCCGCGCAAACGAGGATCAGGACGTTTCGGAGCTCGCCTACCTCGCGAATATGGTTTTAAAGGATAACAATATCCGCTACTGCCCCCACGGCAGACCCGTAATGACCCAAATTTCCAAGCGGCAGATAGAGAAATACTTCGGGAGGATAGTATGAACTTGCTTGCCAAAAAATACCGCCCCATATTATGCACGTCGTTCGGGCGCGAGAGCTGCCGTGCGCGGTTTTAGCGCCGTTTGTCCGCTGCTTCCGGACGGAGCGGCAGACGGCTTTCGAGCAGCTTGTTATTCCTCTCTGCACCTGTGGAAGATGATAATATGAACTTGCTTGCCAAAAAATACCGCCCCATATTATGCACGCCGTTCGGGCGCGAGGGCTGCCGTGCGCGGCTTTAGCGCCGTTTGTCCGCTGCTTCCGGACGGAGCGGCAGACGGTTTTCGAGCGGCTTGTTATCCCTCTCTGCACTAATGGCAAACATAGAAATATTTCGGGAGGATAAAAGTACACCCCGTTCGGGCGCGAGGGCTGCCGTGCGCAGCTTTAGCGCCGTTCGTCCGCTGCTTTCGGACGGAGCGGCAGACGGTTTTCGAGCGGCTTGTTATCCCTCTCTGCACTAATGGCAAACAGAGAAATATTTCGGGAGGATAAAGATACCACCCCGTTCGGGCGCGAGGGCTACCGTGCGCGGTTTTAGCGCCGTTTGTCCGCTGCTTTCGGACGGAGCGGCAGACGGCTTTCGAGCAGCTTGCTATCCCTCTCTGCACTAATGGCAAACAGAGAAATATTTCGGGAGGATAAAAGTGCACGCCGTTCGGGCGCGAGGGCTGCCGTGCGCGGCTTTAGCGCCGTTTGTCTGCTGCTTTTGGACGGAGCGGCAGATAGAGAAAGATTTCGGGAGGATAGTATGATTGCGCTTGCAAAAAAGTACCACCCCATATTGTGCACACCGTTCGGGCGAGAGGGTTATCGTGAGGCGGCTCCGTGCGCGGCTTTAGCGCCGTTTGTCCGCTGCTTTTGGACGGAGCGGCAGACGGCTTTCGAGCAGCTTGTTATTCCCGATACGTGCATGGATATTATCATTGATATTAACGGCAGCGGCGCGTTTTTCTGCGCGCTGGACGAAAGCTCGTTCTATTCGGGAAACGGCGGCGCGGAGCTTTTCGGGATACGCTTTTACGCGTGGACGGCGCAGATGTTTTCGCGGCGCGATTTTACGGGCAGCGGCGGCGGTTCGTTCGCTGCCGGGGAGTTCTTCGACGGCATTGACGAGCTTGAAGCCGCTGTACGAGCCGCTGCGACTTTCGAGGAACGCGTCGAAATTGCCGAAAAACGGCTGTCGGAGCGGCTTGACGGGCTGCGCGCCGACGATAATCTGCTGAACGCGGTAAACCTTATTATAGAGCGCCGCGGGGCGCTCGGGATTGCCGAGCTGTGTGAGCATACGGCGCTTTCGGCGAGGACGCTGGAGCGCCTGTTTGCGCGCGATATGGGCGTTTCCCCGAAGGCGTTTTCGTCGCTGGTGCGGTATCAGCTGCTGTGGCAGGAAATGGCTTTGCAATGCGGTTTTAACATTCTCGATGCCGTGGAAAAGTACGGCTACGCCGACCAGTCTCATCTGCTCAACGATTTTCGGAAGCGACACCTTATGACTCCCAAGCAAGCGCTCTGTTATGCGAAATTTTCGCAAACGTTGATGAAAAGTTGACCGTAAAAAACGGGATTTATTGTAATTTTTCTCATTTGTGAATTATCGTTTGAATTTTGCAAGTTTTTGGCTGGGAACTTGCAAAAATTTTTGGTTTTGGTAACTAATCGTTGGGATTTGTGTATTATCTTGCAGTCTTTTGCAGTCGGCGTGCAGTGATTTGCAGCCGTTTTGCAGTTATTTGCGGTTAATTGCAGTTTTGAACTGTAAATATTTGGAAATATTGTTATTTTATGTTAAAATTTGGAAATAGGAATGCTAACTAATTCGAGGTTGGAGAAGTTTGCATTTTTTTGCAGTCGCGGCTTTGTTATGATGAAGCTGCGAGCGTGTATCGCTTTTTTCTCCCACCGGGAGAAAAAAGCGATTTATCAAGGATTTTGCCTGTTGGCAAAATCCTTGATTCGGGGAAAAACTCTTGTTTTTCCCCGAACCCTTTTAGCGCTCTTGGGGCTCGGCGCTACGCGCCGTGTTTCGCACTTCGTGCGAAACTGCCGCGCTTGCGCGCGGCTTTTGGGCTGCCGCCCAAACCTGCCAAGCCTTTTTGAAAAAAGGCTTGACCCAAAAACTTTTTAGTCGCTAACGCGGTATTTATAAACTAACTACTAACAACTATTCTCTAAATACTAATTTAGTGCGCGGTTTTGGAAAATGTCGTTTTTTTACAAGACTTTTTCCCGCGATTATGTTACGCTTTAGTTGACCGCGCTGCGCGGTACATTATTATAATGAGGTGTTACTTATGATCGAATCGAGATGCGGTATTCTGTGCGGAGAGTGCGGGTACAGGGAGAGTATGGGCTGCAAGGGCTGCGTGAATATCGAAAACCCGTTCTGGGGCGAGTGTCCCGTAAAGGCAAGCTGCGAGAGCAAGGGTCACGAGCACTGCGGACAGTGCGCGGAGTTCCCGTGCGGGCTGTTGGAGAGCTTTGCCTACGACGAGAAGCAGGGCGACGGCGGCAAGCGCATCGAGCAGTGCGGGAGGTGGGCGAATGGCGTCTAAGCTTGAGTTCGTGGAATACG
The DNA here is from genome assembly GCA_023664705.1 of Lachnospiraceae bacterium. GTDB lineage: Bacteria > Bacillota > Clostridia > Oscillospirales > Ruminococcaceae > CAG-115. Next base: position 62,475 of record JAMPFE010000006.1, on the reverse strand, counting down.
TCGCGGAGCAGTGCGGCGGCGCGGGCACGATAACGTATAAGAAGATGTTCGGGGAGTACGGGCTTTACTGCAACGGGAAGATTTTCGCGCTGGTGTGCGGCGATGAGTTTTTTGTCAAGGTGACCGACGAGGTGAGGGCGAAGTATCCCGGGCTGCCCGAAAAGCCGCCCTACGACGGCGCGAAAAACTATTTCCTCGTGGAGAACGTCGATGACCGCGGGTTTCTTGCGGAGCTTGTTGCGGCGACGTATGAGGCGCTTCCCGAGACTAAGGCGAAAAAATAGTGCGGCGGCGGGTTTGACTAGTGAGGGTGAAATATTTTGGGTTGCCGAAAAGCTGTTTCCTTGGGGAATGTTGACGACTGCGGGTTTCTTACGGAGATTGTTGCGGCGACGTATGACGCGCTACCCGAGACTAGGCAATAGTGCGGTGGGTTTGACATAGGTGAGGGAGAAATATTCTAGGTTGCCGAAAAGCTGTTTCCTTGTGGGGAACGTTGACGACTGCGGGTTCATTACGAGTTTGTTGCGGCGGGTTTGACTAGGGGAGGGCGAAATATTTTGGGCTGCCGAAAAGCTGTTTCCTTGGGGAATGTTGACGACCGCGGGTTTCTTATGGAGATTGTTGCGGCGGTGTATGACGCGCTTCCCGAGACTAAGGCGAAAAAGTCCAAACTGGCGAAAAAATAGCGCGTTGGTGTGCGGCGGCGGGTTTGACTAGGGGAGGGCGAAATATTCCGGGCTGTGTGAAAAGCTATTTCTTTGTAGAGAACGTTGACGACTGCGGGTTTCTTGCGGAGCTTGTTGCAGCGACGTATGATGCGCTTCCCGAGACTAAGGTGAAAAAGTCCAAACTAAAATAGTGCGGCGGCGGGTTTGACTAGGGGAGGGCGAAATATTCCGGGCTGTGTGAAAAGCTATTTCTTTGTAGAGAACGTCGATGACTGCGGGTTTCTTGCGGAGATTGTCGCGGTGACGTATGACGCGCTCTCGGAGACTAAGCAATAGTGCGGCGGGTTTGACGGGGGAGCGTTGACGACTGCGGGTTTCTTGCGGAGATTGTTGCGGCGGCGTATAACGCGCTCTCGGAGACTAAGGTGAAAAAATAGCGCGTTGGTGTGCGGCGGTGGGTTTGACTAGGTGAGGGCGAAAAAGCTCGGGCTGACCGAAAAGCCGCCCTACGACGCGCTCCCGGGGGTGAGGGAGAAATATTCTAGGTTGCCGAAAAGCTATTTCCTTGGGGAGAACGTTGATGACTGCGGGTTTCTTATGGAGATTGTTGCGGCGGCGGGTTTGACTAGGGGAGGGCGAAATATTCCGGGCTGTGTGAAAAGCTGTTTCCTTGTGGAGAGGGTCGATGACTGTGGATTTCTTGCGGAGATTGTTGCGGCGGTGTATGACGCGCTTCCCGAGACTAAGGCGAAAAAATAGTGCGGCGACGAGTTTGACTAGTGAGGGCGAAATATCTCGGGCTGTCGAAAAAATAGCGCGTTGGTGTGCGGCGGCGGGTTTGACTGGCGAGGGTGAAAAAGCTCGGGCTGCCGAAAAAACAGCGCGCTGTTGACAAAAAATGTTATTTGTGGTATAATTTTATTGTAAACTCGGTTTTCGCTTTTGTATGAACGGGAGAACATTATGAAAAAAATCTTGGTTATCGTTTCGGTCATGGTGTGCGTTTTCTGCGCTTTGGGCGTTACGGCGTTCGCGGACTGCGGTCCGAAGGCTTCGCTGACGGTTTCCGTGAAGGGCGCGGAGGAGGGCAGGGAGTACTATCTCACGCTGCTTTCGGAGTTTGACCATCGGTATAACGACAAATTTATCAAGGGTCAGCCGCCCGAGTGGAGGGCAATGTACGAGTTTGCGCTGTCGGACGAGTATAACCTTTGGAATTCGCCCGTAGACAGCATATATTACAAAATGACGGGCAGCGGCACGCGGACGTGGGGATATATGCCGCCCGATAAGTTCAAGATACTGCTGTATTATCCCGACGACAATACCTTTATCCTCAGCGAAAAGCTGGAGAGATACGCTTTCAGCGCGTATTTCACTGCCGATATAAGCGGCGGCGCGATGACCGTTGCCAAAAACGGCGGCGCGGCGGGCGTTTCCGTCGAGGTCGGCGGCTTTATACTGCGGGTGGTCGTTACCGTTCTGATTGAGGCGGGAGTGGCGCGGCTGTTCGGCTGCTGGGGCAGAAGAGCGTATATGCTCATTATAATAATGAACGTTTGCACGCAGGTCTTTCTGAACATAATGATCGCCGTCGGGGATATGAACCTCGGGGGGCTCGGCGCGGTCGTTGCGTATATTTTCGCGGAGATAATCGTGTTTACGGTGGAGGCTGCCGTGTACTCGGCAAAGCTTCCGCGCCTTACGGAGAACCAAATGCGCCGCACCGCGGGCTACGCCTTTGCAGCGAACGCCGCTTCGTTCTTTGTCGGGGGTATTCTGATGATTTTCGGGGAGATGTTTTACCAAGCGATCGTTTACAATTAAGGAGGGCGGGTCATGCCGTATGATTTCAAAAAGGAGTTCAAGGCGCTTTATCAGCCGAAAAGCGTTCCCGAGGTCGTGACCGTGCCGACGATGACTTATGCGGCGGTGCGCGGCGGGGGCGACCCCAACGAGGAGGGCGGCGCCTACAAGCGCGCCGTTTCGGTTTTGTACGGGATATTGTACACAATTAAGATGAGCAAGCGCGGCGAACGTCCCGTTGAGGGGTATTTTGATTTTGTCGTGCCGCCGCTGGAGGGCTTCTGGGAGAACGACCCGCGCGGCGGCAAGGAGCGTTTTCGGTGGATATCCGTGCTGCGGCTGCCGGATTTCGTTACCGCGGAGGTGTTCGATTGGGCGAAAGCCGAGGCGGCGCGGAAAAAGAAAACGGACTGCTCCGCTGCCGAGATGCTGACCGTGGACGAGGGCTTGTGCGTGCAGTGTATGCATATCGGCGGCTACGACGACGAGCCGCGGACGGCTGCCGAAATGGACCGGTTTCTTGCGGAGAACGGCTATGTGAACGACTTTTCGGGCGGGCGGCTGCACCATGAGATTTACCTGAGCGACCCGAACAAGTGCGCTGCCGAAAAGCTGAAAACCGTTATTCGGCATCCGATCTGCGGAAAGACGGACGACGGGAGGCGCGGGGGATGAAAAAGGAGTTCGATAGGCTCCCCGAGGCTTTTGCGGGTCGGGAGCTTTACGGATTTTCGCGGCTCGAATATACGGCGAAACGGGCTATCTGTACAATATCCACTCGCCGAGCGACCCCGAAACGGGCGAAGCGTCGGGCTCGTTTGCGGGTATTTTAAATAAGTATACGGGATTATAGGAAGAGTTGTATGAACAAAGTGATAGTGGTCTGCGGACCGACAGCTTCGGGAAAGACCGCGCTTGCCGTGGAGCTTGCCGAGCGGTATGACGGGGAGGTCGTTTCCGCGGACAGCATGCAGATCTACACGGATATGGACATCGCGAGCGCGAAAGCCACTCCCGAGGAGCAGCGGGGCGTGCCGCACCATTTGATCGGCTTTCTGGAGCCGACGGAGAGCTTTTCGGTCGCGGATTACGTCGGGCTGTGCGATAAGTGCGTGCGCGATATACTCTCGCGGGGGAAAACGCCGATAATATGCGGGGGAACGGGCTTGTATATAAGCTCGTTCGTCGATAATTTAACGTTTGACGACAGCGAACGGGACCTCGCTTTTCGGGAGGAGATGCGCAGGTTCGCCGAGGAAAACGGCAACGCGGCGCTGCTGGAAAAGCTCCGCGAGGTCGACCCCGAGACTGCCGAAACGCTCCACGAGAACAACGTCGGGCGCATTATACGCGCGCTGGAGGTCTACAAGACCGCGGGGCATACCATTTCGCAGGCTAAAGCGATGTCGCGGCAAAAGCCGTCGCCGTATGAGTTTATAATGATAACTATCGACTTCGAGGACAGGGAACGGCTGCGGGAGCGCATAAATAAGCGCGTTGACGCGATGCTGGAGCGGGGGCTCGTCGAGGAGGCACGGCGCTGCTTTGAGCAGCCCGACCGCCCTACCGCGGCGCAGGCTATCGGCTGCAAGGAGCTGTATCCGTATTTCCGCGGAGAGCGTTCGCTGGAGGAGTGCGTGGAGGAGCTGAAGCTCCGCACGCGTCAATACGCTAAGCGGCAGATGACGTGGTTTCGTCGGGATAAACAAATTCAACATATAATCGTTGGGCAAAATGACGAATTTTCGGATATAGTCGAGAAGGCGGTGAAAATCATTGAGGGTGAAAATTATCTCAAATAATTTACATATTCTGGAAAATTTTGAATATATTGGAATAAAAATGGGAAATTTCTTAAAAATTTTTTGATTTTTTTTAAAAAATCCTTGAAAAACAGTAGCTTTTTTTAAAAAAGTATGTTATACTAGAACTATATAGTTGGGGCACAGGGAAAAGCTGGAAATTCCGGCTTGTTCATTACAGAGAGAAAAGGTGATAAAAATGGCTAAGGACATCAATTTACAGGACGTTTTCCTCAATCAGGCAAGAAAAGACAAGATACCCGTGACGATCTACATCACGAACGGATTTCAGTTCAAGGGCATCATCAAGGGGTTTGATAATTATATCGTCATTCTGGATACGGACGGGAAGCAGAATATGATCTTTAAGCACGCGATCTCCACGATCACGCCGTTTAAGCCCGTGTCCATTCTCGACGCTTACGAGAAGTCCGAGGAGGATTAAATGAATTCGGGCTGGACGACCGTCATTATCGTCACCTTGTCCGTTTTCGTGATACTTGTCGCCGTGGGGCAGATCTTCTTCGCGGGCGGCGAGAACATCTCCACGGAGACGGCGCTTTTCTACGACATCGAGGAGGAGGTGCCGTTCGACGGCGTGTACCTCCGCGATGAGACGCTCGTTTACGATAACAGCGCGGGAATACTCAGCTACGAGCAGGAAAACGGCTCGAAGGTGGGGAAAAGCTCCATTGTGGCGAGGCGCTATAAAAGCGATAACGACGCGGCTTATCTGAGAGAGATGGGTCTGCTGCAAAGGCAGGTCGAGGTGCTTGAGAGCGCCGAGAGGCTTATCGGTACCGATAATTCTCAGTTGGAAGCCATTTCCATACAGATAAACGAGAGCCACTCGGATATCATTTCCAACATAATAGACGGCAGCTTTGCCGCCGCGAGCGAAAGACAGAGCGATATGCTGGAGGCTATGTGCAAGCGCGAGATAACGCTTAAGGAGGCCGACGGCTACGCCGCGAAGAAAGCTCAGCTGAACAGCGAGATAAACAGGCTTAACGTGCTCATTTCGGGGGGCGTTACGGAGATCGCGGCGGGCGGCACGGGGTATTTCGTGAGCGAGGTGGACGGATACGAGGGCGAGCTGACCTACGCGAGCGCGGAGGATATCGGCGAGGAGAAGATAAGCGAGGTGATCGCGGCTCCCGTTAAGACGCACAGCACGAGCGCGATAGGGAAGCTTATCGGCGACTATCACTGGCGCGTCGCGGCGGTCGTCGACACCGAGAAGATGTTCGGGCTGTACGAGGGCAGCGAGGTGACGCTGCGCGTGGGCTCGGGCTCTTACGTTATCGACGCGGACATCATCTCCGCGAAGAGCTGCGGGGACAACAAGGCGGTTTATGTTTTCGAGTGCGATAAGCTTAATTCCACCGTCGCGTCGGGAAGAACGGCGCGGTTCAAGCTCATCGTCAACAGCTACGGCGGGCTTCGCGTGTCGCGTAAGGCGCTGCGCTACAACGACGAGGACGAGCGCGGGGTGTTTATCGTGCGCGGGGACAATCTGGTTTTCAAGAAGGTGAACGTCGTCTACTGGGGAGAGGGATATGTCATCTGCTCTCAGGAGAAGGAGGACGACTACCTTAAGCTGTACGACGAAATAGTTACCGAGGGTAAGGATCTGTACGATGGAAAAGCTATCCGATAACACGCAGACGTCCTTTGAGGATATTCGGAGGAATTACCTCGGCATCTGTGAGAATATAGAGAAGTCGGGACGGGACGTCCGGCTTATGGCGGTGACAAAGACCGTTTCTCCCGAGCGCGTGAACTACGCTGTCGGGCTGGGTGTTTCGCTGTTGGGCGAGAACAGGGTGCAGGAGTACCTTGAAAAGCGGGAGAGCTATCTGCCCGCGGAGGTCCACTTTATAGGCGGGCTTCAGACCAACAAGGTGAAATACATTATAGATAAGGTATCAATGATACATTCCGTGGACAGCGTGCGGCTTGCGGAGGAGATAAACCGCCGCGCGGCGCAGCACGGGATAATTATGGATATACTCGCCGAAATAAATATAGGCGGGGAGCAGACTAAGGGGGGAGTTTCGGTCGAAGGCGCGGGGGAGTTCTGCGCGGAGATTGCCGAGCTGCCGAATATCAGGCTGAGAGGTCTGATGACGATACCGCCCGCGGGCTGCGCGGAGAGCGTCTTTGCGGATATGCGGGAGCTTTTCGGGCGCTTGAAGGCCGAGAACGAGCATAACAGAGAGAATGCGGTGTTCGACACCCTCTCGATGGGAATGTCGGGGGACTACGAGGCGGCGATAAAACACGGGGCCACAATTGTCCGGATAGGCTCAGGGCTGTTCGGGCACAGGAAATATTTATAATTGGGAGGAAATTAACAATGGCGAATTTTTTGAAGAGCATTTTCGGCACGGGGGACGAGAACGAGGGATTTGTGGATTACGACGAGGGATACGATACCTCTTCAAACGCTGTGACCAACGAGGAGGCGGGCTATTCTTCGGGGTATTCCGATTTCCACGGCTCTTACGGCAGCGGGGCGAGCTCCAAGGTCATCAATATGCACAGCGGAGCGGGCATGCCGAAGCTGTTTATCATGAAGCCGTCGGGGTATGACGAGGTAATGAACGAGGCGGTCGATATGCTGCGCGAGGGGACGATCATTTTCTTGAACCTCAACGGCATCGATCAGGAGATCGGCACGCGCATCGTTGACTTTATGACGGGCGTCGCGGCTGCCTTCGAGGGCAGGATAAAGAAGGTCGATACCTGCTGCTACGCGGTAGCGCCCAAGAACGTTGACTGGATAAACAATATCGACGAGTAATCGGCATAAAGTGAATTTCGAGCTTTCAAACGATGAGGAACGTTTTCTGTTTGCGCATATTTCCGACTTGGCTCGGTTGAGCCGAAGGACGGGGATTCCGCGTTTCTCCCGCTTTCTGAACGAGCGGGAGGCGATAGTGGCAGGTTACGGCGCGGCGCAGGCGGGTGCGGTCCCGATGTTTTACGGGGGATATGACGGCGCGGCAAGGACCGTTTGCGGCTTCCTCAAGGGTACATACGCCGAGGAGATGTCCGCGGACGAGCTTTTCCCCGTGCGCGCCGTCACGTTTTCTTTTCGCAGCAGCGATAAGCTTTCGCACCGCGATTTTCTCGGGGCTGTCCTCTCGACGGGCTTGCAGCGCAGCGTCGTGGGGGATATTTTGGTCGCCGGGGAATATGCGGTCGTGTTTTGTCTGGATACAGCGGAGGAGTTGGTTTCGGGCATTACGAAGATAGGAAAGGTCGGCGTGAGGGCGGAAAAGGGCATTGCGGGAGAGCTCCCGAGGGCGGAGTTTGAAAGGATAGACGCGGCGGTTTCGTCGCTGCGGCTGGATTGTATCGTAAGCGCCTGCACAAATATTTCAAGAGAGAAATCCGCGTCGCTCGTTAAATCGGGGCAGGTGAGTGCGGATTTTTCGGTGTGTCTTAATGTAAGCGCCGCGGTAAAGGAAAAAACGGTCGTTTCAATACGCGGTTTCGGGAGGTTTCGTCTGGCGGAGGTCGTCGGGCAGACCAAGAAGGGAAGACTGCGCGTTGTTATAGAAAAATATGTGTGAGGCAGGGTCTGTATTTATAGGAATGGCGCGCCGATACGCCGCTATTCCTATAAAAGCAGCTATGCTTTTCGGCAAAGGACAGAGCAGGTTAGCCTGCGGAATTTCGGAGGGAATAAGGATTACATGAACGCAAAGGAAATTGTTACCAAAAAATTTGAGAAGGCGGCCTTTAACGGCTATAAGCCCGATGACGTAGATGAATACCTCAGGGAGGTCTCCGAGGAGTTTGCGCAGCTCCAGAAGGATAAGAGCGAGCTTGAGAGAAAGCTGGAGGTGCTGGCGGACAAGATACGCGAGTACCGTGACGACGAGGACGCCCTCAGAGACGCGCTGCTCGTGGCGCAGAAGCAGGGCAACGCCATCGTTGCCGAGTCCAAGGCTTCCGCGGAAAAGCTCACGAAGGAGACCAACGAGACCGTGACCAAGCAGCTCGCCGACGCTAAGACGAAGTCCGAAAGGCTTGTCAACGACGCGGACGAGTATTCCAAGAAAACGCGCGCGGACGCGGACGCGGCGGGCGCGAAGATCATCAGCGACGCAAACAACAAGGCTGCCGAGATAAAGGCGGCCATGGACAGGCAGCAGGAAATTCAGGAGAATATCCTGCAGCAGACGCGCAAGGAGGTTCTCGAGTACAGGACGAAGATGCTCGCGGGCTACAAGGAGCATCTGGCTGTTATCGAGGCGTCGTACAAGGAGCATATGGGGCTTATCGAGAGCCTGCCGGAGAAGTGCGAGAACGATTATATAAAGAGGACTGCCGAGGAGGTGGAGAAGCGCGAGGCGGAGCGCAAAAAGCAGGCGGCTCAGGCTGCCGCGGCAAAGGCCGCCCAGCAGAAGAACAAGCCCTCGCCGAAGCCCGCTCCCAAGCCTGCCGAAAAGCCCGCGGACAAGTCCAAGGACAAGAAGGAGGAGCCCGCGAAGGAGGAGAGCAAGGTCTCCGACAAGACCGCGGAGCACGATCTGCCGTTCTTCAATTCGAGCAGCGAGACGGTCTCCCGTCACGATAACCTCAAGTTCGGCAAGAACAACAATAAATAATCAAAGAAACAAAACCAAGGAGATTTCAATATGTCAGTGGATCTTAACAGTACGGTAAATCTGCCGCAGACCGACTTTCCGATGCGCGGCAATCTGCCGAAGAGAGAGCCGGAGATGCTGGAAAAGTGGGAGCGCGGGCGTATGTACTACGCGCTTGCCGAGAAGAATAAGGGGAAGCCCTCTTATACGCTGCACGACGGTCCCCCCTACGCGAACGGAGATATTCACCTCGGCACCGCGCTGAACAAGGTGCTGAAGGACATCATTGTTAAATATAAGGCGATGACGGGCTATAACGCGAATTATGTGCCCGGGTGGGACTGCCACGGTCTGCCCATCGAGCTGAAGGCGATAAAGCAGCTCGGCGTGGACAGCGGCAAGGTCGACCCCGTGGAGCTGCGTAAAAGCTGCCGTCAATTCGCGCTGTCCTGCCTTGACGACCAGAAGAAGCAGTTTAAGCGTTTGGGCGTTTGGGGCGATTTCGACGACCCGTATCTTACGATAAGCCCCGCTTTTGAGGCTAAGCAGGTCGAGGTTTTCGGCGAGATGTACAAGAAGGGCTACATCTACAAGGGGCTGAAGCCCGTTTACTGGTGCGCGGACTGCAATACCGCGCTCGCCGAGGCGGAGATAGAGTATCAGGACGACCCGTGCTATTCGATTTACGTTAAGTTCCCGCTGACCGACGACAAGGGAAAGTTCCAAAATCTGGGAATTGATTTAAAAAAGGCGTTCGTCGTTATCTGGACGACCACCACTTGGACGCTGCCGGGAAACCTCGCTATCTGTCTCGGACCCAACTACGAATATACGTTCGTGAAGGTCGAGGACGAGGAGAGCAAGTCCTGCGGCGAGTATCTGCTTATGGCTAAGGAGCTTGTCGATACCGTTATGAGCGCCGTAGGAATTAAAAAATACAGCACCGTCGGCAGCTTTAAGGGAAGCGAGCTGGAGCTTGTGGAGACCGCGCATCCGTTTTTGCCGAGGAAGTCTGTCGTTATAGTAGGCAACCACGTTACGCTGGACAGCGGCACGGGCTGCGTTCATACCGCGCCGGGCTTCGGCGTGGAGGACTTCGAGGTCTGCATGAAGCCCGAATACAAGGGAATGTTCAGCATAATCGTTCCCGTTGACGCAAAGGGAATGCTTACGGAGGAGGCGGGCGAGTTCGCGGGTCTAAAGACCGCAGACGCTAACAAGAAGATCGCTCAGCGCCTCGAGGACGACAACACCTTGCTCGCGATGCAGAAGATAGTTCACCCGTACCCGCACTGCTGGCGCTGCCACGAGCCGATAATCTACCGCGCGACCGACCAGTGGTTCTGCAACGTGGATATGTTCAAGCTGGAGACTATCAAGGCTATCGAGAACGTTCAATGGATACCCGAGTGGGGCGAGGAGCGCATCAAGAATATGGTAAATATGCGCTCCGACTGGTGCATTTCGCGCCAGAGACGCTGGGGCGTGCCCATTCCGATACTCTACTGCGAGGACTGCGGAAAGACCGTAATAAACGATACGACCATAAAGGCTATTTCGGACACGTTCCGCGAGGAGAGCTCCGACGCTTGGTACGCGAAGGACGCGGGCGAATTTATTCCCGCGGACGTTAAGTGCGAGTGCGGCTGCAATAAATTCCGCAAGGAAATGGATATTTTCGACGTGTGGTTCGATTCGGGCTGCACCCACGCGGCGGTTCTGAGGGAGCGCCCCGAGCTTTCGTGGCCCGCGGATATGTATCTGGAGGGCTGCGACCAGTACCGCGGCTGGTTCCAGTCGAGCCTGCTCACGTCCGTAGCGACGACGGGACAGGCGCCTTACAAGGCTGTCTGCACGCACGGCTGGGTTGTCGACGGGAACGGGCAGCAGATGCACAAGTCCAAGGGCAACCAGATATTCCCCGAGGAGGTCATCAAGGACTTCGGCGCGGACGTTCTGCGCCTGTGGGTGGCTTCGCTCGACTATCACGCGGATATGCGAGTGTCGAAGGAGATGCTGAAGCAGCTCTCCGAGAGCTACCGCAAGATACGCAACACCGCGCGCTATATTCTCGGCAACCTTAACGACAACAAGGGCTTTGATCCGAACACCGAAATGGTAGATTTTGACAAGCTCCGCGAGCTTGACAAGTGGGCGCTCGCGCGGCTTGACGAGGTGATCGACAAGGTAAAGGCTTCCTATGAGGCGTTCGATTACTATCTCGCGTATCACGCGCTGATAAGCTTCTGCGTTGTCGATATGTCGAATTTCTACCTTGACATTGTAAAGGACACGCTGTACTGCGAGGCGGCGGACTCTCCCGCGAGGAAGTCCGTGCAGACCGCGATGTACGTTATTCTGGACGCTCTGGTGAGAATGATCGCGCCGATTTTGTGCTACACCGCCGACGAGATCTGGCAGTTTATGCCGCACAAAAAGGACGACGACCCGCGCTCGGTGATTTTCAATTCGATGCCCGAAAGGACGGGCGTTACCGCGGACGAGGAGAAGTGGGCGAAGATACACGCCGTCCGCGACGACGTGCTGGCGGCTCTGGAGCTGAAGCGCGCCGACAAGGTGATAGGAAAGTCGCTGGAGGCTATGGTGGAGATTTTCACCGACGACGAGAGCGTGAGGGCGCTTGAAAGCGAGCTTGCGGACGCGTGCATCGTGTCGGGCGTTAAGGTAAACGTGCTCCCCGCGCGGACTCTCGCGGACGCTGCCGAGGGCGAATATAAGGGCTCGGCTTGCTCCGTGACCGTTACGAAGAAAGCGGGCTGCGCGTGCGAGCGCTGCTGGAAGTTTGACGATACGGTGGGCTCGGACAGCAAATATCCGAACCTCTGCAAGCGCTGCGCGGACGTTATCAGAACGCACTTTGAATAAGCAGCGACCGCTCGGGGAGGGGTATTTTCCCCTTCCCGATTTTCGCGTATACATTCATATTGAAAGCATTTCGGCATGAAAAGGGGTATTTAATTGCTGCAATACATCTGGCTGCTGATAGCGGCTCTGCTGGTCGGTCTCGACAGGCTGACGAAATATACGGTCTCCGCGAATATGGAGCTCGGGGACACTATTCATATCATCAAATTCGGCGACACGGAGGTGCTGAACGTCTATTATTGCCTTAACAACGGCGCGGCGTTCAGTCAGCTAAAGGGGCATAAGTGGTTCCTTATCGCGATAACGTCCGTTGTTATCGTCGGGCTGCTGTATCTTATGCTCTCCAAAAGGGTAAAGCGCCCCGTCTATGTCGCGGCCATAGGTCTGATCTTGGGCGGCGGCGTCGGAAACCTTATCGACAGGCTGTTCAACGACGGGCTGGTGGTTGATTTTATCGACTTTCGTCTGATAAATTTCCCGATATTCAACGTCGCGGATATTTGCGCCGTGTGCGGGACCGTGCTGCTGTTTATCGTCGCGGCGGTCGACGAGATAAAGTCCCACAAAAAGAAAAAGGCGGGCGCCGAAGCGAAAGATAACGAAAATGGAAACGATTGAATTTACGGCGGCGGGCGGCGTTCGTCTCGACAAGCTGATATCCGACAGCACCGAGCTTTCGCGCAGCGCCGCGGTAAAGCTTATCGAGCGGGGCTTGGTCACAATAAACGGCAAGCCGTGCGGCAAAAAGGACGTGCCGACCGAGGGGAGCGTTGTCGCGGTGGGGCTTCCCGAGCCGGAAAGCGCCGATATACTCCCCGAGAACATACCGCTGGATATAGTCTACGAGGACGCGGACCTGCTTGTCGTGAACAAGCCCAAGGGCATGGTCGTCCACCCCGCGGCGGGGCATTATTCGGGGACGCTCGTCAACGCGCTGATGTATCGGTGCGGCGGGAGCCTGTCGGGCATAAACGGCGAGATACGCCCCGGGATAGTTCACCGTATCGATAAGGACACGAGCGGGCTGCTTATGGTCGCGAAAAACGATTTCGCGCACCTCGGGCTGTCCGAGCAGATAAAGGCGCACACCTTCACGCGCGAGTACAGCGCCGTTGTGACGGGCTCGATAAAGGAGGACGGCACGGTGAACGCTCCCATAGGGCGGCACAAGACCGACCGCAAGCGTATGTGCGTGACGCTTGACAACTCGCGAGAGGCTGTAACTCATTACAACGTGATACGCAATTACGCGGGCTACACGCACCTCGCTGTGAGGCTGGAGACGGGCAGGACGCACCAGATACGCGTGCATATGGCGTATATCGGACACCCCGTCGCGGGCGACGAGGTTTACGGGAACGGCAAGCCGAAATGGCTGGGCGGGCAGTGCCTGCACGCGAAAAAGATAGGCTTCGTCCATCCGAGGACGGGCGAGTATATGGAGTTCAATTCGGAGCTGCCCGAATATTTTGAGAGGTTTTTGCGGGAGATAGAATAGGAGGGGCGCTGTGGATAACGTTCGGAAGCCCAAAATAATGATCGGGAAAAAAGGGATCGACGTTGAGCTGTGCGGCTTGAAGCCCGAAGAAGTTACCTATCTGGCGGTTTACTGCGAGAGCAAAAACGCCGATTTGGGGCTGCTTTCCGATTATCCGAACGTGGAAACGCTGTTTGTAAACGGCGAGTTCGCTCCGACGGGCGGTAATATCGATGTTGACGGCATTTCGGCGCTGAAACGGCTGCAGAAGCTGATACTGCTGCTTCCCGCGGCGGCGGACTTGTCGAGGGTGAGCGTTCCGACGCTTAAAAGCCTTACCGTGTACGGGAGGATAAATTCGGGACTGTCCGCGCTGCTGACGGATAATATCGAGTATCTGGAGCTTAAGGGAATGCGCGGGGTCTCCGATTTGTCGTTTATCGAGGGTATGAGCGGGCTGAAGAAGCTGTATCTTGATTCGATGCCCGCGGTGGAAAGGCTTCCCGATTTCGGGAAAATGCCGAATTTGTACGGGCTGAAGGTGTACGAGCTGCATAAGCTGAACGATATCGGGAGCCTTACGCGGTCGGATATACGCTTTCTTGACCTCACGCTGGCGGCGGACAAGCTTTCGGGCACGAAAATCGCGGAGATACTGCTGCAAATGCCGCGTCTGGAGCGGTTTTCGGGGATACTCGACCGAAACGACAGGCGGGATAACGTGCTGGAGAACCGTCTTGAAAAGGCGGGGAAGTCCGCGCTATGGGAATATTTCGATTATGACGAGTGGACGAAGCTTTAAGCGGCTTGGGAGTGGGAAATGGATTTCGGCAAGGTGATTTTTATGACCGACCTCGACGGCACGCTGCTTACGGACGACAAGCGCATTATCGACCGCGATTTGGCGGCGATAGAGCGCTTTCGGGCGGGCGGCGGGCTGTTCACGACGGCAACGGGGCGCGGCTGGGCAATGGCAAGGCGCATAGTCGAGGACGTGCTGCACTTGGACATACCGTCGGTGCTGTTCAACGGCGCGGGCGTGTACGATTTCAAGTTCGACAGGTTTTTGTGGCAGTGCGAGATAGGCGGTCACGCGCGCGGCTATATCCGGCGGCTCAACGATATGTTCCCGAACAGGCTCGGCTTCGAGGTGCTGCACAAGCAGACGGTTTTCGTGCCGTTTATCAACGAGACGGAGCGCGAGCACCTTGAAACGGAGAGCGTTATTCCCGACCGCAGGGCGCTCGACGAGATACCCGAGGGCGGCTGGCTGAAATTCGTTATCGCCGCACCCCCCGAGGAGCTTGACAGGGTGGAAAGGGCGGTCGCGGAGGGCGGCTTCGAGGACGCGCAGTGGGTGCGTTCCGCGCCCGTGTATTTCGAGTGTCTGCCGAGGGGCGTGGACAAATCGCGCGGCTTTGCGGAGCTGATACGGATACTCGGCGCGGAGGACAGATTTTCCGTTGCGGCGGGGGATTTTATGAACGATACGGCAATGATACAAAAGGCGGACCTCGGGGCTGCCGTGGCGAACGCTCAGCCGAGCGTAAAGGCAGCCGCCGACATAGTGGTCTGCGACAACAACAGCGGCGCTATTGCCGAAATAATAGACTGTATCGAGAAATTATGAGGTAAACGATGTTTGATTTTCTGAAAGAGATAGGAAAGGCGGTCGCGGACGGAATGGGTCTTAACGTTCCGCAGAGCGCCGCGCCGAATACTCCGTCTCCGTCCGAATTTGATGCCGCGCCCGACAAGCCCGTGCCGTTCGGCTACAACAACTCGTGGCTTTGCATAAAGGCGGGCTCTCCCGAGGAGGTCATAGGGAAAATGGGCTTGAAAAACCCGCGCGTGAGCAGCTGGCACGACGGCATTTACAAAAATGAAAGAGGCGTGTTCGTGTCGCCCGTGCTCGACGGGTACGTGCTCGTGATCGGCTGGGAGGGGGATATCCTCGACACAAATCCCGCGCGGTTGGACGAGCTTGCGGGAATGTTCCCCGAGCTGCAGTTTTTCAGCTCGCACACAGCTGCGGACTATTACGTGTGGGCAAAGTTCGTCGGCGGCAAGCCCGTGCGCGTCTACGGCTATAACCGCGGCGACCTTAAGCTCGTCGCGAACAAGGGCGTGCCCACTCCCGAGGAGACGGAGCTGCACTGCGATGATTTTCCCGTCGACGACGGCGCCGACGTCGACACCGCCATATTCCCCGACGGGGATTGCGTTATGCTCGTCTCCGCGGCTTGGGGGATCGATACGAAATTCAAACGAAAGACCTATCCCGAATCCACGGGATTTGTATGCGGCATATAACAGCTTGACGGAGGAAAAAATGGGATTTCTGGATGAATTATTTGACAACAGCAGGTATCTGAACAAGGAAAGGCAGCCGAAAGCGGAGAGCGCCGCAAAAGCGCCCCGCGAGGAGCCGCCCGTCCGCGCGTCGACGGGCAGCGAGCCCGATTATCCCGTGGCGTTCGGGTATAAATGCAACTGGCTTTGCGTAAGGTCGGACTCCCCGACGGACGTTATCCAAAAGCTCGGCTTGAAGAATTTCGAGCCGTCGAACTGGGATAAGGGCATAGAAATGGCGTACAACGGCTATCGGTTCGTGTCGCCCGTGCTGGACGGATACGTGCTTGTCGTGAACTACGGAATGGACCTTATCACGCTCGCGCCCGATTTGCTTGACGAGAGCGCAAAAAAGTTCCCGGAGCTGCAGTATTTTTCAACGCACCGCGTTTCCGAGTATCACGCGTGGATAAAGTACGTGAACGGCGAAATGGTGCGCGGCTACGGCTGGTGCGGCTGCGACGGCGAGGTGCTGCTGAACAGGGGCGCGCTCACGCCCGAGGAGGAACGCCTCGGCTTTGCGGGTCTGATAAAGAGCAGCGACGACGATTGGGACAAGGTCGAGTTCCCCAACGAGGACTACGTTCTCGAGATAGCCGCGGCGTGGGGCGTGGACACGGGCTTTTCGGGAGTCGATTATCCGAAGTCAATGGGCTATATTTGCAGATAAATGCAGTTAAAACGGGAGGAATTTTAAATGGACGATAAACTGGTAAGGGAGCTTGAAATAGCTGCCACGAAGATTAGAATGGGCGTTATCGAGGGAACGCACTCGGCTAAGGCGGGACACCCGGGAGGCTCGCTTTCGATAGCGGATCTGCTGGCGTATCTGTATATGCACCGCCTGCACGTAGACCCCTCGGAGCCCGATATGCCCACGCGCGACCGTCTGGTGCTGTCCAAGGGGCATTCCGCGCCGGGATTGTATTCGGCGCTGGCGCAGCGCGGATTTTTCCCCGCGGAGGAGCTTAAAACGCTCCGCCACCTCGGCGCACGCCTTCAGGGGCACCCCGTGAGAGGAAAGATCCCGGGCGTCGATATGAGCACGGGCTCGCTCGGGCAGGGCATTTCCGCGGCGTGCGGAATGGCGCTTTCGGGCAAGATCTCCTGCGATACCTACAAGGTCTACGCGATACTCGGCGACGGCGAGCTCGAGGAGGGCGAGGTCTGGGAGGCGGCGATGTTCGCGGCGCACTATCAGCTTGACAATCTGGTTGCCGTTGTCGACAACAACGGCCTGCAGATAGACGGCAAGATAGGCGACGTAATGTCCCCGTACCCCATAGACGAGAAGTTCTCGGCGTTCGGCTGGCACGTCATCACGATAAACGCCCACGACTTCAACGAAATGGAAAAGGCGTTCAACGAAGCGGAAACGGTAATGCAGAAGCCCACGGTGATAATAATGCGCTCCACAAAGGGCAAGGGCGTCGATTATATGGAAAATTCCATCGAGTGGCACGGGAAAGCCCCCAACGACGAGGAATACGAGCGCGCCATGAAGCAGCTCGGAGAACGTCTCGCGGAGCTTGAGGGCTGATTGAAAGGAGCGTAAAGATATGGAAAAAAAAGCAACACGAGAGGCTTACGGCGACGGGCTTGTGGCGCTCGCCGAAAAGCGCGGGGATTTGATTGTACTCGAGGCGGACTTGGCTGCCGCTACCAAAACGGGAATTTTCAGGAAGGCGTACCCCGAAAAGCACTTCAACTGCGGCATTGCCGAGGCGAATATGATGGGCGTTGCCGCGGGGATCGCGACTACGGGGAAGCTCGTTTTCGCGAGCTCGTTCGCGATGTTCGCAGCGGGCAGAGCGTTCGAGATAGTCCGCAATTCGATAGGCTATCCCCACCTCAACGTAAAAATAGGCGCGACGCACGCGGGCATCTCCGTCGGCGAGGACGGCGCTACGCACCAGTGCAACGAGGATATCGCGCTTATGCGGACTATCCCGGGAATGACCATTATCAATCCCTCGGATTACGTCGAGGCAAAGGCTGCCGTGCTGGCTATGGCGGAGTACGAGGGTCCGACCTATCTGCGGTTCGGGCGGCTCGCGGTGCCGATATTCAACGACGAAAGGACCTATAAATTCGAGGTCGGCAAGGGCATTACGATGAAGGACGGCAAGGATATCGCGATAATCGCGTCGGGGCTTATGGTCGCGGAGGCTGTCGAGGCGGGCAGGGCGCTCGCGGAGCAGGGCATAGACGCGCGGATAATCAATATCCACACGATAAAGCCCATTGACCGCGATATCATCATAAAGGCGGCACGCGAAACGGGGAAGATAGTTACCGTCGAGGAGCACAGCGTTATCGGCGGCTTGGGCTCGGCGGTCGGCGACGTTGTTCTTGAGGAGTGCCCCGTGCCCGTTATCAAAATAGGCATGAACGACAAATTCGGCGAGAGCGGCGCGGCAAAGGAGCTGCTGAAGAAATACGGGCTCTGCGCGGAAAATATCGTTGCCGTTACAAAGGCGGCTTTAGGCAAGTAAATCGCTCGGAAAGAGGGATAATATGAGATTTAAGAGGGTCGTCGGTATGGTTATGTCGGCAGTGCTCGCGGTCGTGTTATGCGGCTGCGGCAGCGAAACACCGTCGTCGGATAATTCGCCGGACAGCGCGGTCTCCGAGAGCGTTCCCGAAAGCGATACGGTGAAAATGTCCTCCGCGAAGGAGCTTACGGCGCAAATGAAGGTCGGCTGGTGCCTCGGAAACACTCTCGATTCCACGGGAGGAGAGGGCGTCGGCGCGGAGACCTCGTGGGGCAATCTGCTC
Organism: Lachnospiraceae bacterium; assembly: GCA_023664705.1. Taxonomy (GTDB): domain Bacteria; phylum Bacillota; class Clostridia; order Oscillospirales; family Ruminococcaceae; genus CAG-115. Next base: position 44,102 of record JAMPFE010000006.1, on the reverse strand, counting down.
ACCACCAAGGAAATGATCGACTCCGTGAAGAACGCGGGCTTTAACGTGCTCCGCGTACCCGTCTCGTGGGGCACGCACATGGACGAAAATTACGTCGTCGACGAGGCGTGGATGGACAGGGTGCAGGAGGTCGTCGATTACGGCTACGGCAACGGAATGTTCGTTATCCTGAACACCCACCATGAGGAGTGGTATATGCCAAAGACCGAGGAGCTCGGGGAGGACACAAAGCAGCTTACAAGGCTCTGGGAGCAGATCTCCGAGCGCTTTAAGGACTACGGCGAGCGGTTGATATTCGAGGGCTTGAACGAGCCGCGCCTGCGCGGAGAGAGCGCCGAGTGGACGGGTACAGCCGCTGCCCGCGAGATAATCAACGAATACGCCGAGACGTTCGTAAGAACGGTACGGGCGAGCGGCGGCAACAATGCCGAGAGGACGCTTATGATAACGCCTTACGCCGCGTCGTCGATGCGCGAGAACCTCGCCGCGCTGAAGATACCCGAAAACGCGGGCAACATTATCGTGTCCGTGCACGCGTATCTTCCGTATTCGTTCGCGCTCGACACCAAGGGCACCGACGTTTACGACCCGAACAACGGCGAGATACCGGGGCTGTTCAAGAATATCAAGGAGATATTCATCGACAAGGATATCCCCGTCGTTATCGGCGAGTTCGGCTGCGTCAACAAGACCAACACCGAGGACAGAGTGCGGTGCGTGACCGATTATCTCAGCGCGGCAAAGGAGCTTGGCGTGCCCTGCCTTTGGTGGGACAACGGCTCCTTTTTCGGGGACGGCGAGAATTTCGGCATGCTTATGAGGCGCAATCTGGACTGGTTCGATAAGGACGTGCTGGACGCTATTATGAGCACGGTCAACGGATAAAAAACAAAAACGCCCCCGAGCCTTCGGGGGCGTTTTATTGTGACCGAAAATCGTTTATTCCTTTCCGCGCACCCGTATGAAATGCCAAGCGTCGCGGCACATATCCTCGATGCCGAGCTCCGCCTTCCAGCCGAGCTCCTTTTCGGCAAGCGACGGGTCGGAGAAGCAGGACGCAGCGTCACCCGGGCGGCGCGGACCCACGGTATAGCCGAGGTCGATATCGTTCACCTTCTGGAACGTGTTGAGAACCTCGAACACAGAATATCCCTTGCCCGTGCCGAGATTATACGCGGGACAGCCGTTTTCGAGCTCGCGGGCTTTCTTAACCGCCGCCACATGCCCCTTGGCAAGGTCTACGACGTGGATATAATCGCGTATGCAGGAGCCGTCGGGCGTGGGATAATCGTCGCCCGCAACCTGTAAAACGTCGCGCTTGCCCGTTGCCTTGTCGAGAACTATCGGCATGAGGTTGTTGGGTATGCCGTTGGGATCCTCGCCGATAAGCCCGCTCTTATGCGCGCCGACGGGGTTGAAATACCGCAGCAGTATCATAGTCCACGAGTTGTCCGCCTCGTACATTTCGCGGCAGAGGTTCTCGATTATCAGCTTCGTGGAGCCGTAGGGGTTTATCGCGGACAGCGGGAAATCCTCGTAAACGGGCACGCGCTCGGGGATGCCGTAAACGGTCGCCGAAGAGCTGAACACGAACTTCGTGCAGCCGTATTTTTTCATCGTCTCGAGAATATTGAACGTTCCGCGGAGGTTGTTGGAATAGTACATCAGGGGCTTTTTAACGCTCTCGGGAACGCACTTGTAGCCCGCGAAATGAATGACCTGCTCGATATTGTTTTCGTCGAAAATCCTGTCGACGGCGGGCATATCGAGCATATCCGCCTCGTAGAACTTAAAATCCCTGCCCGTTATCTTCTTTATCCCGTCGAGAGCCTTTGGGTTGGAATTGTAAAAATTATCCATAACGACGATATCCTCGCCCTCGTTCAGCAGCTCAACGCAGGTGTGGGAGCCGATAAAACCCGCTCCGCCCGTAACCAGAATAGCCATGATTAAGAACCTCCCAAAAGGTGTTGTATTTTAAAAATTACATAATCATTATAACATATTTTTTTCAAAAAGTCAATCGGTTTTCGGCAAATTTCACAAAAAATCGTCGGCTTTTAATTTTTTTGTGCAATATCCGAAACCGTTTTAAAATTTTCGGGGTATTATAATAAGGTTAGTAAATATTGACAAAATACCCCTTGAAATTCGCGGGACTTTGTGTTATAATGTAATTTGAGTTATTGTGCGGAATATGGTTTTGTGAGCATTTTGCGTGATAAATTCTCATAGAATGGCATAAAGAAAGGACGCGGACAATTCAGACGGCGGTCCGCGAGGGTATATTGCAATGGCTAAACAGAAGATAGCGGTGCTGTTCGGCGGGGCTTCGAGCGAGCACGAGATATCGCTTTTGTCGGCATATTCCGTGCTGACGAATATCCCGAAAGAAAAATACGACGTTTTGTGCGTCGGGATAACGAAAAAGGGGCACTGGATGTATTATCCGGGCGAGTATGAGAACATTAAGACGGGGGACTGGGAAAACGACCCCGACTGCTGCACGGCGGTGCTCAGCCCCGACGCTATGCATAAGGGGATAATCGTCATCGGCGACAACGACGTTTATCTTCGCAAGGTAGACGCGGTGTTCCCCGTGCTGCACGGCGCGAACGGCGAGGACGGCACCGTGCAGGGCATCTGCCAGCTCTCGGGGCTTCCGTGCGTGGGGTGCGATATGACGAGCTCGGCGGTTTGCATGGACAAGTCGATAACGCATACCGTCCTCGAGGCGGCGGGGATAAGGACCGCCGAATACAGGCTCATCTGCCGCGAGTCGCTGGGCGATATGGACAAAACGTGCGGGGATATCGAGAGCGCTCTCGGCTATCCCGTTTACGTGAAGCCCTCGAGCGCGGGCTCGTCCGTGGGCGTTTCGAGAGCGGAGAACCGCGAAACGCTCAAGGAGGGCTTGAAGGTCGCCTTTGCGCACGGGCACAAGGTCCTCGTGGAGCGCGAGGTCGTCGGCAAGGAGGTCGAGTGCGCCGTCCTCGGAAACGGCGTGCAGCTTATCGCGTCCGTGCCCGGGCAGATAACCCCCGCGGAGAAGTTCTACGACTACGACGCGAAGTACAAGCTCGGCACGTCGGTGCTTGATATCCCCGCGAAGATAACGGACGACGAAATGCACAGCCTGCGCGACATCGCGAAGCGCGCGTACAGAGCCTGCGGCTGCGGAGGGCTCGCGAGGGTGGATTTCTTCGTCACGGAGGACGATATAATACTTAACGAGATAAACACCATGCCGGGCTTTACGGATATAAGCATGTATCCGAAACTTATGGAGAATACGGGCATACCGTATCCCGCGCTGCTGGATAGGCTTATCCAGCTCGCGACGGAAAATTGCTGAAAACAAGGGAGATAAAAATATACTATGGATAATTGTTCGATATTTTTGAACATAAAGCAGACCTCGGACGGCGTTACCGACGAATCCGAGCTGTTTACGCGCGGCGAGTTCCGCTTTCACAACGGGTCGTATTTCATCGACTACGACGAAAGCGAGGCTACGGGCTTCGAGGGCAGCCACGCGCAGCTGAAGATCGACAAGAACGTGATGACCATGACGAGGACGGGGACGACGTTTTCGGGGCTCGTTTTCGAGGACGGCGTGCGGCATTTCTGCCATTACGGCACGGAGTACGGCGACTGTATGGTCGGCATCACGACCCACGAGCTGCACAACAGCCTCAACGAAAACGGCGGCAACGTTCATCTGAGGTATTCGATAGACGTAAATTCGGGGCTGATGACGGAAAACGAGATAAGCATACGCGTAAAGATGTGAAAAGAGAGGGACGGAAATGTATTACAACGCAGTCAGGGACGCCAAAAACGGCGTTAAGGACATAATTATGAGCGCTCTGGGAGGGCTTGTCGGCGCGGGGAAGATACCCGCCGAGCCGCTGCCCGCGTTTCAGGTGACGGTGCCGCAGGACAGCGCTCACGGCGATTTTTCGGCAAACGCGGCGCTCGTTTCGGCAAAGGCGCTGAAAACCAACCCGAGGGCGCTCGCGCAGATGATAGTCGACGAGGCGAAGCTCGACGGCACGGGCTTTGAGAAGATAGAGGTCGCGGGACCCGGATTTCTGAACTTCTATCTCGGGGAGAGCTGGTTCTCGGGAGCGGTGACGAATACGCTGAAGCTCGGCGCGGACTACGGAAAGACCGACCTCGGCAGCGGAAAGCGCGTGCTGGTGGAGTTCGTCTCGGCGAACCCCACGGGTCCCATGCATATCGGAAACGCGCGCGGCGGCGCTATCGGCGACTGCCTTGCCTCGCTGCTGCAAACGGCAGGCTATCAAGCCGACCGCGAGTTCTACATCAACGACGCGGGCAATCAGATAAACAAGTTCGGAAAGTCGCTTTCGCTGCGCTATATGCAGATTTGCGGCGCGGACGGGCAGAAGCTCGTCTCCGAGTGCGGCAGCGACATGGAAAAATTTACCGCGGCGATTTACGGCGATACGGAAAAATTTCCCATGCCCGAGGACGTTTACCTCGGACAGGATATTATCGAGCACGCGAAGAACTTCTACGATTTAAACGGCGATAAATTCGCGAGCTCCTCCGAGGAGGACAGGCAGAAGGCTCTCGTGGAGTACGCGCTGCCGATAAACGAGGCGCGGCTGGAGACCGACCTGCTGAAATACCGCATAAAGTACGACAACTGGTTCAAGGAGAGCAGTCTGCACGGCAGCGGCGCGGTAAGCGAGGTCATAGAGCACCTGAAAGCGGGCGGTCACACCTACGAGCAGGACGGCGCGCTGTGGCTGCGAGCTACCGATTTCGGCGGCGAGCAGGATTTCGTGCTGGTGCGCTCGAACGGTTTCCCGACGTATATCGTGCCCGACATCGCGTATCATTACAATAAATTGGTAACGCGCGGCTACGACAAGGCGATAGACGTTCTCGGCGCGGACCACCACGGCTACGTAAAGCGCATGCGGATATGCCTGCAGGCTATGGGCATCGACGAAAAGCGCCTTGACGTGGTTATGTGCCAGATGGTCAATCTCGTGCGCGACGGGGAGGTCGTAAAGCTCTCCAAGCGCTCGGGCAAGGCGATAACGCTCTCGACGCTGCTGGACGAGGTGCCGATAGACGAGGCGCGTTACTTCTTCAATATGCGCGACACCAACACGCATCTCGATTTCGACCTTGACCTCGCGGTCGAGGAAAGCTCCAAGAACCCCGTGTTCTATGTGCAGTACGCCCACGCGAGAATTTGCCGCGTGCTGGAGAAAATGGCGGACGGCGGCGTGAAATACGACGGCGGCGCTGTGAAGTTCTCCGACGAGGCGGAGCTCGCGCTCATCCGCAAGATAGCGGCGCTGCCCGAGCTGATAAACGAGGCTGCCAGGGAATACAGCCCGTTTAAATTGACAAAATATGTATACGAGCTCGCGCAGACGTTCCATAAATTCTACGACAGCTGCCCGATTAAGGACGCGGAGACGGACGTAAAGCTCTCGCGCTTGGCGCTCTGCGGAGCGGTAAAGACCGTTATCAAAAACGTCCTGACGCTGCTGAAGATAGAAGCGCCCGAAAAGATGTAAAATTTTACCAAACGTTCAAATACTTCGGAGGAATAACAAAAATGTATAAGCAGGAGAAAGCGTACTATAAAAGAGCCTTTTTTGTCGCGCTGATAATGTCGGCGGTAATGTTTCTGCCGTTTGTTATAATCGACAGGGGATATTTCGTATTTTACGGCGACTACAACGCCCAGCAGATACCGTTTTTCAAGATGTGCGTGCAGGCTGTGCACGACGGCTTGCAGGGCTGGGACTGGCATACCGACCTCGGCGCGAATTTCGTCGGCAGTTACACGTATTACACGCTCGGCAGCCCGTTTTTCTGGTTTATGTGCCTGTTCCCCGCGTCGATCTCGGAATACCTCATGGCTCCGCTGCTCTGCGTGAAGATAGCGCTGTTTTCGCTGTTCGCGTTCATGTATATACGGCGCTTCGTGACAAAACCGCAGACGGCGCTTATCGGCGGCATTCTGTACGCGTTTTCGAGCTTCAACCTGTATAACATTTTTTTCCAGTTTCAGGACTCGATAATCTGGTTCCCGCTCCTGCTCATCGGTCTTGAGGAGGCTGTCGTAAACAAGCGGCACGCCGTTTTCGCGCTTGCCGTCGCGCTGAACGCCCTCGCGAACTACTTCTTCTTTATCGGCGAGTGCGTTTTCCTCGTGATATATTTCCTGACGCGGTACGCCATGGACAAGCGCTTTGTCATCGGCGCCAAGGGCTTTCTCTGCCTCGCGTTCGAGAGCGTCGCCGGAGTGCTGATAGCGGGCGTGCTGTTTATCCCGTCGATATATCAGGTGCTGGACGTGCCGCGCTCCACGAATATGCTCACCGACTGGAGCTTCCTGTTTTACGGCAACGAGCAGCGCTACGGGCTCATTCTGGAGAGCATGTTCTTCCCGCCCGAGATAGCCGCGCGCAACTCCATGTTCACCGAGGCGAACGCGAAATGGTCGAGCGTGGCGCTTTATCTGCCGCTGTTCGGAATGGCGGGCGTTTTCGCGTTCGTAAAGGGCGCGAAAGGGCACTGGGCGAGGGCGCTGCTGCCGATATGCCTACTGTTCGCGTTCGTCCCCGGGCTTAACGCCTCGTTCACGATGTTCAACAACAACTTCTACACGCGTTGGTTCTATATGCCCGAGCTGATATGCTGCCTCGCGACGGTCTATACGCTCGAGCACGAGGAGCTTGACCTTAACCTCGGAATGAAAGCCTGCGCGGTCTGCGCGGCGGTAATGGGCATCCTTGCGGTGCTGGCACCGTTCACGCAAAAATACACGAACTCCGAGGGCATGGAGGACAGCATGCTGGTGCTGCGCATGATGCTCACCGGAGACAAGAAAATGAACCCCGGCGTATGGGCGGCGTTGTTTATCGCGGCGGCGTTCCTTGTGATGCTGTGGCTCGTTATTCGTATGCGGAAAAAGTCCTCGTGGGAGGTCTATATGCAGCGCGTAACGGCGATAACGATATTCTGTTCCATGGTGCTCGGCTATTATTTCATCGGCTACGGCAGAATAATCGGTCCCAAGGTCGGGCGCTATAACAAAATGGTAAGCGCCGAATTTAATATCGACGACCCCGATTTCTACCGTATCGAGGGCATAGACGAGACAAACAACGTAAATATGCTCTGGGGAATGAGCTCTCTGAAGAGCTTTACGAGCATCGTTCCCGGCTCTACGTTCGATTTTTACGACCTGACAGGATACAACCGCACGGTAAATTCCGCGCCCGATATAGACAAATACGCGCTCCGAGCGCTCACCCGCGTGAAATATGTAATGATACCGCGCGATATGAGCGACAGCAGCCGCGAAGCAAATCTCGAAAACCTCGGCATATACGAATATATGAACACGCAGGGCTTTTACGACGTCTACAAGACCGATTACGCCCTGCCTATGGGCTTTGCCTACGACAGCTATTTCCTTGAAGAGGAGGCAAGGGGCAACAGAAAGGTCGACAACCTCATGGTGCGCTGCGCCGTCCTTACGGAGGAGCAGGAGGCGAAGTATTCGGATATCCTCTCGCACGACCTCGAGTCCGCGTGGGACATCTCGCTCGAGCGCTTCAAGGAGGACGCGCTGGCGCGCATAGAAAGCGGCGTCGAGGATTTCACGATAACCAAGCAGGGCTTTACCGCGCGCAGCAGCTACGACAGCGAAAAGCTGGTGGTGTTCAGCGTTCCGTGGTGCAAGGGCTGGTCGGCGACCGTAAACGGCAGCCCCGCCGAGATCGACAAGATAAACGGCGGCTTGTGCGGCATACGCGTTCCCGCGGGCGTCTGCGAGATTTCGTTCACCTACGAGACACCCGGGCTGAAATACGGCGTCATCGCCACCGCCGCGGGAGTACTGCTTCTGGCGCTGTATTTTGTGATTTTTATCGTCATCAGGCGCGAAAAGGGCTTTTCTTACGTTCACCTGTACGACCAAAACCAAGTCGACGGCGTAAAGGCTCACAATTCTTATATCAATCAGCTCACGCGGAGTATATACAACGCTCCCGGGCGCGATACAAAATCGGAGGACGACGAGATAAAGTCCCCCGAAAAGAACGGACAAAACGACAATACGGAGGAATGACCATGCATTTGAATGAGAAAACGCTCGAAAGCGAGCAGAAATTCGACGGCAGGATAGTCAAGCTGTTCGTTGACAAGGCGGAGCTCGAAAACGGCGAAACGGTAACGCGCGAGGTGATAAAGCACCCCGGCGGCGTGTGCGTCGTGCCTCTCGACGGGGAGGGCAACGTGCTTTTCGTGCGGCAGTTCCGCTATCCGCACCAAAAGGTGCTTCCGGAGATACCCGCGGGCAAGCTGGAGTACGGCGAGGACCACCGCGCCTGCGGTCTGCGGGAGCTTAAGGAGGAAACGGGCTGCACCTGCGACAGCTTCGAGTATCTGGGCTGCCTTATCCCCACCCCCGCCTACGACACGGAGGTGATACATATGTACCTCGCGCGCGGGCTGCATTACGGCGCGCAGAGCCTCGACGAGGACGAGTTCCTCGAGGTAGAAAAAATACCGCTTGAAAAAGCGGTCGAAATGATAATGAACAATGAAATTCATGACGCAAAAACGCAGATAGCCGTTCTGAAAACCAAGCTGCTGCTGAACGAATGAGCTACTGGATATATTCGTTGTAGGCTGTGAGTATCTTGTTTTCTATCTCCTCGCGGACGTTCGAGGAGATAGGGTGGATTATGTCGCGGAACACCCCGCTGTCCTCGCGGCGGCTGGGCATCGCCACGAACATCCGCTCGTCGCCCTGTACGAGCTTGATGTCGTGTATGGCTATCGCGTTGTCTATCGTTATCGAAACGACCGCGCGCAGCCTGCCCTCGTGCATTGTTTTTCTGATTTTGATGTCGCTGATTTCCATTTTTTCCCTCCGTTGAGCATTAAGAATTTTGACAATACTATTTTTGGAAATTCCGCGGCGTATTATTCATAAATTTTCCGACGGCGGCATATATTTTTTGGAATACGGTAAAAGAGGTGTTTTCTGTGGAGGATTTTCTTACGGGCAAAAAACATATACATTTCATAGGCATTGGCGGCAGCGGAATGTACCCTCTGGCGCAGATACTGCATACAAAGGGATATTATCTCACGGGCTCCGACAACAACGAAACGGCGACGCTGGAAGCCGTGCGGAAAATGGGCATACCCGTAACGCTCGGGCAGCGCGCGGAGAATATCGAGGGCGCGGATCTGATAGTATTCTCGGCGGCGATAATGGAGGACAATCCCGAGCTTATCGCGGCGCGGGAGGCTGCAAAGCGCGGCGTGCGGCTCGCGGAGAGGGCGGAGCTGCTCGGGCTTGTCACGGAGCGCTTTTCCAAGGCATTCTGCGTCTCTGGCACGCACGGCAAGACCACCACGTCCTCGATGCTGACGTGCATACTGCTCGCGGCGGACGTCGACCCCTCGGCGGTCATCGGCGGCAAGCTCCGCGCCATCGGCGGCAGCGGGCGCGCGGGGAACTCCGAGTATATGGTGTGCGAGGCATGCGAGTTCAAGGACACGTTCCTGCACCTGTTCCCGAATATTTCCATTATCCTCAATATCGACGAGGATCATATGGATTATTTCCGGAATATGGATAATCTCAAGGCGTCGTTCGCGAAATTCTGCGGCTTGACAACGGATCTCATCATCGCCAACGGCGACGACGAGAACACCATGGACGTGCTGCGGAAATGCCATTCCCAAGCGAAATTCATCACCTACGGCGCTGCCGAGACGAACGATTTCTACGCCGACAGAATTTACCAGAGCTCGGATTTCCGCCGCGAGTTCACGCTGATGAACAAGGGCGAGGCGCTTTGCCGCATTGAAGTGAACGTCCCGGGACTGCACAACGTGTACAATGCGGTGGCGGCGTGCGCGGCGGCGTATTCCGCGGGGATACCGCTCGACGCGGTGCAGCGCGGCATGGAGAGCTTCACGGGCGCGATGCGGCGCTTTGAAAAGCTCGCCGAGGTTAACGGAGTGACATTCGTGGACGACTACGGGCACCACCCCGCCGAAATAGCCGCGACGCTCAAAACCGCCAAGGAGATGTCGTTCAAGCGCGTGTGGTGCGTGCATCAGCCGTTCACCTATTCGAGGACGGCGGCGCTGCTCGACGACTTCGCCGAGGCGCTTTCCATAGCGGATAGGGTCGTGCTGACCGAAATTATGGGCAGCCGCGAGAAAAACACCTACGGCGTCCATTCCGAGGACTTGGCGGCGAAAATCGACGGCTGCGTATGGTTTCCGACGTTCGAGGAGGTCGCGCGGCACGTCGTCAAGAACGTCGAGGATGGCGACCTCGTGATAACCACGAGCTGCGGCGACGTTTACAAGGTCGCCGAAATGATGATAGAAATGATGAGGAGCAAGTAATGGAAGAGAAGATCAAAGAGTTTATTTTTTCACACAAGGACGAGATCGTGAAAGATCTTGCGGAGCTCGTAGCGATACCGAGCGTTCTCGGAGAGCCCGAAAAGGGCGCTCCGTTCGGCAGAGAGCCGCGCAGGGCGCTGTCGGCAATGGAGAGCATCTGTAAAAATATGGGATTTGAGACCTCGGTCATCGGCAGCGCGGTGCTCTGCGCGGACTTCGGCGGCGAGCCCGAGCTTGGCGTCCTCGCGCACCTCGACGTCGTCCCCGCGCTTGAGGACAACTGGGGCACCGACCCGTTCACACTCACGGAGAAGAACGGCGCGCTGTTCGGGCGCGGTGCCATCGACGACAAGGGTCCCGCGGTGGCGGCGCTTTGGGCGCTCAATGCGGTAAAATCGCTCGGCATACCGCTTAAAAAGGGCGTTCGGCTGATTTTCGGCACCGACGAGGAAAACGGCTTCAAGGACTTGGAAATCTACAAGGAGAGCGAAAAATTCCCGCCGAAGGTGTTCACGCCCGACGGCAGCTTCCCCGTTATCAACGTCGAAAAGGGCATGCTGGGCGTAAAATTCAAGGGCATTGTCGGCGGGAACGCGCTGGAGTTCCGCGGCGGCAATATCCCGAACGCCGTTCCCGATAAGGCTAAGGCTATCCTGCGCAAGGCGACTGCGGACAGGGTCAACAACGCGATAGTTCCTCCCGCCGAGGACGATACGGACGCGCCTAAATTCGCAGTGAGCGAGCGCGGAAACGGTGTTCTTATCGCGTGCAGCGGCAGAGCGGCGCACTCGTCTACTCCCGAAATGGGCGTAAACGCGGTAACGGCGGCGGTCGAGTTGTTGGCGAAGCTTATGGGAGAGGACATTTTGATAGGGCTGGCGAGATTGTTCCCGTTCGGGGAAACGGACGGCGCGGCTCTCGGGCTGCAATGCGCGGACGAAAGCGGCGCGCTCACCTGCGTCCTGAGCACGCTGGCGATCGCTCCGGGCGGCGAAATGGAGGGCACGATAGATATCCGCTTCCCGACCTGCACAAGCGTGAACGCCGTCGAGAGCAAGCTGCGCGCCGCATTGCAGGGCCTTAAAATCGAATGCGAGACGATTATCGGCAAGGAGCCGCACGTCGTTCCCGAGGACAGCGAGCTCGTAAAGCGGCTGCTGGCGGTGTATGAGCGCGTCGAGGGCGAAAAAGGGCGCTGCATAGCGATAGGCGGCGGCACCTACGTACATAACATAGAGGGCGGCGTGGCGTTCGGCGCGGAGCGCGGCGATACCGATTATCATATGCACGGCGCGAACGAGTTCATAACCGTGGACGAGCTGCTCAACGACGCGGTTTTGTTCGCGAACGCCGTTATAGAGATATGCGGATGAGTTTCATAAAATCGTAAGTATTTTGTAATATTTCGCTATTGCTTTTTTCGGCAAATTGTGCTATAATACAGTAAAACAGGGGAATACAAAGGGGGAAACGAAATGAAAAGATATGCGGCAGCAACGCTGCTGGCGGCGGCAGCGCTGATGGTGGGGTGCGATATGCAAGGAACGAGCTCCCGTCCGTCAAATGACAGGTCGACTCCCATAATTATCAACACCACAAGCGAGCCGAGTCTTTCGTCGGACGTTCAGGCTAACGCTCCCGCGCGCAGCGACACGTTTATTTCCGAGAAAAGGACCGTAGCGGCGGGGGAGACGCTTACGGTCAAGAACGGCGAAACGCTGTACATAAAGGACGGCGCGGAGCTTACCGTTGACGGGGCGCTGAACTGCGAAAACGGCGGCGCGATAAAGCTGCAGAGCGGCGGAAGCCTGCTGCTGAACGGCAAAATGACCTTGGACGGCAGCATGGAGCTCGGCGGGTCTCTCGGCATACGCGAGAAGGGCGAGATAAACGGCGCGGGCACGCTTAGCGTGCTGAACTCCTTTGACGACATCAATTGCGAGGGCGCCTGTAAGGCGAGGATAAAAGCGCCCGCGCCCGTTGAGAAGGACGGCGTGACTTATGTCGGGGGTGTGCTTATCGTAAACAAAAAGTACTCCGTTCCCGAGGAATACGGCGCGGAGCTCGGGCTTGTCATCGACGAGGCTTATGATACGCTGCTGCAAATGCGCGAGGATTCGGGCTACGGTCTGCCGCTGGTATCGGGCTACCGCAGCTACGAGCTTCAGACGGAGCTTTTCGATTATTACTGCGAGGTCGACGGCTACGAAAGGGCTTCGATGTACTCGGCGGAGCCCGGTCACAGCGAGCATCAGACGGGTCTCGCTATGGATATAGGCGAGCTGAGCGAGTATTACGCGGAAACCGAGGAGGGCGGCTGGCTGACCGAGAACTGCTGTAAATACGGCTTTATTATCCGCTATCCCAAGGGCAGCGAGGTCAAGACGGGCTATGATTACGAGCCGTGGCATATCCGATGGCTCGGAAAGAGCACCGCTAAGCTGGTTTGCGACAGCGGGCTTACCCTTGAGGAGTTCCTCGGCGTGGAGGCTGTGTGATATTATCGACCGCCGTTCGGGTTCGGACGGCGGTTCTTTTTTTGCAAGTTTTCGACTGGGAAATTGCAAAAATTTTTGATTTTGGTAACTAATCGTTGAAATCTGTGTATTATTTTGCGGTCTTTTGCAGTTGGGGTGCAGTGATTTGCAGCCGATTTGCAGTTATTTGCGGTTTTTTGCGGTTTTGAGCTGTAAATATCTGGAAGCGCTGTAATTTTATGTTAAAATTTGGAATTTGCGGTGATAACTAATTCGGGGCGGGAAAAGTTTGCAGTTTTTTGCGGTTTCGGGTTTGTTATGATAAATCGGATAAAAAATTGTTCAAGTTTAATAAAATCTATTGACAGGGGACGTTTTTTTAGGTATAATTATTACATAGGCATGGCTGCCGCCGTGCCGTACGCGCTTCGGAAGAAGCACAAAGGAGTAAAAATATGGCAGATTTAGTGAACCAGATGCTTGACAGATTTATGGCGCTTTCGCAGGAGGAAAAGCAGATCTCCGCGGAAATGGACGCCGCTTTCAAGGAATACAACGATTACTGCGGCTCTTCGGACGAGGACCTGAACGAGAAAACCGACGAGATCCGCGAGAAAATGAAAAAGCTCGACTACCTCCTCGAATACGCGAAGGAGCACGCTCAGCCGGACGGGCTGGAGGAGGCTCCCGCGCCCTTTGAGACCTCGGCGGGGCAGCTGGAGAGTATTCGGCAGACGATAAAGCTCGATTCCCATAACGACCCCAACGCGGAGACGCTGTATACAAAGGTTACGGGGCAGATAAAGTTTTACGAGCAGAAGATCGAGCAGACGAAGCAGCTTATCGAGGGGAGCAAGGTGCAGGCAAAGCGCCAGTACGACAGCGACGTTGCCGCGCTTACCAACCGCAAGCAGCAGCACGACGAGAAGGTCAAGGCTTACATACAGTCCGACGATTTCAGGGAATATCTTAAGCTGCTGACGTTCGATAAGTCGGCGTTCAACAGTCCCGGGACGGTCGAGCTGCCGTCAAACGACTTCGTGAGCCTCGGGCAGCGCCGCGTGAAGCTGTCCGTGCCTATGGAGGTGGAGACGGAGCTCTCCTCCGTTACAAACGGCGAGTATAACGCAGCCGCGCGCACTATCGGGGCGCCTTACCGCGTGCCGACGGACAAGGGCGGCGTGCTGTTCCTCGACTATGACGAGAGAAATCTGACATATCTGCTGGGCGGCGTTCAGAGGCTGCTGCTCAATATGATAAAATATCACGGGCACGACATTACGGATATGATGTTCTGCGACCCGTCCACGTTCGGCGCGGACGCTCTCGGGCATATTTCCGCGCTCGGCAAGGGCGCGAACGCGTTTATCACCGTTCCGCAGTCGTTATCCGACGCGGGCGTTAAGCTCGGAGGGTTCGCCGAGGCGGTGAAATCCTCGCCGACCCCCGACAAGGTGTCGCGCGTGCTGGTGCTGAACGGGTTCCCCGAAAACTATATGGACGATATGCTGGAAACGGCGGTTTCCGTGTGCAGGGCGGCGCGGCAGAGCGGCGTGCTCGTTGTGCTTATCCACGGCTCTTCGGCGGACGAGACCCCGGTTGAAAAGGAGGTTCGCGCGCTTGCGACGTCCGTAAGGAGCAGAAACGGCGGCTTCTGGATAGAGGACTCCCGGGAGAGTTTGTTCTGGTACTCCGCGCCGTCGGATATTCCCGAGGAAATACGCCGCGTTTACGTTGAGCAGCGCCGTCAGCAGGCGGCTCAGGCGGAGCGGGAGCATGCTCCCGAGGCGGCGGCTCAGCCTGCCGTTCAGCCCGAGCCCGTTCCCGTGAGCGTTCCCGAGCCCGAGAAGCCCAAGGCTCCCGAGCCCGCGGAGCAGCCCGTTGAGCATATCGAGCAGGCGGCTCACATTCCCGAGCATGTGCCCGAGCCCGCAAAGCCCGAGCCGAAGCCCGCTGCGGAGGCTCCCAAGCCCGAACCGAAGCCGGCTTCGAGACCCGCGCCCAAGCCCGCGGCAAGCGTCGGAAAGCGCAAGGGCAGCCGTATGCTCCCCGAAATAAAGATAGGCATGAGCGTGGACAGCAATCCCGTGAATATGGATATAGGCGGAGGGATAACCTTTATCTGCGGCAAGCGCGGCGGAGACAGGGAGATGCTGACCGACAGGATAATCACGCAGATCATCGAGCGCGCTCACCCGGACGACGCGGAGCTTTGGCTGTACGACTGCGGCGGGGAGCTGAAGAAGCACTCCGAGAGACCCGCGGCGCATATAAGATACGCCGTTTCCGACTTCGACGGCGAGACCGCGTTTGACTTTATCGACGTTATCTCCGCGGAGTTTGAAAAGCGCACGGTCGAGATGAACAAAAACGGCTGGGACGGCTATTCGGCGGTGCCGGAAAACGTGTATATGCCGAGGGTTTTTGTCGTTATCAATGAATTTTCACGGCTGCTTGAGATACTGAACGGCGCGCCGAGGTACTTCGGCAGGAGCTTTACCGTTAAGCTGGCGGGCATTTTCAGAAAATGCGCGGACTGCGGCATGCATTTTGTGCTGACGTCCGAGGCTTTCCTCGAGAACGGGAAGCGCCCCGCCTGCTTTGAGAACGTTTCCGTGCACTGCGCGGCGGCGGTCGCGGGCTGCGACAGCGGCGTCCGCGAGATGTTCGGGCATATCAAGCTGTATGAAAACGAGATAGAGTCCCTTAAAAAGGTGCCCGAGGGCTGCGCGTTCACCGCTGCCGAGGGGAATGAAGAGGGGCTGATAATGGTGCGCATGCTCGCGGCGCAGGCGGTTCTCGACAACAGGTTTATTGCCGTTTCCGAGTACAGGACGGGCTACGACGAATATGTTGGCAAGCACCCGCTGCTTGCCGACAGGAAGCTCCGCGCGGCTCACCGCGACCGCGCCGCGGCGCAGAACGAGCTTATCGCGGCGAAGGCTGCCGACGAGACGCTGCTGTTCCTCGGGGAGCCCTGCCGTTTCAGAGCGGAATATCCGATACATCTGTATGAGGAATTCGGCGAGAACGTGCTGGCGGTCGCTCCCGAGCGCGAAAAGGCAAGCGCGGCGCTTATGGTGAGGGCGGCGCTGCGTTCGCTGGCGGCGCAGGGCAGGTCAGCGGAGGTGCTTACGTGGCGCGGAGACCCCGTGTATGCGGAGCTGGCGAAGGACGGCATTCCCGACGGGGTGAGCGTGCTGACGGGCGAGGAGGCTGTGGCGCGCGTTAAGGCGATATCCGCGGACGCTGCCGCGGGGAAGCGCGCTTCGGCGTTTGAGATAGTGCTCGGGGGAGACCATCTGCTTGCGGCGATGCACGCCGAGGACTGCCTCGGCGACATGAAGCGGGCGCTGGTGAAGGGCTCGAGGCTCGGGGCGCACTTTATGTTCGTTTCGGGGAGCGCGGCTCAGCTGGCGACGGGCTTTATCTCGCTGTTCAGGCACAGGCTGGTGTTCGCTTGTCCGTTCGTTGAGGCGGAAAAGCTGCTGCGCGACCCGGGCTGCGAGCTGCCCGCGAACGCGTTCAGGCTGTCGGACGACTACGACGAGCTGACGCTGATCACTTATTTGGCTTGATGTGTTTTGGGGGTTGGTAAAATATGGGTCTGATAGAGGACGTTAAAGCGCTCGGAGCGGACGTTGACGACGCTCTGGCGCGGTTTATGAACAATTCGGCGCTGTACGAAAAAATGCTGAAGAAGCTGCCGAAGGTGATCGAGGACGCGCCCGTTATGCCGTATGTGCGGTCGGGCGACCTCGAGACGGCTATGTCGAACGCGCATACCCTAAAGGGCGTGCTCGGCAATCTTTCACTTGTTAAGCTTTATGAGAACTACACGGAGACAGTGAACCTTTTGCGCGGAGGGGATACCGCCGCTGCCGAAAAGCTGCTGACGGAGACGCTGGAGCTTCAGAAGTCCTTTCTTGAATGTATAGAAAAGCATATGTAGGGAAAGGCGGGGTTTCTTGTGAAAAATTCAATTTTGATCGTTGACGACCAAGAGATAAACAGGGTGCTGCTCGCCGAGCTTTTCAAGGACGAGTACAACATTATCGAGGCGGAGAACGGTCAGGAGGCGCTTGACGTTATCAACGAGGACAGCAGCGTCATAGCGATAATGCTCGACCTGATAATGCCCGTTATGGACGGGATGAGCGTGCTGACGGAGCTTAACAGATCGGGGAAAATTTACCATATCCCCGTTTTTATCATTACCGCGGCGGACAATATGCAGATGCTTACGGGAGCGTATAATCTCGGGGCTGTGGATATTATCTCAAAGCCGTTCCGTATGTGCTTTATCAAGGCGAGGATCGGCAATATTATCGAGCTTTACCGACACAGGAACGAGCTTGTGGACGTTGTTCATGAGCAGGTCGAGAAGATGTCCAAGATAAACGACAAGATGGTCGAGACGCTCGCGACGCTTATAGAGTTCCGCGACTGCGAGTCGGGGGAGCACGTAAAGCGCATAAAGAGCATAACCGTAAGGCTTATGAGCAAGGTGAGCGAGATGTTCCCGGAATATCATCTGGACAAGTCCACCATAGCGAAGATAGGCACGGCCTCCATTCTGCACGACGTCGGAAAGGTCGCGATACCCGACAGCATACTGAAAAAGCCCGGGCGGCTCACTCCCGAGGAGTTTGAGATAATGAAGATACACACCGTCAAGGGGTGCGATATTCTGGCGGAGATGCCCGAGGACATTATGGACCACGAGGTTTACCGATACAGCTACGATATATGCCGCCACCATCACGAGCGCTGGGACGGGCGCGGCTATCCCGACGGGCTGAAGGGCGACGAGGTGTCGATATGGGCGCAGGTGGTCGCGGTCGCGGACGTTTTCGACGCGCTGACCTCCCCGAGAGTGTACAAGGCGGCGTTCGACCCCGACACTGCCGTGAAAATGATAAACGAGGGGCAGTGCGGGATATTCAATCCAAAGGTGCTCGACGCGTTTAACCTTATTGTCGGAGATTTGGTGAGGAAACGCCGCGAGACGGAGCTTGGAAACGCGTAATTGGCAGCAAAAAGCAATAATAAAGCGCCCCCGAAAGGTTCGGGGGCGCTGATTTTCTGCTGTGAAATTACGCGAAATCGAAGTCGATAAAGCCGCCGTTGACGTTGACGGAGACACACTTTACTTTCATTTTGTCGCCGACGGTGAACACCTTGCCGTTCGCCGCGCCCGTGAGGATAACGCCGTGCTGCACCTCGTATTCGCCGAGCGGCATGCGCGTTACGGAGATCATGCCCTCGACGGTGTTGTCGAGCGCCACGAAAATGCCGCTCGGAGACACCCCCGAAATGAAGCCCTCGAACTCCTCGCCGACGTGGTTCTTCATATACTCCGCCATGTAGAGGTTTTCGCACTCGCGCTCGCAGCGGACTGCCGAAAGCTCGGTGTTGCTCGCCTGCAAGGAAGCCTCCGCGGCGAATTTTTTGTACTTTTTCGCGAGCTTGTCCGCGGAGAGCGCGTACACGTAGTCGGTGAGTATGCGGTGTATCGCGAGGTCGGCGTAGCGGCGTATGGGCGATGTGAAATGCGCATACTCGGGCATTACCAGACCGTAGTGCCCGAGAGGCTCGTCGGAGTACTTCGCTTTCATCATAGTCCGCAGCACGATGCGGTTTATGACGACGTACTTGTCGCCGTCTTTGCTGTCGCGGATGACCTTGGCGAGGTCGGCGGCGGTGGAGCGCTCGGAAATGCCCTCGGGGTTCACGCCGAGCGCCGTGAGCGTATCTCCGAGCGCGAGCAGCTTTTCCGCCGCGGGCGGCTCGTGGATTCGGTACACGAACGGTATCTTCTCCTTCATGGCAAGCGACGCGGCGGCGTTGTTCGCCACGAGCATAAATTCCTCGATAATTCGCTCGGCAGCGCCCCTGTCGCGCGGCTTTACGTCGATGCAGACGCCGTTTTCGTCGGTGATTATCTTCGGCTCGACGGTGTCTATCTCGGGAGCGCCGCGGTTCGCGCGGTTCTTTTCGAGTATTTCGGCGAGCTCGCGCATTATGGGGATGCGGTCGATAACGCGGTCGTATTTTTTGATTATCTCGTCGTCGGCGGTGTTGTCGAGTATGCGGTTGACCTCGGAATAAACGCCCTTGACGCGGCTCCTGATGACGGTTTTCTCGAAGCGGTAGTTCAGAAGCTTGCCGTCGGATGAAAGGTTCATAAGGCAGGAGAACGCCAGCCTGTCGACGTTCGGATTCAGCGAGCAGATGCCGTTGGAAAGCTCCTTCGGCAGCATGGGAACGACCCTGTCGGCGTAGTAAATGGACGTGCCGCGCGCGAACGCCTCCGCGTCGAGCGCCGAGCCTTTTTTCACATAGTGTGAAACATCGGCGATATGCACGCCGAGCTTGTAGCCGCCCTCCGTTTTGGCAATGGAGACGGCGTCGTCGATGTCCTTGGTGTCCGCGCCGTCAATCGTGAAAATGGGCTCGCCGCGCAGGTCGAGCCGCCTTGATACTTCGTCGGGGTCGGGCTCGTCGATATCGAGCTTTGCGGCTTCGCGAAGCGCCTCCTCGGGGAACTCGATATGCAGGTTATTGACGAGCATATACGCCTCCGCGCCCGCCTTTG
The DNA here is from genome assembly GCA_023664705.1 of Lachnospiraceae bacterium. GTDB lineage: Bacteria > Bacillota > Clostridia > Oscillospirales > Ruminococcaceae > CAG-115. The sequence continues at coordinate 24,590 of JAMPFE010000006.1, read as the reverse complement.
CGTTGTCGGCGGAGCCGAAGCTGTCCGCTATCGCGACTGTGTGGTCGAAATGGCGCTCGCCGCGCTTTTTTATCGAGAACGCGACTTTATCGCCGACGCGGAGCGGGTTCGAGCCCGCCTTCGCGATGTAAAGCGGCTCGTCGCAGAGCTTGTCGGGGAGCACCATAAGGCGGTTGTTCTCCGAGACGATAACGCCCGTGAGCAGCGCGTCGCTCTCCTCGAGAACGGCGAGGACTACCGCTTCGGCGCTTCTGTCCTCGACGGCGGCGAGGGTCCTCTTCGCGAGCACCACGTCCCCCGGGATAGCGCCGCACATATCGCGCCCGCGCACGAAATACTCCGTCGGAGTTTCCGTTTCGCGTTCCGTCATAAAGCCCGAGCGCGTTGTAACGCGCGTTATTACGGCGGTGAAGTAGTCGGCGCGGTTCTTCAGCCGCCACACGCCCTTTTTGTTGGCGACGTCGCCGAATTTCTTCATTCCCGCGAGGTCGTCCGAGAGCTTTTTCGCGAGCTTTTTCGGCAGCGCGAGGGCTTTTATAAGCTCCTTTTCGGTCATTCCGTCGTCGGAGCCGTACAGGGCGGTCAAAATGCGGGTTTTAAGCCTGTTCATAAGCAATTCCTCCTTATTCACTTATTCAAAAGGGCAGTCGCTTGGACTGCCCGTCGTGATTTTCGCCGTGTGTTTTATTCCGCCGAGGTCGAAGTGCTGTCGCTGTCGGTCGAAGTATCGGAGCTTGTATCGGATACGGTCGAAACGACGGAGCTCGTAGGCGTTGACGAGGTGGAGTCGTCCTTGCTGCCGCCCCAGTAGACGTTGATGACGTTTACCGCGAGAGCGAGCACGAAGAACACGACTGCCGATACGATGGTCGCCTTGTTGAGCATAGCCTCCTTGGTGCGCCCCGCGTTCTTTCCGAAATAGCTGTCCGAGGTCGCGCCCGAGATGGTCTGCGACATCTGGGTCTTGGTGTCCTTCATGAGGACCACGACCACTATAAATACACATGCGATGATAAGAATGATCGCGCTGATGATCTCAAATATTCCCATTTTATAAACTTCCTCCAAAATGAATTTGCGATACCATACCTAATGATTATAACACAATGCCGAAGAAATTTCAAGGGCTTTTGGAAAATTTTTTATATATTTTTGTTGCGGGGCGGTTATGTATAAAATATATACAAAAAATTATTGACTTTTTTATGCAAGTGTGATATAATAGAATAGAATAATAGTTTATTGCCGAGGGGCGCGATATGATAAAGGCTGTTATCTTTGATATGGACGGGCTTCTGCTCGATACGGAAAAGCTGCTGGTGCGGTTCTGGGTGCGGGCTGCGAACGAGGCGGGCTTCCCCATGGAGCGGGAGCACGCGCTAGCGATACGGTCGCTGCATAGGAAATTCGCGGTGCCGTATTTAAAGGGGCTGTTCGGCGAGGGGTTCGATTACGCGGAGATACGTTCGCGGCGAATGGAGCTTATGAACGAATATCTTGCGGAAAACCCTCTGGAGCTGAAGCGCGGCGCGAGGGAGCTGCTCGGGTTCCTGAACGGGCGGGGGATACCCGCGGCGATCGCCACGGCGACCGACCTTGAGCGTACAAGGGATTATCTTACACGGGTGGGAATTTTCGGGTGCTTCGACAGGATAGTTTGCGCGACTATGGTCGAGGAGGGCAAGCCCAAGCCCGATATATACATATATGCCGCGCGGGAGCTGGGGCTCGAGCCGCGCGAGTGCATGGCTCTGGAGGATTCGCCGAACGGGGTGCGCTCCGCAGCGGCGGCGGGCTGCGTCACGGTGATGGTGCCCGACCTTACGCCCCCCGACGGGGAGCTTCTGCGGCTCGCTTACGCGTGCGTGGGTTCCTTGGAGGACGTTGCGGGGCTTATTGAACGAATAAACGGTGAAATAAGTTTACATTAACTGTAAACTATCAACTGTCAACTGTCAACTATCGGGAGGTGGTTTTATGGCTGAGAATGAGCAGAAGGAGCAGTTTGTGAAGATCGACGGGCGCGTCGAGGTGAACTGCGGAAACGACGGAAGAGTCGCGAATATGATACTCCACTCCCCGCAGAACGGCGGCGCGGAGGTAAGCTACGACCAGGTCTGCGGCGAGATAGCGCGTCTCGGCATAACGACGAACATCGACGAGAGCAACATAAAGCGCGTTATAAGCGAAAGGCTGTACGAGCTGCAGGTGTGCGTTGCCGTGTCTACGCCTCCGAAAAAGGGCAAGAGCGGCTATATCAGCTTCAGATTTGACAAGGAGCACAAGCTCAAGCCCCGCCAGAACGAGTTCGGCATAGCGGATTACCGCGAGCTGAACGCTATCGTGCCTATCCGCAAAAACGAGATAATCGCGGATATAGTGCAGCCCGAGGAGGGTATTCCCGGGGTGAACATCTTCGGTGAGGAGATCCCCGCGGAGCCCGGCGACGCTGCGAAGGTCTCGCTCGGCAAGAACACGCTCGTTACTACGGACGGCTCGAAGATAGTGGCGGCGTGCGACGGGCATATCGTTTTCGGCAACGGCTGCTTCCAAGTTGAAAGCGCGGTGACGATAAAGACCGACCTGGATATTTCCGTGGGCAATATCAGCTTCTTCGGCGACGTGCACATCAAGGGCAACGTCATGGAGGGCTTTTCGGTCAACGCGGGAAAGAACGTCAAGATAGACGGCTCGGTGTTCGGCGGAGAGATAACCGCGGGCGGCAACGTCACTATCGTGGGCGGCTGCATAAACTCCAAGCTCAGCTGCGACGGGAACGCCGACGTGGGCTTCTGCGAGAACGCGGAGATATTCGTCAAGGGCGACGTCGTTTCAAAGCAGTTCGCGTTCTGCAACGTTTTCTGCTACGGCGGGCTTACCGCGAAGGGCACTCACGGGGTCATTTCGGGCGGGAAGGTCACTTCCATGCACGACGTGAACGCGGGCATAATCGGCTCGGAGAAGTATACCGCGACGGAGGTCTATATCGGAGACGGCTCGGTGCTGTTCACGAGAAAGCGCGAGGCTGAGGCGGATCTGAAGGAGTCGATACGCGTGTTCGATTCGGCGATAAAGAACCTTACGTTCCTGAAACAGCGCAAAATGGCGCAGGGCGGCGAAATGACCGAGGCGCAGCAGAGGGCTTACCGAACGGAGACGCAGAACAAGCTGTTCCACGCTATGCGGAAAAACGAGCTGCAGGCGCTTATCGACCAGCTTGAAGAGGACATCAAGAACAAGGATACGCTGAGCGCCAAGGTCACGGGCGTTATCTATCCCGGGGTGAAGTTCTGCGTAAACTTTCTGACGCTGGATATTACCGAGACCACTCCGAGGTCGAGGGTGACGATAATCGATGACAAGCTGATGGCGGTGCCGTTATAATATTCCATATTTTTCCAAAAATTCGCGCAGTATTGACAAAGCTTTGCGGGAAAAGGGGCGGATCGAGACAAAACGCGGCAAAGGCGCGCGTTTTATGCGGTCGATATGCGGTTGCGTTTTTCCCGCGGACGGTGTATAATTACAGTATAAGTTTAAATTACGGGATGAGGACAGCTGATGAAGAATAACATTTTGATAATCGCGGGCGTGAGCATCGTTGCGCTCGGCGTTATAGTCGCAGTGATCTTGGCAAGCGTTCTGAACGGCGGCAGCGAGCCTTCCGATGTAAGCTCGGACGACTTCAGCCGGTCGACGGTGATCTCGTCGTCCTCCGAGACCTCGGAGCCGCCGTACAGCGAGTCCTCCTCGGAGAGCGCGGCGAGCTCGTCCGAGCCGTCGGACAGCTCCTCGGAGGAGAGCTCGGATACCGCGAACGAGGCGCTGGGGATAATCGCGACGGCAAATTCCCTTATCGGGGTGCCGTTTATGGAGAACGGCAGCGACCCCGACGGCTTTGACAACTCGGGATTTATTTACTATGTTCTTCGTGAAAACGGTTACATCACCTGTCCGAGGCAGACCGAGGCGCAGTCGCGCATGGGAACGCGCCTCGATTACGACAGCATCAAGGAGGGCGATCTGGTGTTCTTCAGCAACGAGGGCAGCGGCGAGGCGAACTTCGGCGGTATTTACGTCGGAGACGGGAAAATGATAGCCTGCCTTATGCCCGATACGCTGGTGAAAGAGGTCGACATAACAACCGACTACTACCGCGCCAACTTCTTCGGAGGGGTGAGCTTGACTTAGTTGACAGATAAAGCGCCGCTTTTTAAGGCGCGTTCGGTATAGAAGTATTTCGGTGTCGAGCGAAAACGCTTGACACCGATTTTCTATGAGACGAAATGCGAAAGGCAGAAGCTGCCGCGGCAGCACGCCTTAGCGTGGGTGCGGTAAAGAAGTATTTCCGATTTTGGGAGAAGGTTGCGCAGAAGCCTACGCAGCCTTTTTTCTCTTGTCATAGTCTTTGCGGTTGAGGGTAGCCTCTGCGCTTGCTACGTTGAAGCGGAAATAGATCTCGACTTTTTGCTGTCTATGCTCGTTCGATTTATCGGGCGCGTGAACGACTATCCGTTCAACTAACTCGTGCATAATTTCGGGAGTAAGCTCGTTTATGTAGACCAACTATGAAAAGTCAAGTACCAAAATAAAAAATTTTCAAATTTTATATTCGGAAAGAAGTCAATGCTAACGCCAACGTCCCAAGGGCGCTTGATTGGTTTTGTGCGCTAATTTTTCGGCGCAATTACGGCAGCGAGAACGCCTCATTGTTTTTGACGATATGGAAAATTATTCGGACGAGTTTATGTGCCGTATGCCCCAAGGCATTGCAGTGATTCTTGCCTTCGGAACGCTTCTTGTCGTAGTAATTTTTGAACGTCAAATTGACTTTCAGAAGCTGAAATGCGGCATTTATCAGCGCCGAACGCATGTATTTTGAGCCTCGCTTGGACATTCGCGTTCCCGACGCGTTGAATTTGCCGGATTGATTGACCGTTGGGTCAAGCCCGGCAAACGCCGTTAATTGATCGGGAGAATCAAAGCGGCTGAGATCGCCGAATTCGCTTATGATTGCGGCTGCATTGTTATCGCCAATGCGGGGAATAGTTTTTATTGGGGAATCAATATCCGCCAATATTCCCGAAATTTTTTCCTCAATATCCGCGCACTGCTGTTCGAGCAGCTCAATTTGGGCTATCAGCTGTTTGACTTCGAGGCACAAAACCGGATCGTTTATTCCCACCGAGTTTTTTGAAAGTTCCCTAAGTTTGACAGCGGTTTCTTTGTCAAACGCGTTGTTTGAAGCTTTCCGGATAAGATTTGCAAGACGTGTAAGATGCAGATCGGCGATCTCATCCGGAGATGTGTACAGCTTTAAAATTTCGTAGCTCGTATGAATATGTAACCCGGACGCGAAGAAATATTGAAACTCCGGAAATATTACATCCATTACTGCGCGAAGCCGTATTTTTTGCTGTGTGACCGATTTTTTCAGCTTGCTGCGAAAACGCTCCAAGTGCTTTAATTGAAGCAGCCGCACATCGCATTCGGTCAGCGTACGATAACCGTTTACTATCATAGATTTGACGATCAATTTAGTATCGGTGCGGTCGGTTTTGGTGTGACGAATAGCCGCCTTGCGCAGAACCGCTGTTTGAAGCGGGTTGATAAGCGAAACCGTATATTTGCGCTGCATCAAAAACGTGATAAGCGTTTGAGCGTAATGCGCGGTGGATTCCATTCCGATCACGGTCTCGCTGTCCTTGAATTTTTCAATGACTGCTTCAAGTTTTGAAAAACCGCGCATGTTGTTTTCAAAGCCGAACGGCTCGTGAAGAACGTTCTGCCCGCTGTCTGTGACGACGGCGAAATGCTTTTCCTTTGCGGTGTCAATGCCAATGTAAATAATCGTGTATTCCTCCTTGTAATTGCACGCTTTGCTCCGCGCTGTTTTATTGGACATAGCCTTGCTTGAAAAGAAAATTCATGATTTATCCAACTATCAATGTTTTCAATAAAACCGCGGCTCTACTCTACAGATAGCAGTCGTGCTGCCGGTACTTAAAAAAGTCCGCGTGCTGTTTTTATTATATCACCCTTGGGGATATCTATATTATACAAGGTGTATTTGCGGACGAGCTTTATAAAATCAGAAACGTTGGCGTTTTTCTGCTTGGTTTCCTCGATAAATTTTTGGAGTTCGGGAGCCGTTTGTTTAAGCTGTTTCTGTTCGCTGTCGTAATTCGCGGACATCTGCGTGAAACGTTCATCGGAGATTTTACCCAGCACGTTATCCTCGTAAAGACGTGAGAAAAGTTTGTCCAAATCTTCGACTCGCCGCTTGGACTGCGCTAACATTTTCCTCGCCTTTTTGATCTCTTTAGCCTGCGCTGCCGAAGCGTTTTCCATTACGGAATTTACAAATGCGTCTTCATTCGCGTGAGCAGCTTCGAGCAACTTGTTCAGCTCGCCTAAAACCAATTCCCGCAGAACAACTGTCCGTATAAAATGTTTCAAAGCAGGATATTTGTGATAAAATTGAGGAATTTAAAAACGACGGCTGCGCCCTTTTCTCGTGAGGTGAGAATATGATTTATGCCGATAATGCTGCTACCGCGAAGCTCGATCCCGAAGCCTTTGAGGCGATGAAGCCATTTCTGCTTGAGGACTATTCAAATCCATCACAGCCGTATTCATTTTCAAGAAAGGCTAAACAAGCGATAAAAGAGGCTCGCGAAAGAATTGCCGGGTGTATAAATTCCTTGCCGGAGGAGATCTTTTTCACTTCCGGCGGCACAGAGAGCGATAATTGGGCAATAAAGGGATTTGTACTCGGCGGGAAATAAAAGCATGCTTGATATGACAGTAAGATCTTTAGCTTGTAATGATGGTATGTATTGTATGGTCTATAGTATAATTTCAGGTGATTTATATAATACCCGTAAGGAATTGTTGTTAAACGCATTATGCAAAAAGCTTAAGGCTTTAAATTCCGGAAATTATGATATAAAGCCAGAGATGAATTTGTTTATCGTCAAATGCAGAAGTAAATGCAACACTTTTATGAAAAACGTTGCGTTTACCTCTGCACAAAGGCAAAGATTAGGTATTCAAAGTGTTGCAATAAAGACCGCACAAGATGTAAAATAAAAGATGGACTCGGCAAAGCGATGAAAAGGAGGAAAATTATGAGCCGAAAACATCTTGATTTAACCGACAGATGCATGATCGAAAAGGGACTTGCACTTGAGCAAAGCTTTCGCGAAATAGCAGAAAGTCTTAATTGCAGTCCGTCAACCGTAATGCGCGAGGTGCGAAACAATCGTATATTCGTAACCTCGTCAAAAACCAATTGCGCAAATTCTTACGGATGTCTTAAACGAAAAATTTGCGGCAATTCGACCTGCTTTGACCCTTGCAATAATTGTCGCGATGGATTTGATTGTCACGCTATTTGCAAGGATTTCAAGCCGTTACATTGCAGCAGGCTTGACGGTGCTCCGTATGTCTGTAATTCTTGTGAAAACCGAAATTTCTGCTCCAAAGAACGCGCGATTTATTCCGCGCACAAGGCTGACGCAAAAAGCCGCAAACGATTGTCCGAAGCGAGAAGCAGTCTGCATATTTCAAACGACGAAATAGCGGCATTAAACGCTCTGATCACTCCGCTTATTCTCAACGGACAATCGTTAAATCACATTTACGCCAATCATTCGGGCGAGATCCGCGTTGCGCGAAGAACACTCTACGATTACATAGACAAGTGCGTTTTCGATGTGCGGAACATTGATCTGCCGCGTAAAGTTCGCTATAAAAAGCGAAGAAAAAAGCGCGCCGAGCCTGCGCCGTACAAATATCGTCAAGGGCGTACCTATGAGGATTTCCAAGCCTTTATAAAGCAAAGTCCCGATTTGAACGTTGTGGAAATGGATACCGTTAAAGGCTGCCGCGAAAAAGGCAAATGCCTTCTCACAATGAATTTTGTTAGGTATGACTTTATGCTCGCATTTCTCATTGACAGTGCGTCTCAAAGGTGTGTTCAACAGGTATTCGATTATCTCGGCGATAAACTGAGTCCGGAAATTTTCGAGCGATTGTTCCCGGTCATTCTTACCGATAACGGCGGAGAATTTAAAGACCCCGAATCGCTTGAACACACGTCTTACGGTTCACAACGCACGAGAATTTTCTATTGTGACCCAATGGCTTCGTGGCAAAAGCCGCATGTTGAACGCAGTCACGAATATATTCGTCAGGTTATTCCCAAAGGTACATCGATGGACAATTTTACACAAGAGGATATTACGCTTATGATGAATCATATTAACAGTTTGTCCCGTGACAGCTTAAACGGAGCGTGTCCGTTCGACGCGGCAAAACAGCTTCTCGGTCGCAAGCTTCCAAAGCTTCTTGGATTAAAGAAAATTCCGCCCGATGATGTTATTCTGCGTCCGTCACTGCTCAAAAAATAATATCATTTCGTAATAGCGCTCCACCTTTGCATATTATGAAATTGAGCGTTGCATTTACTTTTGCATTTGAAGAATTTGTTTATATTTTCGCTTGTTGAAATGACTGAGTCAGCGTTTTATACTTTTAATAAGCATATCGATTTGGCAAATTCGTTGTATAAAAAACAGCAACAATGTTTGCTCGACAACAAGGAGCGGTATGGCTATGACAAGGTGTTCGTATATGGCATTTCCGATGCATTGCTTCTTGAAATAAATATGCATGATGCGAGTATACGGTCATTTGCCGTCGATAGCATTAAATATAATAATAAATTGCGTAATTTATCGCGAAAGAGAGGTTAATTTATGGACATTAAGCCTATCGTTATTATGGTAAGGGAACTCACGAACGGCTATACCGACAACGGAGACAATGGCGTTATCGGCTACGGCGGTAAATTGTAGATACGCCCCGCCTACCAGCGGGAGTTCATCTACAAAGACAAGCAGCGCGATGCCGTCATCGACACGGTGCGCAAAGGCTATCCGTTGAACACGATGTATTGGTCTAAGACCGGAGACGATACGTATGAAGTCCTGGACGGACAGCAGCGGACTATTTCTATCGCCCAGTACGTGAACGGCGATTTTCCCGTCAAGATAAACGGCAACGACAAGTTCTTCCATAACCTGACGCAGGACGAGAAGGATCAGATCCTGAATTATGAGCTGACAATTTACGTTTGCGACGGCGACGAGGCGGAGAAGCTGAAGTGGTTCAAGATTATCAACATTGCGGGAGAAGTCCTCACGCCGCAGGAGCTACTCAATGCGACTTACGCAGGCTCGTGGCTCACGGATGCGAAAATCTATTTCAGCGGGCGCAACTGCGTGGCGGGACAGATGGCAGACGGATATATCAAGGGCAATCCGATACGGCAGGACTATCTGGAAAAGGCTCTTGCCTGGATCGCGGATCGTGACAATCTGACATCTGGACAGCTTTACATGGCGACGCATCAGCACGATAAGGATGCCAATGACTTATGGTTGTATTTTCAATCTGTTATCGACTGGGCTAAGAGATATTTTCCGTCGAAACGCAAAGGCGTTACGGACGCGCAGGAGTGGGGTTTGCTGTATAACAGGTATCGTAACGAAAGCTACAATACGAACGAGCTCGAAGCGGATATGAAGCGGTTGCTTATGGACGACGACGTTACCAAGAAAGCCGGCATCGTGCCGTATTTGCTTTCTGAAAGAACCGCGCATGACGAGAGGCTGCTGTCTATCAGGTCGTTTACGGATTCTCAGAAGCGCCGTGCATACGAGAAGCAGAACGGTATTTGTCCGATTTGCGGGCAGAAGTTCGAATTCGAAGATATGCAAGGCGATCATATTACGCCTTGGTGCAAGGGCGGACGTACAATTGACGATAACCTGCAAATGCTTTGCAAGACGTGTAATAACGATAAAAGCGGAACGTAAAAAAATAACCGTCACTTTTCTTTCCAATGTCATTAAGATAAGGCCTTGACAACCCAAACGGCAACAACTGTCGTTAAGTTAAGAAACGGAAAACGCTCACAGCGGTATCACAACCGCCACGAGCGTTTTTCTTTATATATAATATATATCGCGAATATTTCCAAACACGGCAAACAGACCGTCCGTTGAAAGCCAGTCAAAAATAATCCTTATTTATCAGTTTTTTTGATTTTTACGCTACTCGGTAAACAAACCAGACGGCAGGCTTGGAGCGCATGCTGCGCTTATCCCTCCTGCCTTCGCGAACTGGATTTATGTAAGATACGATCTCGATATACATCTCGTCGGGCGGCGCGGTGTTGCAAATTCTGTAATATTTTCTTACGATAAGGCACGCCATCTTGAAATCTATGGTATACGGATAGGCATGAGATGCTTGCGGAGAGGACACGTTCGCGATGGAGCGCGAAACGGCGTTGAACATTATAAAATGCGCGAAA
>JAMPFE010000006.1:0-14106 GCA_023664705.1 Lachnospiraceae bacterium | reverse complement strand
ATTACAAATTCGTCGGAATTATCGACTGACAGCAAACGGCTTTACAATGGGATTTGGCGACATTGCGTTAAGTTTGTTCGGCACCTGTCGGGGTTGAGCTTTTTTTGGAGTTTGACCATGCTGTCTTGATGTTCTGCTTTGTGAAGTCGAAATATTTGTTGGTTGTGATGTTGATTGTGGATACTTCCTCCGCGCCACAGCCTTAACGTGCTCAATGCGCTTTCTGCAAAAATTCTCTTCTAGGTATAGCCGCGCATAGGAGTAATATCTGTCATCAATGTCCCAAACATTAGTATCTTCTTCAAATCTATATGACGGGTCAAACGTCTTGAATAGCTGAGCTTCGCTCACTCCATTTGAAAGAACGTAGTTCAGCGCCATATCGAAATCATTTGTCCGGAACTGCGGGTCGGCATCAATATAACCTATCAGTGCGCCGGCTATCTCGTACATATCTCCGGTCTGGAGTGCCCTTTGCAAAACATTGCTTGGTGTAAACGACATAATTAACCTCCTATATCCAACAGCGCGCCAACCTTATTGACAAATTCCTTGACCCACTCTGCCTTTACGGCATTTTCCGCGACACGCTTTTCAAGCTCTTCCTGACTTTTGAGCATCTCATCTATCTGATGCATAAGGTCGCTGACCATTTTATCGAGGTCTTTAAGCTTGTCCATAGTCAAATTCTTAAGGAAATCGACTTGCTTTTTCGTATCGTCCATTGCTTTGTCGGTTTCTTTAATGAAATTTTTCCTGATAGGGTCTATCTGTTCCGTTATGAGTTCTTGAAGTTTGATAAATTCTTTATCCTCATAAACGGCAACATCTTCATAGCCGTAATTTCCGAATGTGAAAAGCCGTTTAAAGAAACCGCCAACACCGCTCTGCTTAACGCGTTTTGTGCCAACTTGGATTCCCTTTGTTTCATTGTATTTGCTGTCATTCAAAAGGTCGTCCGCTTTTTTCAGCTCAAAGCCGGAAAAGTTTGCGGTTTTCTTCATATCCATATTTCCGATTTTAAAGAAGTCCTCATTGTCAAGCTGCTTTATATACTCGGAATATTCCTTGATTATCTCGTCACAGGTTTTTATAACACCATTGTCAAGCGCCGATTTCAGCCTTAATTGCGCGTTTTCACCCAAGGTTTCAACACGACTGACAAATGATGAAAGCTGATATTCGGCTTCTTCTTTCGGAATTTCAGCCTTAGCTGATAATCTGAGCTGATTTAGTTTTTTAACTACGTCCATCTGTATTTCTTCAATCGGCGAAAGATCCAGCTTGATATTATCCACCTTTGCCTTAAACTTCTGCATTTGCTTGCTGTTATCGCATTTTTTGCGCTTTTCGGCAAGCTCTTTCTTGACGTTCTCGAAGCTCTCCTTGGAGTTCGCCCACTCTTCCTCGCACTTGTTAATCATATTGCGCTCCTCCACCTTTTTCATAAAGGTGTCGTGAACGGTCTTGATCTTAATGCAGACAGCGTATTTTTCCAGATATTCGCCGATAGCGTATTCCAACGCCGGAACGCCGCTGTTAAGCTCTGCGGCTTTATATTTGTATTTATTGACGTCCTTGGAGGGAAGGCTCTCGTCTTTGGCTTTTGCGGCAGCAAATTCCGCGTCGTGTATAAATTTTTCCTTTGCTTCGGCATTCAAAGAACCGTATCTTGGCAGACACCTCGACTGGCAGCGATTAAATCTTCTTACAAGCTTGTCAATGTCGTCCTCTTCGGATTCCGTAAGCTCATCGCCGCCCTCTTCCATGCGGATAAGCTTAGCCGTCTGTGCCGATACCAAAAACAAATTCGGAGATACAATGCCGTTTCGTTCAAGCATGGGAAGAATTGTATTTTCGATAACTTCCTCATACGGCTCATCGGAAGTGTCGAAATCATCCATTCTGTTAGCCACAAACAGGAATCTGTCGCGGGACTGCTTTCCGTTGGAGCTGTTTTTCATAGCGTTCGCGATTTTCCCAAGAATTATATTGCTGTCGTTTGTGGAAAGCTGGGTTCCGTTAAAGACATACAATATCATGCTTTTGTTTTCGTCGTTGATAGCGTCGTCCATCATTTGCTCATGCTCGTCGTTCTGCGCGTTGTTGCCGCCGGGCGTGTCTACGAATACGGTGCTCATCACGTCCGATTTAAGGTGCGGTATCGGACCCTCGATAAACATTTTGTTTATAAGAGCATCCTTCTTTTCCGGGTCGTTCGGGTCTTTCATGTAATTCAGCTCGGTAATAACTTCCTTGGTAGCAATGCGATTTTCAGCCACAACGTTGCCGTACTTATCCTGCGCGCTGACATAAAAGTCGTCCAGTTTATCGTCATCCTTGATCTCGGTGATAACGGCAGTAGTCGCCTGATTTACCGCAGGGAGCATATCACGGCAGAGTATAGAATTGATGAGCGTTGATTTTCCGCTGCTCATAGGCGCAACAACTGTGATCTTGAAGTCCGAGTTCATCGCGGCTTCAAAATTCTTCCGTATATCCTCGCTTTTAAACTCCTCAACAGGACCGTCTTGCAGCTCTTCGTAAAGCTTTTTCAGATCCTGGAGCTTCTGGTACGGGTCGGCGTCTTTGGATTTTTCCATATTTTTGTGAACCAGCTTCACAGAAGAAAATTCCTTGCTGCCAAACGTTTTGTTGGCGTATTCCATATCACGGAAATCCGCCGTCGTGCCGATAAAATCCACTTCGATATCGGATTCTCCGATATTTTCTCTCAGCATCCCGAAGATGCCTTTCCAACTGCCGCCGCGAGGCTCGATCCATTCCTGCAGCCGTCTGTCGGCGGCATAGTAGAGCGGCGATTCCTTGGTTATCGCTTCACCGTTGATCTTGATGTCTGTCGTAACCTTGTAGGGGTTATAGGCAATCGTTACATTTGTCATTTGCTTATCCTCCAAAAAATTTTTTAATTGAATTCAGCGTTTCTTCTTACGCTTTTTAATCTTCTTGGTTGTCTTGGCAGAGCGAGCTTTCGCTGTTGCTTGTGTGCGTTTCTTTCCGGCGGCTGTGGTTTCCTCCACCGTAGCGGGAGGGTTATTGCCGTTTGGTTGAGACTTGTTGAACTTAATCTTTGGCGCTTTCATTTCAAGCGAACTTACAAGCGCACTGTCTATCGCGGCTTCCAAAGCCAAAAACCCCGTGTTGCGGAGCGCCCCGTAAAGCGCCGCCTTAGTGTATTTGGTGCCATCGACCTCGAAAACCTCGTTCATATCTCCAAGCTCCGGGTCACGGATATAATTTGTCAGCGAAAAGCAGTCGTTTTTAAAACACCTATAATATAATGCAAACTCGTCCTCGTTCTTTTCGGAGAGCTTTTCGCCGCCAATAACCTTTTTGAACAGCAGTGCTGCGCTTGAAGATACCGGTATTATCAATGGCTCTTTGATACCCTTGCCCTCTATGTAGCGCCGGCAATTTTCAACAACTCCGTCAAGCGGCTCTTTCTGCGGGTCAACCGTATCCATTTTATTTATAACAAATATTACGCCAAACATAGGACATTCTTTCAGCTTAGCCGCAATGCGCTTTAAAAACAGCTCGTCGTCATAAGTACCGATCTGCTGCGCATTGATTATGTAAAGTATCAGACCCTCGTCAAACTCGCGCAAGGTCTGTTCGGTAATATCGCTGTGCGACGTGTCCAAACAATTATTGATGCCGGGCGTATCGATCAAAAGCATTGCTTTTGTACTGTTTTTAACACCCTTTATGTCGCCCTCAATTATCATCTCCAATACCTCGTTTGTATCGTTGAATTTAGCGACCGCTTTTTGATCTGCGTGTTCGATCAAGGTGTACTTGCCGTCCGAATTTACGGCATGGATAACAAATTCATCCTGCATATCGTTATCCAAGATAGCTGCGGATTTGGCTGTGCAGGCACGGTTTTTGCTTGGCATAAGCTCCTTTCCCGCCAGCGCGTTGATCAACGTGGATTTGCCGCTGCTCATCGTAGAAACTACCAAAGTGGGATAAACCTTTCGTTCATCAACATACAAACAGTCAAACATGCTTTCATTTCCTTTCATTAATTAAAATCGACTGCAGAGCATTCCTTTACGCAGAAACGCTCCGCTATATCAATCGGCAATATTCGTCATGCCATTTGTCAAAATGCACAATGCTGCATAAATCAACAAAATTCGCAAACACATCATATCATATTCTGTACAGAATATCAATATAACTTATAGCTATATGCAACAATTTTGTTGATTGTTCACAAATGGCGTTTATGAAATTTGTGCAGCGTAACAGTTTATCCGGACATACGAGTATTTGTTATAAGGACACTTACCTCCGACAAGACGAACTATACTGTCTATATTATAGCACAATAATTCCTATTAGTCAAGTACTTTTAGGAAGTATAGTGCTTATTTTCAACTATCACACTATCGGAAACAGGCTCTTGGCGATACGAAAAAAAGAAAAGCCGACCGGAATCCAAGCCGCCGATATATGCTGATGGTACGGTAACATTATAGCAACTTACACGGACATACGCCTGTCCGTGTAAAATATTTTTCATAATTTTAGGTCGTGAGCTTATATGGGAGCGGGTCCTCTCCCGCTTATAATAACCCACCTTTCTCTCCAAAGGTTACAAAATTGTAATAATTCCGCGAAAATTGTAACCGTTTTGTAACCGAATTGTAACCGTTTTGTAGTTGAATTTTCGGAAAAACCGTGGTAAAATATTCTTGTAAATAAATTTGCGACACAAATCAATTTACAATTTCTGACAACGGAGGAACAATCATCATGAAAAAATTCACCGCAATTATCTGCACAACGGCAATGCTCGCGGCTTTTACGGGCTGCAACAACGAGACCTCGGAGAGCATTCCCGAGAACAGCGTTTCCGCCCCCGAGAGCACGCCCGAAAGCACTTCGGAGAGCATTCCCGAAAGCACCTCGGAAAGCGCTCCCGAGAGCTCTTCTCCCGAGGAGGAATACGCTTGGCTTTCGGACGAGGCACGGGAGACGCTGGCGAAAATTTTCGAGACCTACGACGGCATGGAGCTCTCGCGGACGCTCGACGGCGGCGTCGCGCTGTCGGAGGAGGAGATATCCGACGTTTATTACATCAGCGAGAGAGAATTTTATTGCATCGAATACGACGCCTGCACCTACCGCATCGCGAGACCGTTGTACGACGTCGCGCGGGGCAGCGACTATGAGGAGCTCAGCGAGTTTCTGTACGATAAGATGGACGAATATGAGGAGGGCGCCGAAAACATCACCTTTATTAAGGCGAAAGCGGGGGACGTTCTCGAAAACGGGCTGACGGTCAAGGAAGCGAAAACCGTTATCATATGCGATCCGCTCGGCGGTTTTGTGTCCGAGCAGCATATCCTTTTTGACGGCGAGCTGACAATTGAGGGCGTGCTGTTCCGCGAGATACAGGATCACGATTACAGGTTCAGCGCGCGCGACCTTACCTTTTACCCCGACTGCTCCAAGACAGCCGTTCCCTGCATAACGGGGGATTACAATTTCAGCATATTCGGCAATACCGACGAAAATTACGCGGTCATTACGGACAGCGATACCTTCTGCCTCGGAAATCTCGAGGAGATAGATTTCGACGAGGACGGCATTTTCGGAGAGGACAACGCCGCCGTTGTGCGTGTCGCGGTCGATGATATCCGCGTAGGCTCGTACGGCCTGCCCGATTGTACGGCGCATATCGTCGACGTCGAGCGCATTGACGACAAATAAGGAGTACATACATGAAAAAATTCACCGCAATCATCTGCATAACGGCAATGCTCGCGGCGCTCGTCGGCTGCAGCACGGAAAACGCCCCGAACGGCGTTTCCGCGCCCAAAAGCACAAGCTCGTACATATTCGACGACGCGGAGAGCCCGTCGCCGCAAAGCGCCGAGCCGAGCATTCCCGACGACGGCATCTCCGAAAAAGACGTCGAAACGGTCAAGGCGACCTACGCCGACGAGGAGCGGAGCGTGTTCGACGCGCGCGTCGTCGACCTCGATTTCGACGGAACGGAGGAGCTGCTCGTGCTCACCCACCGCGCCAACCCCAAGGCTTTCGAGCTCTGGGAAAAGGACGGCGGCAAAATGACCTTCAAATGCTTTTTCGGCATGGGAATGCTCAATCATATCGACAAAATCGACCTCAAGGAGGGCAAAATCAACGGCGAGCGTGCGCATCTGTTCTCCTTCGCCTATGACGAGGGCAGCAATATGAAAGCCGACGAGGTTCTGTCGGCAATAAAAAAGACCGCCGACGGCTACGAGGTCGAGCATCTTCTGTCTCGCGGAACTATTTCCTATCCCGATATCGCCGAGCCTTTCACCAAGGAATTTTACCGCAGGGGCTGGAACAAAGGCGACATAGGCATGGACGCGGACTACGGGGATATTTCCGCGGAGGAGTACGACAAGCTGTACGGGGAATATACGGGTAACGCTTGACAAAATCCGCGAGAGATGATATAATGTTTTGTAAGAATTGATAGGGGAGGGATAACAATGGTCATTTGCGCTGTAAAGGCTCCGTGCAGGGTTTGAGGACGCCGCACGGAGGATGACCGTCCTCGGACTTTGCACTTCGGGTAAAAAAATTTTATCAAGGAGCAAAGTCATTATGAAAAAAAGCTTAAAAACGTATATTTTACTCTGGAGCACCCAGTCCCTTTCCGCTCTCGGCAGCGGTCTGACGGGGTATTCGCTGGTGCTGTGGCTGTACACGCAGAGCGGCTCCGCGCTTAAAACCGCGCTGCTGTCGGTGTGCTCGTACGCGCCCTACGTGCTGATGAGCATTTTCGCGGGCGCGCTCAGCGACCGCTGGAACAAGAAAAAAACCATGCTGCTGTGCGATCTCTTCGCCGCGCTGAGCACCGTCGCCGTGCTGCTGCTCATCAAAACGAACAGCCTCGAGGTATGGCATCTGTACGTTATCAACGCCCTTAACGGTCTGATGAATACCGTGCAGCAGCCCGCCGCGGAGGTCGCCGCGACCATGCTTATCCCCGAGGAGCACTATCAGCGTACAAGCGGGCTGCGGTCGTTTTCGCAGTCGCTGAACTCGATATTAACGCCCGTCATCGCGACGGCGCTGTTTACGCTCGCGGGCATCGACGTAGTTATCACGGTAGACCTGTTAACATTCGCTGCGGCGTTTTTGTCGCTGCTGCTGTTTATACGCATCCCCGAGCCGAAATACGAGGAACGCGCCAAGGAATCGCTTCTCGCCTCCGCGGGCAAGGGCTTGTCGTGGCTGAAGCACAATCCGCTTATACTGAAGCTGATATTGTTTCTCGCGAGCATAAACCTGATAGCCTCGATGTACGACGCCGCCGTTCCCGCAATGATAATCTCCAAAAGCGGCGAAACGGCGCTCGGCATAGTCAACACCTGCGTCGGAATAGCGTCGCTCGCAGGGAGCGCGCTCGTCGCCGTGCTGCCCGCCCCGAAAAACAGGATACGGACGATATGCGCAACGCTGCTGCTCTCGATGAGCACCGAAAATTTCTTCCTCGCCTTCGGCAATTCCACGCTGCCGTGGGCGATAGGCGCGGTGCTCGGCTGGCTGCCGATACCGCTCATGAACGCGAATATGGACGTGGTTTTCCGCAAGACCATCCCCGAGGAGATGCAGGGTCGGGTCTTTTCCTGCCGCAACGCGCTCCAGTTTTTCACTATCCCGCTGGGATTTTTCCTCGGCGGCGTATTCGTCGACGAGATATTCGAGCCGCTTATGGCTGATGCCGACGGGCTTCTTGTGACGCTGTTCGGCAGCGGAAAGGGCTCGGGCGCGGCGTTCCTGTTTTTCTGCATAGGCGTCGCGGGAGCGGCCGTGTGCCTGCTGTTCGGCTTCATACTGAGGAAGTACAAGTGGAACGAGTAAAAATCTTCACGGGCAGTCGCTTCGGCGGCTGCCCTCAGCTTGTATAAAAAGGCTCAAATGAAGAAAAAAGCCAAGTTTACAGTTGACAGTTATGGTGCGCCGTTTCGCGGCGCGATATTTTAAAATCGCCGCCGCAGGCGGCGTTCCGAAACTGTCAACTATCAACTGTACACTATCAACTTTCTCTACAATTTAACACACCCCGAACTGCAATTTACTGCAATCTTTCCCGCCGCCGAATTAGTTAGCACGGCAAATCCCGGATTTTAACATTAAATTACATTGTTTCCAAATATTTCCACCACGAAACCGCAAAAAACTGCATTTAACTGCAAATCGGCTGCAATTAACTGCTGTACACTATCAACTTTCTCTACAATTTAACACACCCCGAACTGCAATTTACTGCAATCTTTCCCGCCGCCGAATTAGTTAGCACGGCAAATCCCGGATTTTAACATTAAATTACATTGTTTCCAAATATTTCCACCACGAAACCGCAAAAAACTGCATTTAACTGCAAATCGGCTGCAATTAACTGCTGTACACTATCAACTTTCTCTACAATTTAACACACCCCGAACTGCAATTTACTGCAATCTTTCCCGCCGCCGAATTGGTTAGCACGGCAAATCCCAGATTTTAACATAAAATTACATCGCTTCCAAATATTTCCACCACAAAACCGCAAAAAACCGCATTTAACTGCAAATCGACTGCAATTTACTGCACGCGAACTGCAAACAACTGCAAAATAATACACAAATTTCAACGATTAGTTACCAAAACCAAAAATTTTTGCAATTTCCCAGACAAAAACTTGCAAAAACCGACAAAAAATCCGCCCCCGAACAGTCGGGAGCGGATCGCCGTTTTATCGTGTTTACGCCGCGTTCTCCTCGCCCTCGGCGATAACGGGCGCGGGTATCTCGTACTCCCCGTCCGCGTTTATAGCGCGCATTACGCCCTCGATTATCTCGGGCTGAGTTACCGTAAGATTCCACCTGTTAAAGAACGAAAGCCCGTTTTTGCCCGTCCAGCCGTTATCCCAACAAACGGGTATACAGCCGTTCTGCTTTGCCGCGCTCACGACGACCTCATACCAGTAGCGCCTGAACTCGCTGTGGCTCGGGTCTAGCGACGATTTGTCACCGACGCCCATTTCGCCGATTACAACGGGATAGCCTTGGCTCACGAACTTCTCGTTAAGCCTGCCGAAAAGCGTGCTGACGTATGCCTCGTTAGCGGTCTTTTCGGCGTTTTCAACGGCGTATTGCCCCCACTGTGTCTTTGCGGCGTTCGCGTCCTCGTTGATGGTAAAATTGTACGGGTCGTAGTAATGCACGGAGATCATAATGCGCTTTCCGTCCGCCTCGCAGAGCGTGTCGTTCGGTATCTCAAAGCCGTAGTCGCCGACCGTCTGCATGATGTTTGTGTTCCAGCCCGGCACGAGCAGCCAGCGCTTTGTATTGTTGGAGCCCGTTTTTCTCACCGTGTCGACAAATATCTGATTGTAAGCGTTGATGTTCGCGTATGCCTCCGCGTTGGGACCGCCGTATTGACCGTCAAACTCCTCGTTCATCGACTCGAATATAAGGTGCTCGTCGTAGTCCTTAAAGCAGTCCGCTATCTGTCTCCAGACAGCCTCGTATTTCGCCTTTATTTCGGCCTGCTTTTCGGCGGGCTCGGCGCAGAGCAGCCACGCGCCGCTTTCCAGCATCGTGTAATAGCCGTCGCCGTGGATATTGATTATCGCGTACATATCGTTGCCGATAACGTAGTCCACGACCTCCCGGACTCTGTTAAGCCAGTCCTTGTTAATTGTGTAATCGGGACCCTCGCCGATATGCGCGAAATATGAAACGGGAATTCTGACGGTTTTAAACCCCTGCTCTTTTACAAGCTTTAAAAGCTCCTCCGTTATCACCGGATTGCTCCACGCCTTTTCGTCGGGGGTCTGACCGCTGACCGCCTCGAGCTGGTTGCCGAGATTCCAGCCCGCGCCCATCGCGGCGGTCATCTCGGTCTGCGAGAGCTCGTGCCATTCCTCGGGGTTCGAGTCGGCAGGGGGCGCTTCGGGCGCGGAAGAGCCGCTCTCCGAAGCCGAGCTTTCGTCCGCGGAGGACGAGCCGCTGTCTTGACTGCCGCCGCTCTGACTGCCGCTGTCCGAGACGTTAGCGCCCGACGAGCCGTCCGAGCTGTTGTTTTTGTCGGAGCTGCAGCCCGCGCACAGCGCTATCATAAGGGCGGCGGTTATCGCGCCGAGTTTTTTGATTATCGTTTTCATGGCGTTACCTCTTTCTGAAAGTAAGTTTTGTCAAGTCATTTTATATATTATACCATACCCCGTTAAAATTGTCAAGCATATAAAGAAGCAAAACGATTAGTACGGCAAATTGTAATAATTCCCGAAAAACTGTAACCGTTTTGTAACCGGATTGTAACCGATTTGTAATTGCATTTTAAAGGCGTTTGTGCTATACTTATATCAGAAACAAAGAGACGGCGTGCCGCTCGGGATTTCTCAAATAATTTACATATAATGGGAGGTAACATTATGAAAAAATTTGCAGCATTTATTTTAACATCCGTCATTTTCGCGTCGCTCACCGCCTGCAGCAGAGCCGAGGACAACGGCGGCGGTCTGCCCGACGAGGAGAAGCTCATAAACGTGACGGCGCCCGCGGCTGCCGATGAAAAGCCCGACGAGGCTCCCGACGGCAATGAGAGCGCGCCGACGGAAAACGGCGATGAGCAGGCGCCCGAGAGCGAGCCCGAGGAGAGCGATGATAACGAAAGCGCTCCCGAGAGCGCGGCGACCGACGATGACAAGGCGGACGCGGACAGCGAGCCGACGGAGCCCGAAAAACCGTCAATCGTTCTGCCGTTGAAGGATCTTCCCGACGGCTCGTACTTTACATACGACGGCAAGCCCTGCGAGGATCACTCGGATTGCGACTGGTCGGGAGATGACTGCAACTGCGTAAAATTTGACCGCGCCATTCAGGCAGTGGGCTTCGCGAAGTACGTTTATTTTGAGGTGACGGGCAGGCACGTCTCCCTTGACGACAGGGTCGACATCGACCTCGATATGACCGCCGAGAGCGCGCGGAGCTGCCTTATGGGCGTTCCCGTGGGAACGTATATCGCCGCCGAGACCAACAACGAGCTGTTCCACACGATGATAGCGGCGGCTTCGGATAAGGACGGCATTACCGTGTATCAGGCGAATTACGGCGGTGGCTGCCGCGTAAGCCTTATGACGTTCACATGGCGGGAGTTTGCCGACAGGTTCCCGCATCTGGACTACTATATAAAGTAATTTTACCGCTTAAGTGGGGTATTCGGTTATGAAGAAATCTTGATAATTCGGGGCGGAGGACAACAAGACCGGGCATTTGTCCGACGATTTTGGAAAGCGCTGATTTTAAAACGGATAGGTATCGCTTTGAGGCTGTAAAAGCCGGAAAGCGATACCTTATTTTTTTCAAACGCCTTAAAATATAAGCCGCTTTTATGCTTGATGAACAGGTTTGTCATTGAACGGTAAAAAAAAATCATACGACTTTTTGAAAAAAGTACTTGACAAAGCAAAAAAACTGTGATATAATGGTATGTGTTCAGCAGAAGATCGTCGAACTTTACTGCGCGGGTGTGCAAATCAACTGCGTTGAATCCGGAACAGCAGACGAGGTGGTTTTGGGGCGGGGCGTCGTTTTGATACAGAGCGGAAGCTCATCTCGGAAATTCCGTCCGAGTAAAACAATTCGGAATTTTAAGATATGCAGGTGTGGCGGAATTGGCAGACGCGCTAGCTTCAGGTGCTAGTGATCGCGAGGTCGTGTGGGTTCAAGTCCCGTCACCTGCACCATACCGGACAAAGGAGAACCGCCTAAGCGGCTCTCCTTTCTTTGTTTTCTATCCCGGCAAGGCTGTGTTCGGAGTGATCGTTCCGAGGGTATAGCAGTGAGTCTGACCGGATAAGTGGTGACGCTCATGGATCTGTGGATTTGTTCGTGTTCTATCTCAACAAGCTCGAGTTAGGATCAATTGGTCTGCCTTTAACTATCGCCCTCAGTGTGAGCTACAGGCGATAGTTTTGTCTCGCTGTAAATTTCATTATCACACAATTAACTGCAAGTAAATAGGCAAATTACAAAATTTTTGACCACTAGGGGAAAACTTATTGATACTTTGGGAAAAATTCCATTGTAAAGGTGGTCGATGACCTAATATCAAGCTTCTCACCGAGCTGACGCAAAACGTGTGACATAAACCATCGCGGATGTATCGTAGGGGAGCCAACCGTATAAGGAGGTAAACCCATATGTCAAAAACCGAAACATCGACCATGACGACTACGGCAGTCTACAGCGATGACAAAACGCACCGTTATCTGCTCCGCAAGGAGTGGGACGAAACGCTCCCCGAGGCAATGGTTCTTATGCTCTCACCGAGCGTAGCGGACACCGTTGCAGTCGACCGAACCACCATGCTTGTTCTGGAGAACGTAGAACGGCTTCATTACGGCAAAGTAAGCATTGTAAACTTGTTCTCCGCGCTCAACGGCAGACGAACCGAGAGCGAACTCGACGATGAAAATCTTGCCTACATAACCGAGGCAGCCGAACGAGCGCAAGGCATAATCTACGCAGTCGGCACGGGCGGCGACGGCAGCAAAACCGTTCTGAAACAACAGCGCGACATTCTCAATCTGCTTATTCCGTGGCAGGACAAAATGCAGTGTATAGTTGACGCAAACGGCAAGAAGTTCTATCATCCATTATGCCCGACCGTCCACCGCTGGCGCTTAGAGGACTTTGAGTACAGCGAACTTAAAGCGTTCAAAGAGTGCGAGAATGCCGAAACCACAATCGGCTTCCAAGAGGTCACAGAACCACAGGAAGCGGCACAGCAAGAATTACAAGAAGCGCCAGAGCCGCCCAAGCGCGGCAGAAAGCGCAGAAAACATCAAATCCCTAACGAGTAAAATCGTTAGGGTTATTTTATTGGAGGGGTTATGATTAAGGTTAAAACAAAATCAGATTTGGATAAGCTGAACGGCTTGTGTTTCAACGTCCGAATCGAGGCAGAACGCATTGTAGAAATACTTGACGAGAATTACAACTCGCACGGATATGACGGCGGCTACGTCGTTATCGCCGAGACGGAGCAAGACTTCAACGTCATAAAGAACGAGTGCGTTGACTTCACTACAGAGCCTATAGAGGTCTACCGCGAAGTCGGGTGCTGTGTAAGTCTGTTGTTTCTCCCTGCTACCGAGTATTCCGTTAGCGTGTTAATGCACAAAGACCTTGAAAGCAAATTCAAAAAAATACAGATGAATACTGATTAGGAACATAGCTAAAAAAGTCTATGTTCCTACGAGAGGGGTGAGGAAATGATAGAGTATTATCTGTTGGGATTGGCGACGGGTCTGGCTCTGGTAGTCGGCACGGAAGTAGTACTTGAAGCAGTAGAGGAGGGATAAAAATGTTTGCATTGGCGGCAGCAGCGCTCTCGACCGTGATAGAGGTATTCGCGGCAGGAGTGACTACATCGGTTACGGTTTACGGCATATATCGTGCCGGTAAAAAGAAGAAGTGACCTCATAAGAACGGGTTTATAACCCGTTCTTTTTTTGCTGATACTGACAAAATAAATCTCACGGACAACGGACAAAAGACCGAAATTCCTTGGATAATCAAGGAAAAACGCTGTCCGTCAGTACAATTCCATGACGGAACTTGGCGGAATATTCCGTTATGTATTATATGCTTATATTATTAGAACGGAAAACGGAACTCACCTCGTTTCTCCTCGGATATCCAAGGAAAAACAGCACCCGTTTTCAAAATCTTAAAACGGAATAACGGGAAAATATATTGGTGTGCGCCAAAAGGCTGCGCTTTTGGCGCACTATATTCCGCATTGCAAAAAAACTTGCCTATATATTATAAAATTGAATACCGAAAGGAGGAATTATTATGAAAAATGCGGTATTATACGCTCGGTATAGCTCAAATATGCAGACGGAAAATTCTATTGAAACTCAACGTTTAGCGATAACTAACTACGCTAAACAAAACGACTTCAGGATAATTCACGAGTACATTGACAGAGCCAAATCGGGTACATCCATGGCGAAGCGTGACGAGTTCAACAAAATGCTTGACGACAGCGCCGAGGGCGAATTCGATTATGTTATCG
>JAMPFE010000069.1 GCA_023664705.1 Lachnospiraceae bacterium | reverse complement strand
GCCGTTCAATCTCGGAATTTATCGCGTCTATCTCCGCTTTCAGTTCCGCAGCTTGTTCTGCGTAGCCGTTCTTTAATTCCGCGTAATCTTCGCTTGAAATTATCCCGCTTACGAGATTTTCATACAATCCGCGAATAAAGCTCTGAACGCGGTTTAACTCGCGCTGTTTCTCCGCTTTCCGACGTTTCGGAATATCCGTTGTATCGGCTTGCGAAAGCGATTTTAACGCCGAGAGTTTGTTTTTGAGCGTGTCCGAAACAAATTGAATGACCGCCTGTTCGTCAATATTTATCCCGACACAAGCGGATTTGGAAACCCTTGTTGGGGAAAGGCAGTAAAACCGATAAATATCGGGCATTGTTTTCCGCTTATCCCTTTGACGGTGCAACGGCTTGCCACAATGCGTACAAAATACCTTACCCTTGAAAATATTCTCGGTGTACGGTTCTTTGGCTTTCTGCTTGTATTCCTCCCGAATGTCGGCGCGTAACCGCTTTACCTTTTCAAACGTTTCACGGCTCACAATCGCTTCGTGCGTGTCGCGCACGATGATGTATTCTTCGGGCGGCGCGTCCTGTTGCTTATGCTCAATGGTTTTGCTTTTTCCCTGTACCATATCGCCCGTGTAAACGGGATTTTTCAAAATGCGAATGACCGTAAAGGTAGTCCAGGCTTGATTTAGCTTGTACCGCTTTTCAACCTCGCTTGTTCGGCTCTTGTAGACGCTTGATGTTACCGCACCCATTTCGTTGAGCCGTACCGTAATGGTGTTTATGCCTACTCCGTCTGCCGCCCAATCGAATATTTGCCGCACGATCGGCGCGGTTTCCTCGTCGATTATCAGCTTATGGCAGTTGTCGGGGGCTTTCTTGTAGCCGAACGGCGCTCTCGCTCCGATGAACTCACCGTCGAGCATTGCTTGATGTGCCGCCGATTTTATCTTCTTTCCGATGTCGAGCGCGTATGCCTCATTCACCATATTTTTCAGCGGAAGAATTATCCCGTCGTGCGTACTGCTCTCATCTGCCGTATCAAAGTTATCGTTCACGGCGATAAAGCGGATTTTGTGCTGAACGAAATACTGTTCGATGTAATATCCCGTATCAATCGCATTTCGACCGAGCCGCGATAAATCCTTGACGATAACGCAGCTTATTTTACCGCTTTCAATATCGGCAAGCATACGCTGAAAATTCGGGCGGTTGAAATTCGTTCCTGTCAGACCGTTATCTATATAAGTATCATAAACGCGAAATTCGGGCTTATCGCACACGAAATCGTTCAGTATCAACTGTTGATTTTCGATTGAATTACTGCGCCCGTGACCGTCCTCAACCGACAATCTGATGTACAGCGCGGTATTGATACCCGCCGTTATCGTTGGCTCTGCTGCGGGGGTTTTTCTGCTCTTTCGTGCCATTATCCAGCCCTCCTTTCCTCCGAAATCCGCTCAATAAAGGCAGCCGCCTTTTGGTATTCGTCTTGATAGCTAAAGCGCACCTCAATTTGCTTGTCGGCGCTTATTTTTATGCTCTGTATCAGCCGCGAAACCGCGCTCCTGTCGATTTCCTCCATTTCCGCAAACCGCAGAAAATGATTGAGCCACCGATTACGTTCGCCGCGGTTTTCAAGAACCTCCGTCAGCTTACCGTTCCAATCCTCAATTGCTCTTCTGATGTCCTCGGCTTTCGCGGAATACTCTTGCTTATACTGCAAAAATTCCTCTTTTGAAAGCGCGCCGCCGACAAGGCTTTCATACAGCTTTCGCTTAAAGCCCTCGACCCTTGCAAGCTGTTCCTCGTTCGACTTTATGTAGCCCGTGTACTCTTGCACCAAGCCTTGATTTATGCGTTCGCGGCTCACGCTCGTGATAAGCGAATTAAGCGATACCACGCTGTTGATATGCGCTTTCAGACTGCTCTGAACGCACTCGGTCAGCTCGCTTTCCTTAATCATCGACGAGGATTTACAGCCGCCCTTTTTACCCGTGGGGCAATAGTAGTAAACGTACTCCTTGCCGTTACTGCGGTTGACTTTCCGCGTCATTCTGCCGCCGCAGCACCCGCAAATCAACATACCCGAAAACAAATATACCTTATCGGACTGCGGCGAGGTACGCGTATCAAGCCCTTTCAAGCGTTGCACCAAATCAAAATCCGCCTTGTCGATTATCGCCTCGTGCGTGTTCTCCACGCGCGTCCACTCGTCGGACGGCTTTAATTCGCGTTCTTTCAGCTTGAAATGCGGGGTTGTCCGCTTGCCCTGTACCATTGTTCCCGTGTATATCTCGTCGCTCAAAATGCGGAGAATTGTCGTTGCAGACCATTTACATTCCTCCGTATCCGCATAACCGCCCTTTGCGTAAGGTAAGCCGTTGGAGCGCTTGTAGGCAAGCGGTGAAAGAATACCCGCCCTATTGAGTTCTTCGGCTATATGGTACGCGCTGTACCCGTCAAGACGTTTTCTGAAAATATCCCGTACCACGTTCGCGGCGAACGGGTCTATAATCAGACTTTTATGCTTATCTCCCGTTTTGAGGTAGCCGTAAACCGTGAACGCTCCCACAAAATCACCGCTCCTGCGCTTGATGTCAAGAGCCGACCGCGTTTTCACGGAAATGTCGCGGCTATACGCTTCATTTATAATGTTCTTGACGGAAACGGAGAGATCGTCGGGCTGGTCGTTCAAGGTATCAACGTTATCATTTATTGCGATGAACCTCACCCCGTAGGCGGGGAACACTCTGCGGAGATACCGACCCGTTTCGATGTACTCACGTCCGAGCCGCGACAAGTCCTTGACGATAACGCAGTTCGCCGCGCCGTTTTTGATGAGTTCCATCATTTCGAGGAACGCGGGGCGGTCGTAAAGAACGCCGCTGTAACCGTCATCGACCTTTTCACAAACGACCTCGATTTCGGTGTGCCGCGCAAGGAAATCGTCAATCAGCTTTCTTTGGTTGGAAACGCTGTTGCTTTCCACGGTCTTATCATCGGTGTAGGACAGGCGAATGTATTTAATCGCCTTGAATTTTTGCATAGAAAACACTCCTTTCAGATACGGAATAATGCCGCATTATGCTGCGCAAAACGCTGCAATCAAAAGAAGTGTGGTTCGTATGTAAGGACGCGCCGCAGAATATTTACGATTGTGTGAAAAAGTATGACGAACGGAATGAAACAATAGCTTTGCAGTCAGTTCCAAAAGCGCTCGTCTCGATAAAGTGAAACGGTCTCGTCGCTCCACACCTGTACCTCCACATAATACGGGTGTCCGATCTCCCCTTCCGCGGGCGGCGTATCCTGCGGCATACCGTACTTGCTGATCACGTTCAGAATATCCGGATATGTATAGAGCCTTTTCCGATACTCCCTTTGATCCGTTACGATCGGGCTGAAGGTCGGGTGCATATCCCCGTAGGTAAACGACAGGGTTTCCGGATCGAAGCGTTCGAGCGGAATTCTGACAAAAGCGGGGCGATCATACCACGCACTCAGCCAAGCGCAAGCCCCGATCACCATATAATGCGGAGTTTTTCGTCGGGGCTTTCCGCCCAACTCAATAAATAAACGATAAGCGTGCTGTTCGTATACGGCGCGCCGCTCCATATATTGATCGTCACGCTCTGCCGCCATACAGTTCGGGCGTTCTTTTTTGATTTGCTCCAGGACTGCTTTTGCCTCCTCCTCGGGAAGATCGGACAAATTACGAAAGGGACCGATCGATCGGTCGAAATAATGATATAAAGTCATGGAAAGCTCCCGTCACCGTTCTTCTGTATAGCTGTAATTTTGCAAACGGATTTTGTGCAGTGCCGCTTCAATTCTTTTCCCTTTTATTTTACCACAAACCCAACCGAATGTCAAGCTGTTTCCAAGATTTATTTTATTAGGCTCTTAACGCAATCCTCCAATGTTCTGCCGTCCTCGGAGAAAACCGCTTTTACCGTGTACTTTCCGCACTTGAAAAGGTACGGATTTTTTATTTGCCGAACGAAATCCGCGATACGCTCCTTTTTCGGCAGTTCGTTGTTCACGGCAACGGTGCGAATATCTACCAATTCATCGGTTTGGATTTTGCCTTCGGTCATAGTTTTTTCCCCTTTCCTCATAATCATAACATCTCGGTGCTACATATAGCACCACCAATTCAAACGCGCTTAATCAAAAGAATATTTTATCCTTGGTGCTATATGTAGCACCGACATACTCTCTTGATTAAACAGATTTAATATATCAAAAACAGGTCGGACATTTCGTAACTCGCAGACGACGTTCGTCCCGCCAGCGGCGGCGAACAGTCCGACCCGTTCCGATAGACTGTATTCACTTAAAGCAAGCCGCGGGAAATTACGCAACCCACGCATAGGGAGTTCCACCCTCCGCCCATTCCTATGGGTCAGACCTCACGGTAAGTATCATTATAATTGCAAAGCCGCCTGGGGCTTGTTGCGCTCGTTCCTTTACTACTTGACTTGCGTTATAGTCGTTCGGCTGATTGTCCGTATCGGTTTTTCGTAAACTCGCGCCCTCGTTCGCTACATTAGCCTAATCATTTCTTGGCGGGTACATACCTTTCCGATACGGGCAACAGAAACATCATCGCGCCGTGCCGCAGCTTGCAATCCTTGTGCTTGCTTATTCAATTGTCAAAGAGCGATGTTAAAGGATTAAACTCACCATATTTCCAAGCCTTTGGGCTTGTCCCTAACTAATTTTATTATAACATTTGGGAGACCGTTTGTAAACGACAATTTATGTCTACTTCATTCCCATTTTATGCCAATAAGATTTTGTCGAATAAATACAGCTCCCTTTTATTTTTCTTAATGGCGTGGTTGTACTCCTATTGTCCCCTAGTGATATGCTAAATTCAATAAAAACTTATTGCTTTATTCCTTTAGTTAATAAATTTGGGCGATGACAAAAGGAAAAAAGGCTTGATGTACGCCACATCAAGCCTTTCGTAATCGTTGTATCTCCGACATTAACAAGTATTGCATCGCGCGGTATACCCAAGTTATCACAGATTTCCTCTACGGCGGGCTGCACCTCGTCGGTTATTTCCGCTATTCTCGACGCAAATATGGCGAGTTTAGCAGGTAAACCCTCATAGGTCTTGCCGCCGTATTCCTGCCAAAAAGTCTGAATAGCGTTCTTTAGGAACTCCTTGTCCTTGACATTATCAATGCCTTGAAGCAGACCTACCTCTTTCAGATACTTATTCGCTATTGCGTTTTTCAAGCCATAACTGTAAACGACTTCGGGGAGAATTTTATTCTTGACGTAGGGCGTTCCCACAGTCACACCTTAACACTACCGCCAAACGCCGATAATACGTTATTCCGAAAATATAATTGCGGATAGAAACTTATATGTTTCTATCCGCATTGTTGTACCTGTAACTACGTTAATACATTTTTCTCCAAAATTTCTTATAAACCAAATCAATTGTAAACGCCGCAAGCGAACGGACAATTTGGAAAAGACGTAGCATTCCTTACAGAAATTTGCAAAATTTATGCGTATATTTTCAGATTTGCCGAAGTGTTTATGTATCACACTGTATTATTACGCTTGTATTCCCCAATACACCTTATAAGCAGTATAACAGAACTTATAATCAACATCGAACCAATAAAATAACCGAACCCCGAATTTATCAGCGTTGTCGTTTCATCGGATATTCCTGCGCACGACATTATCATTCGCTGCAAAAGAACCATATTTATAAGCGAACCCGATACGCAGATAACTTTATAGGCGTAAAATTCAATATCCCTGTTTTTGCGCGTTTGCCATATTCCTCGTATCGAGAGACAGTACGAAAAAACGAAATAAACGCTTGCCGCTATAACTACAGGTATCGGATAATGAGCGGACAAGTCGTTTGAAAACTGTTTTACCATAATGCACATATCAAAGAAAAAACCCGCAATAAACACGATTATTGCAATGAACAGGCAGTAAAGCGATTTCTTTTTGCCATTTGTTAAATCAGATGAGCATTTTAAAAACAACATTTTGCCCGCCGCCATTCCAAGCGCATACAACCCCGAATACGACCACACAAACGAACGTACAACAAACCCGAGAATGAATTTTACAATCGAAACCGCCGCGCTGCCTGCGGCGGATTAAACTTACTTGCAGCTCGTTCGCGCCCTTTATATCAAAGCGTTTGTGCATATCAAACATTTGTTTCGAGCACTCTTTGATTTTTTCATTTTTTTTCATTTTTGTTTCCTTTCAACGCTTATTATTTCTTTTTAACAGTTAATCCGTAAAGAAGGTCGGCAAGGTTTTCCGAGGGCTGCTTTTTGCCGTCACTGAGCCACTTAGTTATCGCACCGAGAACACCGCTTATAAAATACTCCATTGCGTAATCCTTGCACTCTTTCAACTGCGGAAAGTCAAAGCCTTTCTATCTGCACAATGCTCGCCGCCTTTAAGGACGAGATGTCGGTATTTATCAAGGCAAGAAAAGTCTTTTCGTGCGTTTCAATGTAGCTTATCATATGTTTCAGAAATTCACGGTAAGACAGGTCGTGAGCCTTGAGCTTTGAAAAATACACGTTCAATCCCTCAAGAGCGTTTTTTTCCAAAACCTCGTACAATTCTATCGGGTCGGAATAATACGCGTAAAATGTGCTCCTGTTTATATCGGCAATTTCGCATATCTTTGTTACAGTAATGCTGTCAAGCGAATTTTTCTGCAAACAGTCCGTCATAGCGTCCGCTATACGTTTTTTGGTGCGCTTTATTCTTTTATCCTCGGACATTTTTTCATTCCTTTCCGACACTTTACCTTTTTTTGACGGAAAAACAACATTTTTTCAAACATTAATGGTTGATTTCCATCACATATGTATAGTATAATACAATTAAGTCCAAAAGTCAAGGGCTTAATAAAAATATATTTGGGATGAAATTTTTATGTCAAAGAAATCTTTTATAACAATGATGTTGCTGATGCTCGGAGATATTTGTTTGATACTCGGCATCATACTTTTATGCAGTGAAGTTATACCGCTCGGTATTGTAGCAATGGCAGGCGGCGCGGTGCTTATTATTGCGGCTATAGCGGCGGGGCGGAAAAAATCCGCCGATAAAAAGTTTTCGGCGGGAAAATTTTTCAAGGTACTGATAATAATTGCGGTTTCCGCAGCACTTCACATTGTCGGGATAGTTCTTATGAAAAATGTGAACTGGATTGCGGGAGTTGCGGTAATGCTTATAGCGTTTATAAATTTGATGTTCATAATTCCCGCGGCAAAGGGCTTTAAAAAGTACGAGTGAATTAACCTTTTATTAATTTTTTATGTAATACTGTCAGCTAACTGCCCCGCAAGCCCCCTCAACTTCTCCTCGCTAACCCTCAAAAACTCGGAATACTCATAAATACTCTGTTTCGGACTATCTACGGATAGTCCGTTTTTCATTGCCAAAGCCTTGTCTCGAATTTTCTTAAACTCGGTATCATATTTTTCACGGGCAATACCGTTATTCCCGAATTTTCTCCGCAAGTTAGAGCAGTTACTGGTGAATGTACTATAAAAATCTTGAATAGGATTAGCCTTATTCTTTTTACGCACCGAAATTGTGGCAAGCCGGTGCTGTTCTTTTTGCGTGGCAGAACAAAATGCCAAATAAATCAGAATAGCTTTTTCCGCATATATCTTGGCTCATATTCAATATACCCGTGTTTCGGGTAGAACGCATATGATTCAAACCATTGTTCTTTAGGAGCACCGAGATGAACTCTTGAAATTGTGATGCCTTGCTTTTTCATTTCATGCTCAGCCGTATAAAGCAATTTTGTTCCGATACCTTGATGCTTTTGAGATGCTTTCACATAGAAACGGTGCAGGAAAGCTTCGTTAGTACCTGCAATTCGTGAAAATCCAATACATCCGATTACACAATCACAGTTATCGACAGCAAGCAAAAATGAATCTCCCTTGTCGAGATAATTCTGTTGACCTGACGCAACGGAGCAGGTCGACAGGACAACCGAGTGATTGACAACAAAACCGGCATCGCTTTGAAGGGCGATGCCGGTTTTGCTATTCGGTTTGGCGAGGTGAATTCCGCAATAAATTGGAGTTTACTCTTTTGATAGCTGGTATTCATAGTGCCATTTTGCATTTACAATTCCAGCGTTAAAGCCAAGGTCCGTAAAATCAATTCTTTTCCTATCATCTTCATTGCCCTCATAATAAACATCTTCAGGTGTTGTCCAGATAAATGCTTTAAAACCAATAAATTTTATGCTTTTTGGCATATAGACTGTCTTCAGATTTTTAGCACACGACACACCGTATTCTAATATTTTCTCACAGCCCTTTGGTAGCACAAGAGTCTCAATATATGAATTTGAAAGCGCAGAATCCATAATATACGCCACGCTAGGGGGAACATGAAATATCTTTTGATGAAAATCGGGCGGCATACAGAAAATTTCTTTCATATCTTTTGAATATAAGCCGCCTTGATACAAGCAAAAATACTTGTTATCATCTTCTATTATAAATGATGACAAGCATTTCATTCCATCAAAGGTATCTCCGTCTAACCCGATAACAGGTTTACCGTTTATTGTATTTGGAATATAGAACCGAGAAATATTTTCGCTGTTTCGCCCCTTATATCCGTCGCTCCAATAGCCATTGCAAAGATAATACCCATCCACCTCGTCATCATAATAAAAATGAATTTTTCCACCGTTTGAGATATAAAAACGCTCATTTGTAACAATATCTTTTATATTCATTCCCTCTCCATTCACATTCGATTTAAGTTCCTATTTATCAAGCACCCCGACAAAATAATTATACCATAACCAACGTGAAAAGTCAATACACATTTCCGACATCAATCATCACCCTCATCATAGTAATCGCCACGAAAGAGCGCGTCTGCCAACGTATCAGAGCAAGCAAGGTTCTTCATCGCGTCTACCGCTTGGTCGAGAATGAGCCTGTAAACCGCGCTTTGAATTGCGCTTGAGATACCCTCGTCGGAACTCGAACCATACTCCGCGACAAATTCATCGGCGGATCTGTACCTGTCGAGATAACGGCAAACCGCGTTCAGAACGCTGCCCTCGTAGTTCCCCTCAAGTTCGTAATCATCGCCAATATCATCGTCCGCCTGTTCAAGGAGCATATTTAAAATCCTCAACCGCGCAACATTTTCTTCTTTCAGCCTTGCTAACATCATCACCGACTTATCGGACAGTCCAACTTTGTCGCACACGCTCTTTAGTTTTGGCTCTTTCGTCCGAGCGTCGGAGCGCCCTATCAGATAATCGGCAGTCACGCCCAACACCTCCGCCATTCTGCCCGCTATAACGATGTCGGGAACGCGGTCGCGGCTCTCGTAGTAACCGACAGAACTTTTCGAAATTCCGACAGCATTCGCGAATTGTTCAATGGTCATATTTCGCTCCCGACGCAGTTCCCTCACGCGCTTGCTGAATATTACGCCGTATTTATCCTGTACCATATCTTTACCTCCGTTGAGTTACCATATTTGTGGAATTACTTGACATTCGATTTCATCTGTGATATAATGCGATTACAACCATAGACGTTGCTGTTAATGATATTATATCACATCAATGGCAGTTTGTCAAGCGGTTGAACAATTTTTTAGGAGGTAAACCCTATGAAGAAAAACATTGATGTGCGCTCCAAAGCGCGTGAGAACAACGTCTATCTCTACGAGATAGCGGAGATGTTGGGAGTGAGCGAGCAGACATTTATCCGCAGGCTGCGGCACGAATTGGCGGACGTGCAAAAGAGCGAGATTTATGCCGCAATTGAGATGATAGCCGAACGGAAAAAGCTGCAAGACTGAAAGAAAAATGAGGGAGCGCGGAGCGGGGATTGCAAAGGGGCGCAGCGCCCTTTGCCACACGACTTTACGGAACGAG
>JAMPFE010000068.1 GCA_023664705.1 Lachnospiraceae bacterium | reverse complement strand
CATAGACGGCGCGTGCGCGGAGACCTGCGCGCAGGTGCTCGTCGCGCTGACCGCGCTCGGGATCGACCCCGACGGCGACGCGCGCTTCATCAAGAACGGGCGCACGGTCCTTGACGCGCTGCTGGATTTCTACGCGGACGGCGGTTTTTCGCACCTCGCGGGCGGCAAGCCCGACGGCATGGCGACCGAGCAGGGCTATTGCGCCCTCGCCGCGTATTTCCGCTTTAAGCAGCATAAGACCGCGCTTTACGATATGAGCGACATCGGCTCGCCGACAGTCCCCGAAAACGGTTCTGAAAACGATTACAGCGCCGACAGCGAGACTTTAAGCGTTTTTTCCGACGGCAGCGCTGCCGAAACGCCGAAAAGCGGCTTTGTTATCGCGTTTGTGCTTGTCGGTGCTGCGGCAGCCGTTGTCGTTATTATTATCATCAAACGGAGTAAGCGATGAGAAAGATTTTGCTGATATTGTGTATCCTAATGGGCTTCTGCGGCTGCTCTCCGTCCGACGGTCAGTCCGAGAGCGCTGCGGAGAACCTCTGCACATTGTTAATAGATTGTTCGACGATATTCGACAATATGAACGAGCTTGAAAGCGGCAAGGCGGAGCTGCTCCCGCCCGACGGCGTTATCTTTTCGGGCGAGGTCTCCTTTTCCGACGGGGAGACGGTCTTCGACCTGTTAAAGCGCGTCTGCGCGGAGAACCGCATCCACATGGAGTTCTCGTGGACGCCGCTCTACGGCAGCGCCTACATAGAGGGGATAAACAACCTCTACGAGTTCGACTGCGGCAGCGGCTCGGGCTGGCTGTACGGCGTAAACGGCGAGTTCAAAAATTACGGGAGCAGCGGCTGTGCGCTCCAAAACGGCGACGTTGTCGAATGGCGGTATACCTGCGACCTCGGCGGCGACCTGAAACGGGAGGAATAAAATGGAAAAAAGGAGCGCCTTCGGGGAGTGCCACCCCGTCGTAAATCTCGCGTATTTCGGCTTGGTGATAGGCTTTTCCATGTTCCTTACGCACCCCGTCTGCCTGCTTGTCTCGCTGCTGGGAGCCGTGCTTTATTACGTTAAACTGAAAGGACGAAAAGCCGCGGGGTTTCTGGCAAGATACGCGCTGCCGATAATGCTGACAGCGGCGCTTATTAACCCCCTTTTCAATCACCGCGGCGCGACGATATTATGCTATCTCCCGACGGGCAACCCCCTCACGCTCGAGAGCATAGCCTACGGTCTCGCGGCGGCGGTCATGCTGGCGTGCGTGCTGGTATGGTTCGGCTGCTTTTCGGAAATAATGACCTCGGACAAGCTCGTGTACCTGTTCGGGAAGATCGCCCCCTCGCTGTCGCTCGTGCTCAGCATGACGCTGCGGTTCGTGCCGCGTTTTGTAAATCGGCTCTCGCTGATACGCAAGGCGCGTTCCGTCGGCGGCGCGAACAAAAGCGCGCTGAAAAACGCCCTCGCCTGCTTTTCGGCAGTGACGGCGTGGGCGCTCGAGGGCTCGATAGAGACCGCCGACAGCATGAAAAGCCGCGGCTACGGGCTCCGCGGAAGAACGGCGTTCTCGCTCTTCGCGTTCACGGAGCGCGACAAGGGCATGTTGCTATGGCTCGGCTTATGCGCGGTTTTTCTGCTCAGCGGCGCGTTTTCGGGAAATCTTCACTGGCAATATTTCCCAAGCATGGGCGGAAAACTCGCCGAGCCGCTTACGATAGGGCTTGAAATAACGTATCTCGGCGTTTGCGCAACGCCGTTCGCAATGGACATTCGGGAGGATAAGCAATGGAGCTCCTTGCGCTCAAAAATTTAACGTTTCGTTATCCCGGGCGCGATAAGCCCGCGCTCGACAACGTTTCGCTCTCGGTCGGCGAGGGGGATTTCCTCGTCGTCTGCGGCCGCTCGGGCAGCGGCAAGACCACGCTCCTGCGGCAGCTCAAGCCGCAGCTCGCGCCGCACGGAGAGCGCGGCGGGGAGATACTCTTCGGGGGCAGACCGCTTTCCGCGCTCGGCGAACGCGAAAGCGCCGCGCTGATAGGCTTTGTGCGGCAGTCTCCCGACGAGCAGATAGTCACGGACAAGGTCTGGCACGAGCTGGCGTTCGGCTTGGAGAGCCTCGGCTGCGACGCCCCGACGATACGCCGCCGCGTTGCCGAAACGGCGTCCTTCTTCGGCGTTGAGAGCCTGTTCCGCAAAAGCGTTTCGGAGCTCTCGGGCGGGCAAAAGCAGCTGCTCAACCTCGCCGCCGTAACGGTAATGCAGCCGAAGCTGCTGATACTCGACGAGCCCACGGCGCAGCTCGACCCCATAGCCGCCTCGGAGTTCCTCGCGGCGCTGAAAAGGATCAACACGGAGCTCGGTACCACCGTGATACTCACGGAGCACCGCCTCGAGGAGGCGCTCCCCTTGGCGAGCGTCTGCGCGGCAATGGAGGACGGGCGGCTGCTGTTTTCGGGCAGCCCCTCGGAGCTCGGCGGCTTTCTCAAGGCAAGCGGACACGAAATGTTCCCCGCGATGCCGTCCGCGATGCGCGTCTGGAGCTCCGTCGGCGCAAATGAAAAATGCCCCGTTTCGGTAAGCGAGGGGCGGCGCTTTCTCGCGGGATACACCGCCGAGCGCCCCGTCCTGCCCGTGCCGAAAAAAACGCCCCGCGCGCTCGGAGAGGAAAAAATATCGCTCCGCGGCGCGTATTTCCGCTACGAGCGGGAGCTCCCCGACGTCGTGCGGAACGCCGATTTTTCGGCGAGGGCGGGCGAGCTCGTCTGTGTTCTCGGCGGCAACGGCGCGGGGAAAACCACGCTCCTGAAGCTGCTCGCGGGGCTGAAAAAGCCCTACCGCGGCGAGGTCAAGGCAAACGGAAAAATCCGTATGCTCCCGCAGGAGCCGCGGCTGCTTTTCGCCGCCAAGACCGTTTACGCCGAGCTTGAGAGCGCGCTGCCCGACAAAATGCCCGAGGAGCAAAAGCGCGAAAGGATAGCGCAAACGCTCTCCCTCTGCCGTCTGGAAAATCTTGGGAACTGCCACCCCTACGACCTCTCGGGCGGCGAAATTCAGCGCGCGGCGCTCGCCAAGCTGCTGCTGTCCGAGCCCGAGATACTGCTGCTGGACGAGCCGACAAAGGGCTTGGACGCGGAGCTCAAAGCCGAGCTCGCGGACATCCTCGGGGAGCTTCTCGGCGGCGGCGCGTGCGTCGTAACAGTCAGCCACGATGCGGAGTTCTGCGCCGAGTACGCCGACCGCTGCGCGCTGTTTTTCGACGGGAGCGTCGTCTCCGAGGGCGAGCCGCGCGATTTTTTCTCGGGCAACGCCTTTTACACGACAGCCGCGGGCCGTATGTCGCGCGGCATTATCCCGAACGCGGTCACGGTGAGCGACGTTATTGCGGCGATAGGCGGCAAGCTCCCCGAGCGGAAAAAGCGCCCCCCCGCCGAGACCGCGCCGCTGCCGAAAAAAACTGCGATTAACTGCAAACCCGCACCCGAAAAAACGAAGAAAAAGCTCCCCAAAAGGACAAAAGTTGCCGTCGCCCTTGTCATATTCTTTATCCCCTTAACGCTTTACCTCGGGCTTGTGCTGCTCGACAACAAGCAGTACTATATAACGGCAACGGCGGTGCTCATTGAGTGCATGCTGCCGTTTTTCATGGTGTTCGAGGGGCGGAAGCCGCTTGCGCGCGAGCTTGTGCTCATCGCCGTGCTCTGCGCCCTCGGGATAGCGGGCAGAGCGGCGTTTTTCATGCTCCCGCAGTTCAAGCCCGTGCTCGCCGTCGTGATAATCGCGGGCGCGTCGCTCGGCGCGGAGACGGGCTTTCTGGTCGGCGCGGCGACCATGCTCGTATCGAACATCATGTTCTCGCAGGGCGCTTGGACGCCGTGGCAGATGTTCGCGGCGGGCGTTATCGGCTTTCTCGCGGGAGCGCTCTGCCGAACGGGGCTGCTGAAGCGCTCGCGCCTGCCGCTGTCGATATTCGGCGCTGTGAGCGCCCTCGTGATATACGGCGGCATAATGAACCCCGTCTCGGCGCTGCTCCAAGGTACGGAGGAGCTTAGTCTCGGCGTTATTCTCGGGTATTACGTCACGGGGCTGCCCATGGACCTCGTCCACGCTCTCGCCACGGCGGTTTTCCTTTGGTTCCTCTCCAAGCCCATGCTCGAAACGCTGGAGCGCGTAAAGCTGAAATACGGCTTGCTCGACAAGTAAAGTCACCTGAATTAAAGCAAATCCATTCCGTGAATTTCACGGAATGGATTTTTTTACCCTTAAACTGTTTATAGGAGCTCATATCAAAGCTCCGTCACATTGATACCAAGACAGCTTTTGCTTAAGGAGGAAAAAACTATGAAAATCAAACCCGAAACGAAAAACGGCAATGCGGAGATTTCCGCGCGCGTTCTTGCAAAGAACGTTTTAGTGAACAACGACACACGCCTTACCCGCCTTAACAACAACGACATTATCGTCGGTCCGTCGGGGGCGGGCAAGACCCGCGGCTACATCACCCCGAACATACTGCATTCCGACGAAAGCATGATCGTAGCCGACACCAAGGGCAGCCTTTTCCCCCGATACGGCGATTATCTGAGGGCGCGGGGCTACAAGGTACAATGCATCGACTTCAAGGACATCGAGCGAACGCCCTGCGGCTACAATCCGCTCGACTACATCCGAAAGACGTCCAATAAAAAGCTCATAGAGCAGGGCAACAAGTATAACGAGCAGGACGTCAAAAAAATAGCGTTGAACATATGTCCCGTTCAGAGCGAAAAGGACCCGTTCTGGGACCGAGCGGCTCAGATGTACCTTGAAGCGTTTATTATGTACGTTCTCAAGAATTACCCCAAGAAAAAGCGCAGCCTGACAGCAGTCTATGAAATGCTTTGCGATATGGAAACGAGAGATTTTGATCGGGTAATGGACGAGGAAATAAAACGCTTCCCCGACAGCACGTTCGCCAAAAAGTACCGAGTGATAGGACAAAATGCCGTAGCCGAGAAAATGCACGCCAGCATAAAGGGCATACTCGCGCAGCACCTGGATGTTATCAGCTACTCCTCCACCGAATATATGTTCACTATGGACGAGCAGCTGGATATGAACTCGTTTCTGGAGGGCAAAACCGCGCTGTTTCTTAACATAAGCGACAGCGACCGCAGCCAGGACGCGCTCGTCAATATCTTCTACACGCAGGCTCTGCAGTTCCTGATGCTGGCGGCGGACAGTTGTCCCGAAAGCCGACTGCCGATACCCGTGAGATTTCTGCTCGATGACTTCAGCACAAATACCGTTATCCCCGACTTCGATAATATCATCTCGGTCATCAGATCGCGCGGGATAAGCGTCAGCCTTATCGTGCAGAGCCTCTCGCAGCTCCGAAGCCTCTACGGCAAGGACAAGGCGAATACCATAATCAACAACTGCGACCACTGCCTGTACCTCGGCGGTACGGACGTCGACACCGCGAGCTACTTCTCCGAAAAATTCAACTGCCCCGTCTCGACCGTTCTTAATCTCCCGCTCGACGCGGCGTTCCTCTTCGAGAGGGGTTCCGCCCCCCGCAAGGTCGAAAAGTACGACCTCGACGCAGACGCAGTCTACGCCGAGCTTCTCGGGGAACGGTAACCCCGTTCTCAAAACACACCGTTAAACCATACCGACCGCCGAACGGTTCGGCGGCCGCGGAAATATTACCTATGAAAGGAAGAACTATTATGAAAGAAAACGAAAACCTTATGACCGTCAGCGAGCGCATCGAGCGCATGAAAAGATCCGCGGCGTATTCTCCCGAGGACGCGGCGCTCAGAGTAAAGTCCATGGCCGAGACCGAGATCACGGAAATGTGGGCGGACAAGGTTAAAAACAATATCGCGCCCTCGTCGTGGGACGCGCCGACATACGCCGAGTTCTGCGCCACGGTCGCGGACGAGGTCGAAAAGAGCCTGTCCCGTCCCGACAAAAGCCCCTATGAGAGTAAATTCGGCAACTCCACCGCCGACAAGATACTTGCCTTGACCTTTGATCTGACGGAGGTCCCCGTGAATTTTCAGAACGCCGCGCCCCCTATCTACTATAATACGAGAATGAGGTTAGGCGAATACCTCGACGCGCTTATCGGCATAAGCGTCGCCGAGGACGGCAGCGTCGACGCGGCGCGCGTTCGGAAGTACCGCGAGCTGAAGGACGGTTTCCCCGAAGAGCTGCTCGGGATGCCGCTATGCTCCGCCGTGCGCTATATCTCGGATAAATACAGTGATCCCCGCAGCGAGCTCGGCAGAGCCGACCACGTCATAAGCTGCTATCACTCCGCCGTTTATACGATAGAGGAGCAGGATATCCGCGCGGACGCCATGGGCTTTTTCGACCCGCCCGACGATGACGATTATTACTACTCCTGCGACGACGAGGACAATGCAGCTGCAACCGCGGAAAGCTCCGCCGTCGGCGAGGTCTGCGTCAGCGAGGAAGCCCTCGACGAGGTGCCCGCTGCCGAAGAGCTCTCTGCCGCGCTGTGCGTAGACGATGACGATGAGGACTATCGGGCATATTTCGAGGATACTTACGATATTCAAATGGACCAATATCAAATGGAGCATGATCCCTTCGGATATTACCTCGAACAGGCGGAAAAAACGCCCCTCGGTCATAGGCAGTTCCTGCTCGTCGAGGATTTTTCGCCCGCGGCTCTGAAAGCCAAGGCGGACGAGGAGGATATGTCCCCCGCGTTCCGAAAGCTCGTCGACCGATATGTCACCGAGGAGCACATTTCGGAGGCGTTTGAAGAGATCGACAAGGTGGTATCCGAGCTCTACCGCCTTATCGTAGAGCCGTTTGTCGAGCTTGATAAATATCACTTCGCGAATAACGATTGACATTCCGTGAAAAATACGGTATAATTACAGTGGATACGTCCGTTCGGGCGAACCGCGCAAAGCGGCGCCCGCGCGGGCAAATATATCCGAAAGGAGAATTTTTATGAACAATATCACAGCCGAACAAAGGGAAAAAATGTATTTCAGGCGTTATTTGATAAAGGATAAGCTTCGCGGCATCGAGCGGCTTATCACGGGCAGGTCGGAGAGCTTCCTGCCGTTCATCACGGACGAGAACGGCAAGACCGACAAGGATAAGCTCGATAAATTCATAAGCGGAATGCTCGAGGCGTTAAAGCACGACGCCGCGTTCGACAAGACCCGTTCGCTCAGCGAGGACGATCTGAAAATGTACGAGAGCTTCCTCTACTGCGCGGTAATGAGCCTCGTGCTCAGACGTTCCATACGCAACAGCGACGTTATTATGTGGTCTCTCCCCAAGACCTTCGACGACATAGCACGCCGCGCCGCAAGCGCGTATACAAACAGATTTGCGGACTTTAACGAATATCTGATCGACTGCTACCGCAGATACCGCGAGGGCAGGGATTCGTCTCTCGGCAAAAAAATCGGTTACGTCGGGGACACCGATCTCGTCTATGATCCCGATTTTTTCCGCGAGATGAAATTCTCTCTCTATCAGATAAATTATTACACGTTTATAAACCACCTCCCCGAAAGGACCTTGGAGCTGCTCCGCGATAACTACGAAAACGGCACCGAGATCACGGAGCCCCTCGAAGCGCCGATAGCCCCTCCTCCGAGGGAGGACCCGCAGCCCGTATTTAACGGTGATGAGGAGGACGAGCCCGAGTACAACGAGCCCGAGTACGACGAGGACGGCGCTTACGAGGATTTTTGGTTCGATTATTACGATTACGATGCGGACGCTCTCGCGGAAGAGCACGAGCGCGAACAGACCGCCGAATTTATCGAAGAAGGTCTCTCGGAGCTCTCGGAGGACGAGACCTACTCCGATAACAGGATACTGAAAAACATACCAACCCATGAGATAGTAAACCATCTTAACGAAAAGTTCAACATTGAAGAGCTGCCGTATATCAAGTCGACATGGGAATACAATATCCTCGCGGATAAACAGGCTCTCTGCGCGCACTTTTACAGGTTCATGAAGCTGTTTCTCGACAGCCCCAACCGCGGACTGTTCGTAAGCGACGTCGAGAATATGGTCGACACGTTTTTGTACGAGCGCGGCATCTCGCCGTTTTCCTTCGGTGATGATTACGCGGTGCTGAGCTACTACGTAAAGCAGACCCAAAAACGCGTCGCGCGCGATGTTGAGAGGAGGCGCGGCAAATGATCATCCCCTCGAGCGCCGGCGAGCTTCACGATCTGATAAGCGAGGACTACACCGATAAGGCGGACGCGGTCAAAAGA
Source organism: Lachnospiraceae bacterium (assembly GCA_023664705.1). Taxonomy (GTDB): domain Bacteria; phylum Bacillota; class Clostridia; order Oscillospirales; family Ruminococcaceae; genus CAG-115. The sequence continues at coordinate 1,931 of JAMPFE010000068.1, read as the reverse complement.
GAAACGCTCCCCGAAGACTATTCCTACACCGAAACCAAAAAAGCGCAAGCCGCGAAAAAGGCGTCCGAAAGCAAAGCAAAACGCGTCGATTCTCCGGGCATACAGTACCAAAAAAAGGGCATACCGAACGACAGCTCCGTTCGGGAAAGCTTTTTGTACAATTACATTCGGGAAAAGTCGGAGCTTGACGCCGTACCGCTTTCGCATGACAGGGAAAAGCTTCTGGAATACGCCGCGGAGTTCGACAAGAAAAGAAAGTACACCTACACCGCCCTGTGCGCGGCGCGAAAGGCTTTCGACCGCGGCGTCATAACCCCCGGGGAGTACAAGAAGATATTTTTAAACGTAAACGGCAGATCCAAAACGGGCTCGGAGCGGCGAAAAAAGCTTTTCGACGATTTCCCCGAGCAGGCGTACGAGCAGCTTGCGGACAGACTCCTTAGGACCGCCGCGGAAAACCGCATCGACATTTGGCGCCGCGAGTCGAAAAGCACGGGCACGCAGCTCGGAAAGCATACCGATGAAGTCGGTATGCTGTTTGAATTTGATAAATACCGAAGAAAAAAAGGCTTGGACGGTTTTTTCGGCAGCGCCGCGCCGTCCTCCGCCGAATCGTCCTTCGATTTGAACGCGCATATCGTGAGGTGCGCGGAGCTGTACGAGATAATGCGCGGCGACGATGAGCGTTCGGACGCTCTGGTTCCGCTTTATTTCGATAAATTTACGGGAGCCGGGGTCTATCTGGTCGGAAAAAAGATACTCCCGCCCGATCTTGCCAACGTTGAAAATTCCGACAGCGTCTTTGTTTGCGTGCTTTCGTTCAGTGATTTCATCAGAGTCGACAGCAATGAAATATTCTATGACGACGATTGCGCCCTCAGTCTCAATTTCTTTGCGGAGAAATGCCAAAGCGTAAAGGAGGCGTTTGACCTGCTGAAATCCGAGGATTATCTTGACAGCTATGCCATGTCAATGACCGCCCGCGGTCTGCCCAAGGGCGCGGACGAGTTTTTCCGAAACCACTTTTTTGAGTCGGAGATCGCGGTCAAGGACGAGGAAGACGATATCAAAAATGTCCGCAGCGCAAAGGGGGCGCGGAAGTAAAAAACATGATGACGGCGCGCCGAAAAAGCCCCCGCAAACGGCTTCGTTATGCCGATGTTAAGTTTGGTTGACAAACTTCAAGCTCCCGTTGGTAGACTTTTTTCGGTCAATGCCGTATAATAAAATTACAAAAGGAGGCGGTATTGTGAAATTGCACACGACAACGGGAACGGTCGCCGAGGTGAAAAAGCTTTGGTGGATAAAAGTAAAACTGAAGGCCGTGCGGGTAAGCCCGACGGACGGCGCGGCGTTTCCGCACGGCGTCAGGGTAAAATACGCTGTGAACGGAAAGGATTACACGGCAAAGGCGTACCTGCCGTGGCGGCTGATACCGCCCGAGGTCGGCAGCGAGGTCGCCGTGCTGTACGCCGACGGCAGACCGCGGCTCTCCTTTATTGATTTCTTTGGAGGTGGAAAAAAATGACATTTGCAGAAAAATTGATCGAGCTGCGCAAGCAAAGGGGCTGGTCGCAGGAGGAGCTCGGCGAGCGGCTTGACGTGACGCGCCAGACCGTCTCGAAATGGGAGCTCGGCATGACGACCCCCGAAATGGAGAAGCTCGCGGCAATGGGCGAGCTCTTCGGAATAACGCTCGACGAGCTCGTCCGCGGCGGCGACAGCTACGACGTGAGCGGACAAAAGGTCATCGTCATCGACAAGCCGAGGTTCGCGAACGGCGAGTTCAAAAGCAAAAAAACGGTGCGCGGAAAGCCCCTCGTGCACGTCAACCTAAAAGGCAGAGCGGACGGCTTTTTCGCGGTCGGGCTAATGGCGAGGGGAGTGTTCGCGGTCGGACTGCTGTCTGTGGGCGTCGTGAGCGCGGGGCT
>JAMPFE010000067.1 GCA_023664705.1 Lachnospiraceae bacterium | reverse complement strand
CGTCTTTGTGTGCTTTAAGGAACTCGGCGCCGGAAAGAAAGCACGACATAGTATGACCGATCCCGTTTTGTGAAAGCAAGTCATCCGCATTTTTGCTCACAAAATCGAGCATTGTTTTATCGTCGTCACAGACAGCAACTTTGATCATAATCTTTCGCCTCTTTAATTTTAACAGCGTTTTAAAGCTGTTTTATTTGTTTTTCGATCTCGCCGAATAATGCAAAATTATATAAATCACTACATTTTATTATATCACAAATGGTAGATTTTTTCAATAGGTTTTTGTAAAATTCATTTTTGCGAATAATAAAGCAGTCCTAAAATCGGGTGTTGCCTCTCCCAATATTTAGGACTGTTTATTTGTCGAATGGGCTGCTTTGAGTGGTGTGACCTTTTGGGATATTTACAGTTAGTTCGACGTTGCTGTGACCTAACCGTCGGGATATTTCCTGTATTGAGATGTTAGCATTAGCTAGCAAGGATGCGTGGCTATGATGGAAGCTGTGGATTCCGTGGAACGGAAGCTCCTCGCGTTTGCAGAAGCGCCTCAGCCATTCATAGGTCGTGTTCGGATGCTGCGGTTCGCCGTTGTCTTTGGTAAACAGTCGGTCGGTATCGACCCAATAATCGCCGAGTTTGAGAGCTTCTTCGTTCTGTTCGGTTTTGAGCGCTTTCAGCATTCCCATTATGTACGGTGAGATTTTCAAGGTGCGTTGGGAACGGCGCGTCTTGGTGGTATCGGTGTACACGCCCCTGTCAGCGGTCTGATTTGATGTGCGGCGAACGCTTATTATTGCGTTCTCGAAATCAATGTCTTTCCACTCCAAGCCCAACATCTCACCGTGCCTAAAGCCGCTGTACGCCATAAGATAGAAGAACGCCTTGTACTTAAGCGGTTCGCCGTCCATTTTGGTAAGTAACTGAACCATCTCCTCTTGCGAGTAAATTTGCTTCTCCTTGACCTCGCCTTTGGGAATCGTCACTTTTGAGCAAGGATTGTCCGAAATGAGCTCCATTTTTAGAGCGTAATTAAAAACGCCCGAAATGAGTTCCAAGTGGTGCTGAATGGTTTTCGGCGAGAGAGGTTTGCCCGTGAGCATATTCGCACCGTCTTTCGCCATTGAATTAAGGAACGTCTGAATCTGACGCGCCGTGATCTTGTCGATTCTCAAATGACCGAGCGCTGGATAAACCCTCTTCGTGAGCTTTCTCATTTCCTCAAATGTTGAGTGCCGCAAATTCAAAGCGGCATACTCGGAAAACTACTCCTCAGCGAGTTCCTCGAATTTGATCGCCGTGCTTTTGAAGCCGTGCATACAAGCGTTCTCGAGCATAACAGCTGCCTTGTTGAGTTCCTTCTGAATTTGGCGCTCGGTCAAGCCCTCGGGCGGCTTCCAAGTCATCGCCTGTTCCTTGTGTTTGCCCTTTGTATCATAGCCGACGGAAACTCGAATCTGATACGAATTTCCGCGCCGTCTGATGGTTGCCATAAACATCTCTCCTTTCGTGTAGATGCGTAAATTTATGACATACCCTGTACATCTATATTATATCACTTCCGCGCTTTAAAGTCAAGTGCTTTTTCGGGGTTTGTCAAAATTTTTTCTTAATAATAGATATAGCCCAATGACTATATCGGCTATAGCATAATCACTATAAATGTATACGGTTCTTTGTGTAAATGTGCTAAAAGTCTGCCGTTTGATATATGTATCAGATATAGCGAGAGAGCTATATTTTACATTATAGCACATTCGCTATAATTTGTCAAGTGTTTTTTGAAAATTTTTTTAAAAATTTTTCTTGACTTTTATCGAGCCTTGTGTTATAATATTAATGAGGACGCTATAAAGGAGGAGAAATTATGACAATCGGCGAGAAGATAAAATATTTACGAAAGCAAAAAGGCGTAACTCAAACGGAGTTGGCGGAACTTACGGGAATACATCAGGTGTCAATTGCGAAATACGAAAAGGACAAGATGATACCCCAACCGGAGCAGCTGGAGAAGATCACGGAGGCACTCAACGTCAGTCGGATGATCTTTGTCGATGACGGCAGCTTCAAGTTGGAAACTCGCGGCGATCTGATGGGCTTGCTGATCACACTTTGCAAGAGTGGTGTTCTGGTGGTAAGCGGCAAGCGCAACAGAAATTCAATGCTGATTCCTCTCACGGTAACGTTCGAGTTTAATCCGCTTATCTCAAAATTTTTCGCTGCAAACACTCAAAGCAAAATTCAATTTAACCACGATGAGCCGCTGCTTTTGGATTTTTTGAAATGGGAAAGGCAGTATCACAACTACAAGAAGCTGTTCAAGAAATATTCCGGTTCGAGCAGCAAGGCGGATGTTGCCGCTTTCGAAGAACTCCGCGACATCATAGAGAAGATCGAGATAGAACTGCAATGTTCCCCGATACCTCTCTAAAGAGCATAACCTCTAGAGCGCAGGCTGGTTTTCGGCTTGCGCTTTTTTCCGTTCCAAAGCTGTAAAACCGTTTTAGATTTTGCTGCGCTCCGGACGGATCAGTCGTTGCTTCGGCAATTCGGAGAGTATGTCAATGTTACTATACTCAATAGTGAGATTGACAAGCGAGGCTTATCAATCTCACATTGAGCAAGGGCAAAATCTCAAATTCCAAAATGGACTTTAAGATGAATGAGTGGGCAAAATTTTCAGCGTCGAAAAATTTAGCCGAGTATAGAGCGGCAAAACCGAAACGAAGATTTATATTTTGCCGAACTATTCCCTTTATTATGTTCGCTATCTCGACTATGCGCTTAGGGCGCGTGTCAATCAGGCTATACTTAATAGCTTGACTGTCAAGCGCAACTTAACTATCAAGCATTGAGCATAGAAAAAATTTTAATCCTCTGCCTACCTTGCTCCAAAAGTCCGAGCAAAATTTTTCAGGGCTTAACATATCATTGTCTTTGATTTTACTTTCAAGTTAGTCTTGGCTTACGCGTTTTAGGGTTCGGGTTTCCTAAAAGGGTTCGAGGGTGTCTGCTCCCAAGATGGAAGAAAGTGCCAAAGTATACGGCACTTTCTATGGCTTGCTAATCATTCAAAAACATCGGAATACGAATTTTAATTTTTTCAAGTCTTTTCTCAGATATTGATGTCCCCCTTTTTGTTAAGGACTATGGAGTTGTTCCATTGCAAGCATTTCGGTTGTTTCCTCGTTGTTCATTGCGATAACGACTATGATGAAGCAGATGGGAGTGTCGGAAAGAGAGACGTCAAAGGCGGCACTGGTGGTAGGAAAGACTTTCGATGGCAGCGAAGAGGACAAGAAGAATTGAGTAAACACAAATAGCGTGCAGTGTGATCGACATACCACGGCATTTACAATACAAGTTTTCAATAACGTACCGCTATCTCTACTGAAACCGTTGAGCAGCAGTTATTATCAGATAACATGCCGTGAGCGAGATCACAACTAAAAATTTCGGAGGTTGCATACTGCCGTGAGAAAAATTCAAAACCGATAAAACGGTAGGGTCATACTCTCACGAGCGAGAAACTTGTCCAAAAGTTATGATAGTGTAACCAATTTCAGACGAGGTAGAGCGAATATTTTTTGGAGGGGACTTTGCTATACCGAACGAAATCGCCGAGCAGCAGTCAGCAAAGAATAACAAGCTGTTAGCAAAATCGTGCTTGAAAAATTTCGAGGGTCATACCACCGCAAGCAAAAATTCGAAGCCGACTAAACGGTAGAGGCATACTCTCACAGGCAAGAGAAGCACTCGTTAGTTAGTCTAGCGTAACCGCTTTTGGTTAAGGCAGCGTAAAGAATTTTCGGAGGGGCTTGCTATCTCGATCAAAACCGCTGAGCAACAGTTGACGGAAATCAACAAGTCGTGAGCGAGATCACGCCTGAAAATTTCCGAGGGGTCATACAATCGCGAGCAAAAACCCGAGACCGAAAAAATGGTAGGGGTATACTCTCACGGACGGAAAACGAACTCGTGAGTTAGCCCAGCGTAACCGCTTTTGAACAAGAACAATCCGCAAAAATTTTTAGGGGGTCTCGCTATCCCGCCCGAAATCTACAAGCAAGAGTTAGTTTAAAATAACCACTCGGCGAAAAAAGCGGCTGAAAAAAAGAATACGTAATCTTGGGGTTTGGGAACTGTTAGCAAGCCACAGAAAATATACGTATATTTTCGCCGGTTGAAGCGGTACCCCGCTATAATCTGTTTAGGAAACCCTCGCCCTAAAAATTCCACACTCCGCAAAAGAGAAAAAATTCCGAGCAGCTTAACACCGCCCAGAATCGGAATTTAAAGGCAATCACCACAAAGACAACCGCTGCTGCGAGAGGAAGACCCACGCCGAAGATCATCAGATCAACTCCGCTTTCAACCATCGCTTGGAATATTTGGCATCGGTGATGTCGGTACATTGAACGACGGACGAATTGTTTGACAGTCCGAGGATATAGTCGGTCGTCACCTTGTAGAAATCGGCAAACAGTATCAGCGCGTCGGACGGAATAGCGCATATCCCGTTCTCATAGTCGCTTATTCTTGATTGTGAGATGTTAAGCAAACCGCCGACTATCTCCTGCGATTTTCCTATCTTTTTTCGCAATTCACGCAGCCTGTTTGCCCCCACGTCCAAGAACATCACCCCCTGTTACTTATATTATAACAGGGCAAGCATAGGCTCGTTATAGTGATTAGCCGTAATTCGGATTATATTTTACCCAAATATCGGATATTTTATTTATATAGTAAAGCGGCGGCTAAGTCAGCCGCCGCAATGAAATGTGCCCAACTGAAAATGTAACAAACCGACAAATAAAATTTTATCTATCTGTTCTGTTACCGAGGATTATAAAATCTGCGCCAAGCCATTAAAAGAACCCGTTCTACACCTTTGTAAACACCGTCGTAACGCACATCATTTCTCCACGTATTTCCGCAAATATCTCGCCGTTCATTTTACGCATAAGCCGGCGGCTGATATAAAGCCCCAATCCGTTGCCCGTCACGCTTTCGGCGTTCGCGCCGCGCCAAAAGCTCTCAAAAACGTGGGGCAAGTCCGTGTCGGAAAGGGTACAGCCGCTGTTTCGGACGGTTATCAGAATACAACCGTCCTCCTCGGAAAAATCTATTAACATAGTTTTCCCGTCGCCGTATTTTACGGCATTTTCCATAACGTTCTGCAAGACCTCAACGCTTCTGTCAAAATCGCCTTTCAAAAGGCAATCGGAATATCCGCGCACCGAAAATTCCGTACCGACAAGCGAAAGTTTTTCCGCGTAGTAGCACTCGATTTTTGTAACAAGTCCCGAAAGGTAAAACTCCCCCATATTCACATCAAAGCTTAAAAAATCTTCCCTCGATGCGGCAGCAATTTGCGAAACGTAGTTTTCTATCTCATCGGCTTTTGCGTTAATGCTTTCCGCGATCTCAAGCTGTTTTTCGCGGCTTTCATACAGTCCTTTAGACAACGCCTTTGAATACAATTTTATCGCCGAAAGCGGAGTTTTTATGTCGTGGGAAAGAGATAACAGCAGCATTTTTTTGTCCCTTTGCAGGTCAAGCTCCCGCTTTTTCCGCTGCTCAATGTTTTCGCGGAGCATATCTACGCCCCATATAAATTTCCCGAAAAAGCGATTTTTGGTCTCCTTAACGGGCAGAGTAAGATTCCCCTTTGACAATTCGTAGGGAACGTCTGTCAGCCGTTCAAACGGCGCAAGAATTTTGAATTTTATATATAACATAACGGAAATTATCAGCGCCGCCATAACGCCGAGAATTACGTTTACGATGACGACAAGCCGCGCTGCGCTTTTGCCGTTGATTTTATAATCGAAGCGGTACAATTCGCCGTTTATTTCACGCACTGTATAGTCGCTGTCGGTATCGTAAAAATTTTCGCCGTATCGTTCGATATTCGTTACATATTCGCAGCCCGAAAGGTCGGCTTTACCGTCCGCTTCGATTTGACGCGCAAGGCGGCTTATTTCCACGCGGTAAGGTCTGCCGCCGTCCGAGTTGTCAGCCGAAAGAATAAAGTTTGCCGCAGCAAACAGTATTGCTAAAACCGCGATTATCGCCGCGAAAATTTTGTTAAACGCTTTCATATTTATAGCCCACTCCCCACACGGTCAGTATTTTTTTCGGAGTTTTCGGGTCGTCCTCGATTTTTTGGCGCAGCCGTTTTATGTGTACCGTAAGGGTCTGCTGTTCCGAAAAGCTGTCGCTGCCCCATATTTGATTGAAAATATATTCCTTGCTTAAAGTCCGACCCTTGTTTTCCATTAGAAGCAAAAGCAGCTCGAATTCCTTTGCGGTCATTTCAAGAGGCGCGCCGTTTTTATATACTGTTCTGCCGTTTTTGTTTATGAGAATATCTCCGTCAATCATTTCATCGGAGGCGTATCTCCGTTTGAAGATACCGCTTATTTTCGCGAGCATTATGTCGATGTCATAAGGCTTTTCAATATAATCGTCCGCGCCCAAATCAAGACCGCAGAGTTTGTCCTCCTTGGCGGTTTTCGCGCTTACGATGAGTATGGGGACGTTGCTTTCCTCACGGATTTTTTTGCATACCCCAAATCCGTCCGTATCCGGGAGCATTATGTCAAGCACGATAAGCCTTGCGCCGTACCTTTCGTACAGCGACAAGGCTTTTTCACCGTTTTCCGCTACAGACACCGTGTAATTCTCCCTGCGGAGAAAATCGCACAGCAGTCCCGCCAATTCTTTGTTGTCCTCAACAATAAGAATATCCGTATTACCACCCCAATTCCAAAAGCCGGTTATTCAGCGTGCGCTCCCGCTCTCTCATTTGAGAGGGGCTTTCGCACCTGCCTAAATTATACTCCCCTTTTATGTTCCCGTCAACTATGTAAAGCGTTCTTGTGCATTTTGCCGCCACTTTTACGTCGTGGGTGACGAGCATAACGGTAGTACCCTCGTTATTCAGCTTCGCGAGTTCCTCCATTACCTCGTCGGAGGACGTGCGGTTCAACGCGCCCGTTGGCTCGTCGGCGAATATCATTCTCGGTTTGTTTATCATACTGCGGCAAATGCAGGCACGCTGAAGCTGTCCTCCCGACACCTCGTTGATGTCGTTGTCGGCAACGTCCGCGATACCGAGTTTGTGCATAAGCTCCCGACCGCGCTGTGCGGTCTCCTTGCGGCTCTCGCCGTTCTTTTTGGACTGAACCGCAGGGAGGATGATGTTGTCCAGAACGGTCAGATTTTTCAGCATATACATCTGCTGGAAAATAAATCCCATTTCGTCGAGGCGCAAATCCGCAAGCTCCCTCGCGCCCATTTTGGCGATGTTTTTTCCGCAGAACAGGGCTTCTCCCGCGGTAATGCCGTCCATACCCGAAACGGAGTAGAGCAGCGTGGATTTTCCCGAACCCGACGGTCCCATAACGGCCACCATTTCGCCCTCGCTTACGGTGAAATTCACGTTTTTCAGGACGTTGTTCTGCCGCTTGTTCACTATGTAGGTCTTGCAAAGGTCTTTTACTTCTAAAATATTCATATCGGTCAATTCCTTTCGTTATTCAATGTTCGCTGTGTCCGATGACTTTATTTTCCTTGTGTACAGGGAGGTGAAGAACGCTCCCGCGACAGCCGCGGCAAAAACGGCGGCGGGGAACAGGGCGTATATCTCGGCGGGGGTTTGCTGATATTCCACGCCCATTTCCAAGCCCATCATTCTGAAAACGGGGTCGATGCAAAGCTTTGTAAGGGGCATACCCAAAAGCTCCGCGGCAATGACCGCCGCTGCCGTCACGATCAAAAATCTCACGGTATGGTGGGCGTATATTTTGGAGTTTCGCAGTCCTATCGCTTTCATAAGCGCAATCTCCGACCGCTCCTTCTCTATAAAGGAACGCTCCGTAAGCACGGCAATAAGTGCGGTCAAAATAACGGTAAGCAGTACGAACATTTCCTTTGCTGTGTTAATGGCATCGGCAACGCCCGTGGTTTCCCTTACCCATTCGCCCGCCGTTTTAACGTTTGAAAACTTGGGGTAAAGTTCCGCTATCTTTTCGGCTCTGCGGGCTGTTTCTCCGTCGTCGGGGTCGTCGGTAAATTTTATCTGCACGGGGCTGCTGCCGATTGACAGTAAATAATTCATATCCTCCCCCGTATAAAGCCTTGCGGCAACACCTTGATTATTCATTGACTGATAAAGAGCGGTTACGATATATTCCCGTTCGCCCGCGCCGTCGGACATAACAACGCTGTCGCCTATATTTGCTTTAAGAGCTTTTGCCGCAAGGGTCGTAAGCGCTATCTCGCCGCTGTTTTGAGGAGCCGTACCCTCGGCGTACTCATACATATCCATTTCCGTGCCCGTGCCTTGGAAAGTAAGCACCTTGCTTTCATATTCGCCGTGTTTTATCACGGGGGAAAACATAAATTCCTGCATACACTCGGCGGGCATACCGTTTTCGGCAAGGCTTCGCTCCATATCCTCAAGATATTTTTCCAGCTTTTCACGCCCGCCTTCGGTCATAAACGGCACAGTATCGTTGTCGGCAAGGACGTGACAGTCCGCCAGACCGAAATATTTCAGCAGCTTTGCGCTTTCAAGAGACGCGACGGCGTTGGAAAATATGATCAGCAGCGACATACACAAAAAGAACGTAAAGGCGATGATACTGTAGCGCTTGGGACTGCTTACTATGTCATTCACCGCAAGGAACGCCGTTGCTCCCAGCCTTGATTTCCCGAGGCTCATAAGGCTCTTTTTGCGGAAGCGTTCCCCCGTTTGACCGTTTCTCACAGCGTCGATAGGGGTCATTTTGCCCACTCTGCCGGTGCAGCCGAGACAGAACAGCAGTATTACCGCCGCCACAAAAACCGCGCAGATAACGTTGATAAAGGAGATGTTGTCATTGCTTATGATTATCGCGTCCGTGGACAGGCTCATAAGCATCTTCCCGAACGGATAGCTGAGCGCAAGTCCGACCGCCGCTCCGACAACGGAAAGCGCGGCATACTTTACAAGGTAAAGCCCCCGAATTTTTATATCCCGTATGCCGATAGCCTTCATAACGCCTATCTCGCGGAATTCCTCGGAGAGGGTAAAGATTATGGTAAACCGCAGCACCACAAAAGAGATGATGATAAGTATAAGGCTCACCACGAGGATAATGCCCGTGACCATTATATTGAAAATATAGCTGAATTTCAGCATTTGCCTATCGCCGGAAAAGATAAAGCAGTCGGATATATCCGCTATTTGGGACAGGGCTTTGTCGAGGTCCGCCGCGAATATGTAGAAAAGTTGCCCGCCGTACATATTCTTTACCGTTTCATTTGACATAAATTCGTCAAAATCCTCGGCGTTGATGATAAACCTTGTTATGCCGTTCATTTGCGAGCCCAATACAGCGTCCTTGATGCTGCCCGCAAAGGTAAATTCACGGCTTATCCCCTCTATTTCGATTGTGATTTTGTCGCCCGGTTTCAGTACCGTGTTTTTCTCCGCAAAATGGGTGGCGTAAACCTTGCCCCTCGGCACGCTTTCAAGAATGCTTTCATCGTCAAGGAAATAATTCATCGCAAGGTCTCTGTCGCTTTGGAGAATTTGATTGCCCGCGGAGGCGTTAAGCGGCTCGCCGTCCCGTATAATATTCGACTGCGACATAAAGACCATTTCCTCGGTGCGGAGTTCGTCTATCGCCGAGGCGTTTTCAATCGTCCCGCGAACGTCCTTGTCGGAGGATTTGTTTGTAATCCCCGCCGCATAATCGGGTACTCCCGCCATATCAAAGTAATTGTCCAGCGCCGCGACAACGCTTACGATGTTGTTCACGCCCGAGGACACGAACATCGACGCAAGTATGATAAACACCAGCAGTATCACGTTCATAGCCCGTCTGCGCTTGAGATCCTTTTTAAGTATGTTCAAGTACATTTTTATGCTCCCTTCGTTGTTGTGACTTTATTATAGCATAGAAATTATTAAATAATCCTTAAATCCGAAAACGGTAAAAAATTTACATTGAAAAAATCTCTCCAAAGATACGATCTTCAGAGAGATTTCATTCCGCTAACATATTTACGCCGACTTTTTCTTGGCGAGAGCCTTTACCTCCGCAACCGTCAAACCTGAATACTTTGCGATGTCTTTCACGGAGAGCTTTCCGTCAGAAAGCATATTGAGCGCAATCTGTTCACTACGCTCTTTTTTACCCTCGCTTACAAGTTCTTCCATAATCTTACACATACGCCGCACTCCTTTCTCATCGTGCTT
>JAMPFE010000066.1 GCA_023664705.1 Lachnospiraceae bacterium | reverse complement strand
TGAAAAATCGGGGAAAGAGGTTATGGAACTGCTCCTCAAAATGAACCGCGAACAGGGCAAAACGATTTTGATCGTCACGCACAACCCCGAGATTGCCGCGCAATGTTCTCGAACGATTGAGATTTCGGACGGACGGCTCGTCTAAATGAAGTAAAAAAACACTGTAGTGATTTAGGAGGATACTATGAATATCTATAAATTTGATTCAACGTGTTATAAATGTAACAATCCGGTTACATATTATACGTATCTGGTTTTTCATGAATATGAAGATGATGTGACATTTCCTTTGGATATGAGCTATGTCTGTTTGGTTTATTCCCAAATGCCTGCTCATAAAGACAATCCTTATTTTGATAGCAGCTCGTACGCTTTGAATTATCCGATAAAGATTTTGGGCGATGATGACGAATTGGATGAGAGGGTAATAAACAGCGGCAAATTCCCTAATATAAAAAAGGTTAAAACCAAAGGCGCTTGCAAAACATACGCGGCAAATATATGTCCGCATTGCAACAGCCTGCTTGGGAATTATCATCTGCGCGAGAAAATCACCGATTCCTTTTTGAAACCCAATATTCCTATGGAGAAGTTTTGCGAAATATCTTGACATCTATGATGTTAAGGCATGGATAATTAGGTTATTGTTTTGGCGCTGAGAGGGCAAGTGTACGGTAATAGGATAACCCCTCTGTCGTGACATTGCCCTCAGATGATTATGGGCATATTTTCTGCTTTAACAAAATGACCGCAGATTTATGCAGCTGCGGTCACTTTTTTTGTAAAGCAATGCTGTTATAATGCGGGTTCATCTTGGTATCCTTAAATATGGTATACGTTTTGACCCATACTCGAAACGTCGCCGTCCGCCGAGATAATCGTCTTGGCGGTTATTTTCGCGAACTTTTCGGACTTTGCCTTGTATTCCAGTTTATTTTCAGCCTTATACATATCCATGTACTTGTTGACGAGATATAGCATATTATATCCGCTGCTGCGAGTGGGATTTCTCAAATCAATCACGGAAATTTTGTAGCCGTAATATTTCTCGGCAATGGTCGCAGTATTGCGATAAAGGTCGCCCTTGCTGTCCGTGGTGACGAAGCTCATTCCCGCCGCGCAGCAGTATTCGATGTTCGGGTAGAGAAAGTTCGCGGTCTTGCCGACACCGGACGCGCCTATCATAAGCGTGTGGATGTCCGCGTCGTCAACGAGAGCAGTCACCGATCCGGCGCGATCCACACAGCCGACGATCAGTCCGTCCACGCTTGGGAGCTGTTCGCCGCTGCGCCACAACTGCGGTGCATAGGGTATTTGCTTGTAAGTCTTGGAAACCTCGCCTTTGGTCGCTAACCTCGCCGTGCCGTGCTGTCCGTTGCCCACGGGCTTATTCGGAATTCCTTTGAGGGAGTAGCGGTCGCCGATAGCCGCGATCAGTGCGACGACAAGAAAAAATGCTCCGCACAGGCAGAGCAAGAAAATTTGTGATGTGTTCATTTTAATCCTCCCGAATTACATACTTGCTGACATTAGAAGCGGCTCGTCCGAGGGAATTTCCTCGGACGTTTCTTGTTGTTCGGCGCGTTGGGCGAGTGTTTCCTCCGCGGAGAGACGCAGAGCGCAGTCGGCTATGTCATACAGTTTCCGAGCCGTTATTTTCAATTCCGCAGCGGTTTGCGAGGGCTTTTGCAGCTGCTCCAATCCAACTGTCATTGCGTTTTGCAGTTTGCCGAGTTTGGTCGCTGTAGTTCCTTTGTCGAGATAGCACTTGTATTCGGCAAAGAGCCTATTTTTCATTCTGTCAAGCGGAAAATCTTCTCCGACTATCTTCAGAAAATGTTCGCTCGCCGCAAGGGAAAACTCCGCTAACCGTGTGCGGTCGGCGGAGTTGTAGGCGGCTATAAGATCGTTGGATATACGGTTTGGGTTGATGCGCATTTCGTTCAGCTCGGCAACGCTTTGCAAGTACAGATTCTTTCGTTCGTGAGGGGCGGCGGGAAGATATTCTGCGCCGTTGCGCTGTTTGAGCGCCTCGTTCCAATCTTTTTGCTGTGGAGCAATGCGGAATATTTCCGTGTAGCCTTTCTCGGCAAAAATATCCCTCAGTCGTTCCGCAGCTTCAATGCCGCCCTCGTCGTTGTCGGTGCAAAGGCATATCTGCCGTAGCTCGGAGTGGCTCTCCAGCGCTTTCAACACCGCGCTCTCGTAAACGCCGTTCATGGCGATGTAGCTGTGCTGCTGCCAATCCTTTTGGTAGAGCGTGATGAACGACAGCATATCTATCGGGGCTTCAAAAACAAACAGCTTCTCGTCATTCCCAAAATAAGAGAAGCTGTACTTTGTGTCCGACCCCGCGACCGTTATACGGAATGTCTTGCCGAAACTCAAAGTCGAGCGCACTGAGGCTTGCTTTGGAGTGCCATTCTCGTCCGTTCCCACAAACACGACATTGTGGTATTTCCCGTCCTCGTAGATTTTGTGTTCGTGGGCGAAATGCGTGATTATCTGCGGATCGATAAATCGCTGCTTTGTCAAATACGCGAACACTCGCCGCATATCCGAGTTTGGAGTGGGCAGCTCGAATGGTTTCTGAACGGTTTTTGGCGTTTCTCTCGGAGCGGAGCGGATGGTCTGCGCGCTGCAATGACCACCGAGCAGTTCGATCACGGAATTCTGAAAAGAAAAACCGAGAAATTCCTGCAAAAACTTGACCGCGTAACCGCCGCGCTGATTTTTGTGATCGTACCACTTGCCGCCGTGAATCGTCACGCTGTCATGCGTTCCGCTGCCGTCCGTGTAGATGTATTTGTAGGTCGAACCGACCTTTTTCACATTCCCACCGTGACTTTGAAGAAATGAAACCAGATCCGCAGTATTCGCGCGATACAAGTCATCCTGCGAAAAATTGATGTAGGGCATAAAACTCCTTTCCTCAATATAATTATTTTATGTTGGTTACTTAACATTGTTGGCTCATGATGAACCTATCCATAGACCACCGACAAGGCAGAATTTCCCCTTGTTAGTAGCTATTTTTTCAAAAAAATTAGGGCGGTCGCTCGACGAAATATAAATTCGATGAGTTTCCACCCGATTGTCTGTATCTGCGTTCGTGCCTTATATAGTGCGCTTTTTCGAGGTCGCCAAGCGCGCGTTTCACGGTGCTTTTGGACATCTTTAAATCTGCCGCTATCGTTGAAATAGCGGGATAACAAGAGCCGTCCTTTCCGGCGCGGTCACGCAGATACATATACACTGCAATGGCGCGGTGCGGTAGATTTGTGGAATAAATTTCGCGGTTGTTCAGCAATCGATCACCTCACTGTTTGAACTGTGGATTTTCTAACGGATTTTCTTTCAAGCCGAGTGCTTGTTTCTTGCGGCGTATTGCGGCTTTCAGCTTATGCTCGGTGCGGAGCCGCTGCCCGTGCAAGCTGCGGTTGTAGTCATCGGAGATCAGTCTACCAAACATCAACAACAGAGAAGTTACGGCACTCTGCACGGTTGACCGTTCCATATTTACGAGAAACATTTTCGCGTACTCGTTTCCCAATTCGGCTGATTGCCGTATCAGTTCGATTCCGCGTTCACGATCCACATCACAGCCTGTTCCGCTGAATGTCATCATGCCGAGCCGATACAGAATTTTCTCATCGGGATTTTCATCGGCGATCTTTTGAAAGCCGTTGTATGCCTTTTGAAAATATTCCTCCACTTGTTCGGTATTTTTCTCAATGCCGATGCCGTCACGAAGCATTTTCGCAGTTTCATAGCAAGCGTAAGCGTTATCCTGATCGGCGGACAGTTTGTAATACTTGAACGCTTTCTCGTAGCTCTGTGCAATACCGTTCCCGTAAAAATACAAGCTGCCGAGCGAGTATTGGGCGAATTTGTTTCCCGCCGCCGCGGATTTCTCAAACCACTCAAATGCTTTGGAACTGTCTTGCTCTGTGCCATAGCCAAGCGCGAACATTTTGCCGATTCGGTATTGCACATAATCCCGCAGCCGTTTCGCGGTCGGTTCAAGCGTGAGAAAGCCTTGCAATGCCTTTTGGAAATATTCATCGGCTTTCGGAATGTTTTCCTCGCCAAGCAAGCCGTTCCGATACATTTTTCCAATGTCAAAAGTCGCAAGGATATTTCCTTTTTCGGCTTCGGCGCGGAACAACTCAAACGCTTTCGGAATATCGCGGTTTTTATACAACTCGGAACAAGCTGATTTGTACTCCGCTGTCCACTTGATATATAAATCTCCACTCGATTCGGACTCATCAATCGCGCCGTCATCGTATTCCGCGAACATTTCCGTTGAGAAATCCATCTCCAATACGGCACGGATAACCGCATTCTTAATCGGCTTGAAAACCTTGTTTTCATCTAATGGTGGGAATTTCTGAACCGCACTCGTGTAGGTTTCGTATTTCTGCTGTTCGAGAGCGCACCATTCCTCATACATCTTTTTCAATACGGGATTTTGTGCAAGAAGAGTGACGATTTGATCAACCGTTTTCTTGACGTTCGGCTGCAAGTAGCCGTAAACCTTTTTGCCTTTGGAATTGCGGAGCTGTGACTGTAATTTCAAAATAAGCTGTTCAAGCTGCGGATCATCAAAGCTGCCGTTCTGTAACTCGGACAACAAATTCTTCATCACGCTATCCGCTTCGGAGCGCAGTTTGTCGCGCACCTCGGTCTGTTTTTCATAAACCTGATACAACTCGTTTTGAAAAATATCGTTTGCAAATGCGCTCTTGATTTGCTCGATCCCGTTCTCGGTCAAAAAGCCCTCTTTGATGTCGGTCGAGTACAAAAGCAAGTGGATGTGCGGGTGATGAGCCGTATTATGAAAAGCCGCGTACCATCTCAGATTTTCCAAGCGAATATTCTGCGCCTTTGCTATTTCATCGGTATGCCGCATAATCAAGTTTCGCCACATCTCGGACGTAGTATATCCGAACCGTTCCGCGTCCTCGCGCGTCAAGGATATAACGTGCGACCAGACGTTACCTTGATGCTCCGCAATACTTTTTTGCGCTTGTGACAAAACTATTTCATCGTCGCTGTCGGAAAACAAACCGTGCTTTCCGAGTTTCTCTACGCCCAGTCGTTCCGCAACATATCTCACCAGAATTTCTTTGTCCGCGATCATATCCGCGCTTTGCTCAAGCAATTCGGAGAGCAGTTCCGAAGCGGTTTCCCGTGAGGGATTTTTCAAGTAATCGGAGTATTCAGGCAGCTTTTTTCCGTCCGAATTTATTTGAAGCAGTTCCATAATAAACTGCCGCTGATTATCCGTAACAGGCAAATCTTTTTTCTTGGGGGAATATTTCTGAACCGTTTCGCGCGTCGCGATATATTTCACGAGGTTGCTCCGAGTGCCTTGCGAATCGGGTTTGAGGTACCTGCTGGCGACAATTATTTTCGGCATGGTCAATCGTTCCTCTGAAATCTCGCGGCGCTGTCGTAGGTAATGATACCGTTGATTTTCCGCACCTCGTCAAGACACATGATGTGCAGCTCGCGGAGCGTTTCATCGTCCACCTCGTTAGCCGCGGCAAGCATATTGGAAATTTTCCCGAGTTCGACCGCTATTTTAAATAACAGCCGCGAGGTTTTTTCCTCCGATGCCGATACCGATGCCGCAACTAATTTTTTAATTGCGGGAGCAAGGTATTCCACGTTATCGTCCGCTTTCAAATGTCCGAGATAAAACTCGATAGCCTTCCGGACAAGCTCGTTGCGCGAACGGGAATTGGACTGCTCCAGAAAGCAGTCGCACTCGTCCAATAGCTCCTTTTCAAGGTAGAATCCCGTGCGTATTTTGGTTGAATTATCGCTCATTTCAGCTCCTTGTATCACTTTATTTGGCTTTACCGCCGCATTCCCACCGAAGATTTAATCAGAAATTCGTATGAATTTGCGGTTTTTAATCACTTTTCAAATCTCCGGCGGGCTTTGCCCGACGGTGTTTACGGGCTTATGCCGCCCTCGGCGGCATAAGTCCTTTAACTTGCATCAAAATCATACCCCCGAATATCCCTCGCGTCACTAGCAGAGCCGTTTCGCCGACTCCTCGAAATTCGCTCAGATCGGCGTGAGAACCGTTCGGGGGGATGAGTTACCCGACCTTTGCGGAAAGCCCTCGCAAATCGCGCGACAGCCGCCCAAAAATCGGTCACGGCTGATCGGTCGGTTTCGCGCGAGTAGGTTTCGGCTTTTCCGCGCTCTGCTTCTTTGCCGTCATCTCGATGAAATCGCGCACATTCTGCGGAACGGTCTTGCCGTAAAGCTGTTCTGCGAACTTGGAAACCTCCGCATCAAGCGAGGTGTTTTTCTCCGAGAGATACATTTTCAGCGCGGTTATTTTCGTATCGTCAAGCGCGATGGTTACCGTATTTTTCATAGCGAACTCCTTTAAGCTTGCCCATTTCCTCAACGGAAAGCTCTCCGCTGTGCTTTACGGTAACAACGCCGTACAGTTCGCCGCCGCAGTTCTCCACAGCGGGAAATGCGGAGATGATCTTCGATTCGAGAGCCGCGTTTACGAACCCGAATGCCAAGCCGCGCTCGGCGGCAGTTTCATCGGACTTGATATCCTCGATGATCTTCTCGTTGATCTTGTCCGCACAGTCGGCAAAGTAATCCGCTTCCACCTCAAAGCAGTCGGCATCGCTGTTCTCCGGCGCGACCAAAATCTCAAAGGGCAGTAGAGCTTCAGTTCCGTTACGTTGTTCGTGTTTCTCTCATCCATAGTGTTACCTCCGTATTCGTTAGTGTTTTCGGAGAGCGTGCTGCTCTCCGAGCCGTTGTTGCTAAGTTTAGTTTTGTTGTCCATTTAAATACCTCCCATAGTCTGATCTATCTTCTGTTCGGGAAACATTTCCGCTTCGGGTTTCAAGAAATAATCCTCGCTGTTCCAAAACGAAAACCCTATCTCCGCCGAGCGAGATCCCGCGCTGCTCAAAGCCCTCGCCCCAACCGTCCGCAAGCTGTCCGGTGATGTCCTCAACGAGGTCTATCATTTCAACCTCGTTGAGTTCGCCGTAAGATCTCACGGTAATTACCCCGTACAGTTCGCCGCCGCGCGTTTCTGCTCTCGGAATCGCGGAAAGCACCTTTTGAGCAAGGTTCTCATCGTGAAAATATGCCGCCAAACCTCGCTTTATTGCGCCCTCATCGCGGCAGAGATCGTCACGGATCGCCGCGTTAATTTCGTAATCGTAGTCGATGTAATTCGCGGAATCCACCTTGCAAGGCTCCGCGCCGTCCTCATCGGATTCGATCACAAAATTAAGCGGACAGTACAGTCGCGTTTCAACAAGTTCGCGCTTAGTCACTTGCAAGGAGTTATGAGTCAGTTCGCAATCTTCGATCCTCGGATCGCCGATCAACCGTTCCGACGCATAATTTACAAACATTTCGGCGAGATCACAGTCGTTAATAAGGTCTGTCAGCGGAATATCGAATTTGTCCGCTTTCGCGTTCCGATCAAGCCAACCGTCAACACAGCTGTCCATTCGGGTTTTCAAAGCGTCCAACGCAGCCGTTTGCTCGTTCGCTTTTACAAGCGTCCTTGCGTTCGGGATATACTGCGAATACCGAGCGTAATCCGCGCCCTCGGAATTAACAAGAATCCCATCGCCGCTTTCCTTGTTGACGAACAGAACGCCGTGATAAACGTCATCGTAAAAGCCCATGATCTCCTTGTACTGCGGAAGATAATAGTTGCGCTCCATAGGCGTTTCGATGAATTTTTTGAACTCCGAATCGGAAACCTCGATCACCTTTTCCACAACACATTTCTTGGGCGCGAACCGATCCGCTTTGCAAACCATATCCGCGTTCAAAATAAGGTTATCTGCCATTTAAAACCTACCTTTCTCCGTCAAAATTTTCAAAGTTTTCCGTGGTCACGTTCTGCTCGAAATAGACGGCGAGGAGCGTTTTGATGTCCTCGCCGTTGTATCTTCTCGCGGAGAATCCGTTCTCGTTGAGCGTTTTTTCGATGCGGTTCAAGTAAGAGAAAATCTCCTTGTCTTTCAGTCCGCGAATCCTCACGATCAGCAAGAATTCTCTAGCCGTAGCCGTCATCGCTTGGATATGATCGAGGTGCTGCATATCCTGTTCGAGCAGCTTTCGCACGGCGGGATTTTCCTCTCTTTTCGCAAGCGATCTCAAATGATTTTGGTTTCCCTCGAAGCTTTCCCGCGAGTTCACGCAGAGTATTTCGATCTCCGTCAAGCCTTTGAGAACGCTCATCAGCGAGTAGATCTTCGCCGCAAGCCCAGCCTCGGACATCACGGAAATATTGCTCGGCTTGATGCTGAAAAAGACCGCCTCATTTGAAGCGGTCTTTAAAGAATATTCCGTAATGCTCTCGATTCCGAGAAGCTGGCGTGTGCTTTGATTGTTTTGCTGTTGTTTTTTGTTGTTCAAAATTACCTCCCGTTTTCGGTTTCATCGTATTCGGAAAGTTTGGTATAATCCTCGAAACTGTTCTTGTAAGTGCGTCTCAAATAATCGTTGCCGCCGTCCACGGAAACCGCGCCGCATTTGCAGAATTTGAAATCGTGAACGCTCTCCGAGACAATCACATCGCCGCACAAATTGCATTTTACGCTGTTTTTTGTTATCCTGCGCATTTTCTCACCCCCACATCGATTATACCACAGATCTTCCCGAAAGTCCAGCTAAATTCGACTAAATTTTCCAACGGTACTCTTGCTGCTCGATAAAAAAATACCGCACAGCGTATTTGAGAAAATCCAAGATGCTCGTGCCGTCAAATCGGATCGCCAAAAACGCGTAGACGAGCGTTCCGATCAGCGGCAGCGAAAATCCCAATTTCGCCCAGGCAAGCACGGAAATGAGTGCGCCGATCCCGATCACGGCGAGATCTTTCAGCCGCCACAAGAACAGCATTGGCGCAGCTTTCAAATTGTCTGGATAAATATACAAACTCTCACCTCACTTTGCCGCAACAGTCCTTACCATCTGCGTTAAATGCACAGCCAACTGCGCCATATTCACCACGGAATGAATGTTCGGACGAGCCGCCGTTTCAAGCCCGAACGCGCCTGCGATCCTCGGAATTTCTCCCGCCGCAAGCATTATCCCAAGTCCCAAAAGCCAGTGATCTTTGAACAAAATAAGTCCGCAAACCAACATTGTTGACTGCAAAAACGCCGTCAAGCAGATCGCTATAACTTGCTTTATCCACATCACAAAACCGTCCGTGAAGCCGCGCGGCACGCTGAACATATATAGCGATCCGACCGCTATTTGGATCAGCAGAATTCCTCCGCGTTTTAAACTCGAAAGGAAAACTTTAATGACGGCGTAACCCATCATTATGAGGATCAAGATTCCGAGCAGCGACCCGAACAGCATTCCGTTGATCACGTCCAAGCAAGCGTCCGCGAGGGAATTGCTTTCGGGGCTTACCAAGCCCGTCATATTCCAGTTCATTCCGATCTGCATTTTGACGGCGAGCGTGTAAAGCTGCACGGGAACAACGGTGAATAAACTTACAGCGAAAAAACCTTTTATAATGTTAAGCGCAAGTGCTTTCGGATCGCCGCGACCGTTCTGCGATTCGATAGCGAATTCAAACAGCGCGACCACTATTCCCACGACAAATAACGCCCAGCCGAGGTTGCTGAAAAGCTGAACTATTTGCTTGACCCACGGAAGATCAAACAGATCCGAACCCATTAAATTCATCACAGCAAAAAAGTCACCCAACGCGCCGATGATCTGCTGATAGAGCCAATCCGTGATGAATTCCAAAATGTTGGTAACGATGGATTCGCCTATATCCAAAAGGAAAATATTATCACCCCCGAAAATTATTTGACTTTGCCGTCACATACTCATCGTCATTTCCTGAACGGGTTCGAGGAACATTTCGAGGTACTGCTCGACAGCGCGGTTTATAGCCTCGTAATTTTCTTGCGTTGGCGTGAAACCTTGCCAAAACGAGTCTCCGTATATTTCCCTGATGTACGTACTTTTTTCCGGTTCGCCAAATCCGTCGCTGAAATTCAGCCGCTGTCTGTCAACCTCGCCGTTCTTGGGATTGATCACCTGAATAAGAAGCGCCGAATATTCACCGTGGCAAACGCTCGGAAACAACGAAATTTTGACGAACGCATTTTCTGTGAGTCTGCCCAAAAGCGTGTTTCCCATATATCCGATGTCCGTCAATGCGGAATTCTTCCCGAACATTTTCTTGATTTCGTTTTCGAAAAAAGTCATTGTTTTTCCTTTCATAAAATGGCGGCGTTCAATTTCTCAAACGTCGCCGTAACATCGAATTGAAATTGCCGCCGAATTAAATGTTGATGATCGTCCAAACGTACATCGGCGCAGTCAGCATAAACACAAGACACGCAAAAAGTATCGCGGGAGCCGCCCATTCAAAGTGCCCGCTCTTTCGGTGTAGGCTAAGTACCCAACGCCTTATCACATCACTGTGACAGGTTTTCAAGCACTCGCCCCCGAACCGTGCTTACACCTCTCGATGTACACGGCTCTCCACCTGTTA
>JAMPFE010000065.1 GCA_023664705.1 Lachnospiraceae bacterium | reverse complement strand
CGGTGGTCTTGCTTGACAAGAACGGCAGTACAACGGTACGCGTACTCGCGAGCAAGGTAAGCCTCGCGGAAAGCGGTTAGAAAGGAAACGCAGATGAAAACCGAAAGCAGCAAAGAACTTACACTCGGAAGCCTTTTCGACGGCATAGGCGGCTTTCCGTTCGCGGCGGTCTTATCGGGCATAGCCCCGATATGGGCGGCGGAGGTTGACCCCGCCTGTATAGCGGTCACAAAACAGAGATTTCCGAATATGATACATCTCGGCGATGTTTCTAAAATCAACGGCGCGGATATTCCGCCCGTTGATATAATCACGTTCGGAAGCCCTTGCCAAGACCTAAGCGTCGCGGGTGAGCGAAAAGGCTTGAAACACGTCGATAACGGCGGCGACGAAACCACACGGAGCGGACTGTTTATTGACGCGATAAGGATAGTTTACGAGATGAGGAGGGCAACAAATGGACGCTATCCAACTTACATTGTTTGGGAGAACGTCGAGGGAGCTTTCAACTCCTGCGGCGGCAGAGATTTTCAAACGGTGCTTGAAAAAATCACAAAGACCGATATTCCAGTACCTCAATCTGGAAAGTGGGCAAAAGCCGGAGTGGTTCGAGGGTGCGGAATTTGCGCCGCTTGGCGATTGTTCGACGCTCAATATTGGGGAGTCCCCCAGCGTCGAAAGCGTATCTACCTTATCGGCAGTTTTGGAAGCGATAGTGCCGCTGAAATACTTTTTGAGCGCGACAGCGTGCAACGGTATCTTGCGCCGCGCGAAGAACAGGAACAAGGCATTGCCGCCGCTGTTGAAAACCGCGCTGGAGGAGCAAGCAAAGACAATGCAAGATGTTTAACCTCTTGGGATTGTCAAAGCAAACGCGTTTATGATGCGGAGGGCGTTTATCCGTGCTTACAGGCAGCGGAAAACAGCGGTACGGATAACACCGCAGTTCTGATAAAGAGCATTTGCTATGACGCTCGCGGAAACGGCGACGGAGACATAAGCCCGACGATAACGGGCGACCACAATAACCGCGTTACGGATTCTACTACGCTCGTAATGCAGTCAATGGGATTTCACGGAAACAACAGCGTAACGGCGGCAGGCGTGGGAATGTTGGAGGAGCAGCCCCCTACATTGACGACAACAAAGATTGCGAATACGGTATACGCGATAGACCGCGCCGCCTTTAATCAAGGCGAAAACGCGCTCTACGAGCCGCGAATAAGCGACGACGGGATAAATTCCACGCTCGTCGCAAAAGGACCGGGAGCGGTCGCGTACAAGCTGTATCTGACACTTAAATGGATTGTACGCAGGCTGACACCGCGCGAGTGCGAGCGTCTACAGGGCTTTCCGAATATTTTGGAGGTGGATTTTACGACTATGACAAAAGACGAGTACATTGCTTTAAATCTTGCTCTTGGGAACATAACCGTTGACGAGAACGGCGATGTTTTTAGCGCAAGAGGTCCGGGCGGAATTTATCTTCCGCAGCCCAAAAAACTAAGTGGCTCTATTCTAAACGGCTACAAAGTTTACAGCATACGCAACGGCAATATAAAAATGCAATGCAGAGCGCACAGGGTTGTGTGGATAGCCTATCACGGCGTTATTCCGGAGGGATATGTTGTAGACCACATCAACAATGATAAACTCGATAATCGCCCTTGTAATTTGCAATTATTAACCGCCGCAGAGAATTCTTCAAAGGCGGCAGCTGATGGATTGTACCTTAGCGGCGAGGACAACCCAAGAACCAAGTTGCCAGAGCTCCAAAAACGACAAATCGCGGTTTTGTATTCTTCCGGTGAATACACACAAAGGAAGTTAGCGGAAAAATACGGTGTAAGCAAGTCAAGGGTTAATCAAATTTGCAAGTCGTACGATTGGACGGTATTACCAAAAATCTCCGAGATGAGCGACGCGGATTACGAGTTCTACAAGGCGACATTTCTGCTTGACAAAGCCGTAAGAGGCGTGGCAGTCACCAAAGAGCCGAACAGGAAGCGGCTTATTCGCTGGTACAACGAACTTGACAACGACGGAGCAAGATACCGAATGCTCGGAAATTCACTTGCTATACCCTGCGCCCTGCGCGTTATCGGGTACATAGCGGACTATGAAAGGAGAAACCACAATGGCTGATTACGTAAGCAAAGAGGCGGCAATGGACGCAGGAATGCTGTGCAATTGGTACATCAGCAGCATAGACGAAACCAAGCCGCCTGTATGGACGGAGGAACATATTGAGGAGCTTTTGAACGATTTTCTCGTAATTCCGAAAGAAACGCCTACGGCAGATGTGCGCCCCGAAAGGCACGGGCGGTGGGTTCCCGACGGAGATTGTGTTGTTTGTTCCGAGTGCGGAGAAGAGCATTGTTGGCAGGATTATCGCGCTTCGTACTGCGAGGACTGCGGCGCAAAAATGGACGGAAAGGAGAACGCCGATGAAGAAGATATGTAGCCGCTGCGGCAAAGTACGAGATATGCTGCCTTGGGAAAATACGTGCTGGGCGTGTTCCAAACTTAACGCACTTGAACAAACCCAAGCCGCCATACGAGCAGCGAGTTTGAAAGATTGGGGGTGACGGAATGAGAGCCTATCAATTCACCGTTCCGGGCAAGCCGCAGGGCAAAGCGCGACCGAGGTTCAACGGAAAAACTCGGAGAACGTACACGCCGCAAAAAACGATAAACTACGAGCAGCTTGTGCGTAACAGCTACTTGGCGCTCTATGCGGGCGAGCCGCCGCTTGACGGCGCGTTAAAAGCGGAAATAACGGCGTTTTTCCCTATCCCGAAAAGCGTATCGAAAAGCAAGCGCGATAGAATGCTTTCGGGCGAGATAAAGCCCACTGTAAAGCCCGACGCGGACAACATAATCAAGGCGATACTCGACGCGCTGAACGGCGCAGCCTACAAGGACGACGCGGCGGTTATCAAGGTAACGGCAGAAAAACGCTACTCGGACGAGCCGAGGGTGGAAGTCAAAATAATGGAGGGCAATATAGTTTATGAATAAAATTATCCTTATGGGTCGTCTGGTAAACGACCCGGAGCTGAAAACCACGCCGAACGGCGTTTCTGTGTGCAGCTTTCGGCTTGCCGTCGACCGAAACTATCGGAAAAAGGACGAGGAAAAGAAAGCGGACTTTTTCAATGTGTCTTGTTGGCGGTCTACAGCGGAATTTGTCGCAAAGTGGTTTGCAAAAGGCAGAATGATACTCGTCGAGGGCGAATTGCAGACGCGCCAGTACACCGACAAAAACGGCAATGCCGCCACTTGGTACGAAATCGTTGCGGATAACGCGTATTTTACGGGCGAAAAGCCCAACGATACGCCGCAAAGCCCCGCTCCGTACGCGCAGACAGCCGCGCCGACAGCTTCGAACGCTCAGACCGCCGCCGATTACAGCGCCGATAACAGCGATGATTATCCGTTCTAGGAGGCGCTGCGATGAGTTCACAAGAGATAATCGAGGCTATGAACGCGAAATTTGCGAATTACCGAGAGGAGAGATAGAATGCCACTCCCCCAAAACGCCGTATCTGCGAGCGACGCGGCAAAGATGTTGAAACTAACCGCAATGACACTGCGAATTCTTTTGCGTAAAGGTAAAATCAAGGGCGTTAAAATCAAAAAATATTGGTACGTCGACCTCGACAGCCTAAGAGAGTACATAAACCGCAACGGCACACGCCGCGTGGACGAGCTTGTGATAAACGGCGAACGCGCCGAAAAGCTCTCCGTATTCGCCGAAAAGCGCCGTATCAAGAGCATAAAACACCTTTTGGAAGACGGCGTTGTGGTAACTCAAAGGGTAAACGATACTCTGTACATAACCGAAAGTGAAATGCGGCGGTATGATAAGCGCTTTACGGAATATTGCGGACGCAAAATAATCCCCTTTAAGGAAGCTGTAAAGCGTCTGAACCGTCCGCTTAAATGGTTTCATCAACGGGTAGAGGAAAACGAGCTTGAAACCGTTTATGTGGGGAATTTCCTTTTCGTATTGGTCGACACCCTTGAACGGCTAGAGGAACGCATTAAAGCGGGCGATGACTTTTTGACTATCCCGAAAGGCAGAATACGCCGCGCGGAGGTTATTGTGAGAGAAATGGAGAACGCAGAAAATGAAAGAAATGATATATGACGGCAAAAACGCTGTTACGGTGCTTGACGATGATGTTCACCGCGGATACCGATATTTGATATTGTCGTACGGCAGACACCCTTGCGCCTATGTCGAGATACCGCCGAACAGCGGCTTTTATGGCAAGCATTATGATGATATGCCCGAAATAGCTTGTCACGGCGGATTGACGTACAGCGACAACCGGTTGTATTTGGAAAACGGGCAAATAATAAAGGGTTGGTTTCTCGGTTGGGATTATGCGCACAGCGGAGACTGCAGCTGCGTGGACGGAAAGGTTTTCGGAGGAAAACAATGGACTACCGCCGAAATCAAGCGCGAAGCACAAGAGGTTATCGACCAAATCATTGAGAGCGATCCCTCATCTTGGGGGTGGCTATAAGGAGACATCATAATGCCGGAGAAACGAACAACATCAAAACGCAAGTACAGGCGCTCCTATTCGCCTACAATACGCCTGAAAATATGCAACGAATATCTTTCGGGCGAAGCGCGGCGAAACGGCTTGACGCAAAGAGCGCTCTGCAAGCGGTACAATATAGGTGTGCGAACGCTCCAGTATTGGCTTGATGAGTACAAAAACGACTATGAAGCGCTGCTTGACTTTTACCGCTTCATTATGGGCGACCTGGCGGCGAACGGCTTTCGCAAAGCCGCCGAATATCTCCGGGATTACGCGGTCGACATACTCACCGACGCTTCGGGCGTTGCTCCGCCCCAAAATCTGGAGCTTGATTTTGATATTGCTCCGTTGGCGCACACCGAGAGCGATAGCCGCAGCGATGAAATTGCAGACGGGCTAGAAGTGCTGAACATTTTCAAAAATCATAATGGTGAAAAATAGCGAAACGTTCCCCTCTGTGGGAACGTTTTTTTTGCAAACCCCTCGTCAATTTCGTGTCATATTTCGTGTCATATATGTTGTCAAAACGCTGACATTTTGGCTATTTTTCTGACAATTTCTTCCAAATATTGTAAAAACAAGGACAAGAAAATCCCGCATTGTTATGCAGTTTAACGCCGCAATGCGAGACTTCCGATTTTTTGCTTTTGGTGGATCCGAGGGGAATTGAACCCATTGATAAAATCTATAAAACCGCTTTATAAAAGACTTTATAAATTTACGTGTCATATTTCGTGTCATTAACGTTTTATGACGGTATTGTCCCCTATCTTACGACAATACAGCGGTCATACTTTGGCGAATTTTATCCGCGTATATTTCCATAGCGGACGGAAATGTATGTTGATACACTCGCTCTATCATATCAAGTGAACTATGTCCCATAAGCTCCGCAATATATTTTTGCGGCATACCGAGCAAGAGACACTTGCTGGCATAGTGGTGTCGGAGCGCGTGAAAATTGAGTTGTGCGGGCAGTTTGTGCTTATCCCTAAACTTACCCCACCGCGAGGAAATATCGTTTGATTTGAGGGCGCACACGCTCTCTCCGTAGGCGTTATCTTTCAATAAGCGATACAGAAATTCGGTTATCGGTATTTTTCGATAACCCGAAACGGATTTCGGTGCTTTAAGAACTGCGCCGTCTATACCGTCAACTCTCGCTTGCTTTATCTCTATATGGTCTTTATATACGTTTTTCAGCGTCAATCCGCTTATTTCACTTGCCCTCAAACCGCATTGAGTTGCTAAAACAAACGGTATTTCAAGAATATCGCCCTTTATCAGTTTGTAAATCCTTTTCACGTCTTGCTCGTCGGGAACGCAAATATCGCGCTTTTCCTTTTGCGGGAGCGTGGTTTTGAGCTGCAATTCGGGGCGGTACACTTTAAGAACGCTTGTAATCAAGCCGTGAGCGTTCCGGCACGTTTTGGGTTTGTAATCCCTTGCAAATTTGTTAAATTCGCGTTGAACGATTTCGGGGGTTATCTTTTTTATTTGCATTTGCATAAGCTCGGGCAGATAATTTCGCAGGACAACATAATACCCCCTTATCGTCGACGGCGAGAGTACATTCTCCTTGCTCTGTATGTAGCGCTCTATCGCCTGTTTGAGCAGCATATCCGAGCGGCACACGTCGACGTTCGTCCGACTGTACTGCGCCGCCATAAACTCCGCTTCCTTTTTGGTTTGCGCCGTGAAGCTCTTATACTGCGCTTTTCTGTCCGCGTCCGTTCCGATGTAGACCCTCACTCGGTAATTCCCGCTCGGGAGCTTTTTCGCCGTTGCCATAATCTCACCCCATTGTCAAGATTATAACACAAAATATCGTTATTGTCAAGGATATAACACAAAATTCTCCCCCACTTCGGGGGAGAATTGTCTGTGTGTTATTTCGTTATCGCCCGAGCGATACTGTCAAGGGCGGATTTAAGCACGTCTATCGCCGCGAGACAAGCCTCGGCTGTCGGAGCGGGTCTTTCGGGAGCGACAATCACGGGCGGGGGCGTTTCTTCTCTGCCCTCGAAAAGATGTCGCACCTTGCCCTTAACGCAGTAGTAGCTCTCCAACTTTATAACCGCCCTTTCGGACAAGACCACAAGAGCCGCCGCGCGTCTGCCGAAACTCGGGTTTTCCGCTTTGAACGCCGCTAAATCGTCGTATTGCAGAATGTAATAGTCCTCGTGGCGTTCGCACGTCTTTTCCAATCCGCCGCGTACCACGTCGGGGCTTGAAATGTTCGCGAAGTGCGCGAAATCCCGCAGCGTTATGACAGGCTCGTCGTTGAACGTGATAGGAATGTACTCATATCCGTACATTTCAATCGCGGGCTTTCTGCGTTGCGCGGCTTGTTCGGCTTTCACGCGGAAGTAGCTGTTTACCAGCTGCCGTTGTACGTCCCACGCAATGTCATCGGTGAACGACTTCACCAACATCAGGTAGCCGCTTTCGGTGAGGAGCGTTAAGCCTCGGTTTGGCACATCAAATCCTAATGTCCGCTTTTCGGACATTTGAACGCTGAAGAAGTCAACGCCCTCAATAAAGTGCTTTTTGTTGCCGTTAAAACGCTTCCGCGCCGTTCCGTCTGGTCTGCTGTGTACCGTGTCAACGTCCTTGAACGTCACCACGCGCTGTCCGTTGTACTCCTTTATCGGGAGAACCGTGTCGTTTATCTTGATTTCGTTCATACTGCACCGACCTTTCTGCTCAATTTAGTTGCGTATGTAATCAATCTCGCTTGACCGACCGCGTCAAGGCGGCTGTAGATGTCAAGCAAGACCTTTTGCGGCTCGTTTGATGTGCCGCACATAAATCCGTTATTAACGCCGTTGTTTACGGTGTTGCCGCTGCCGACAGCGCCGACGGTGTTGTAATAGCCGAGAACGTTGTAATTTCCCGTAACGCTGTAAAACGTTGCGTTATCAAGGCTGATAACGATTTTGTAATCCTCGACCCTGCAAAGCTCGGCTTTGCCGCTTTCAACGATTTCACTCTGCAAGCCCTTAACGATTTGCTCCAGTGCAGCGGGAGCATCAAATTGCTTGTCGTTTGTCATTCCACGCCGCCTTTCACATAACAGTTGACATGCTCTCGGCTGCTCTTTCGATCGCGCAGACCCTGTCGTCCATTTTTTCAAGCAGCTTTTCGAGCTGTTCCGCCAAAGTGTTGATACCTCTTACAAGGTCTAACTGCATTGTGTTCGGGACGTACTTTCCAATAACTACAGTAGCTATCGCCTTTATCTGGTCGGTCAACACGCTTGCTCTGCACAAGCTCTCGGATAACTTTTCGTTCTTCTCCATAAAAATCTTCCTTTCAAAAGTACTTGACAAGGAAGCCTATCTAGTGTATAATAGATTTAGATAGGGCTTTCCTGTCTGTTGCAACAGCGGTAACGTTCACTTTGCGTGTGGGGCGTTATCGCTGTTTTTGATTTTGGCATAAACCTCTCTAATACCTTGACGAACGATTTCAGTTTTTGTAAGCCCTGTTGCTTTCGCACAAAAATCAAGCATTTCAATGTCTTGGGCTGAAAGTCTGAAATGGCTACTAGTATTTTTAGGGTCTAAAGTAGGTCTGCCTTTCGGGGACATTTTATCACCTCTTTTCTGTGTCTACATATATCATATCATCTGTAGACACAAAAGTCAATAGCTTTTTAAAAATTTGTATAAATGCACAAAAAATCCCCTCTGCTTTGTGCAAAGGGGAGATTTTTATAAAAACAATTACTGTTCTGCTTTTCCTTGCAAAACATTTAGCAGTCCCGTATTAAGCAAATTAGAGTTCAAGTCCTCATAATCGCCAAGCCACCTGCACGAAGACCAATCTTTAAAAGCGCTTGAAACATAATATGTAATAGAGCAGGCTAATTCTTCGCCCGACTTATATGCAAAATAAAAATTGTTACTATATCTATCTAATTCATTCTGGGGGTCAAGCAGAGCCGAGTACGCATAATAAATCAATTCCTCGTCGGTCATATCGTCGTATGTTCCGTCGTCAATATATGTCACATAGTTGTGATCGTCTTGACCGTCGTCTAACCTGTACCATTTGTGTGTCAATGACTTGCCTTGGTACTCGTTTGTTATGTCATAGGAAACACAATTTTGCGGCAAATCGTCAAATTTGAGCAACGCAGGCAAAGAAAGCTGTTCACTGCAATCTTTTAATATATCTATGCTTTTCAATCTATCGGAGTATGCCGAACGCACAGCTCTATTCCCATATACTACGTCAACGCTTTCTTTATCAACATTAACAGTCACAGAAATCTCAGTAGTTCCGCTTTCAGTTGAATTGACAGCGAGCATATATTGATTACGTCCACAAATTTCCAATGCATTCTCGCCCAGAAAGTTAATAAAATTTTTCACTGATTGAAAATATTTATATTCATCAGTACTGTTTGTGTCTAAAAACGCCATAGCAATGCGCTCATCTTCATTTGCGTTGCTCACTTTAAGCACATAAATTTTAAATAGACTATCATCGCTATTGTTGTACTGAACGCTTGGTTCGGTTAATTCTACGCTATAACCTACATTTTCATAAAATGAAAACATTTGTTCTGCAACAGCTTTGCACTTTGCATTGAACTTTTCTTCTAGTTCCTTGTTGTCTGAAATAGAGACTTCGCTTGTCTCGCTAGTGCTTGATGAAATAATCGTTGACGAACCGCTGCTTTCCGTCCGAGAGCTTGAATTGCTCTCAACAGTTGAATTGCCGCTCTCCTCGGACACACCCGAACACCCCGACAGTAGCATAACCGCCGCCAAAACACCCGCTAAAATTGATTTTTTCATAAGTAGCCTCCTCATAAATCGGACATCAGTTGTCCGTCTTGTCGTTTACAGGAAAAGGAGCTGATTGCATTGGTTGTTGATAATTCTGTGCAACACTTTGGTTATACATTATTTGACGATAATATGCACTAACAACATCGGAGTTGTTTTTGATAACATTCAAATTCTCTATAATTTTACCTATAGATGCTACTAACCAATACACAATCCCAAATAATAGCATTACGCCAAGCGAGATTAAACCTCCAAACATAACTCCATCGATAAATCCCGTAATAGCGAAAAACAGAGAAACCAAAGCGCCCGCAATAGCAACTCCCTTGAAAACCTCACACAAAACATCTTTATTTCTCATAGTCAATACCTCCGATTGTCACATTTTATACCATTGTACCACACAAAACGCGGCTTGTCAAGTAAAACATTTCGGCAGGTTTTTGTTGATTTTCAACAAAAATCCACCCCGCACTTATGCAAGGTGGATAGAATTTTGTACCGTGGAAGTTACTCGCCCAGCTCTCTCAAACAACGCTTGATAGCCTCGCGCCCCTTGTCGTCCATACCGTCCATCATATCGCGGAGCGTTTCCATAATCTCGCCGCTGTCACGGCTGTAGCCGCCCTGACTGTAGCCGTCGCGGCTGTATCTGTTCGAGGAATTGCCGCCGTCACGGCTGTAATGTCCGCGCACATAGTGCTGTCCGCGATTTGCGTAGCTGTTGCCCGAATTATATCCGCGCATACCGCCGCGTTCGCCCGCCTGACTGTACTCCGTTTCACCGTTTTCAAGCATAATTATCTTATCGATATTCTTTATGCTGTCGGTGAGCTTGTGGATATTTTCGAGGATTTGAGTGTTTATCTCGCGTTTCTTCGAGATTTCGTCAAGCTCCTTGCAAAGCGTTTCGCGCAAATCTTCCAATGCTCTCATACTCATATGTGAAATTTCTCCTTTCGTTAAGTGGTCGGCGCGGTCGCTGCCGGGGCAGTGCCGTCGATCGCCGTCAAGTTATTTGTCGGACAAGGCGCGGTGTTCCCCAGAAGTTTGAACGTGCCGCCCGTTGCGCTTGTCGAGACCACTGTTGAATAGCGCGTTCGTGTGCGTATGCCGCTAGCCGTGACTTGTGCGCAGCAGCGGTTTGTGAGCGGATAAAGCTCCGTGCCCGTGCCTATCGTGACAACGACAGGCGCGTTTATCGTGGCGGTATCGGGGATAGCCTGCGCCACCACGATACAATACTTTTCGCCGTTTTGATAACTCCCCGCGGGGAGATTTATCACGAGATTTCCGCCCGTGAACGTGACCGCTTGGCTTATAATCAAGCGGTTGCATAATTTACAAACAGGCTTGCAAGCCATTAAATTACCTCCTTAA
>JAMPFE010000064.1 GCA_023664705.1 Lachnospiraceae bacterium | reverse complement strand
CTTTGAGCATATTCTTGATCGTTTCGATTTTACCCTCGATTTTACCCTCGATTTTGCCCTCAATTTTACCCTCGTTCTTCTTTGTAGCCGCATATTCTTCAACAGCTTTACACATAAAACTTACCCCCTCGTTCTGCACCTTGTGATAGTTTACCTGTTGCGACAACGCGCCGAAATGATTGCTTTCGGGGTCGCTGTCTGCAAGGTACTGCATCAGCTCCGATAAAAATGTTTCATCTTTGACCTTCGTGTTGAAATAGTGGATATGAACCCCGCTGTCATAGCTGCGATCCGTTCCCTTAACACTTTGCGTGATCTCATAATGCACCTTTTTCATGTCGAACGGGTCAAAGTCCGATATGAAAATCATATAAACCTCGGGCAACTCCGAGTAGTCCTTGCCTTTTTCGAGATACGACCAGTCTATCGCCGTGCGGTAGTATCGTATTCGACGCTCGTGATTGTCCTTGTCGCCGACTTGGACTTCCACGTCGTAAATGTTGTGTTCCTCGTCCTCAACAAGCGCATCGAGCACTATCGAATGGCTTTCCGCATTGCGAATGGAGTACTGCGTTTTGTTCTCAATGATTTTGACATTCTTGCCAAGTAATTTCGACAGCAAGTATTCTGCCGCATCGTTGTGCCCCATAACAACCGAGAAGAAAGTATCATCCATAAGGTTGAACTGCGCCACCAGAGCCTTTTTCTGCTCGAATGTTCCCAACAAGTCTTTGTCCCGTATTACCAACCCGCTCACTTCCTTTTCTACAGTATACCACACTTCGGGGCTTTTGTCAAGGGTATATTATTTATGAGGAGATAACGAGCTTTCAGCCAAAATTTGTCTTGGAAAAGTTTTCCAAAGAAAGGCAATAGAATAGGCTGATTGCTATAAAACAATCAGCCTATTTTGCCAGCGAAAGGTCGCTAGCGACTCTGGTGCGAGTGACCCGTGACCTTGATTGCTAGCGACCGTGCCAAGCGGCTAAGAGAGCGAGATCGGATTATTTTAATATGAACTTCAATTCCCTCATCATGTAAAACAAGTCGTTTGTCTTGACCTTAAACCTAGCGGCGACATCCGGAATTTTGGCGTTCTTAGACGGGTTTTGTAAATTTAAGCTTTTTGCAGGCTGTTCCAACGTTATCAGCGTATATCCCTTGACAGCCGCCGCTGCTATAAGCCAAGCGTCCGCTACCGTATCTCTTGACCATTCGGTAAGTGCTGACGGTTTGTAATACGGATTCTGAGCAATATCGTTGATAATCTCACCGTATTTGCCGATTATAGCGCTGTCCCTGCGGCTTACGAGTTCGGGAATGTCAATGCTCTTGACCCAGCGGCTCAGCTCATCGGTGCCTTTCCCTATCTCATCTTTGACCATATCCAAGACTGCGATCTCTTTTGATTTGATGTGCTTGGTAAATTGTGTCCAAAATCCGGGGGCAAGGTCAAACGCATAGTATCCCTTTTTAGGTTCAATAAATGAGTTGGTGTCTACAAGAAAAATCTCCTTACTCATTATTTTTTATTCCCCCTTGTTTTGCTAGCTTATCAAAAGTTTCTCTGTTGGTATTTGTAAACCGATAAGCGTCCGTATACAGCGTTTTGCCTTCGGCGACACTTGATGTCAACATTCCGAGAAAGCGCTTGTCTATTCTCGAAGCCAGAGTATTGTAAAAATCACCGCCCGAGCTTTTCTTTTTGCGCTGTTCGTTGTAGTTTTTTACTGCAAGTCGAGAAATCTCTTTGTATAACTCACCGGTGATCAAGTCGTTGTCAAGAGCCTTTCTTGCAACGACCATATTTCCGCATTTAAACTTAGATGCGATCTTGGTTACGGTCTGCTTTTCCGCACCGGCGGAATTTATGCTGTTCCATTCTTTGATGAAATGCTCTTGCGGAACGATTATTTCCGCTGCGACTGCATTGCATACCGTTTCAAGCTTGCTTACCTTTTCACCGAACCCATATCGGTCATTGAACAAGCTTCTTTCGCCGAAACAAATATGAGCGAACTCATGCAGCAATGAGAATAGTTTTGCACCGCTCGAATCATTAGAGTTAATAAAAATCAACGGCGCATATTTATCGATCAAAGTGAACGCTCTAAACTCGTTCACATCAAGCGGACGATGCGTGTTGTTGCCGACAACACCGCTCATCATAACGACTGCACCCGAATTGCTTATTGCGTTTCTTATATATCCAAAGGAATCGCCTGTGACGTTCTTATGCCAATCAACATCAATGCCTAAAATCGTTCTTATATTTTCGGCTATTTTTTTGTTGTGGACTTTGAATTTTCCTACATAGTCCAACGGATCGAAGCCGTCGGCGATAAGCTGTTCACGCATCCAATCTTGTATCATTTCCATATCGTGAACGGTATTTAACAGGTCTCGGCTTGGATTCGTTACGGAGATGCTGTCCACAGTTCTGTGTTCAACCAAAGACACGTCCTCAACGGGCGGCTTTTGAAGGAAGAAGTATCCCAAAGGTATACCCGTTGCCTTGCTGGCACTTACAACCTGCTTGAAAGTCGGTGTTTTCTCTCCGTTTTTCCACGCATTAAGATTTTCGGCAACCTCTTGAGGCAGCTTGCTCATCTGTGTTTGAGAAATGATCCAATTTATCATGGTAGGAGCTATCGAAACATTCACTTTCATTGTAGTCGCCTCCCATCTTCATTAAAATAATATAATGTGTATATTAATATTATAACGCATAATTTGGTATTTGTCAAGCAATATTACAAAATTGATAAATTTTAGATTATTATACAGATCGTTGTGCTACCGTTTAATAATTTCATTTGAGCAAGCCTGTCATGATTCTTCCAAACGCTTCGTACCACTCCGCCGTCGGTTGATCTCCGACGGAATTGTTCATCTTGCAAAGCATCTCCGAAATCCCGATCAGCAGCTCGATCTGCGGCTCGGCCAAGCCCGTTGTCGGTATGCTGCGGCATCTCTCCATGCCCGCGAGATAGTCCATCGAGACGTTGAAGATCGCGGCGAAGGAGCGCATGGTGTCGAAAAGCACGGACTGATGGTTGTTCTCATATCGTGAGATCGCGCCCTTGTCGCAGTTGATTTTGCTGCCGAGTTCTTGCTGGGTCATGTTCGTTTTTTCGCGAAGCTCTTTGATTATCAAGCCGCAATCGTAAGTGAGTTGGAAAAAATGTTCGCGCTGATACGCCAAAACCTCACGGAAGGCACTCTGCCCGATGTAAAGCAGTTAATCGACGTTTACGTACAGCGTCACGGTATATCCCGACAAGGTTGTAGTGACATTCAATTTCTTCCCCAAGATAATAACGGATAGAGCAACCGATCCCCACCACGAAAACGGAGAGTGTGCCGATTTGGCACACTCTCCCTCTTTGCTGCTCGGTGAATTAAGTCGGTATCTCGTCATTGAATTGAGCCGCACCAGCATCTATGAATTTGACGTAGGCAACCGCATATTGCGTCGGTTGAGAACCGATAAATGCGAGTTGCCGAGTATTCCGAACCGTGTAAAAGCGGTTCGGGATTATTTTTTCAAAAGGGTTGACAAACAAGAACCTTTCGGCTATAATATAGATATGATTAGGATTTGCTGAAAGCAGTTGGGTGTTTGATAAGGATAATTTGCTTGTGACCGATTTAGATGAAATAAAATAAGACAGAAAGGGACAATAAAATGGCAAATGAAACATATCAGACTGAGGAAATAGAACAGTTTCTTATTGAGGTAACGGATACTGAAGAATATAAATCTGTAGAATATTTAGTTTATTCAATCCGTGCCCAGATGTTGGATTATTTCAGAAAATTCAAAAACGTAGATAATAAATTTACTATCCCATCATTTATAGCGCCATTAGTTAACAAAGTTGGCGAGTTGTTTTGTGCAAAAGGCATTTTGGGAGATAATATCCTAAATTATATGAGAAAAGACAATCCGTGGGTAATGTATTACGACATTGCATTTATCCATGAACCCGGAATAATCGAAACAATACAAGTTGATGCGAAGTTCTTTTTTTTGATAATTACCGGATTTATATTAGATAAGTTTAGAAGAAACTATATAGATATCAGGAAAATGCTAGATGGTGAACAGTTTGTCTATAAGATCAATCAATAAAAGTTAACACCAGTGTCTGGTGTGTTGTTTAAGGCAGATTCTTTTATTTTTGATGGCAAAGCATACTTATATAACCGCTTAACTAACAAGTCAAGAATCAGATTTTCTGATACTATGCCCGGTTTTGCAAAAATAATCACTGAAGATGTTGATACAGGCGATATTCTACTTCGGTTAGATGAACGTTTAGCAGTACCTGAGGAACAGATTATATCATATTCTGGGCTGAGCTTTGAACAATTTCGTGGTCCACAGTTTAACTTTAAGGATACAAATTTGGCAGAGCAAAAAACAATCATCGTCCGTATTGATCCTAAAACTTGTAATAAACTTCTTATGGTAATTAAAAAAGATTATGATGATATGCAAAAGAAGCGGTTTTTGCATATTGAAATTGAGACTTTACCTAATTATCCGAATGGAAAGCCAAATACCCCATGTATAACTACGTTCTTGCATGGAATGTACTATCCCAATGATGATTGCTTCGCTCATATCGATTATACAAATAATCAATACTTGTATTCAGACTATGAAAGAAAATACCATGATGATTTGAAGATTTCGGTAGATTTCTACGCAGAGAAAGAACTGCACTATAAAATTTGGTGTATTGAAAATGGAAGGTACTCTCGAGAAACGTGGTACAATTTGATGGTGGTCTCTTTAAATGAAGAATATCGTGCTTTATTGGATGAGATTCTAGTAAATCCGGATTAGAGAAACTACTGATTGGCAATAATTTTTGACTATTGTATATGACCTCTATAAATAGTGAAAAGGCTGACCGTTAAACAATCAGCCTTTCCCGTTCACTAACTTGTCGCTAGCGACTCTGGCCGAGACGACCCGCTCTCATATAAGCTCACGACCTAAAATTATGAAAAATATTTTACACGGACAGACGTATGTCCGTGTGAGTTGCTATAATATTACTATATCCCGTTCAGCGAGTTGAGGTAAACGGCAAGCAAATCAAGCGCCGCTTCACGTTCGCGCTGAGTGCATGAATTAAGGCGTTCTATAAGCTCCTCTTGTCTAGCGGTCAACGAGGGGTTATCCTCCGTGAGTATCTCGTCGGGAGTAATGTTCAGTGCGGTGCATATTCGGAGAACAGTTTCAATGCGCATATTGACCGTGCCGCGCTCGATATCGGCGTAGGCTCTGTCGGATATATCGGCGGCTTCGGCTACTTGGGCTTGAGTCATCCCTGCCTTTTTGCGTATGGCTAAGAGCCTGTCCCCTATAGTGTGAAAGTTGAAAATGAG
Organism: Lachnospiraceae bacterium; assembly: GCA_023664705.1. GTDB lineage: Bacteria > Bacillota > Clostridia > Oscillospirales > Ruminococcaceae > CAG-115. The sequence continues at coordinate 5,483 of JAMPFE010000064.1, read as the reverse complement.
CATTACAGTTCCTCCTTTAGAGTATATATATTCATTATACTTCTTAAAGGGGCTTGACAAACAGGAGCTATTATGCTATAATATATGAAGATGAATTCCTAATATTCATTAAAAATCGGGAGGAAGAAATGAAGAAAAACAGATTGACGGCGATCACACATATCGCCATAGTGACAACGGTTTTAAGCGGAATGTTGGCTTTGTGCGGGTGTTCATCTTCAACGTCCGATGACGAACCGTCTAACGATACAAACAGCGCGTCGACTTCCACAGAATCAACAAGTTCAATTTCCGCCGACAGTTCTCCATCGGAGAGCGGCACGGTCAATGAAGTACATCTCAGCGATGACTTGAAATTTCTTATCGAATCGACCGACGAGGAAATACTTAAGCGCTGCGAGGATCCGCAGGCGGAACTGCACACAAACAACTTTATCGCGTCGGACGGCAGGTCGTACAAAATAACGTTCGGCTTTGAGGTCATCGGTGCGGCTACGGGACTGTATGCGCCCATTGAAATGCTGTTGCCGGAAAAGTCGTTTTATTCTTTCGGCGAGTTGTGTACCTTACTTGACGGCAATATTAAAATCGATTATGAGGAGCCTTTTAAAATGGCTCCCGAAAGCGGCGGGCTGGCGGTATCCGCGGAGATAGACGGCAAAACCGTTTATCTTCTCGCGGAAAACACGGAAAGCGGCGGCTATCGGCTGCCATTTAGCACCGAGGTAAATTTTAAGGGCATTGCGATTGAAGGGACGAAAGTTACCGACAGCCGCGAATATATGTAATGCTTTATAACAACATTGATTATAACGGGAGGTCATTATGGGAATTTTTGACAAGGTCAAGGAAGCGGCGGGACAAGCAAAGGACAAAGTCACCCAAATCGCGGGCGAGACCGCTTCAAGCATCAAGGCAAGCAATGAGGAAGCAAAGGAATTAAAGAAACCGCTTGAGGGCGCGATCGCGCGCTATGAGTTCACTTATATAGGAGGGCTTGACGATATCCCCAAGGCAAAAGCGGGCGCTTGGGGTATGAATATAATGAGTGAAATGTTCTCTTTCAGAGTGACAAGCGCTACAAAAGATTGGCTCTACGATCTGGATATCCCCTATGACGATATTACGGATATAAGGATTGAAAAGAGAACGATCTCAAACACGGAAATGCTGCTCGGCAGCGGAAACGACGCAAATCAACAGCAGGAAAACGTAGTCGTTATCGAATACAACGATAAAGACAAACGTAAGGCGACGCTCAGAATAGAAATGTTGACGGGCGTAACTATCTATAATCAAGCGGCAAAGTGCAAGGAGCTGTTCGATCTGCTTCGCAGAAACGATATTCTGGATCGCCTGAAAAAAGGCGAGGGCGGCGCGAAACAATCCGGAGGAGATGATATTTTGGGACAGATAGAAAAGCTTTCCAAACTCAAGGACGCGGGTATTCTTACCGAGGAGGAGTTTGCCGCAAAGAAAGCCGATTTGCTTGCAAAGCTTTAAAGCGGCTTGACATTTCTCTCGGAATGATTTATAATTATTTCGGGTGATATTATGGAAAAATACGAACGCATTTTGTCGATTTTCCTGCGTGGGCTTCGCGGCGAAAAAATAACCGCCGCGAGTCTTGCGGGGGAGTTCGGAGTTTCGAGCAAAACCGTATCCCGCGATATTAACGACATTCGCGCGTTTCTGGCTAACGACCGCGAGCTGTCGGCGCACGCCGAGCTTGTTTATTCGCGCTCGGAAAAGTGTTATACAATGCGCGTCGACGACGTCCTGCGCGACAGTGAGCTGCTTGCCGTCATAAAGATACTGATAGGCTCGCGGGCGCTTTCAAAACAGGAGCTGCTGACGATCATTACTAAGCTGAAAAGCTTTACATCGGCAAACGACAGGGCGCTTCTGGAGTCTCTGATAACGAAAGAAAAGTATCACTATTGCAACGTTAAAAGCGACTGCGAAAGCGTTGTGGAGCGTCTGTGGACGCTTGCGTGCGATATTCGCACGCGCACGGAGGTTTCAATTGACTACCTGAAAATGAGCCGAGAAAAAGTGTCGCACAGAATACGCCCCGTATCGGTCATGTTCAGCGAATATTATTTTTATCTGATAGCGTACCGCGCGGACGATCCCGATTACAAGCCCATATATTTTCGCGTTGACCGAATTTTAAATATCGTCGAGCACCGCGCCCGCTTTAAACTCGACAGGAAATACGATTTCGACGAGGGCGAGATGCGGAAGAAAATTCAGTTTATGTTCCCCGGGAAGTGCAGGAAGATAAGATTTGAGTTCTGCGGACCATCCCTGCAAGCGGTTCTGGACAGACTGCCGACCGCGGTGGTGCTGGATATCCGCAGCGGAAATCTAAGTGATGATACCGAAGATATCCGTACGCGTACTTTGCGCGGATATCACGCCAACAATCAGATCGCGCTCGTCGAGGCGGAGGTTTACGGTACGGGAATATTGACGTATTTGTTGTCGCTCGGAAGTTGGGTGCGCGTTGTCGCGCCCGATGATTTTGTAGAGGAATTCAAGACGGAACTTGAAAAAATGCGCAGGCTTTACGAATAGACGAATTGGAAGAATTACAATAAGCACCAGAACCGCCCAAGCGCGGCAGAAAGCGCAGAAAACACCAAACCCCAACGAGTGAAATCGTTGGGGCTGTTTTCTATTGGAGGGCATTATAATCAAATCCAAAGTCGAATTGCATAAGCTGAACGGTTTGTGTTTTAACATTCAAATCGAAGTCGAGCGCATTGCAGCAATACTTGACGAGCATTGCAAAGCCAATGAGGCAGAGGAGATAATAAGCAAATGCGTCAAAACAGACATTAACCTCCCGCTTTTGTTGCGGTATTTATATGGGCGGAAGTACGATGATTGGTGCAAAAGGAAAGAGAAAGAGGGATGGAAAACAATGCTTTATCTGATGAAAATAAATGTGAGCAGGAAACTCTTGAATGAAAAAGATGACTGCTCTTTTGATATCACTTCCGATGAAACGACGTCGGTAAGTCCCAGCAGCGATGCAATAGCAGAATTGCTCATGGAATTGATAAAGAGCGACGTTATAAAAAAAGAATAACAAAATGAATTTCAGTGCGCGCCGAGGCTTAGGATTCGGCGCACTATTGAAAAGAAACCTGCTAAGAAAAGTCAATAGTCAAAATAGCCAAAAATGATAATGGTTTTTTGTAACAGGTATAAGGCAAAAAGGACGTAGCAAAGCAGACGGCAAAAGAGAATTTTTTTAGTCGCTGAAAACGCTATGTTAACGCAGACGGTTAAGCGATGGAGTAAAGCTTGCAAGCAGTTTAAGCTCTTGGTAAACCTCGCCCTTTGGCAGTGTTGGAGTAAGCTCGCTCCGGTATGTAAGTCCGAAATTCGCGATTTTTATCGAGTCGATTTTGTCCGTTTTAGCGCGGCGCAGATTTTGCGAACAGAATTTCTTCATTCGCAAAGCGTTTACGCAGCAAACAAAAATTCCGTTTTCAACGAGCGAAGCAACCATGGGGAGATGGTAATGTCCGATGCCCTTAAGAACAACGCGGACCTCTTCATCGAACGATTTGATTAGTCGAGATCGAAACGGAGATCCGCCGCAGCGATTTCGAGCACGCCGAAAACGACAAAAAATAACTTGCTTCAACGGAGCACACATCATAGCCTGACAGAAATCCGCCCCGAGTTCGCGTGATGTCGCTAACGGAGAATTGAGATTTATGTACCTCCCACAAGGTCAAACCTTGTGGGATTAGTGCTGTTACGCGGATTTTCCGAGTTTCGACGCTGTGAACGTTCTGTCGCATTCAAAGGTGTAATGGATTACGATTGTGTTTCCGCAAGTCCGCGAATATTTTTCGGGCTTTTCAAACACCTCTATCCTGCGGATAAACACCCGAAGCAGTTCGGCGGTGAGCTTGGGCATCTCAATGTACTCCCGTGCCTGTTCAACGAACTCTTTGATGTATTTGTCTTGCAGTTCGAGTTCGGTTATCCGCTTTTCAAGCGCGGCGAGTTTTTCACGGAGCTCGCGCTGCTCGGTTTCGTAGCTTGCCGCGAGGCTGTCGTAGCGTTCGGGCGTTATCCTGCCGACTACTCTGTCCTTGTAAAGGCAGCGTATCGTGTTGTCGATTTGAGCAATCCGAGCCTCGATTTGCTTTCGTTCCTGCTCTGAGGATTTGCCGAATTTCCTTGCTTCGGCTCTGCCGTTTTGCGCTGCCATTTCGTAGAACTCGTCGGCATTTTCCCTCGCGTAAGCGGTTATCTCTTTGAGGTTTTCGAGAACGATTTTATCGAGAACGCTCTCGCGAATATAGTGCGAGGTGCAGTCGGTTGTGTGATGAGATTGTCCACTACGAATTCAATAGGCTTCAGCGGCTGGGTCATAAGTTCCTCGCAGTTGATAGTGTTTAGATTTGTCAATAGCTTGTCCTCCTTCGGATCAAATTTTTGTGAATGAAAATATTTTAGCACAACCCAAACGATTTGTAAATATGTAATGAAAGCGTCGTTTTGAAAAACGGACGCGTATAGCGCATATACTTTGTAAGCGCGTTATCATCGTCGGGCGTGTTTGCCGAGATGTCCTCGTTTGTGTTTGACGAACTTGTTTCGGACGAGCTCCCCGAACTTTCAACCGTGCTCTCGGGCTTGCTTTCGGGCGTGGAAACAGTGTTCCCGCTCTCGGGAACGCTCTCCGAACGCTCGTCGTTATCGCAGCCCGCAAGCGCCGCGAGCATTGCCAATGCACAGAAAATTGCCGTAAATTTTTTCATGATGAAGTCCTCCCTATTTGTCAGTCAATGCGCTCGATATCGGCTATCTCTGCCGTGATTTTACATCCGCCGATCCCTCCGCCCGTAATTTCGTCAAACACCTCCAGCTTTACATTTTGAAGTACGGTCTTTACGCGGACAAGCTCCTCACTGCCGAAAACCGAGCTTTCGTCAAAACCGTCGTCGTTAATGTTTCCGATATACCACGTCGGCGAAGCGTCGCTTTCAATATATTCTGCGTCGGAACATAAGCATCTGTTGAGATTATACCAATCTTCGTTTTTGTCGTGGTCAAGACGGACAACGGGAATACCTTCTGTTTTGGTAGGGTCGGGGATAAAATTCAGGTCGCCGACCTTGCTTGCGTAATCGTTGGGGTTAGTTGTTGCGAACAAAATTCCCTCAAGCGTTATCTCTCCGTCAAACTCGACGGTTTGCCGTCTTGTCAGATTTTCCCAGCCCAGAACGGGATACATTTCAAATTCCGCTTTTTTCACGATAAGTCCGCAGTCCAATCTGTCGCCCTCTCGTATCTTGAACCATTTCATCTCGGGGAGCGGCTCTCTGTCCACGTCCTCAAAAAACTCGCCCGTGTAAAAATAGGGTCTCGCATAACGAATATAGGCAAAGTCGAATGTAAGCATAACGTCTACGGTCGTTTCGTCATGCATTGGTATTCCGTTTTCGTCTAAA
>JAMPFE010000063.1 GCA_023664705.1 Lachnospiraceae bacterium | reverse complement strand
TACTTTTATTTTACAGCTTCACGCCTAACCTTTTCAGTTAGGAACGTGTCGCACTGGCGTCCTCCTCGGGGAGTACGAGATAAATCGCGGACTTTCTGTTGCAGAATTCCTCAACGTCAATTGAAGTATCGAAACAAAGGATTTGTTCAAGCTCCGAGTCGATGAACGAGTTCAGTCGGGACAGCGCTGTTGACATAACGCTCGCCATTGCCTGATCCGACGAGTTGAGCGCCGCGCCCGCAAACCACCTTGCCTTATGCTCGCTCGGTAACTTGTCTATCAGCATTTGAAAACGAGATACGCCTTTCGTTCCGGACGGCGCGAGCAGATCCTGTATCAGCTTGAAAACGCTGATGATGTGCCGCTTTTCGGGAGGGCAGAATTCCGCTATCAGCAGTATGACCGCCGTCAGCAAGCCCTCCGCAGCTTCGTAGAAAAAGGCATTTTGACCCATGCTAGACACATCACCGTCCGCCGAGATTATCGTCTTGGCGGTTATTTTTGCAAATTTTTCGGATTTCGCCTTGTATTCCAGCTTATTTTCAGCCTTATACATATCCATGTACTTGTTGACGAGGTAGAGCATATTGTAACCGCTGCTGCGAGTGGGATTTCTCAAATCAATCACGGAAATTTTGTACCCATAATATTTCTCGGCAATTGTTGCCGTGTTTCGGTATAGATCGCCCTTGCTGTCGGTCGTGACGAACGACATTCCCGCCGCGCAACAATATTCGATGTTCGGGTAGAGGAAATTTGCGGTCTTGCCGACACCGGACGCACCAATCATCAGCGTGTGGATATCAGCGTCATCGACAAGCGCGGTCATTCCAGCTGCCGTTTCATGACAGCCGACGATCAGACCGTCTACGTTTGGGAACTGCTCTCCGTTTCGCCACAATTTCGGTGTGTAGGGTATCTGCTTGTAAGTCTTGGAAACCTCCCCTTTAGTCGCAAACCGCGCCGTGCCGTGCTGACCGTTGCCCACGGGTTTATTCGGAATACCCTTGAGGGAGTAATGGTCGCCTATAGCCGCGATTAGCGCGACGATAAGAAAAAATGCTCCGCATAGGCAGAGCAGAAAAATTTGTGATGTGTTCATAACGTTCCTTTCATTAGAAGCTATCGGCGCTATGAGATCAAAAGAAATAATGTTCCCAAAGCCGCCAGATAGCACAGATTAAAAGCCGTAAAAACCAAAATATATTTTTTCGGAGAGCCTCCTTGCGCTCCTGCGTAAAATTTATAGGTGATGAGGCTCGCCATTGAAGCGATAAGCGTTCCCAAGCCGCCGAGATTTGTTCCTATAATGAGGGCGTTTACATTGTCCGTCAGTCCCGAAAGCAGTATCGCCGCAGGAACGTTGCTGATGACCTGCGACAGCAGCACGGATATCATGGCCTCGTTTCCCGTCATAACACGCTGCAGGGTATCGGAAAGCGCGGGTATCGCGCCAAGATTCCCAACAAAGATAAAGAAAAACACGAAGGTCAGCAGCAGCGAATAATCCGCCCGTAAAAACAGCTTTCTGTCCATGATAAGCACCGCCGCCGCAACGACAACAAGCAGAATCCTCTCATCCAATACCCGAAGTATCGTCAGCATATTGACCGCAAAAAGCAGAACATATAATATCAATTTTACGCGTCCGTTTATCCTTGCTTCGCCTGTCGGCTTTTCCGTCCGCAGTTTCGGCAGGAATAATAACACCGAGCATATCAGCATTATCAGAGAGACCGCCGAGTAGGGAAAAATTATTCCGAAGAATTCCCCTATGGAGAGGTTGAATTTCGAGTATAAATAAAGATTTTGAGGGTTTCCCATCGGGGTGAGCATACTGCCGAGGTTTGCCGCCGCCGTTTCCAGCACAAGCAGGACTATCTCGGCACGGGATTTTTTTTCCGTCCGATATTCCCTCAAACATCAAGAGCGTGAACGGAATGACCGTCACCAAAGTAACGTCGTTGGTGAGCAGCATACTCATAAAAAAGCTCAGCAACACCAATACCACGCCGACCGATTTTATGCTGCGGAATTTTTTCAGCAGCGCCTCGCATATAACGGTAAAAGCTCCTGTTTGCCTGATCCCCGCTACAACCAGCATTAAGCAAAGCAGCAATATCAATGTTCTGAAATCAATATAACCCGCGTATGCCGCGGACGGCGGCACAATAAAGCACGATACGATCGCCAGTACGCCCGAAATACAAAGCACGGTTTCTTTTTTGATAAGTTCAACAACGCTTTTCAAATCAATACACCCCAAGCTGTCATAAAATCGGTAATACCTTAATAATTATAGCACTTTTTCCGCCGTTTTTCAACAGGTTTTCCGTTTCGCCGCAATTAAATACGAAAAAAATTCAATCCCCGCTGTTCAGCGTAACTTACCGTGTAGAACGTTCCGCCGCGCCGTTCGCGAAGATAGCAGACGAGATATTCACTGCAATCCACCATATGACGGTTGCGGTCGAGCATACAACTGTCGGTGTACCTTGGCGACAGCACTCGCACTTTGTCCGCTTGGGCGAGTATCTCAAAATACCGCTGTTTCTGTTCCTCGCTCCATTTGAGCGACTGTTCCTCGGGCGGACAGGGAAGAACCATTACCAGCCTGATGTGCGGATAGTTCTCTTTGAGCTCCAGTACCGTTTCCGCGGCAAGCTGATCGAAACCGACCGCGCCGCCGCTGCCAAAGAACACCACGCCACGCTCTATCAGCTCCGTTATCGTCTTTTCAAGGTTTGCTTTCAGCTCCATGCAGTCTTGCGGCAGCTTGCGATGCCCCGAAAAGCACGCAACTTTTGACCTGTCAATCATAAATATCCCCCTCTTGTAAGTGATTTATCACTAATCTTTTTTCACAAAATATTATAAACTATATTTAGTGAAATATTACTAAGAGGGGATGTTATGGGAGTTTACGAGGTCACGGTCAAGCGTATTCGGGAGCTGTGCAAGGAGCGCGGCATTACGCCGAACGGTCTGTCATACGCCGCGGGCATATCGCAGTCCACGATCAAGAGCATACTGAACGGCGAAAGCGTCAACCCCGGTATCTCGACGATCAAGAAGATATGCGACGGCTTTGAGATAACCATCGGCGAGTTTTTCAACACCGAGGAGTTCAATTCTTTGGAACAGGAACTGGAGTAGCTACCCGCTCATCGACATTTGCAGCGGCTCGTCCGAGGAAATTTCCTCGGACGTTTCTTGTTGTTCGGCTCGTTGGACGAGGGTTTCCTCCGCGGATAACCGCAGAGCGCAGTCGGCTATGTCATACAGTTTTCGCGCCGTTATTTTCAATTCCGCGGCAGTCTGTGAGGGCTTTCGCAGCTGCTCCAATCCCGCCGTCATCGCGTTTTGCAGTTTGCCGAGTTTGGTCACTGGCGTTCCTTTGTCGAGATAGCACCTATACTCGTTCGCGAGCCGATTTTTCATTCTGTCAAGCGGAAAGTCCTCTCCGGCGATTTTGAGGAAATGCTCGCTCGCTGCAATAGAAAACTCCGCTAACCGTACTCGGTCGGCGGAGTTGTAGGCGGCTATGAGGTCGTTGGCGATGCGGTTTGGGTTTATTTTCATCTCGTTCAGCTCGGCAACACTCTGCAAGTACAATTCTTTGCGCTCATGAGGAACGGCGGGAAGATATTCCGCGCCGTAACGCTGTTTTAGCTGTTCGTTCCAATCTTTTTGCTGCGGTGAAAGGCGAAATATTTCCGTGTAGCCTTTCTCGGCGAGAATGTCCCGCAGTCGTTCCGCCGCCTCAATTCCGCCCTCGTCGTTGTCGGTGCAAAGGCATATCTGCCGCAGCTCGGAATGATTCTCCAATGCTTTCAGCACGGCACTCTCATAAACGCCGTTCATCGCGATGTAGCTGTGCTGCTGCCAATCCTTTTGGTACAGCGTGATGAACGACAGCATATCTATCGGTGCTTCGAACACAAACAGCTTGTCATCATTGCCGAAATGAGAGAAGCTGTATTTTGTGTCCGAACCCGCGACCGTTATCCGAAAGGTTTTCCCGAAACTCAACGTGGAGCGCACCGAGGCTTGACGAGCCGTTCCGTTCTCGTCCGTACCGACGAACACGACATTGTGATATTTTCCGTCCTCGTAAATTTTGTGTTCGTGAGCGAAATGCGAAATTATCTGCGGATCAATAAACCGCTGCTTGGTTAGATAAGCGAACACTCGCCGCATATCCGAGTTGGGAGTGGGCAGCTCGAACGATTTCTGAACGGGTTTTGGTGTTTCTCTCGGAACGGAACAGGCGGTCTGCGCGGAGCAATGTCCCCCAAGCAGTTCAATCACGGAATCTTGAAAAGAAAAACCGAGAAATTCCTGCAAAAACTTGACCGCATAGCCGCCGCGCTGATTTTTGTGATCGTACCATTTGCCGCCGTGAATCGTCACGCTGTCATGCGTCCCGCTGCCGTCCGTGTAGATGTACTTGTAGGTCGAGCCTACTTTTTTCACATTCTCCCCATGACTTTGAAGAAATGAAACCAAATCGGCGGTATTCGCGCGGTATAAATCATCCTCCGAAAAATTGATGTAGGGCATAAGACTTCCTTTCCCCAAAATAAAATAATTTTAAATTGGTTACTTAACATTGTAGGCTCATCATGAACCTATCCATAGACCACCGACAGGGCATAATTCGCCCTTGTTAGTGGCTTTTTTCAAAAAATTTAGGGCGGTCGCTCCAGAAAGTAAAGATTTGAGGAGTTCCCGCCCGACTGCCTGTATCTGCGTTCGTGCCTTATATAGTGCGCTTTTTCGAGATCACCGAGTGCGCGTTTTACTGTGCTTTTGGACATTTTCAAGTCTGCTGCAATCGTACTCACGGCGGGGAAGCAAGAGCCCTTTTCATCGGCTCTGTCGCGCAGATACATATACACAGCAATCGCGCGGTGCGGCAAATTTGTGGAATAAATTTCGCGGTTGTTCAGCAATTGACCACCTCTTTATTTAAATTGCGGATTTTCCAAAGGATTTTCTTTCAAGCCGAGCGCCTGTTTCTTGCGGCGGATCGCGGCTTTCAGTTTATGTTCTGTGCGGATACGTTGCCCGTGGAGATTGCGGTTGTAGTCGTCGGAAATAAGTCTGCCGAGCGAGAACAGCATGGACATTATTGCGTTCCGTGTTGTCACCGATTTATACCGATCCACATTTTCCAAAAATGCTTGGGCATATTTATTTCCCAATTCGGCGGATTGCTTTATATACTCAACACCCAAATCCCGATCAGTGTCGCAGCCGATACCGCTGAACGTCATCACGCCAAGCCGATACAAAATTTTCTCATCGGGATTTTCGGCAGCGATCTTTTGAAAGCCGTCGTATGCCTTTTGGAAATATTCATCGGCTTTCGGAATGTTTTCCTCGCCAAGCAAGCCGTTCCGATACATTTTCCCAATATCGAAAACAGCGTGGACGTTTCCTTTCTTGGCTTCGTCACGGAGCAACTCAAACGCTTTTGGAACATCGTGGTTTTTATACAACTCGTAGCAAGCGGATTTGTATTCCGTCGTCCATTTGATGTATAATTTTTTATCCGACTCTGCCTCGCCAATCTCATCCTCGTTGTATTCCGCGAACATTTCCGTTGAGAAATCCATTTCCATCACGGCGCGTATCACGGCATTTTTGATTGGCTTGAACACCTTGTTTTCCTCCAACGGCGGGAATTTCTGAACCGCGCTCGTATAGGTTTCGTATTTCTGTTGTTCAAGTTTGCACCACTCGTCGTACACCTTTTTCAGCACGGGATTTTGGGCGAGTAGCGACACGATTTGGTCAACTGTTTTCTTAACGTTCGGCTGCAAGTAGCCGTACACCTTTTTGCTTTTGGAGTTGCGGAGCTGCTTTTGTAATTTAAAAACAAGCTGTTCAAGCTGCGAATCATCAAAGCTGCCGTTCTGTAATTCGAACAGCAGATTTTTCATCACACTTTCCGCTTCGGAGCGCAGTTTATCACGCACTGCCGTTTGTTGCTGATACAGATTTTGCAGCTCGTCCTTGTAGATATCGTTGGCAAACGCGCTGCGGATTTTTTCGATGCCGTCCTTTGTGAGGTAGCCCTCGCGGGGATTTTCCGAGTAAACCACGATATGAACGTGCGGATTGGATTCCTTGTTATGAAATGCGGCATACCAACGGATATTCTCGGGAGCGATTTTCTGCGCCGCCGCAATATCCGAAATGTGTCGCCGCACCAAGTCGCGCCAGTGGTCGAGGTCGATGTAGCCCATTCGTTCAGCGTCCTCACGCTTTAGAGAGACGATATGCGTCCAGAGTGCGCCGCCGTGTTCCGCTACTGCTTTCGCTACCTTGTCCAATACAATCGGCTCGTCCGTTTCGGAAAACAGCCCGTGTGAGTTTGGACGCGAATTCAGATAGTTCATGAATATCTCACGGTCGAGTTCTTGGTGCTGCTCTTGCTTTTGCACGGGCTTTTCCACTCCCTCGCGGGTCGCGATATACTTGATGTAGTTCCCGAAGTTCCCGTGAGCGTTCGGCTTGATGTAGCGGCTGGTGACGATCAGCTTTGGCATGGCTTTTCCTTTCTTTTTCGGATTTGGCGCGGTTTTGTACTTGTTTTTTCCGAGAGAGTGTGATATAATTATATTATCACATATAATCGAGGAGGTTTTTGAAATGAATCAGACTATCAAGGATATGTTGGAACGCAGAAGCTGTCGGAAATTCAAGCCCGATATGCTCCCCAAGGACGTTATGGAGCAGATCATAGAAGCGGGACTTTACGCCGCCAGCGGTATGGGAAAGCAATCATCAATCATCGTTGCCGTTACCGACAAGGAGCTGCGCAATAGGCTGTCCGAGGCGAACCGCAAGATCGGCGGCTGGGAGGACGGTTTCGATCCGTTTTACGGAGCGCCGGTGGTGCTGATCGTTCTCGGAAACAAAAACTGCGCGACCCACATCTACGACGGCAGTCTGACGATGGGAAATCTGATGCTGGCGGCGCATTCTCTCGGTGTTGCAAGCTGTTGGATTCACAGAGCGAAAGAAGAATTCGAGACGGACGAATATAAAGCGCTGCTGAAATCTTTGGGCGTGAACGGCGAGTACGAGGGTATCGGGCATTGCATCTTGGGATATGCCGACAGCGAGCTTCCCGAAGCGACAGCCCGAAACGATAACCGCGTTTTTTATGCGAAGTAAGGAGGTTGCTCGTGAAACACAAAGTCAAGGTAACGGTCATTGACAAGAAACTGTATCCCGAATTGCAGCGGGAATATTGCGCCGACCCGAACTCCGGTGAGTGTCCGTGCTATAACGTGGGAGACGAATTCATCTTTGAGCGCGACGGCGACAGGGACGATTTCTGGCATATGGGTCTGAACACGCTTGTCAAAACGAACGCCGATCCCGATTCGGTTGCGGGCGGTCCGAAAATGCCGCATTGCTCGGAGGCTTGGGACGCTATCGCGCGGTACATCTACACCGGACTGCAAGGCGGTTCTATTATGCGCGGTTGGATGAAAGACGAGCACGTTATGATAACGTGCTGCTCGGACGGCACTCGCCCCGTCATCTTCAAAATCGAGAGGATCGATTACGAGTAATTTAAAACCGATTCGCACAGATTTTTGCAATAGTCCGCGCGTATTTTATATGCCGTCCATATCCGCAATATATTTTTTCTGCTCAATGTCAATAACATCTTTCGCGAACTGCTCCGCGTCATCAAGCGTCGCGGCGGATATCTCAAACCCCTCGGCGGCGTAAAAGCCGTCCACGGGGTTTTGCATTTCTTTGTCGGAGAAAATACCGATCTTATATCCTTGGCAGAATAATATCTCGCCGTCCCTATCCTCGCGGAGAATGTTTTTCACAGGGGTAAACTTGACATAAAAGCCATGATAAAGCATTCCGAGCCTCCTTAAAATCTCAACTGAAAATCTTCGTTAGCGCTAAATTCCTGCGCCCGTGCCAAAGCTGTTTCGAGATAGCTTGTATCCAGCCCCGCCGATCTGTACCCCTGCAAAATCGTTTGGTAATATTGCTCGGACGGCGCTTGGAGCGGACTGTCTCCGTTCATAATGTACACCATTCCATTTGCGGATTCTCCGTCGATATTCAACCGCACGAACTCTTTTCGATAGTATCTCGGATAGCCCTCGTATCGGTCGAGCTGCTGTTCGTCACGTTTGGAGAGCTTCCACAGCAGTATCGGAACCTCGCTTTCGGAATCAGGCTCGATAGTGGCGTGGTATTTGAATTGCAGCTCGTAGCCTTTCAGCATTGCCGCCGCTACCGTTTCCGAATTCGGACAGCGCAGCGCCATTTGTTCAAGGTTCATATTTGAACCGTATGCGATGTATAATTTACTCATTTATCCTCCCGTCACATGGACATTGTCATGCCCGAATTTTCTTCCTGTTCATCGCCGCTTTGGGTTTGTTCGCCCTCTTGTTCGGAATTTTTCAATCCCTCGCGCTGCTGTTTCAGCCGTTCCCGTTGAGCGATAGCATCCTCAGGTATGCCGCATGTTGCCCTCTGTTGGCGGCATCCTTGCCGCCTTTTGGGGCAACAGCGCAAACATCCTGTTTGCGCCACGAAATACACCCGTCAAGGTGCGAGATCAAATGCTTGCGGCAGTTTTTGAATTCCTCGCCGTTAAGTCCGAGATTTATCAGCCACACGCGGCAACTGTACCGAAGATTATCGCTTTCGGAAATTTTCGGCGAGCAGAATTTTCTTGTGAGCGCGGCATTGCTTATCGCAAGAGCCAGCACGATGTACGAACGGATCACTCCCGCGTGGAGAGAGGAATTGCAAGCCCTCATTTCCCAATGTCCGTCAGCAAATAAAGAGTGTAAATTCAAAGTTCGATACCTTGTCCTGGAGTAGTGGTGACGCACCTCATTCAAATTACCGTTGTACCAATAATTTTGGATATCGTCCATCGTAATATTTTTCTTGGCATTTATTTTTTCAAGAAAATTTCTGTCGACCTTTTGGCAGTAACTCTCACGCTCGTGAGCCACCTGCAGAACGTCGAACAGAAAATTCTCCTTGCTTGCAAAAAGGTTTACAAGGTTGCGAACGCTGCGGGCGTCATACGGCGCACCGTCGATGTGAATGTGAATGCCGCAGTTGAATTGCGCGCCGGTTATCCCTCCCGCTTTTCTGACCGCACGGACGATTTCTTGAAGCAATTCGATATCTTTGTATTCGAGAACCGGAGTAACGAGTTCCACGGCGTATTTATCCGAATCGGTGGGACAGCCGTTTCGATCAAATTTTTTGATGCTCGAATCATAGACAACGCTCCACCGCCTGTTTTCGAAATCTTTCACGGTATATTTGTCGTAGAAGCCGCCGTCGTGAGAATGCCGCGAGTGCAAGACCTTTGCGACAGCTCTCGCCGCCATTGCGCGGGTAAGTCCCGTGCATTCAATTTCCACACCGAATTTCTGCAGCTTTATGCCGTCAAAATTATTTGCCAACCGTTTTCACCTCTGCCCCGATCAATCATTTTGGAATTTCACCGCACTTTCAAAATTTATTACGCCGTTGATATGCCGCACCTCATCAACGCACATCGCGTGCAGCTCGCGGAGCGTATCCTCGTCAACCTCATTCGCTGCGGCGAGCGTGTGAGCGATTTTCCCAAGCTCCACGGCAATCTTGAAAAGATTTCTATTGATCCGCTGCTCCGTTCCGTTTATCACAGCCTCGACCGAGGAAGTAATTCTCGGCGACAAATAATTCACGTTTTTCTCCTGCTTGAGATAGCCAATGTAAAAGTTTATCGCTTTCTCGATGAACTCGCTCCGAGAGCCGCAGTTATCGCTCTCAAATCGGTAATTCACCTCGTCCATCGTCTTGGGATAAAGCCACAAGGGGAACTTAATTTTGTTTGAGAACCCCTCGGAATTTCCCTCAACCGCCGTGTTTTTCGGATTTTGCAACTCCGAATTTTTGGATTTTCCCATTTCACAACCCCTTTCTTAAAATGCCAACAATCGCGATTGCGGCGGGCTTTGCCCGACGCTGTGTCGGCTCGGCAGCGCCGAGCATTTAACTTGCATCAAAATCATACCCCCGCACCGCAGAGTGACGCTTAGCGTCATTCGCCGACTTAGTCGCAGAGCCGTTTCGGAAACTCCCCGAAAACCGCCCCAAATCCGTCCTAGAACGGTGCGGAGGTAAACGTACCCGACCTTTGCGAGAAAATCGCACAAATCGCGCGACAGCCGCCCCAAAATCGGTCACGGCTGTTCGGTCGGCTTGGCGCGTACAGATTTCGGCTTTTCCGCGCTCTGCTTCTTTGCCGTCATCTCGATGAAATCGCGCACATTCTGCGGCACGGTCTTGCCGTAAAGCTGCTCCGCATACTTGGTTATTTCCTCATCGAGCGAGGTCTTTTTCATGTCCAGATACATTTTCAGCGCGCCGATTTTTGTATCGTCAAGCGCAATTGTAACCGTGTTTTTCATATTGAACTCCTTTCAAAGTCCGAAGACAATTATCTTCATATCCTGCTGCACCTCGTCCTGCGAGATCGTATGCGGCTGCGAAAATTCGCGCACATATTTCTCGCACAGCTCGTCCGAGAGGGAGCAGAAATCCTCGCCGTCATCTCCGCAAATGAAGAACGTTCCCGCGACAATTCCCTCGGGAAAACGCCTGTTTCCCTCCATGCCAAGCAACTTGGATTCCTCGTTCCCGACCATAATTGCATCGGGATCATGGAGGAAACCTATCGGCTCGATCAGACCTCCGACTGCCTTGCGAAGTGACTGATAATCGCTCCCAAGCTCGGTCACATAGGCGGGATTGTTCGGCTCAACCATTACTACTGTTATAATATAATTACCGGCAAATCCCCGTAAGCCACATGGGGTAGACGGT
>JAMPFE010000062.1 GCA_023664705.1 Lachnospiraceae bacterium | reverse complement strand
GCGGGTATGGCGGAACTGGCAGACGCGCCGGATTTGGGCAGTGATACTACAGTGGAGTTATTTTGCAGTTTTTTAATTTGTTGATTGATAAATCGGAATTTGAAAGGATATGATACATTATGGAATATATTTTTCGGAAATGTAAAATAACAGATTTGGATTTTATTATGGAACTGAAAAGGAAATGTTTCAGATGGTATGTCGAAAAAATATATGGCTGGGAAGAAGATAAGCAGTTAGAACTAACGAAAAAAGAAATGCGAGACAACCTTTCTGCGATAAACATTATTCAAGTCGAGGGGCAGGATGTTGGTATTTTCACAATTATTCAAGATGAAAATGGTGATTGTTTAATCGAAACTCTTGCCATTTTACCCGAGTATCAGAAACATGGACTTGGTACTAAAATTTTGGAAGATACAATTTCTAAACACCAAAACACAAGGCTATACTTAAAAACCTATAAAGAAAATCCGGCTCGCTTTTTGTATGAGAGGGTCGGCTTTCATAAATATGACGAGACAAATACGCATTGGCTAATGGAGCGTTGAATTCAAATTTATCAGGCGGATAAATATAGGTTAAAAATTCAATATGCGGGTATGGCGGAATTGGCAGACGCGCCGGATTTGGGCAGTGATACTACAATGGAGTTTTCCCTTGCGGCACAATTGAAGATCAAGCAAGACGCATATATCGTAAAGTACATAAAATTGACCGGAGAGCTGTTAATTTGCGAGATAAAGCACGGGTGCGGATGTTTCGATATATCGGGATCGGAGGATAAAGTGGCTAAATATATTTTTAAATATATGTTTGAATGGGGCGGAGTCTGCCTTTGGTCGGTGAACGATGCAGCGATGAATAAATTCGGCTATGCCATTGATGAACAAAAGCTGCCGATCTCCGGAAATTTAAAAAGGCTTCTTTGGTATCTGCAGGCTTATCACGACAATATGTTGGATTGGGACAATGCCCCCGAAGGCAATCCTTGGTGGACGGAAGAAGATACCGTTATGTTTAGCAAAAAGCGCAAATTCGCTTATGAACAACTACAACGCGAGCTTGGCGATGAATATGAGATCATAGACCCGGACAGGGAGTGGTATGACAACGGATCTGATTTATCGTGAAAAACAGTCTTGACTTTTCGGTTTGGTTGTGGTATAATTATTTTGTCGAGATTATCTTTCAAATCGGCGAAAAATCAAATATGCGGGTATGGCGGAATTGGCAGACGCGCCGGATTTGGGCAGTGATACTACAGTGGAAAATCAGTGCTTTGCATAAGAAAGGTATTGACTTTTCGGTTTGGTTATGGTATAATTATCTTGTAGGGTTGCTTGGCGCAGCGATGAAAAAATTTAATATGCACCTGTGGCGGAACTGGCAGACGCGTTGGATTTAGGCGGTGATACTACAGTGGAGTTATTTTAATATTTTTAGAATATGCTGATTGGTAAATCGGAATTTGAAAGGAGTATTAAATGCCATATATAACAATTGAAAGCGGAGTTTTATCAGATGAACAAAAAGAAAATTTAATTAGTCGTTTAACAGAAGTATCATCTGAAATAATGAATGTGCCACAAGAATTTTTCTCAATCACCATTAAAGAATTACCAGATAAAAATTTTGGTATTGGTGGAAGAACAATAGACAAGGTGAAGTCTGAGTACATGAAAAAACACAAATAAATTCAAATTTATCGGTCAAATAAATCCAAAAATCAATATGCGGGTATGGCGGAATTGGCAGACGCGCCGGATTTAGGTTCCGGTGGAGCAATCCATGCAGGTTCGACCCCTGTTACCCGTACCAAAACGAATAGCTCCGAACTCGGCATCAACGAATGCGAGGTTCGGAGCATCTGTTTCATTTGATCTTTTCCGTATCTATTTTCTGCAATTGAAATCCCCATTAAACTCAAGCACCACGTCAACCCCGCCGTCCTCGTCGTTATACACCTTTACCTCGTTGACCAACATTCGCAGATTGGCGTCGGAGATATTTCCGCTTGAGATTATCTCGCTCAGCAGCTCCGAGGTGCTTTTTAAGCTGTCGCGTTTTTGCCGGCTGACCTCATCGTATTTCCGATTGTCGGCGATCTTCTGCTCCAATTCGGCAATCTCGGTTTCGCGTTTGATTATCATCGAGTTGTACACATCGGCGTGTTCGCGGTCGCCGATTCGCTCCAATATCAAGTCCTCGATCTGATTTTTCAGCGCGGCTATTTTCTCGGTGTAACGCTTGACGTTCTGCTCATACAGGGGCTTTTTCTTCACCCAATCCCGAATTATTTCCTCGTATTCCTCGCTCTCGGCGACCACTTTATCGTGCAGACCGCGCAATCCGTTATAGACAATCTCGTCAAGCTGCGATTGATGTATTCTGTGCGGTGAGCAGTACTGCTTGCCGTAGCGATGATGGCTGTTGCAAGTGTATTCAACGCGTTCTTTGCCCTGCCACGTTCGCCTTTTCGCTATCAAGATCGCACCGCAATCGCCGCACCTTATCAATCCCGAATAGCGGTGAATTATCTTGCCGCGCCCCGCTCTCACATTGGATTTCGGTCGCTTTTCAAGCAGTACCTGCGCTTGCTCCCACGTCCGTTTATCGATTATCGTTGGAAGAAAATCCTCGTGACGGTAGCGTTCCTCATCGGGAATTACCGAATAAGTATGATAAATTTTCGATATCGCAGTCTTGTGATTAACCAACGTTCCGGTGTAGCTTTCGTTTTGCAGAATCCGCTTGACCGTGGTCTGCGTCCATAGAAATTTTTTGCACATCTCGGTTCGCGTTGAGCTTATTTTTCTGTGTGAAAAGTATTCGGGAGATTTTATTCCGCGTGTATTGAAATCCCTTGCTATAGCGGTTATTCCATATCCGCCGATATATTTTTGGAACACCTCGCGGATTATTTCGGCGGCGGTTTCGTCAACGAGAACCTCTCCCGTGTTTTTGTCCTTGTAATATCCCATCGGGAGATTAACGACCAATCCTGTTTTCTGCTTTTGACGAATGCCCGCGCGGACTTTCTTCCCTATATCTTTGGCGTAAAAATCATTGAAAATCTGCTTGAAGCCTATGAGCAAATCGTCGTTTTCGTTGGTCGTATCAATGCCCTCGGTCACGGAAATTACCTTGACTTTGTTCTCGCGCAAGTGATCAATAAAAAGTGCGGTTTGCGTTCGATGTCTGCCCAATCGAGATAGATCCTTGACCAGAACCACCTCGATCTTGCCCTCGTCAACAGCGTTTTCAAGCTCGCCGAGACCTTTTCGGCCGAACGTCATTCCCGATACGTTATCGTCGAAGCTCTCGCCGACTACCTCGTAACCGTTCTGCTCGGCGTAGTCGATCAGTATCTGCCGTTGGTTTTGCAAGCTGTTCATTTCCTCGTCCTCGTCGCGGGACAGTCGGTAGTAAAGCCATGCTTTCATTCTCATCATCCTTTCCGTTTGGCACGCACATACGGTAGTGCTGCGTTACCACAACACTACCACAAAATGCGCTCAATGTCCAGAGATTATTTTGCATTTTCCGTGATTTCTACCTTTTCGACAGATTTATCCTGCGGTATGTTGTGCAGTTTATCCGAATTTAAATAATCGCTGATCATGCTGCCCATAAAGGATTTGAATGCTGCTTTGTTTCCCGAAAAACTCACCATAGTGAAGCTGATTTTAGGCTCTTCCGATTTTCTCAAATGTTGTCCTCCATATAGTCTGAACGAAGCTGTTACGATCCTCTGCAACACCTTTTGTATTGCTGTCGATTGGCTTTGTTATCGAATTTACCGTTTCCTACAACCCCGAATTTTTGAAATTATACATTTTACAACCCCTCCCTGTTTTCGTAACATTTGGCTTTGCGGCGGGCTTTGCCCGTTCGCTGTGCTTGGGGCGACCCCGCCCCTTTAACTTGCATCAAAATCATACGCTCGTATTTGTCTGTTTTCCGCGTGAATTTCTCGCCAAGCGTTCTTGCATTTTGCTCTGTTAAACGTCTTGCTCAAACTCGCTCGGAAACGGCTCAAATTTCGCTCCGTTTCTGCACGGCGAGTTCCTCTATCTCGCGGAAAACCTCGCTCAAATCGGCTGACACGGCGCAAATCTACCGTCACCCGTTTGCTCTTTTTATCGTCACCGCGAGAGTTACCGTCACCCGCCGAAAGCGCATTGCAAAAGGCTTTGTCAAAGTCGGGTGACGGTAAGTCGGTAAAATCAGAAGGGCATATTTTTACTGTCACTACCGTCACCCGACAGCAGTTCCAAACGAATTCTTCTCACACCGTGGCTGCGTTCGAGAACGAATTTTACTCCATATCCCGACAGCTCGTAGGTGTTCTGAACTAAATCTCGCGTAAGCCTGTTCGGAAATATTTCGGAATCGAATCGCAGCGCAAGCAGTTCTGCAAGTTCTGTTGCCGTTCCAACAAAATTTTTTCGTTCGGAAATAAAATCCAATATCTTTTCGATAAAGATTTTGTTTTTATTATCTTTTTCGAAAAAATTTTCGTCGGAGATCCAGCGATGCCGGTCGCTGTCAAATTTCAACTCGATCTCACGGTTTTCTATGTCGCGTCCGACACAGTAGAGCGTAGCGTCTCGCGAGCCGCGCTTCGATTCCGAAAGAACAAAGCTGCCGTCAACGCAGCCGCTAAGTCCCGTAGTTCCCGAGATCATATTGAACGGGTCAGCGTCCTTTGTTTTTCTCAAGTGATGTACCAGAACGATAGCAATCGAACGCTTGTCCGCGATGGTTTTCAGAGCAGACAGTTCCTTGTAGTCGGTTGCGTAAGTACAGTCGGGCGAATCGGAGCGAATTTTTTGGAGCGTGTCGATGAAAA
Source organism: Lachnospiraceae bacterium (assembly GCA_023664705.1). Lineage (GTDB taxonomy): Bacteria > Bacillota > Clostridia > Oscillospirales > Ruminococcaceae > CAG-115. The sequence goes on along the minus strand of JAMPFE010000062.1, from coordinate 6,170 downwards.
TAATTTGGGTGTCGCGATGCTCGTTGATGAAATTCTCGATCTGTTCCTCCAATCCGCTGCCGATTGAATTCGCAAGCAGCGCAAAGTGCAGATGCTCCGTCGGTTCGTCAGTCATTTCGTACAGACGATTTTGGATTCGTATCCTGCTGTCCTCAAGGCAGAGATACAACGCCGTTCCTTGTTTCGTAGCTGCGTTCATCACGGGTTCGCCCTTTGCTACGCTGAGGCAGATGTCAAGCGCGAGCCACGATTTTCCAATCTTCGGTGCTCCCGCCAGAATGAACAGCCCTTGCGTGATGAGGTTGTTCACCACAAACTCAATCGGTTTCAGCGGTTGGGTCATAAGTTCCTCGCAGTTGATAGTGTTTAGTTTTGCCAATAGCTTGTCCTCCTTCGGATTAAATTTTTGTGAATGAAAATATTTTAGCACAACCCAAACGATTTGTAAATGTGTAATGAAACTTTGATTTTTTTGAAAAGTTCCATTTGAGACATTGACAAATCGCCGGAATTGTGCTATAATACATATGGGTGATCGCTATGATGCTAAAGGATGGACTTTATTTGTTTCCCGACGGGAAAGGGTTTACTCAAATCATATACAGTCAATTCACTCCGCGTGAGATTGGTTCTGCGAGCAGCGGTCATTTGCTGATTGACTTTCTTGATTTTGACTTGAGCAAAATCTTTTCGCTGCGCAATCAGATCGAGACGCTCAACGGCTCGGAGATAAGCGATGCTGTATCCGAACTTGACGATGAAAACGCGATCACTTATTTGATAAGGCTTATGACGGGCAAGGTTTGGGCAAACGTATACATTTTTTCTGCGGAAAACAGCGATGAAAAATATAAGGTTACGCTGTTAAACACTTTGAATTCGATTATTGAAACACATGATCGAATTTGGGAACTCGCGGACTACTATTGTGTATATTGCGGCTCAACGGAAGAGAAGTTCGATTACTTTCACGCAATAAGCGAGCAGTTTACAACTATGTCGGTCGAGGAGATAATCAGCGCGAGAAAGCCGGGAATGGATTTTTTCGGTTCTCCGAGTGAAATCGACTACAGTTTCCCATACACAAGAGCGTATCGGTTTACCGATCTTGAGAATTATGTTCAGTTTCTGTTTTTGGATATGATGCGGAATGATTCGTATTTCAGCAAGTGCAATTATTGCTATAATTTTTTCATTCCGAAAACAAAAAAGCCAACGAGGTTCTGCGATAGGATAGATTCGAAAAGCGGAAAGACTTGTAAGGAGATCGCACCGACCGTTTACAGAAACGATGACGTGAGATCCAATGCGGTTCTGAACGAATACGACCGCGCGATACGCCGCAACTACAAGCGAATGTGCCGCGCCGAGGAACGCGAACCCGACAAGCAAAGCGAAAAGGACATCGACCCGCAGACGTATTTTGATTGGCGGGATCGTGCGCTGAAGGCTATGCGGCTTTGGAAGAACAAGAAACTCTCTGTTGAGGAGCTGCTGAAAGTCGTAAAAGAGCTTGATTGACGGCGGGATTTATAAATTCACTGTAGTGTCACTCTCATTAGGTTCCGGTGGAGCAATCCATGCAGGTTCGACCCCTGTTACCCGTACCAGCGCGATGTCCGCGCAGACACTCCCATTGTTACGTGCAATGGGAGTGTTTTTTCTCTGTAAGGCTGTAACGAAAATATTTTTCGTCAGCGTTTCACAATATGCTGCCTCCGGACGGCTTTACAAAGCAGTCCGGGATTTTTTGGTGATTTTGTCGAAAAACTATTGACTTTTACTGTTTTCTGTGGTAATTATAATGGATTATTGTAATGGGCAAGAATTGAGAGCGAATGTCGGGCAACAGTAACTTACATATGTCATGTTCGGACAAGGCAGAATCATCTCGTAAGCCCTATAAAATCGAGATAACGGAGGTCACAGATGAAAACGGCGACGGACGCGTCGACCTTGCCGATGTTGAGTACTTGCTGAAAAACAAAAAGAACGTGCTGACGCTGCTCGACGGTGATGGTGATTTTCGCAGCGCGGAGTGCGTTGAATTGTTAAAGCAAGCGGATATTGTTGTTACAAACCCGCCCTTTTCATTGTTCCGCGAGTATGTAGCTCAACTTATGTAGTACGGTAAAGATTTCTTGATAGTCGGCAACCAGAATGCCGTTACATACCGCGAGATATTTCCGTTGATACGCGACAATAAAATTTGGCTTGGGTATAATAACGGTCATTTTTGGTTCAAGGTTCCCGAAAACTACGAAATCAAGAAAACAGATTTTAAGATAGATGAGAACGGGCAGAAATGGCGCAGAATGGGCAATATCTGTTGGTTTACAAATCTCGATATTGAAAAAAGGCACGAGGATATGACATTGTTTAGAAACTTATTCTCCCGATAACTATCCCCAATATGATGATTGCAATGCTATTGAAGTTAATAAAACTTTGGATATTCCTTGCGATTTTTATGAACCTATGGGTGTTCCTATAACTTTTATGCAATATTACAATCTCAATCAATTATCATATTAGGTGATAGTCGCTTTCACGATGGTCAAGATTTCTCTGATGACATAAACATAATTAATGGCAAGACATTGTATCGGCGGCTTTTAATTAAAAGAAAGTAGGATAGCCAAATGAACATAAAACTACACGAAATCCCTGTTAGAGACGTTGTAAACGGCTACGTCGACAGTGCGGAAAACGGTGTTGTCGGATATGGCGGAAAACTTAATGTCCGACCTGCGTTTCAGCGTGAGTTCATATATAAGGATAAACAGCGCGATGAGGTTATTCGCACAATTATGAAAAACTTCCCGCTGAACGTTATGTATTGGGTAAAAAGCGGCGATGACAGCTTTGAAGTGCTTGACGGGCAGCAACGGACTATCAGTGTTTGTCAATATGTAAACGGCGATTTTTCTATTGATCATCTCACATTTGATAATTTGACCGATACGGAGCGGGAACAAATACTCAACTATCCGCTTATGATCTATATCTGCGAGGGTACGGACAAGGAGAAGCTGGATTGGTTCAAGATCATTAACATAGCGGGCGAACAGCTTACAAACCAAGAGCTGCGCAATGCCGTATATACCGGCGAATGGTTCACCGAGGCAAAGAAGTATTTCAGCAAAACGCTATGCCCCGCGCATCAGATTGCGAGCGAATATCTGAACGGTTCGGCGATCCGTCAGGAGTATCTCGAAACGGCTCTTAAGTGGATAGCGGCGCGTGACGATATTGAAATCGAGGACTATATGTCAAAACACTAGCACGATACTAACTGCAATGAACTGTGGCTGTATTTTCAAGCCGTTATCAGTTGGGTAAGCTGTTTGAATACAAACTCCAAAACGAGGGGCTTTTGACCTCGGAAGCTGAAGCAGATCGGAACGAATAAAGCAAGCCCCGCGAGGTTATCCCCACGGGGCTTTACTTTTACCGAAATGTCACAATACCGAACAAGCCGTTTACAAAGATGTAGTAAGCCGTGTTCGGATTTGACGTGCATTGTGATATCGTTACCAAATAGATTTTTTCGACATTCGTATAAGGAGTAACTCATAAAACGCACTATGTACCGTTCATAATATTGTAACAAGCTTTTCTTAAAATTCATATTTCAACGAGTAGTTTTAAATTAAATTATAATTTGTTGCAAGTCCAACTCATCATTTTGGATTATAATTTCACCAATTGCATCAACGCCTGCATTTTTGGCGGCATTTATAACCAACTTTCTCTCATTATCTTGAATTCTCAGCCCAAGAATAACTGCATACGGTTTAACTTTCTTAAATATTGGCACATTTGAATCAACTTGATATCTAGAATTTAGAATTCCTCGCCATTCCCTGCCATATTCGTGACATCTTTTTTTAATAAGGGTGATTTTTTCACGCTCCCAATGAAAAGGAGGAAGTGTGTCTCGCAGATGATAAATATAATTGTCGTTTTTTAGTTTAAATGCTTGAAAAACAGCAAGATGTTTCGCATATTCCGTGGCATTATATTTTTCATCAGAATAACAAATTGGGTAGCATTCAATACTTGTATTAAGCATTTGGCAAGAAAGACAACTTTCCTGTCCTCCGCACAAACAAGATTTTGAGTCCTGTAGGTCATAAACAACAGTGAACCCTCGATGCTGATTGGCGTATTTTAACCATGAAACCTCGTTTTTCCAAGTATCTGTAAAACAAACAGAATATGTTTCGTTATGTAACACCTCCCTAAGAAAAAATGATTTTTTTCATAAAGGTCTAAGAAATTTTGCAATATCTTTGAAATGCTAAATTCTGCTGTTTCGGATGAAATATTGTGAAAAAAGGCGTAATCATTTATTCTTTCTCTGCTCATTAGATCATGTTTTACATGAATAACAACTTCATCTTTGTCAATTCGTAAAAACGTATCAAAAGGATCATCATAGTAATTCGGCGTTGAGAAAAACAATTTATTATCCATTAGTGCGGCAAGAGAATTATTATTTACCGAACAATATCTATAAAGAAATCTCGGATATTTTATGCCACCTTTAACCTTAACGAGTCTTCCTCCACATTTTCGCCGTGGAGTCCGCAAAGCGTTTTCCCAAATGCCAATCTATCTTCAGTGCTCATTTGCCAATCTCTGTTAAGATACTCGATATTCGTAGATTCCATAAACTTCTCCTTTTCAAGCCATATAACACATTTTAAACATTCTGATATAAATCAAAAGTATTATGTCAAATCCATATTCCCTTTATAGTTATATCATATTTTGTGCTAAATTTCAATATGTTTTTTTCGTTTTTGCACATTCTCAAACGTTTCTCTGCTAACGATCGCCTCATGGTCATTCTCAATAAAATACATATTCAGCTCGCCCTCATTCTTCCTGCGCTTTCCCATGAGAAAATCCTCTGTAAAGCTCTTTTGCATAAGAACATCGCCGACATACTTTTCGTTCGAGAGGATTCTGTCAATCGTTTTTTCGACATTCAATAAAACTCGCTCTTACATCCTTATTATATTATAATGTATAGCCGCGCAGTTGTCAAGTGCTTTTGCAAAATGAAATTTCACATACCCATCGACATCCCCATACCCTCGTCCTGTTCCTCGCTCTCGTCCATATCCTCATCGGGATTCTCGGTTTCCTCGCCCTCGCCGTCAAAACCGTCCGAAACGGCGGCTCTTTCCCGTTCCTCGGGTTGTTCCCCGACCTCGGCGGAATCCTCTCTCAAATCGCGCGAAACGTCTGCGTTTTCCTCGGCAGCCGTCTGCGCCGCTCTCTGTGTTAAATCGCGGTTGATCTCGGTTTCGATCAGCCCGATGACGAAATCCTTTTGGGTCATGTTGTTGCGCTGCAAATAATCCTTGATCTGCTGAAACAGCTCCTCCGGCACCTGAAACGCCAGCGTCCTCATATTGCCCATGTTCTTGTCCTCCTTGATGTTCAGCTTTGGGTGTAGTTCGTCCTGAAAAGCCAAAGTGACGAAATCTCCCATTGTTATCCCGTGTTCCTCGATATATCGCTTTACCTCGGCGTGCAGTTCCGCGTCGATTTTGACGGTCACGCCCTTTTTCTCGTTAGTCGACATTGTTGTCCGTCCTTTCCATAAATTTCCTAAAAGCAGATTCCGCGATTTCCTCAACCGCGGAATCCGTTTGAGCCGCCTCTATCAGAAGCAGTTCATACAATTGCATCGGAATTTCAATCTCCATTTAAACCCCTTCTTATTTCGAAGCCGCCCTTAAACGTCACCGTTATGGTGTCCTTGCTCTCGACCGTGATCTTTTCGATTAGCTGCCGAACTGCCACGTCGTCATACTCGGTCATCGTGAAGTCCTCGCGTTCGAGGCGTTCAAGGATTGCGTCCAACTCGGCGGAGCCTCGTTGAGCTGTTGCCTGTTTCGCTTTTTCGGTTTTGATGAACTCGCGGAGCGTTTTCATTTCCTCGCTGAATTTCTCGATGTCCGACATTGCCGTGGCTGTCGTTTCGGTAACTGTCGCCAGCTTTATCAGCTCGTCGATGTTTCTCGCGAGTTCGTCGATCCGCTGCTGTGCCGCCTGTACGCTGCCGTTTAGATTTGGGTCGAGAACCTCGGTTATGCTCTCGCGGAGTACCTTTGCAACGTCGTCTTTGACCGTGCAGAAGTCGTTTATCGCGC
>JAMPFE010000061.1 GCA_023664705.1 Lachnospiraceae bacterium | reverse complement strand
TTTTTCGTAACTTTTAATAGTTTTTCGTACTAATAGCGGACATTTAGCGGACAAGAATTGATATATCCCTGTACAATTATATTCTTGGAGGACATATCAATGAACATCTTAGAGGGCTTATTTTTCGGAACGCAAGTATCGTTGTTCGACGAGGTAGACATGAATTGCCCCGAATACTACCGAGTTGGCGATAAGGTAGAGCAAGTTAAGGAAAAATTCCTCAAACGCTGCCCCGAATTGGTGCAACTTATGCTTGAGAAGCTGAAAGAGATTTGAATAAACGGTAGCCGATCTCAAGCGAGGTCGGCTTTTGATTTCCGAAAAACAAGAAAAATATTAAGTGTTCGTCTAAACAGAGCAAGCGCCAAGATTGGTATTATACATCTTTGATAATTTTGTGAAATAAAATACAGATATTCCCATTCGGTCAATTAATCAACTTTACTCGAAAAATATTTATTGACTTTTGCCTCACGATATAATAAAATAAAAATGGTTTTTTTGTCTTTATATCCGCAAAAAGGTTGAATCCGCAAGATCGTTTATAATCTAAGGAGTTGAGTTTACTTTGAACAGAGAGTCCGAAAAGGAGAAGCCGAGCGTCGTGGCGAAAGCCGCCGCGCTTATCGTCGACAAGCGCAAGGGATTTTTCCTGTTTTTTATTTTGGCGGCGATTTTTTGCCTGTTCGGAATGGGTTGGACGATCGTCAACAACGACATAACATCCTACCTGCCCGATTCCACGGAAACGAAGCGCGGTTTGTCGCTTATGAACGAACAATTTGTCACCTACGGCTCTGCCAACGTGATGATAGACAATGTCACCTATGAGACAGCCGAGAGCCTCGCCGAGCAAATGCTCGAGATCGATGGTGTTTCGGAAGCCGTCATCGACCGCACCGACGCGCATTACCGCAGCGGAGCGGCGATGATCTCCGTGACGTTCAAGGGCGAAGCCGAAGACGAGCTCGCAAAAACGGCGATGAACGAGGTGAAGGCGCTGCTCGAGCCGTATGACACCTATATTTCGAGCGAGGTCGGCTCGAATCAGGCGGACAACATCGCTGCCGAAATGCAAACGGTCATCGTCATCGTGCTTGTGATAATCATCGCCGTGCTGTTGTTCACTTCCAAAACGTATATGGAAGTGCCCGTTATGCTTATTACGTTCGGTATGGCGGCTCTGCTCAATATGGGAACCAACTTTCTGTTCGGCGAGATCTCGTTCGTCTCGAACTCGATCGCTGTTGTACTCCAGCTCGCGCTTGCCATTGATTACGCGATAATTTTGTGCAACCGCTACACGGAAGAGCGCCTTACGCACGATGCGCGCGAGGCGGTCGTGATCGCGCTCTCAAAGGCTATCCCCGAGATATCATCGAGTTGCCTGACGACCGTTTCGGGGCTTATCGCGATGATGTTTATGCAGTTCAAACTCGGGCTCGATCTCGGCGTTGTGCTCATAAAGGCGATTTTTTTCAGCATTTTGTCCGTTTTCACGCTTATGCCGGGGTTGCTTATGTCGTTTTCGGGGCTCATCGATAAGACGCACCATAGAAACTTCGTGCCGAACATCACGGCAGTCGGCAAAATGGACGTGAAAACGCGGTTTGCGATCCCGCCGATATTCGTGATAGTGCTTGTCGCGGCGTTTATTTTCTCAAATCAATGCAATTACGTGTACGATTACGCTTCGGGAACTACCTACAAGAAAAACGACTCTCAAATAGCCGAAGAGAAAATACGTGATAATTTCACGGTCGACAATCTGATGGTGATGATAGTGCCGTCGGGCGATTACGCGAGCGAGCAGAAGCTTCTGCTCGAACTCGCCGAGGATCCGCGCGTGAATTCCACGCAAGGGCTTGCAAACACCGAGGCGATGGACGGGTACTATCTCACCGACGCGCTCACGCCGCGCCAATTCGCGGAACTCATTGATATGGACGTAGAGGTGATCTCGGTGCTCTACTCGGCTTACGCCGTCTCGCAGGATGATTACGGCAAGCTTATGGGGAACATATCGAGCTACGGAGTGCCGCTGATCGATATGTTCGATTACGTTTACGAGCAGAAAGAGGCGGGCGTCATCTCGTTGGATAACGAGATGACGAATATGCTCGACGAACTGAATGCCAAACTCACCGACGCGAAACTTCAGCTGAAGACCGACGAGTACTCGCGTCTGCTCGTCAAGACCAACCTTCCCATGGAGGGCGAGGAGACGTTTGCGAAACTCGCCGAGTTCCACGAGATAATGTACAAATACTATCCCGAGGATAATTCGTTTATTGTCGGAGATTCCACGAGCGATTTCGATCTGTCTTCATCATTCGTCGATGATAATTTGATGATAAGTATACTTTCGGCGCTGTTCGTGCTCATAATACTCGTGTTCACGTTCAAATCGGCGGGGCTGCCGGTGCTGCTGCTTGCGATAATCGAGGGCGCGATTTGGATAAACTTCGCCGTTCCCGCTATCCAAAATACGAATATTTTCTTCCTGAGCTACCTTATCGTAAGCTCCATCCAAATGGGTGCGAACATCGACTACGCCATCGTTATTTCCAGCCGCTATTCCGAGCTCAAGCGCGAGATGGACCGCAAGGACGCGATGGTCGAGACGCTCAACCAAGCGTTTCCGACGATCATCACCTCGGGGCTTATCCTCTCGGTGGCGGGACTGCTGATAGGCTTTATGTCCTCCGACGTGGCGATCTCGGCGGTCGGAGAGTGCCTCGGGCGCGGTACACTCATTTCAATAGGACTTGTTATGTGCGTTCTGCCACAGATACTGCTGCTCGGCGATTCCATTATTGAGAAGACGTCGTTCACGCTCAAGAAGATTGATCGCATACAGCACACTTCGGGATTTTTGCGCGTCAACGGACACGTTCGCGGCTACATAAGCGGCATCGTCGACGCGGATATCAGCGGCATCATGCACGGCGAGCTGAGCGCGCAGCTTGACAGCGAAAACGCGGCGGCTCTGCGCAGCCGCATAGATACGAGCATTACGCAATTCAACGACATTGACGACGTTCCCGAAACGGAGGACATGTGATATGAAGAGATTTTTGCTGAAAATTACGGCTTTTTTGACGGTTTTCTGCGTTTTTTGCGGATTTTCGGGTGATTTTCGCGCGTTTTCGGCGAATTTCACACGCTCGTCACAAAATATCGTTTACATAAACGACGCAGAGGGCTTTTTCAAGCTCGCCGAGGAGTGCCGCATCGATTCGGCGAGCCGCGGGCTTACGGTTACTCTGCAAGCCGACATTGATCTCGGCGGAGCGGATTTCGGCGGCATACCGATTTTCTGCGGCACCTTCAACGGCGGCGGCTATACGATATCGGGACTCTCGGTACGCGGCAGCCTCTCGGAAACAGGTCTGTTTCGGCACCTCGAGCGCGGCGCGGTCGTCAAAAATTTGACGGTCTCCGGCGTTGTCTCTCCGAGCGGTTCGCGCGATATGATAGGCGGTATCGCGGGCGTAAACCGCGGCACGATAACCTCCTGCGCGTTTCGCGGGACGGTCTCGGGAAACGCCTCTGTGGGCGGCATCGCGGGTAAAAACGAGGAAACGGGCGTAGTCAGCTCCTGCACTTGTTCGGCAATCATCTCGGCGGAAAGCAGTGCAGGCGGTATCACGGGAACCAATCTCGGGGTACTGCTCGACTGCTCGAACAGCGGCAATGTCAACGCGGTTTACACGGAAAACAATTCGGAAAATCTCGAAAATTTCGAGGATTTTGAGCAATTTTCCGCTGAAAATGTGATCGGAAGCTCCGATATCGGCGGGATCGCCGGATATTCCTCGGGAATAATACAGCGCTGCTCGAACTCGGGGGTTATCGGCTATCAACACGTCGGCTACAACGTCGGCGGCATAGTGGGGCGGCAAAACGGAATGCTCCAATCGTGCAAAAACTCGGGGCAGGTTTTCGGCAGAAAAGACGTGGGCGGCATCGCGGGACAGATGGAGCCTTACCGCAGCATCGAGTTCTCTGAGGACACGGTTCAGCGGCTCGGCGAGGAGATGGATAATCTGTCGGAGTACGTCGACAAGCTGATCTCCGACGCGCGCGGCAGCGGAAACAGGCTGGATTCCGAGGTGCAGACGCTCACATCTCAAATGAACGCGGCGCAAAAAAACGCGGACACGATCTTCGACCGCGCCGAATCCGTTTTCAACGGCTATTCGAGCGGGATAAACGAGCTGCTGTCGCGTGCGGATATCGCGCTCGACGGGGCGATACCCGCGCTGAACGCGCTCGACGAAGCACTCGGGCTGCTCGGTGATTTTTCGGATAAATGCTCCGAAGCGCTCCGTGAGCTCGAAAGCGCGGGCGCTCAAAGCTCCGAAGCGGCAAGGGCGGCACGCGAGGCGCTGAACGAGATCGACAAGGCTCTCCCGAGCTTGGAGAGCGGGTTTCGCGATATCGCAAACGCGCTGCGTACCGCGCAAAAATCGCTCGGCGACAGTGAGAGCGTAAAGCGCACGCTTGTGGAAATAACCGAATCGCTCGACGGGATAACGGGCGTTATGAAGGCGGTCTCGGACGCGGCGAAAAAGCTGAACGCCACGTTCGGCGAGCTGTCGGAGTGGCTTGACAGCTCGGATTGGCGGGCGCTGCGGCGCAGCGTGACGGCGTTTTCGGACAGCCTTGAGGACGTTCTTTCGGCGCTCGGCGAGGTGAGCTCCGCGGTGGGCGACATCGCGGGCGCAGTCGATTCGGGCGAGATGAGCGCGGCGCTTGCGGAGATCAATTCCGCGTCGGCGTCGCTCGGACGCGCGGCGGCGAAGCTGGCGGCGGCTATTCAAAATAACGGCGGCACGCTTCCCGACAGAGCCGGATTACAAGCTGCCGCGGACGAACTTCAAAAAGCCGCCGATGAGCTTCAAAGCGCGTCGGAGCACCTCACTGCCGCCGTTGATCCCGATGAAATGCAAAAGGCGCTCGATGATCTGCAAAACGCCTCACGTAAACTCGAAAACGCGCTGAACCGCGCTTCCTCCGCTGCGGGTGATATGTCCGCGGCGCTCGACAAAATAATGAGCTCCGACGTGCCCGAAAATACGCGGAGCGCGGTCTCCCAGCAGCTTGAGCAGCTGCTCGGGGCACTCGGCAATATCGCCGACGAGCTCTCGGAGGTGAATCGGCAGGTTCGCTCCCTGCTCGACGAGATCGATGCGGCGGGGCTGTCCTCCGCGCTGAACATGCTCGCTGATGCCGCCGAATCAATCGCAAACGCGGCGGACGCTGTCGGTGAGGCGGACGGCAGCGTTGACAGCGCCGTAAAGTCCCTCGGCGAAGCGCTGGATTCTCTGAGCGCGGCTTCCTCTTCGGCAGCTGACGCGGCGGAGATCATGTCGCGGATGAGCGATAAGCTCTCCGACGCAATGAAGCAACTTCAAAGCGTGACCGAGACGCTTGCCGGTGAACCCGAGGTGCGCTTCCCTGCGCTTGACGAGACGTTCACCTCCGCCGCCGATGACCTCTCCGCGAATATGGAGGCAATGATATCCACTCTTTTGCGGATAAGCTCTGCCGCGAATTCCGAGCTCGGCGCGCTGCTCGACGACGTGCAGGCTGTTAACGACTGCTTAAGTAGGATCTTCGATATCTTCAAGGATACCTATCGTGATCTGCTTTCCGACGAAGAGAAGGAGCGCGGATTTTCCGAAGATGTTTCCGAGAACGAATCGGCTGAGCCGCGCAGCGGCAGCGCTTACAACTGCCTGAACAGCGGTAGCGTTGAAGGCGACGTCAACGTCGGAGGTATCACGGGGTGTATGGCGATCGAGTTCGACCTCGATCCCGAGGACGATATTGCGCTCAGCGGCGACCGTTCGATAAATTTCAGCTATAACGTGATGGACATTATCGAAAACTGTGAAAATCAAGGCGCAGTCACCGCCAAGAAAAATTACTGCGGCGGAATCGTCGGGAAAATGGATATGGGGCTTGTGAGGAACTCGCGCTCGAGCGGCGCGGTGATCTCCTCAAGCGGGAGCTATGTTGGCGGAATCGCGGGGTATTCTTCGGCGAAGGTACGCTCCTGTGTATCGAAGGTATCGCTTGCGGGCTCTGCGTATATCGGCGGGATCGCGGGTGAAGGCGGCATCATCACCGATTGCCTGACTATCGCGGAGATAACCGATTTCACCGAAAAAATCGGCGCGGTGGCGGGATACGCCGATTTTACGAAGAAAAACGCCGAAATAAGCGGAAATTTCTTTGTTGACAGGGGAATTGCCGCTATCGACAGGGTGAGTTACGCGGGCGCTGCCGAGCCGATATCTTACGAAGGCTTTGCGGCGAGGACGGGCAGTTTTGCCGACATTACGGTGGAATTCACCGCCAACGGCGAATCGCTTTTGAAGCTTACGGTGCCCTACGGCGGTTCGATAAACGCTTCGGAGATCCCGGAGATTCCGCCGAAAAGCGGGTATTACGCACGCTGGGAGGAGTTTGACTTCGACAACGTGACTTTTCCGCAGATGCTTGTCGCCGAGTATGTCGAGCTGCTCACCTCAATAGCCTCCGACAAGACGAGTGAGCGCGGGCTGCCTCTGGTGCTTGCTGACGGGAGCTTTGACGATGCCGCTGCGCTGCGCGTCGAGACGGAGAGCAGCAGTGTCTTTCCGCCATCCGGCAGCGAGCTGCGGATCGTGACGATTGACGTTGGCAAGGGCGCAGCGCCCGACGCGCTGCGTTTTTTGAAAACCGGAGAAAATTCGTCGCTTATGCAATACGTGAACGGCGCTTGGAAGGCTGTTTCGTTCACCGAAAACGGAAGCTACTTGATAGTGGATTCTCCCGCCCTTGAAAGCGGCGGCACGGCGTTTTGTGTTTCGAGCGGAACCGCAAATTTCGCCGCGGTCGCAATCGCTGCGGCAGCGGGAGCGGTTCTTATTATCGCCGCCGCGACCATCGTCTTGCTGAAAAAACATTCCCGCAGAAAGAAGAAACAGCATAATTAGAAGTCCCTAACACAAATAGAACAACTGTAATTCCGAGCAGTTTTTCAATTGCTCGGAATTATTTTGATTTTATAGAGTATGCTTTGGGGGAGGGTGTTCCTAAAAGGAACGCTTCAACCTGCGAAAATATACGTATATTTTCTGTGGCTTGCTAACAATTCCAAAACACCAAAATTACGTATTCTTTTTTTCAGCCCCTTTTTTCGCCGAGTGGTTACGCTTGACTAACTCTTGTTCGGCAATCTTGGACAGGATAGCGAGACCCCCTTGAAAATTTTTGTGAATGATCTTGACTGAAAGTGATTATGCTAGACTAACTTGCGAACACATTTCTTGCTCGTGAGAGTATGACCCTACCGTTTTATCGGCTTCGGATTTTTCTCACGATGGTATGACCCTCGAAAAATTTTGCAGTCGATCCATCTCAGTAGAGGTTATAATTAGCTAACTCTCGAACACGTGTCTTGCTCGTAAGAGTATGACCCTACCATTTTATCGACTTCGGATTTTTGCCCATAACAGTATGACCCCTCGAAAATTTTCAGGCGTGATCTCGCTCACAACTTGTAACCTTATGCTAACTGCTGCTCGGCGGTTTCGGTCGGGATATCGAGCCTCCTCAAAAATTTTTTATTCAACCTTGTCCGAGGGTGGTTATGCTGTCCTAACTCTCGGGCAAGTTTTACGCTTGCGAGAGTATGCCATTACTATTTTATCAGCTTTGGTTTTTTGCTCACGACGGCATAACCCCTCGGAAAAATTTAGACGCAATCTCGCTCGCGACTTGTTATCGGGCACTAACTCCCCTTCGGCGGTTTGGGGCGGGATAGCAATGCCCCTTCGATAAACCTGCATTCCAAGTGCGCGGTATTTTAATCACGCTGCGCTCCTTGTGCTTCTTCAATTCTTCTTGTACTCTTCGCTGCCCTCGAAAATCTTTTCAACCGCCAACGCTATCTCTACCATCTCTCCATCGGGCAGCTGCCGTCTGCTTCATCATAGCCGTCATCGCAATGAGCAACTCCATAGTTCTCGACAAAAGGGAGATCGTCAAACTCCGAGAAAAAACTTGAGAGGAAAATCGAGGGGGGGGTGCGCATACGCGCGGCGGACTTGAAAAAGTGAAAATTTGTATTCCAATGTTTTGGAATGATTAGCAAGCCATAGAAAGCGCCGTATACTTTGGCACTTTCTTCCAGTTCGAGCGCAGACCCCCTCGAACCCTTTTAGGGAACCCGAACCCTAAAACTCATAAGCCAAGGCTAACTCGAAAGTAAAATCAAAGACGATGATATGAAAATCCATCAACTTTTTTTCAGCTTTGCGCTCAGTATCTCGGCTAAATCTCCAACCCCTGAAAAATCTTACTCGGACTTTTGGGGGAGGGTGGGCAAAGGACTAAAATTTTTTCCTACGCTCAATGCTTGATAGTTAAGCAGCGCTTGACAGTCAAGCTATTGAGTATAGCCTGATTGACACAAGCTTCGAGCGCATAATCGAGAGAACGACTATGGCGAAGGGCTTTAGAACGGCAAAATAAAAATCTCCGTTTCGGATTTGCTTCTCTATACCTCGGCTAAATTTTTCGACGCCGAAAATTTTGCACGCCCGTTCATTTCGAAGTCCATTTTGGAATTTGAGATTTTTCCTTTGCTCAACGTGAGATTGATGAGCGCGGCTTGTCAATCTCACTATTGAGTTATAGTAACATTGACAAACTCTCCGAATTTCCGAAGCAGCGACCGATCCGTGTCGAAAGAAAAGTCGGAGCAAAACCCGAAAGCCCCAAACCAAGTAATCGGTATGGAGCGCGGCAAAATCTAAAACGGGTTTACAGCTTTGGAACAGAAAAAAGCGCAAGCCAAGAATCAGCTTACGCTTTAGGCGATACGCTCCTTAGAGAGGTATCGAGGAACATTGCAGCTCTATCTCGATCTTCTCTATGATGTCTCGGAGTTCTTCGAGAGCGGCAACGTCTGCTTTGTTGCTCGAACCTGAGTATTTCTTGAACATCTTCCCATAGTTATGATACTGCTTCTCCCATTTGAGAAAGTCCAGAAGCAGCGTCTCATCGGGGTTAAATTGAATTTTGTTCCGAACGTCTGCCGCGAAAAATTTTGAGATAACCGAATTAAACTCGAACGTTACCGTGCGAGGGATCAGTATTGAATTTCTGTCGCGTTTTCCATTCACGATAAGGACTTTGCTCTTACATAATGTAATAAGCAAGCCCATCAGATCGCCGCGAGTTTCCAACTTGAAGCCACCGTCATCAACAAATATATTCTTGCTAACGTTCAGTGCTTCCGTAATTTTTTCCAGCTGCTCCGGTTGGGGTATCATCTTGTCCTTTTCGTATTTCGCAATGGATACTTGATGTATTCCCGTAAGTTCCGCCAACTCCGTTTGAGTTACGCCCTTTTGCTTTCGCAAATATTTTATCTTCTCGCCGATTGTCATAGCCATTCCTCCTTTATAGCGTCCTCGTTAATATTATAACACAAGGTTCGAAAAAAGTCAAGAAAAATTTTTAAAAATTTTTTCAAAAAGTACTTGACAAATTATAGCGGCTGTGCTATAATATAAAATATAGTCCGAACGCTATACTTGATACATGTATCAAACGGTAAATTTTTAGCACATTTCCACAAAAAACCGTATATTTTTATAGTGATTATGCTATAACAGATATAGCCGCCGAGCTATATCTATAATGTATCGAAAAAAATTTTGACAAAACCCAAAAAAGTGCTTGACTTTAAAGCGAGAAAGTTGTATAATAATAGATGTACAGGGGTATGTCATAAATTTACGCATCGGAATCGAAAGGAGAGATGTTTATGGCAACCATTAGACGACGCGGTGACTCGTACCAAATTCGGGTTTCCGTGGGTTACGATACAAAAGGCAGACACAAAGAGCAAGCAATGACGTGGAGACCGCCCGAAGGCTTAACCGAACGGCAAATTAAGAAAGAACTCAACAAGGCAGCGGTGATGTTTGAAAACGCTTGTATGCACGGCTTCAAAAGCACGGCGATCAAGTTCGAGGAACTCGCCGAAGAGTGGTTTTCCGAGTACGCCGCTTTGAACTTGCGGCACAGCACTTTTGAGGAAATGAGAAAACTCACGAAGCGGGTCTATCCCGCACTCGGTCACTTGCGGATCGACAAAATTACGGCTCGGCAGATTCAAGCGTTCCTCAATTCAATGGCGAAGGATGGCGCGAATATGCTCACGGGCAAACCTCTTTCGCCGAAAACGATCCATCACCACTTGGAGCTTATATCGGGCGTTTTTAATTACGCTCTCAAGATGGAGCTAATTTCGGACAATCCGTGTACAAAGGTCACGATACCCAAAGGTGAGGTCAAGGAAAAGCAGATTTACTCGCAGGAGGAAATGCAGCTGCTTCTTACCAAAATGGACGGCGAACCGCTGAAATACAAGGCGTTCTTCTATCTTATGGCTTACAGCGGATTTAGGCGCGGTGAAATGCTCGGTCTGGAGTGGAAAGACATCGACTTCGAGCATAACGTGATCAGCGTTCGAAGAACCTCAAATCAGACGGTCGGGCGCGGCATTTACACCGACACCACGAAAACGAAACGCTCGCAGCGGACGCTCAAAATTTCGCCATACATAATGGAGATGTTGCGTGAACTCAAAGCCGAACAGGACGAAGAGGCGCTCAAGCTCGGCGATTACTGGGTCGATACCGACCGACTTTTCACGCAGGACAATGGTGAACCGCAGCATCCTAACACGACTTATGAGTGGCTGAAACGGTTCTGCAAGCGCGAGGAGCTTCCGTTCCACGGAATTCACAGCTTCCGACACTTCGCCGCGAGCTCTATGATCTCGGCGGGGCTTGACGTAACAACGGTATCGGGCGCGTTAGGGCACACTAATTCGGGAACGACTTTAAACTGCTACAGTCATATGTTCCAAACCGCGCAGGCTCGCGTTGCCGAAGCGATGGACGGAGCGTTCAGTTTCTTGCAAGACAAAAAGGGTGCGTAATGCCCTCAAAAACGAAAATTTTCCAAACAGCGGACAAGTAGCGGACAAAATCCCGAATCGGGAAAAACAAAGTCCGCCGAACGCTCTTGTGAAGCCATTCGGCGGATGTCAAACTGGTCTGAGTGACAGGATTTGAAGCTGACCCGATGCTTATTGTAACTTTTCGCAAGTTTCAAAATTCCGCATAACAAAGCCATTTGGCGCAATTTACGACAATCACATTTGTTCTAACTTTCGGCGGTTTTTCGTAGGGATAAAGAACAAATAACGAACAGGATTTAATATAAATGGTGTATCTCTGCTAAAATTTTTCCCGTAATGGAGGATACATCAATGAACATTTT
>JAMPFE010000060.1 GCA_023664705.1 Lachnospiraceae bacterium | reverse complement strand
AACGAATATTATCCCGATTTATTATGGCAAGCTGCGCGGAGATTTTGTAAACATCGGGGTGGCGGTTTTCCGAGTTGTCAAGCTCGTAAATCGTCGCGGCATAGCGGTCGCTCATTTCGGACGGCGTGACCAAAAGCGTACTGCCCGAATTGATTTTCGCCCAGAAAATTCGGGAAGCGGGTTGCTCAACCGTATAATCTTCGCCAAGTGTTTTCAATCGCACGGCTCGCTGTTGATCGGGAGCTTTGACCGATACATATTTTCCGCGCCGCACCGTGTAGCCGAGCATCTCAAGTTCGGCAAGCAACTCGTCAACGTTCTTAACGCGAACGAGCAGCTTGTCAATCTCATCACGAATTTTCTGCTTCCACGATGTACCTCGCTTTTCGTTTTGCCATTCGTTGTACGCAATTGTGGTGCGCTTGGCGTTCGCTTTGTCATACGGCTTAACGCCATAGGTCAGGCTTGCTCTGTCGGAAACGATTTTTATTTCATTGAGCGACTGTTTGTTGTCGTAGAATTTCTTGCCATTGATCCCATAGCTATTGATGATAAAGTGGTTGTGCAAATGTCCCTTGTCGAGATGAGTTGCCATCACAACCTGAGCATTTTTCCCGAACGCTTTGGTAACGAACAGCTTTCCAATCTCGAATGCTTGTTCGGGGGTAATTTTGTCTTTCGGGTCGAAGCTCTGAATATAATGTATCGCTTTGACGTGACCTTTGCCTTGCTTGGGCGGCGGCTCGTCGAATTTTCTGTTGCTGAATTGCTCATACACCATTTTCATATTCAGGTAGGCGCACTCCGGATCGGTGATGCAATTCAGCGAAGCAACGTAAAGCAGTCCGTCTGTTTTAGCTGGGTCTAAAATATACGCTAAGCTGCGTTTGACCGTGCTTCTAATAGATATTGACTTAACAAAAGGCATAGCGGTTTCCATTGACCTCCCATCTCTTCAAAATCTTTGGCGTAAATGTTGTTGGTTACGTGCGCTTTCTTTGCAAGCTGATTTAGATTGTTGGCAATGCTTTTCATCGCGTTGAGCGCAGGTGTGATGTCCGGCATATTCATTTGGACGACTTTTCGGTTTAACGCCATTCGCCGAATGTACTCGGTAGTGTTCAGTCCAAGTTCTTTGGCTTGCTGCTCGATCTTGCTCCACTCGTCCAAATCGAACACGATCTCCTTACGCTTTACTTGTTTGAATCTCCTCATTTATAATCAGTCCTTTCTCGGTTTGAAGATTATAGCGTGTGCGCTATTTCTAATTATATTATACGGCAGAAATTTTAAAAAGTTAAGAGTTTTTTGGGCGATTTACACAGAGAAACTAAAAATAGCAAGAATTTGGCTTAATAAGGTCGATTTCACCTATTTGTAAAGATGAAATTTTTGCGATTTACCGCTTGAAATGTGTGTAAAGTACGCTGTTTCTCTGTGTAGATTTTCGGAATTTTTTATAAATTTCCGAGAAAAATTAAAAAATACTTTACTTGACAATCGCGTTAAATTATGATATAATTTACACAGAACGAAAACTCACGGAGGATAAGTTATGAAACAGATCGAGAGATTTATTTGGAACACAGCCAAAAGCAAACTTGAATTAAAGCTACCACTCAAAGGCGCTAATGATCCGCTATTACTTTGCATTGAGTTTAACAGCGTCGGTGAGCGGTACTATTTTGGCGAAACTAAAGTGGTTCGGCAGATCACCGAAGATTCTAACTGTTTATCCAAGCACGGCGGTTCAATACTTGCGATCTCCGAGCAGCGACCGCTCGGCAGCTTGTTGCTGGAAAGCTACGATTTTGTAAAGAACGGATTGGCTTCAGTAGAAAACTTGTTTCGATCAATGCTCAATTCGATTGACAGCGGCAACAGCGAGAAGTCCTCCGACTACAAAATGCTTGAAAAACTTTGGCAAGAGGGGAATGCTTTTCAAAAAATCGCAATCAATTATTTCTTTTGCAAGTTCTATCTTGTCAAACGTTCGGCAGCCAGCGGCAAAACCGGAATCGTGGCATATCCTATCGAGCATCGGCGGCAGATGTATTCGGAATTGGAGAGGGCTATGTCAAGCGAGTTTGAGTTGCTCAAACAAAATCCAACTACGCTCACGGGATTGAAGTGGCAGCATTTCGGCAAGGCAGCGAGTGTTGGTAATAAATTGTTCTGCTCCGATCTTTCAGAATTTTATTCGGAATACATAACCTATCTGTCGAAGCATAATCTTTTCTTTAGGATATGCCCTCGGTGCGGCGAACAATTTTATGCAAAAACATCACGGCGGCGGTATCACGAAAAATGTGCTGAGCTTCAAGACAAGGACAACAAGCTTCACAGTCAACGTGAGCTTGAGCAAGATAATTTCTACAAGCTATGCCAAGCCGAGCGCTACAGTTACAATAATTTTCGGAGGGGTAAGGCTTTTCGGAATGTAAACCAAAAATTGCAGACCGAGTACCTCGATCTCTTTGAAAAATTCAAAACGGAACTCGCCAAGAAGAATGAAAAATTGAAATCTAAAGATAACTCCGTGCAGCGGCAGATGATGAATAAATGGTTGGATAAAATTTCGCAGAGCCGCAAAGACCTTGAGGGGAAAATAATGCGTGGGGAAAAATAAAAATTCGCCGCTCTCGGATAGCTGCTTCCGAGAGCGGCGAAAAATTTTGAGGGGCGCGCTATCCTATCCGAAACTGCCGAACGAAAGTTAGCGCAGGGTAACAATCTGCGAGCAAAATCAGGCTTGAAAAATTCCGAGGGTCACACCATCGCAAGCATAAACCCGAAGCTGGTTAAATGGTAGGGGCATACTCTCACAAGAGGGAAATGTAGTCGCAAGTTAGTTTAAAATAACTGCTTTCGGGCAAGGTTGCGTGAAAATTTTTCGGAGGGGATCTAGCTATCCCGACCGAAATCACCGAGCAAAAATTAGCGTATGGTAACAATCTGCAAGCAAGATCGCTCCTAAAAAATTTCCGAGAGGTCATACCACCGCTAGCAAAAATCCGAAGCCGACAAAATGGTAGGGGCATACTCTCACGAGCAAGTCACGCATTCGCAAGTTAGTTTGGCATAACCACTTTCGAGCAAGAGCACTCGCAAAAATTTTTAGGGGGGTCCCGCTATCCCGACAAAAATCTCCAAACAGAAGTTAGTTGGAAATAACCACTCAGCGAAAAAAGGGGCTGAAAAAGAATACGTAATCTTGGGGTTTTGGAATTGTTAGCAAGCCACAGAAAATATACGTATATTTTCGTCGATTAAAGCGGCATCCCCCGCTTTAATCTTTTTAGGGAACCCTTGCCCTAAAAGATACCCCAAAAAAATTCCAACACAAAGAAAATCATATTTGTTTATTAAATCTACCTGCGCGTCCACTGCAGGACAGCAACGAATATGACAATGCCGATTACAGAACTGTTCTTAAACAACAAGCGCCCCCTCGCCGACTTAATTCGGCGAGGGGCGCTATATGTATCAACACGGTTAAACTATTCAATGCAAATCCTTTTCAAAATCCATTATCCGATATATCACCTCTGCCATTTCCTCTGTTGTTTCACAAAAATCTCTCTTGACCCACTCGTCAAGCAAACCGAACAGTCCATAGGAATAAAATCTGCCTTTGTAACTGTCAAGAAAGTTATCTTCTTTGGGCAGAGTCATTACTTGATAAAACGCGTCATAGATCGTTGACTGCAAGCCCGCATTGTAAATGGTCTTTAGCGTTTCCCGTATGCTCAAATTGAACTCGAAGAAAGACACCGCGTTATCTGTGGTGAAATATCGGCGTTCGGCGAGGTTGTGGTCGTCCGCCCACCTCTCCCACAAGCGTATCAGTTTAAAGGTCAGTGCGTCGGTCTTGGCTGTGTAGTTGCGAAACCACGTTGAACGGTTGACGTTCGCGCCCTCCGCGATCTCATTGATGGTTATCTTGCGAAAATCTTTTTCGTCCATCAGCTTTAACAGTACGTCCGCCATACACTCTTTCAAAAAATCCGTTGTCTTTGCGTTTTTGCTCATTTTTCTCTCTCCTGTATCAATAAGCGATTTTTGGGGCAAAAAGTTGCTTTAAGTGGCACGGGTATTGATTTTTCTTGCAAAAGGTTGTATAATATACTTGCGATTATTGTTGCTTTTATCATTATAACCCATTATTAGCGAAATGTCAAGTTATATTATTACAAAGTGACATTGAACCGGTCAGGTAAACTGATTTTATTGTAACGGGAGGAAAAACAAATGGGTACGATCCTGTCAAAGGTAAAGCTTAACAAAAAATATATCGTTATGCTGCTCATATTTATGCTGATAGCGTCGGTCGCCGAAATGATGCTGCCTACGCTGCTCGCGAATATGATAGACGACGGAGTTGGCGGCGAAAACAAGGGCGTTATTTTTACGCTTGCCGTTATTATGGCTGTTATGGCAGTGCTCGCTTGTATCGCCAATATCGCGGCAACTAAGCTGTCGGCGATGATATCGACCAAATTTGCGGCGGACGTTCGCCGTGAGATATTCTATCGGGTGCAGAGCTTCTCCGCATCGGAAATGGATAAGTTCGGAACGGCGAGCCTTGTCACGCGCAGCACCTCGGACGTGACAAATGTTCAGATGTTTCTGACTATGCTGCTGCGGCTCGGCGTGATGGCTCCCTTGATGGCAGTAGCGGGGCTTGTGCTTTCTTCGGCGACGGGCGGAAAAGTAAGTTCGGTGCTGAATGTAGCTATCCCGATACTTATCATAAGTTCGGGAATAATCATACTGCTCGTTTCGCGATATTCTGTTAAAATGCGGCGAATGATAGACCGTATCAATAAGCTGTTTCTGGAAACGCTGGAAGGCGTTCGCGTTATCCGTGCATTTAATAAACAGGAGCACGAAATAAAGCGTTTCGGAGAAGCCAACGCGGAGTATTCTAAGACTGCGGTAATTTCGGGGCGCATAAACGGACTGCTTATGCCCGTTATTCAGATAATATTCGGCGTTACCACGGTCGCCGTAATGGTGTTGGGCTCGTTCTACGTTTCCGAAGGCGAAATGGAGGTGGGCGCACTGGTAGCGAACAGCCAGTATATCAGTATGATATTGGCATCGATCATTTTGCTGGCGGCGGTCATTATGATGTTCCCGATGTCTTATGCCTGCGCTAAACGAATTGCGGAAGTGCTGAATACCGAAAACTCAATACACAGCGGCAACAAAACCATCTCCGAAGGAAAAAAACGCGGATCGGTGGAGTTTCGGGGCGTTACTTTTTCTTATCCCAACGCCGACGAACCCGTATTATCGGATATTACCTTTGAAGCGCACTCGGGCGAGATAACAGCGATAATCGGTCGGACGGGCTGCGGAAAATCCAGCGTGTTGAAATTGATACCGAGGCTATACGACCCGACAGTCGGTCATATTTTAGTGAACGGCATAGATATTAAAAAATACAACATTCGTGAGCTTCGCGATTTGATAGGCTATGTGCCTCAGAAGAACGTTTTGTTTTCCGGAGATATAGCGTCCAACCTCAATTTTGGGAATGAAAACGGCACGGAGAGTGATTGGGAAAAGGCTGCCGAGATATCCTGCGCAAAAGAATTTATTGAGAAAAAGGACGGCACCTATCACTCCGAAATAGCACAAGGCGGCACCAATCTTTCGGGTGGTCAGCGTCAAAGAATGGCGATAGCCCGCGCCGTAATGAAAAAGCCCGAAATATACATTTTTGATGACAGCTTTTCTGCACTTGATATGAAAACGGATAAGGAACTTCGCGGCAACATAAAACGGAATATGGGCAACGCCACTGTGATTATGGTCGCACAGCGCATAAGCTCAATAATCGATGCCGACCGTATACTTGTACTTGAAAACGGAAAAATAGTCGGCAACGGCACTCACAAGGAACTTTTGCAAAACTGCGAATTATATCGTGAGATAGCCGTGCTTCAATTGGGAGAGGAGGCGGTCGAAAATGAAATCTAACGGCTTAAAATGTCTTATGGGATACTTGAAAAAATACAGGGTGTCCTTGTTTTTCGTGATATTGTCTGCAGTTATAAGCACGATATTTTCGGTTCTCGCGCCTACCGTAATGGGCGGTGTGACAACCGCTCTTTACGACGGAGTAACAAAAGGGGAATTTGATTGGGAGCTTATCGCGGTTCTGTTGGCGGCGCTGCTTCTGCTCTATCTCATTGCTCAGATATTCGCATTCTTGCAAAATTTCGGTATGTCGAAAATTACCTCAAGGGTAATGCAAAGCCTGCGAAACGACATCGACCGCAAGATGCACAAAACCAAACTCAACTACTACGACACACGCACTAACGGCGAAATTCTCAGCGTAATTACCAACGACGTTGACACGGTAAACAACGCTATCAGTCAAAATTTAACGCAGATAGTCACCAATTTGATAATGGTGATCGGTATTTTGATAATGATGCTGCGGATAAATCTTTGGCTTGCGCTTATCGCAATAATTTCCGTACCGCTTTCTCTTGCGGCAGCAATGGGCGTGATGAAAGCAAGCGCCAAGCATTACGGTGATCAGCAGAATTTGCTGGGGCAGCTCAATGGGTTTATCGAGGAAATGTACAACGGACAATCCGTCATACAAACTTGTAATTATCAGTTGCGCGCGGGGAAGCGCTTCGACGAACTGAACGACGCTTTGCGGAAAAGTTCGCAGAGCGCGGAGATCGCTTCGGGAACAATAAGTCCGCTCACCTCGCTTGTAAATAATGCGGGGTACGTGGTGAGCGCAGTGCTGGGGTGCTTTTTCGCTCTTTCGGGAATGATGACGGTCGGAAATGTTCAGGCAATGCTGCAATATTCAAAACAATTTTCTCAGCCGTTCACCTCGCTTGCGGGAATGGCAGGCAGCTTCGGTGCGGCGATGGCGGCTGCAAACCGCATATTCGCACTGCTGGATGCGGAGGAGGAAATTCCCGATCCCGAAAAAGGAAAACAGCCGAAAACTTCAAAGGGCGAAGTGGAATTCAAGCACGTTGCGTTCGGCTACACTCCCGACAGGCTGCTGATGACTGATGTGAATGTTACTGTAAAGCAGGGGCAGAAAGTCGCGATAGTCGGTCCCACAGGAGCGGGGAAAACTACACTTATCAATCTGCTGATGAGATTTTACGAGATAAACTCCGGCGAGATAACGGTAGACGGGGTGAACACCGCCGAGATGACACGCAAAGAACTGCGCAATCGCTTTGGAATGGTGCTTCAAGACACTTGGCTTTTTGAGGGGAGTATACGTGATAATTTGTCGTACAGCCGCGATGGGCTTACCGACGAGGAAATACTTGCTGCCTCGAAAGCCGCGGGCGCAGATGGATTTATCCGTACTTTGCCCGGTGCCTACGATATGGTCTTAACGCAGGGTGCGGAGAACATTTCACAAGGCGAACGGCAGCTTCTCACTATCGCAAGAGCAATGGCTTCCGATCCCGAAATTATGATATTGGACGAGGCGACAAGCAACGTTGATACCCACACGGAACAGAAGATACAAAAAGCGATGGCACAGCTTATGAAAGGCAGAACGAGTTTTGTTATCGCGCACAGGCTGTCGACGATAAAGGATGCGGACGTGATATTGTATATGGAAAACGGCGACATAAAAGAGGTGGGAAGCCATGAGCAGCTTATGGAACTGAATGGGAAATATGCGGCGCTGTATAACAGTCAGTTTGTGTAATTGCAAAATATTTTTGAGAGGCAATAAAATACGCGAGGTCAGCGGCATAGCGGCGATAGCAATACCCGATGGCAGTTACGGTTACAAGAGCATTCACGGTACAACGGGCGAAGTTGTGCGCGGACGGCATACTGCGTATCTTTGCGCCGCTTTGCTGATCAAATTTACTTGAAAAGAGGTTTTGACAATGCAGACAACAGCCGAAAGCCGCAAGCACGCGGTCAAAAAATATTTCCGCAACCTGCTCGACATTCGCGAGGACACGATGAGCAACGACGAGCTGTGCGAAATGATGGAGGAAAACACCATAATCCACGGCTCGAATATGTGGATTTTAATGCTCGCTATTTTGATTGCGTCAATCGGACTTAACGTAAACTCTACGGCGGTGATAATCGGCGCTATGCTCATTTCGCCGCTTATGAGCGGCATTCTGACGATGGGATATTCCCTCGCAACGCGCGATTTGACAATGCTCCGCAAAGCGTTCACGCGGTTCGGAACGCAGGTCGTTATCAGCCTGATAACCTCGACGATATATTTCTTGATAACGCCGCTCGACGCACCGACAAGCGAGATGATAGCGCGGACAAGCCCCACCCTTTGGGATGTGCTGATAGCGCTGTTCGGCGGTATCGCGGGAATGATAGGCAACACACGCCAAAAAAAGAGCAACGTTATCCCGGGCGTGGCTATCGCGACCGCGCTTATGCCGCCTCTTTGCACGGCGGGTTACGGCATTGCGACCTTGCAGCCGCAGTTTATCATCGGCGCATTTTACCTGTTCGCGATAAATACGCTGTTTATTATGCTCTCGTCGGCGTTCGTTACCAAACTGCTGCGTGTTCCGACGCACGATATTCTCGACAAGAAAAAACAAAAGCGCATAAAACGGATAATCACTGCTATAACTATTATCACGATAATCCCAAGCATACTTGTCGGCGCAATAACGGTTTTAAGCAGCGCGATGGAACACCGAGTTTCAAATTATTTAACAAATGAAATGGTCTTTCCCGACACGCAAATGGTGCAAAGCAGCACCGATCACGTTAATCGGGTGATCTCGGTTTCGTTGGTGGGCGCAACGGTTTCGGATGATGTTATAGCGCGTCTTGAACAGGAACTCGCGCAGTATGACCTCAAGGATTATTCGCTCCGCGTGACGCAAAATAAGATAACCGAGGTTGAAAATACCGACAAGGTGACGATAGCGTTACAAGAAAACACGATAGGACAGCTGCAAGCGCAGCTTGACGAACAGCAAAAAACGCTCGATGAGCAGGCAAAGACGATCAACGAAATGCGCGGACAGTTGACCGAGAAGGTAGATTACAATGCGCTCGCAAGCGGCGCGGAAACGATATTTACAAAGCTCTCGGATTGCGGCTGCGGGCTTATTTCGACCAAGAGCGGAGATTACATACTGCTTACGGCGAGCACCGCTGAGCCGCTTACCGCCGAAGAGGAACAGGCAGTCAAAAATTGGCTCGTGCTAACAAGCGGAACGGATGATGTTCGGTTGAATATTGTTACAGCTTCGGCGAATTAAGTGTAATAAATACAAGAGCCAATCTCATGCTAGATTGGCTCCCGTTTATCAAAGCTCTTTCAGCATTTCCAACATAAGCTGCGCGCCGACGCGAAATCCGACCGTGAAATGGTGAAATGTGCCGAGACTTGCTTGCTCCATCTGTGCATTGTGGTATTCTTCCATAAGCTGTGCCAATTCGGGATAACGCTCAAGGATTTTTGCTTTAACTTGCTCTACTTTATCGCCCGCTTTGTAGTATTCGGAGCAGTTCACGTCCACCTCGTCGAACGGTGCCTGTGTCCCGAAAAATAAACCTTCCAAAATATTCATGGTGATACCTCCACATTGTCGTATTTTATTAAAATTTGTAGAGGCAGCCATCAATAATTTGAATTTTCGTTGTTGGTTTTGGACGGAAATCCTGTCCATTAATTGTCCATTATTTTCTCGAAAACTTAGGAAAAGTTAAAAAAATTGCTTGTTGCAAGTTGCGCTAAATCCGCTTCACAAGACGCATTGCGCCATTTTGCGGAAAGTTAGAAAAAATGAAAAAATCAATTCAATTCCCGTACGGGTCACCATAAGTGTATGCTCTCAAGCGGCTCTGCAAGACGCTTGAGAGCTTTTATTTCCGCCCTTGAAACACCTCTTGGGACTTATATGGGACTTATTGTAAAATGCCGTAAGCTGCCGTAACTTTACGCCGGCTTCCGATTTGTGAAATCCAATGCGTTCGCCACAGCATCGCATGCCTTGATCTGATTTTCGCGGAACATGTGGCTGTATAAGTTCAGAGTTGTTGAAACTTGTGAATGTCCTAACAACCCCGAAACGGTGGTCGGATCAATGCCCGTGCCGATTAGCAGACTGGTATGCAAGTGTCGAAATTGATGGATCCCGTGGAACGGAAAATCATTCTTCTCGCAAAACTCCTTGAGCCAACCGTACGGCGTCTGCGGATTCATCGGCTGACCATCGAATTTCACAAAAAGTCTGTCCGTATCGTGCCACTTGCTGCCTAATTTCTCGCGTTCCGCGTCCTGCTCCGCCTTGTATTCGCGCAAAATATCGATCACCGCCGCCGGAACCTTGACGAACCTTACCGAGCTTTCGGTTTTGGTCGTGTCGGTGTAAATTCCGCGCGATTTTGTGTAATTTAACGTTCGCTGAACGTGAATAATTCCCGTCCGAAAATCAACGTCCTTCCACTCCAGCCCGAGCATCTCGCCGCGCCGCAAGCCGCTGTATATGTCGAGCGTGAAAAATGCTCTGTATTTCAGCGGCGCATTCTCCAACAGCTTGAAAAATTCCTCTGTCTGTTCAAGCGTCAAAATTTTCCGCTCCTTTTTGCTGCCTTTGGGGATTGTTACGCGGCGGCACGGGTTATCGGTCAGCATATCCATTTTGATCGCGAAATCAATGACCGTTGAAATAAACGAGAGGTAGTGAACCATCGTCTTTCTTGAAAGTGCTTTGCCTGTGTTCTCGTTCACTCCGTCTTTGGCGAGGCTGTTGATGAATTTTTGTATCTCGCGCGTGGTGAGCTTGTCCAAGCGAATATGTCCGAGTGCGGCGTAAACCCGCTTTGTAAGTTGCCGCTGCCGAGTGTATGTAGTGCTTTTCAAGTTCAACCGCGCGTAGTCCTCGAACCACTCCTCGCAGAACGCCTCGAACTTTATCGCCGAAACGACCTGTCCTCGCTTGCATTCTTCCTCAAATAAAATCGCCTGCCGCTGAAGCTCTTTTTCGATTTGTTTTTCGGTCATGCCCTCGTCGGGAGTCCAAGTCATGCGCTGTGTCACTTGCTTTCCGTCGGCTTTGTAGCCGCACGAAACCTTAATGCGGAATGAGTTTCCGCGCCTTTCAATTGATGCCATTAGGCAAACCTCCTTTACTTTGCCATTGGCGTATCTCTGCCCTTTTATTATATCACTTTTTTGCTTTAAAGTCAAGATGTTTTTCGAGGTACGCCAAAGAATTTTTTATCGGTGAGAACGCTTTGTTGGTGCGTCCTTTTCTTGTTGCTGTTGTTGTTCAATGAGCTTGCTGATGTAATCGCCTTGTGAAATTTCGCGGTAGGTCTTGACAATGTCCGAGTAGATGTTGTATAGTCTGCTGCACTTTTCAAAGTTTTCTTTGAGGGGTACAGCTTTTTGTTTTGTATCGTTAATCACGGTTTTGAGGTACTCGTAATCCGAACGGCATGTGATGTTGCTGCGTTCGAGGATAGGCTTGTACATT
>JAMPFE010000005.1 GCA_023664705.1 Lachnospiraceae bacterium | reverse complement strand
ATGACTGGTTTGTTATGGATTTACCCGACAATTATATTATAGTAGGAGGTGATAATGATGAAAAGGGTGTTCTCGATTTTAATGTGTCTTTTGTTGTGCTTTTCGTTTTCCGCAACGGCAAACGCGCAGACGGTTCAGACAAGTATCGTTCAGCCGTACTATGAAAAAGCAAGTAATGCAATGTCGGAGCTTTCCGTAAGCGATACAAAGGCGACATGTATAAGCACGACAAAAGGCAAGTCGGACGTAACAAAGATCGTCGCCGAGCAAACGCTCCAGAAGCAGGGATTTTTGTGGATATGGAGTACATATGATGGCGCGGAATGGGTAAAGACGACCTACACGAATATTCTCGCGATGTCCAACACAAAAACGGGTCTGTCAAGCGGCAAGTATCGTTTGAAAACGGTTTTCACGCTGACGGACAAAAACGGCAAAACCGAGACTATCACGGTTTACAGCGATGAAAAATCGGTTTAGACGATTTGGCGAAAGTGCCGAAAATCTCCTTTGAAATTTATGCAAGTCTCCAATTCATCCAAAAATGTGAAAGATTTTCAAAAAATTGGTGTGTTTATTGGTGAAAGGGAAAATTCGGTAGGACAAGAACAATGGGTTTTATTCCCTGCGGACAACAGGGAGGAAATTAATATGAAAAATTTCATTAGACGTATTTCAACTGCAGTTTTGGCGGCAACTATGACTATGAGCGTACTTATGACCTCAGCATCGGCATATGTTTCCGCCGGAGGTTGGAGCGTAAATTATGTAAACCGGCTTCCCGGTCGCCCCGAAGGGTCGGATAAGGTTGAGTTGGATTTGTTTTCCGGAGGTTATCTAACGTATTGTTCAAATATTTCCGGTGCAAATAATCGTTCTGTGCTGGTAAAAGCTACAGGCATATCCGAATTTATGATAACCGCCAAAGGTTATTCTAATATTTATAAAACAATCAGCACCTCAAATGATATTTACTTCAATTTCTATGGGCGCGGTTCGACCACCTGTGTAGCAGGCGGAACTGCGGGCTATAATATGTGACCGCATAAATTTATTTTTGTTGTATTTTCTTGCCGGGCGAATATTTCGCTGTTCGCCCGGCAAGATATTTCGACATTAGAATGTAGGAGAATATTATGAAAAAAATAATTTCAATAATTTGCAGCACAGTGGTTTTATTAACGTTTTCGGGCTGCGATAAAAGGAATTCGCTGAACGATGACGGCGCTTCGCGAAGCACTGCCGCAATAAGCTCCGATATTCCCGAGAGCTCTTCGACAGACGCCTTGCCCGATATGCCTTTGCAAAAAATACCGGAGCTGCGCAATGAGCTTGAAGAACAGGTAAATACCGTAAAAGCCGCCGAATATAAAAACCTGCGTCTCACGGAGGATTTTGTTGCGAAAGTGCCGGACGCCGACGTGCTGTACGACCTCACGCTCATAATGTCGGCAATTGATTTTAACGCGGCTTATGGGCTTTTCGACAAGATCTTTGACAGGGAATTTGGGGATATATATACGCAGGAGGATAAGGAAAAGCTGTATCATGTCGCTGTCTTTGGTGAAGAAGAAATCGGCGAATTTAACTCCGACGACACGCTGCTTGTAAAGCATATCGACAAGCTGAAAAACGGAGAATACAAATTTTATGACATCTATGTTTACACGGATAAGGCGTATCTTACGGTGAAGCCCGGCATAGCGAACGGAATACACGGGTTAAATCACGACGGCACGATCAAACGCGCAAAGGATGAAGATCGAAAGGTCGTTGCGCTGTCCTTTGGCACCGATTATTTTAATGTTGTAAAAAATTACCTCGATTTTAATTCGGAGGATAGGTTTGAAATCCTTGACAGCGAACTTTCCGTAAAGGAAGCGGCAGAAGCGGCAAAGAAAATAGTGTCAGAAAACGAATACAGCTGGGGCGGCGCGCTTGAGCCCGACGTTTATCAGATCAAGGTGCTTGATATAGGCGAGGGGAAATACGGCTTTTCCTTTACAATAACGCCGTCCTATAAGGGCGTACTGTTTGACGCACAAGAATTGCCGAAGGACGGTTCGGCTTCTACCCGTATAAACAAGCTTGAGCATAACTATTATTTGCTTGCGCCCAATGCCTTTATGATGGAAAACGGAAAATTCGACTCTTTTACCGGAGGGGCGTCGGCATACTCCGTCACCGAAGATGCAGCGTATGACAGCGTTATTTCGTTTAAGGACGCTGTACGGACGCTGTCCGAAAAATTCGGCGCGGGAATGGATCTGTCGCTGTCAAGAGCGGAGCTTATTTATACCGGAATGTATCCCGTGAATGAAGATGACGATTCCGTTATGAAAGCATTCCCCGTGTGGAAATTCAGATGCCGCAACGCTACGGACAACCTTAAATATGTTGTGTATATCAACGCGGTCAACGGAAATACAGAGTACTATGTAACGGATTGGTGGGATATCTGATGTACCTTGTGACTTGTTTTAAAAAGCTGTTCCGTTCGCCGATGTTTTGGTTGTCTGTCGTCGGAACGGCGGTAATATGTATGTTTTCGGAGCTTTATCGCACTTCGCAAGGCGACACCAAAACCGTTATTGAAATGTTTATCGAGTATTCGAGAAACGCAATGCTTGCCGACACGCAGCTCTGCTCCTATAACGTGTTCGCCGCGGGATTAAACGGCTGGCTGACGATGTTTGTGCCCGTGATAGTTTCAATTTCCGCTGTCGGGATTTGCGTTGACGAACGCAAAAGCGGTATGTGGCGGTTCGCACTCCACCGAACGGGCAGAGTAAAGTACGGCATAAGCGGCGGCTTGTTCATTCTGCTTTCGGGAGGTCTCGTACTGTTATGCGGTTACGGACTGTTCGGCATACTCGCGGCGATAATGTTCCCGCCGTTGTCGGAGTTTCCCGCGGAGAGCGCGG
Organism: Lachnospiraceae bacterium; assembly: GCA_023664705.1. Classification (GTDB taxonomy): domain Bacteria; phylum Bacillota; class Clostridia; order Oscillospirales; family Ruminococcaceae; genus CAG-115. The sequence continues at coordinate 134,227 of JAMPFE010000005.1, read as the reverse complement.
ACTTTTTCCGCGAAATAACATTTTGGCAGTGGAGCGCTATGCTTGAAATATATCGGTGGGGCGGATTGCCGCTTTGCGCCGCGGCGCGGCTTGCGGAGGCGTTCTTTTACGGAGCGGTATGCTCGTCTGCCGCAATGCTGTTGTCCGCGGTCAGTGAAAACAAATATGTGGTGATTTGTACGCCTTTTTTTCTGAAATACGGACTGTGCCAACTGGCGACCGCGCTCTCCTATAAAGCCGTTGAAGACCCGATGAATATCGATGCAAGTCTTTTGACGCTCGCGAATACCGTTCACCCCGATTCCGCAAGCCGTTTTCTGGACAGCTCCGAAAACCCGCTCGGGACGGTCGCTTTAAACGTACTGTTTGTCGTCGGTTCGGCGCTGATTTTCTGCGTTATCCGCGTTCGGAGGCTGAAAAATGAAGTGTAAATTTATCTCCGCGGCAGCCGAGGTGCGGCGCGTTTTCATAAATCCCAGAATTCTGACCGCGGGTATGCTGCTGATTTTTATTTACAGTCTTGTGATAAACGAATTGTTTTTACGCGCCGACAAAACGGGATACCCCGTTAACGCCGCGGAGTCGTTTATCGCGGTCGGCAGCTCGGGTATGCTTTTGATGTTTCTGCCGTCGGTATTTCTTATACTGATATCCGACTTTCCCGACACGGGCGCTCATACTCTGTATTCGATCTATCGTATGGGCAGGATACCGTGGCTGCTCGGAAAGCTTATCGCGGTATTTATCTGCGACGTTATTTATGTGGTCGGAACGCTGGCGGCATGCTGTCTTATGACGTCGCCGAAAGGCTTTTGGGGAGCCGAGTGGAGCGATACCGTTACAAAGTATGCCTCGATGTTTCCCGACGAGCGCGGCACGCTTATGTCGCAATATCTGCCGTCAAATCTGTTTAATCAGATGAGCCTTACCTACGCGCTGATAAACACGGTCTTACTGCTTATTCTGTATTTATTCTTATTGTCGCTCATCATAATATTTTTCAGAATTCGCGGAATGAGGGCAGCGGGGATAGCTTCGGCATTTGCGGTAATAGCGGCGGGAGTGCTTACCTGCGCGCCGAAGGCGGACGTTATGTGGGCGTTTCCGATGGCGAACACGATAACGTGGCTGCACTATGACGCGGCTCTGAGCGAGACCGTAACGCCGATGTATTTCTCGTATATTTATTTCGCGGTATTGATAACTTTGGGCGTCGGCGCAAATATTGCAGCCGTAAAGAAAATCGATATAACAACGGAGGCGGAGCAATGATAGACATCAAAGAATTGAACCTCACGCTGCGCGGACACGAGATTTTGAAGAACGTTTCCGCAGACTTTGAGCGCGGGAAAATACACGGTCTTATCGGCAGAAACGGCAGCGGAAAAACCATGCTGATGAAATGTATCTGCGGCTTTGTTAAGCCGACGAACGGCGAAATTTCCGTCGACGGAAAGCGCATAGGCAGGGACGTTGATTTTCCCGAAAGCGTCGGGATAATTATTGAAACGCCGGGATTTATCCCGTATTATTCGGGGTTCAAAAACCTCAAATTGCTTGCCGATTTGCGCGGGAAAATATCCAAGGACGATATCCGCAAAACGATGGAAAAGGTGGATTTAGACCCGTCACTTAAACGTCACGTCCGCAAGTATTCTTTGGGTATGCGCCAGCGGCTGGGACTTGCACAGGCAATTATGGAGAACCCCGCGCTGCTCGTCCTCGACGAGCCGATGAACGGTCTCGACAAGGACGGCGTTAAGGATATGCGGCAGTATCTCCTCGACCTGAAAGCGCAAGGCAAGACGATTTTGATCGCCTCGCACTCCGCTGAGGATATCGACGTGCTGTGCGATACGGTTTGCGAGATGGATAAGGGTGTTTTGACGGTCGTCAGATAAATATTTCATCTTGACATTACTCACGTATTCGTATCTCTCAAAAAAAGTGACCGCGGTTGTTTTGCCGCGGTCACTCTTTTTGTAAAACAATGTTGTTATAATGCGGGTTCAGCTTGGTGTCCTTAAATATGTTACACTCCGTTTTCCCGGCGGGATACGCTCCTCGAGGACAAGCCGAATTTCTCCGCGAGCTCCTCCTGCGTTAAGCCCTTTTCCCTGCGCAGCTCTCTCAGAAAACCGCCGATTTTGATTTGATCTATCATTTCCGATCGCTCCTTTCATCAACGATTATAGCACGGTTTCGGGGAAAATGCAACGTCATAGGGTGAGAAACGACGCTTTTTTATGTGACAATTGTGTCCGGGAGCGGCGGGAAATTTCGGGAAAAGCGTTGCAAATTCCGCAAAAACGTGCTATAATATGGTTATGGAATATTTGAAAGGAGCTGTGTTATGAAAAGGCTTGTTGTTTGCGCGGCGGCGCTTGCTTTGCTGCTCTGCGGCTGCGCGGGGGACGGGGTCTCGGAGGTTGAGTTGTCCTCGGGCGAAACGGAGAGCGGCGTTTCCGACGTTGTGAGCAGCTCGGACGGGGAGGAGAACTCCGTTGAGAGCGGGGCGCAGTCCTCGGACGGGGAGGAAAGCTCCGTTGAGAGCGGGGCGCAGTCTTCGGACGGCAGTGCGGAAAGTTCCGATAACGGCGGGGTGCAGTTCTCGGACGGCAGCGCGGAAAGTTCCGATAACGGCGCGGCGCAGTCCTCGGACAGCGGCGCGGAAAGCTCCGATAACGGCGCGGCGCAGTCTTCGGACGGCAGTGCGGAAAGCTCCGATAACGGCGGGGTGCAGTCCTCGGACGGCAGCGCGGAGCTTGTTCCCGTCGGGTTTACCGGCGAGGACAGGGAACTGCAGGCGATACTTGAGGAGCTGATCGCTCCGGCAAATCAGCTGGACAGCTTTATGTTAAATCCCGCCGTGCCGGGTTCGGGACGGGAGCTTGTGTTCGTGTTTCCCGAGATAGAGACCGAAAATCTGTACTTCCGCGTTTCCGACGGCTTTTCGTATGCGGATGGGGCGTTTGAACTGCCGACGAGCTGCGCGGAAACGGAGGAGCTTTTGCTGAAATACTTTTCGCGGCAGCGGACGGAAAAGTATACGGCTCTTTTCGCGGTGTGCAACGCCGTTGAAAACGAAGACGGAACATATACGGTGACGTTCGCGGAGGGCGTTGACAGGTATATGAACGCAAGCGAAACAAAGGGACTGCCGCGCTTTGTCGAGCTGGACGGGCATTTGTATGGCGTGGACGCGACGCGCACGGACGTTATAGATATCGACTGCGGAACGGCAAAGGTCGTAAGCCGAACGGACGATACGATAGAGTTCCGCTATCTGGAGGAGTATTACGGCTGCGAGCCGCACCCGACGGAATATGAAAACGAGCCGCTTTATTCGGAATTCGCGTTCGGCGGCGTTCTGAAATACGAGAGAGACGGTTGGAAATTGGACCTGTGGGGGCGCGGCTGAAAAAATGAAAAAAATTTCGGAAAACCCCTTGACAAATGAAAATGAATGGTGTATAATATTACGGTAAAGCAGAGCCACCACACTCTCACCCGCCGACGCGGCGCGTGTTTGAAGGGTTTCGAGGCGCGTTTATACGTGTTCTCGAAAGCCGAAAAATCGCGAAGGACAGTCGGGCGCGGTCGTTTAATGTGAATATGCCGAGAGGTTTTTTATGTTAAGCGTGAGTTGTGTGCTCACGCTTAATTTATTTCTTTGTGAAAAGGTAATTACGGAAAGGCGGTGCTTCAAAATCGGCACGAAAGAACAGCTCATCAACGAGGATATCCGCGAAAAGGAAATTCGCGTGATCGGTACGGAGGGCGAGCAGCTTGGCATTATGTCATCCGCGGAGGCTTTGCAGAAGGCTTTTGACGCGGATCTCGACCTTGTTATGATCTCTCCGACGGCTAATCCTCCGGTATGCCGTATCATGGACTACGGAAAATACCGTTTCGAGCAGACAAAACGGGAAAAGGAAGCCAGAAAGAACCAAAAAACCGCGGATATCAAGGAGGTCAAAATGTCCTTGAATATCGACACCAACGATTTCAATATCAAGGTGAAGAACGCGATAAAGTTCTTGCAGAACGGCGATAAGGTCAAGGTCACGGTGCGGTTTCGGCGTATGCGCGAGCTGACCCACGTTAATCTCGGCGAGGAATTGATGAAGAGGTTTTTGGACGCGGTTTCGGAGTACGGCGGCTCGGATAAGCCCTCGAAGCTCGAGGGAAGAAATTACGCGGTCGTTTTGAGCCCGAAGAAGTAATTTTAAGCGTTCGGAGACCGCTCGGCGTGCGCGAAGAGACGCCGAACGGGGTTATTGGGCGCACTTTCCAAGATAATCAAGGAGGAAATCAAAATGCCAAAGATCAAGACACACAGCGGCGCGAAAAAGCGCTTTAAGCTGACGGGAACGGGCAAGGTAAAGATGCAGCACTGCAACAAGCGTCACATTCTTACCAAGAAGTCCACCAAGCGTAAAAGAGGTCTCCGTATGGGCGCGTACGCGGACGATACGAACATAGCTCAGGTAAAGAGCCTTATACCGTACAAATAATCGGAGAACGCGGGACAAGAATTAGGAGGATACCGAAATGGCAAGAATAAAGGGCGCGCTTGCTACGCGCAAGAGAAGAAATAAGACCCTGAAGCTCGCGAAGGGCTACTGGGGCGGCAAGAGCAGACTTTTCAAGACCGCGAAGGAAGCGGTTATGAAGTCGGGTCAATACGCATACGTCGGCAGAAGGCTTAAGAAGAGAGATTTCAGACGTCTCTGGATAACGAGGATCTCCGCTGCCTGCAAGGCTAACGGCATGAACTATTCCACGTTTATGAACGGGCTGAAGAAGGCCAACGTTACTCTTAACAGAAAGATGCTTTCCGAGATCGCCATCAATGACGCGGCGGGCTTTACCGCTCTTACCGAAAAGGCTAAGGCGGCGCTGTAATGACTTTTTTCTCACGCCCTGTGCTTCGGGGCGTGAGATTTTCGCTATTTAGAGGTAAGAGGTTTTAGAGGTAAGAGGTTAGAGATTTGGAGATAATTTCGTCGCGGAAGAACGGGAACGTCCGCATGATGAGGGAGCTGCTCGGGAGCGCGGAGTACCGTCGTGAAACGGGAATGTTTGCCGTCGAGGGAGACCATTTGTGCGGGGAGCTTGCGGACTGCCGCGGGATTGAATATTTTCTGTACACGGAGAAGGCTGCCGAAAAATACCCCGAGACGGTCGGGAAGGTTTTGGAAAAAGCGGCTTTTTCGGCTGTCATAACGGAGGAGCTTTCCGAATATATTTCCGATACGAAGTCGCCGCAGGGGCTGTTTATCGCGTCGGAACGGTTTTGGATAAAAATTCCCGAAAACGCGCGGCGGGCTGTCGTTCTGGACGGGGTGCAGGACCCCGGGAACGTCGGGACTATCATTCGCGCGGCGGAGGCGTTCGGAACGGACGCGGTCATTCTTCGGAACTGCGCCGACGCTTTTTCGCCGAAAACGCTCCGCGCTTCGATGGGGAGCGTGTTCAGGGTGCCCGTGCTGCCGTCGGGCATTGGGGAGCTGCGGGAGTGTCTTGGGGGCTTTACGGTGTTCGGGGCGATGCTCGACGATACGGCGAAGCGGCTCGGAGAAGTGAAATTCCCCGAAAAGACGGCGATAATCATCGGCAGCGAGGGCGGGGGAATATCGCCCGAGGCCGCGGAGCTGTGCGATGAAAAGATTTACATTCCCATAAAGGGCGCACAATCGCTGAACGCGGCTATGGCGGCGGCGGTGCTGCTGTGGGAGCTGCGCAAATAGTTGTCGGAGAATAGTTGTTAGTAGTTAGTTTTTGGAAGGTGACGAAAGCTGTCGCTTGTATTGCAGCCGTTAACTAACTACTAATCGCTAATAAACTTTCAACCGAATTGGAGGAAATACATTGGCTAATCTGGTTATTCTGGAGTCGCCTTCAAAGGCGAAAACCGTTAAGAAATATTTGGGGGCGGGGTACGAGGTCATGGCTTCCACGGGGCATATCATCGACCTGCCGAAATCGAAATTCGCGGTGGACGTGGAGCACGATTTTCAGCCGCAGTACGTCAATATGAAGGACAAGGCGGATATTATCAGGGAACTGAAAAAGCGCGCAAAGGAGAGCGACGTCGTGTATCTCGCGACCGACCCCGACCGCGAGGGAGAGGCTATCGCGTGGCATTTGTCGCATCTGCTGAATATCGAGGAGAGCGCGCCGATACGCGTTACGTTTAACGAGATAACGAAAACGGGCGTTCAATACGGAATGAGCCACCCGCGGACTATCGATATGGATATTGTGAACGCGCAGCAGACGCGGCGTATCCTTGACAGGATAGTGGGCTACAAACTCTCGCCGTTTTTATGGAAAAAGGTGCGCAGGGGGCTTTCGGCGGGGCGCGTGCAGTCCGTTGCCGTAAGGCTTATCGTTGACCGCGAGGAGGAGATACGCGCGTTTCAGTCGACCGAATACTGGAGCGTTGACGCGAAGCTTTCCGCGGCGGCATCGAAGAAAACGTTCGCGGCGAAGCTTGCCGAGATAAACGGGCAGAAGGCACAGATAGACAACAAGGAGCAGGCGGATAAGATACTCGCGGACCTCGAGGGCGCGGAGTTTGTCGTTGCCAACCTGAAAAAGTCGCAGCGCAAGAAGCAGCCAGCGCCGCCGTTCACGACCTCGACCTTGCAGCAGGAGGCGAGCAGGAAGCTGTCGTTTCAGGCGAGGAGAACCATGAAAACCGCGCAGGAGCTGTACGAGGGCGTTGACGTGGAGGGGCTGGGAGCCGTCGGGCTTATCACTTATATGAGAACGGACAGTCTGCGTATCTCGGACGAGGCGAAAACCGCCGCCGCGGAGGTCATAAAGAACGAATACGGCGCGGAGTATCTTCCCGAAAAGCCGCGCGTTTACAAGTCCAAGAGCAACGCTCAGGACGCGCACGAGGCTATCCGCCCCGCGAACGTGGAGCTTACGCCCGCGAAGGTCAAAAAGTCGCTGACGAACGACCAGTTCAAGCTATATAAGCTTATTTGGGAGCGCTTTATGGCGAGCCAGATGGCGAACGCGATAATGGATACGGTGTCCGTGGATATTGCGGCGAAAAATTATATGTTCAAGGCGAGCGGGTATTCCGTGAGGTTCGACGGCTTTACGAAGCTCTACGAGGAGAGCAGGGACGGCGAGGAGCAGGGCGGGGCGCTGCCGAAGATAGAGCAGGGCGAGAAGCTGAAAGCCGAGGAGGTTCTCGGAAACCAGCACTTTACGCAGCCGCCCGCGCGCTACAACGAGGCTTCGCTGATAAAGTCGCTTGAGGAGAACGGCATAGGCCGTCCGTCGACATACGCGCCGACTATCTCCACTATTCTCGACAGGCATTACGTCGAGCGCGAGAACGGCAATCAGTTGAAGCCCACGCCGCTCGGAGAGGTCATTACGGGGCTGCTGAAGGATAAGTTCAACAATATCGTGGATGTGAAATTCACGGCGAAAATGGAGACCAGCCTCGACAACATCGAAAAGGGCACAAAGGATTGGGTCGAGACGCTGAGGGGCTTTTACAAGGGCTTTGCGAAGTCGCTTGAAAAGGCGGAGCAGGACATGGAGGGGAAGCATCTGCGCGTTCCCGACGAGCCTACGGACGTTATCTGCGAGCAGTGCGGAAAGCCCATGGTCATAAAGATAGGGCCTTACGGGAAGTTTCTCGGGTGCTCGGGGTTCCCGGAGTGCAAGTTCACGAAGAAGATAGTTACCGAGACCAAGGGGCTTTGCCCGAAATGCGGCGCGAAGATGCTGCTGAAAAAATCAAAAAAGGGAAAGCCGTTCTATGGGTGCGAGAATTTCAAGGACTGCAACTATATGACCTGGGATATGCCGCTGGAGGAGAAGTGCCCGCAGTGCGGCTCGAGTCTGTTTAAGAAAACGGGCAGGCTCGGGAAGATATACTGCCAGAAGGAGGGCTGCGGCTATGAGCGTCCTCTCGACAAGGACAACGCAGGTTAAGGTGATAGGCGCGGGGCTCGCGGGCTGCGAGGCGGCAATGCAGCTCGCGGAGCGCGGATTTTCGGTGGAGCTGTACGAGATGAAGCCGAAAAAGTTCTCGCCCGCGCATAAATATGAGGGGTTCGCGGAGCTTGTCTGCTCAAATTCGCTGAAATCGGCGAGGGTGGACAGCGCCTGCGGGCTGCTGAAAGAGGAGATGCGGCGGCTGGGGTCGGTCGTCTGCGCGGCTGCCGAAAGGACCGCCGTTCCCGCGGGGGGAGCTCTCGCGGTGGACAGGACGGCGTTTTCGGACGAGGTGACGCGTATCGTCAAGTCGCACCCGAATATTGCCGTAAAATACGAGGAGCTGACCGAGTTCCCCGAGAGGAACGCGATAATTTGTACGGGACCGCTTACGAGCGACGCGCTTGCCGATAAAATTCGGGAGCGCTGCGGGGATTATCTGAGCTTTTACGACGCGGCGGCGCCCATTGTGACTGCCGAGAGCGTTGATTTTTCGATAGCGTTCGAGCAGTCGCGGTACGACCACGGCGGCGCGGACTACGTAAACTGCCCGATGAGCCGCGAGGAGTACGAGGTTTTCTACAACGCGCTGATAAACGCCGAGAGCGCGCCGCTGCGCGAGTTTGACGTGCCGTCGGAGGCGAAGGGCTTGAAGGTGTACGAGGGGTGTATGCCCGTGGAGGTGCTCGCGAAGCGCGGCTTTGACAGCGTTCGGTACGGCTGCATGAAGCCCGTGGGGCTCACAGACCCGCGCACGGGAAAGCGCCCTTTCGCGGCTGTGCAGCTCCGTAAGGAGAACGCCGAGGGCACGCTTTATAACATCGTGGGGTTTCAGACCAACCTCAAGTTCGGCGAGCAGAAGCGCGTGTTCTCGCTTATACCGGGGCTGCAAAACGCGGAGTTCGCGCGGTACGGCGTTATGCACCGCAACACGTTTTTGTGCAGTCCGCGGCTGCTGGACGAGCATTTTATGCTGCGCGGCTCGGAGAACGTGTTCTTCGGCGGGCAGATAACGGGCGTGGAGGGCTACGTCGAGAGCGCCGCCAGCGGCATTGCGGCGGGCAGAGCGCTCGCGGATATCCTTGACGGGAAGCAGCCGCTGACGCTGCCGAGGACGACGATGACGGGCGCGCTGGCTTGGTATATCGCGAACGCCTGGACGCACAATTTTCAGCCTATGGGCAGCAATATGGGCATTCTGCCGCCGCTCGACGAGGAATTCCGCGGCAGGGACGGCAAGCAGAGAAAGCACGCGGCGCTTGCCGAGAGGGCGCTGAATGATTTGGATAACGTGTTGGCAGCTTTAAATTAGTGCAACATTATGTCGTCGAATGAATTTCAAAAAGCGTCGACCGCAGCGAAGCGGAGTGCAGTGAGCAGACCGGACAAGATTTTGAAATTCTTTTAAATAAGGAGATTTTATGAAGATTGTAATTGACGGTTTCGGCGGCGACAACGCTCCCGACGAAATTTTAAAGGGCGCGGCGCTCGCGGTCAAGGGGCTCGGGATAGACGCTGCCGTGACGGGCGAGGTCGACGTGCTCAAAAGCCGCATGGCGGCGCTGAAAATTCCCGAAAAGGGAATTGAGCTGGTGCCCGCGGAGGGCGTTATCACCACAGAGGACAACCCTATGTCCGTGGCAAAGCAGAAGAGCGGCACGTCTATGGGCGTGGCGTTTAAGATGCTCGCGGACGGCAAGGCGGACGCTTTTATTTCGGCGGGCAGCACGGCGGCTATCGTCGTCGGCGGACGCACCTACGCAAAGCGCATCGAGGGCGTTAAGAAAGCCGCGCTCGTGCCGCTTATGCCGTGTTCGGGCGGACGGCGCTTCTGCGTGCTGGACGGCGGCGCGAACATCAACTGCACGCCCGAGATGCTGCGCGTGTTCGCGATAATGGGCAGCTGCTTTATGAAAACCACCATGGGCGTCGATAATCCGCGCGTGGGGCTGCTGAACAACGGCACCGAGGACGAAAAGGGACGCGAGCTGGAGCACGAGACAAAGGCGCTGCTCGAGAAAACGCCTGTCAACTTCGTAGGGTATGTGGAGGCGCGGGAGGTGCCGCTGGGGGCCGTGGATGTGCTGATAACGGACGGCTTTACGGGGAACGTGTTTCTGAAAGCCTGCGAGGGCATGGGCGTGCTGATGAAGGACGCGCTGAAGTCGATGTTCTTTGCGAACGTCATCACGAAGCTCGGGGCGCTGTGCGTGAAATCGAGGCTCACCGAGTTCACGAAGCAGATGGACTACAAGGAGATAGGCGGCTCGCCGCTGCTCGGTACGGCGAAGCCCGTTTTCAAGGCGCACGGCAGCAGCGACGCGAAGGCGTTCTTCGGGGCGTTCAGGCAGGCGAAGATGTTCGTCGAGAACAACGCGATAGAGGAGATGACAAGGGCGGTCTCGGCGCTGGAGGGGGTTGCGGAAAATGGCTGATTTGACCGAGCTCGAGGAGAAGATAGGGTACAGGTTCAAGGACGGCGCCTATCTGAAACGTGCCATGACGCACTCGAGCTATTCGGGCGGCAAGAACAACGGCAGCAACGAGAGACTGGAGTTCCTCGGGGACAGCGTGCTGCAGATAACCGTTTCGCAGTACCTGTTTACGAATATGACGACCGTGCCCGAGGGGGGGCTGACGAAGCTCCGCGCGTCGATAGTCTGCGAAAATTCGCTGTATAATTTTGCCAAGAGGATCGACCTCGGGAAATACATACTGCTCGGAAAGGGCGAGGAGATGACGGGCGGGCGCGACAGGCGCTCGATACTCGCGGACGCGTTCGAGGCGCTTATCGCGGCGGTCTACCTTGACGGCGGTATGGACGAGGCGGCGCGGATGATTATGTCGTTCGTGCCGAGCATCGAGGCGCTGAAGTCGGGCAAGGTGAAGCTCGGCGACTACAAGACCATTTTGCAGGAGATAATCCAGCAGAACCCCGAGGAGCATATCTCCTACGAGGTCACGGAGAACGAGGAGAAGTCAAATCACAAGACGTTTTTCGCGGACGTGCTGCTGAACGGGCAGGTCATCGGCAGCGGCAGCGGGCAGTCCAAAAAGGAAGCCGAGCAGGCTGCCGCGAAAGAGGCTGTGAAGCTTATGGGCTATGAAACGGACTAACCTGTCGATTTTTATTCCGCACATCGGCTGTCCGCATATGTGCAGCTTCTGCGACCAGAGGAGCATTACGGGAGAGCGTGCCGCGCCGACTGCGGAACGGGTCGCCGCGCTTCTCGGGGAGCAGGCGGCAAATCTGGAGCGGCGCGGAATGACCGCAGAGATAGCGTTTTTCGGCGGGAGCTTTACCGCGATACCGCGGGATTATATGTTGGAGCTCCTCGGGACCGCGAGGGCTGCCGTTGAGCGGTTTTCTTGCTATACGGGGATACGCTGCTCGACGAGACCCGACTGCGTTGACGAAGAGACCGTTGATATTCTCAAAAAATACGGCGTGACCGCCGTGGAGCTCGGGGCGCAGTCCATGAGTGAGGAGGTGCTCTCCGCGAACGACAGGGGGCATACCGCGGAGGACGTGCGCCGCGCCGCGGGGCTGATAAAGCGGAGCGGCATTGAGCTCGGTTTGCAGATGATGACGGGGCTGTACAAGGACGCTCCCGAGCGGTGCATTGAGACGGCAGAGGAGTTTATCGCTTTAGCGCCGAAAACCGTGCGGATATATCCGACCGTGATACTGAAAAACACGCGGCTCGGGGAGCTTTTCGAGCGCGGGGAATACCGTTCGTTTTCGTTTGAGGAGACGGTGGAGCTGTGCGCGGAGCTGCTGAAAAGGTTCTCGGCGAACGGCATAAGGGTGATACGTCTCGGGCTGCACGCAAGCCCCGACGTGGAGCGCGAAATGCTGGGCGGAGTTTATCACCCCGCGCTGCGGGAGATAGTCGAGAGCAGGATATTCCTGAACGATATGAGAGAGCGGCTGGAGAGGCTTCCAAAGGGGTATTATCACGTTTACACGGATTCGAGGAATATCTCGAAGGCGGCGGGGCAGAGGAAATGCAACGTTAAGGCTCTCGCGGAGCTCGGATATGAAATCGATATATTGCCCCTCGATGGGGAATATTTACTTATAAAATAAAGGCTGGTTACGGATGTTATTTAAATCTCTTGAAATACAAGGCTTCAAGTCGTTTGCCGACAAGACCGTGCTGACGTTCGATACCAAGACGACTGCCGTCGTCGGCTCAAACGGCAACGGAAAGAGCAATATTTCGGACGCGCTGCGGTGGGTAATGGGCGAGCAGGGCGCTAAAACTCTGCGCGGCGAGAAAATGGAGGACGTTATCTTCCACGGGACCGTGGAGCGCAAGCCCATGGGCTTCGCGAAGGTCGCGCTGACGATAGACAACGCCGACAGGGCGCTTTCCGTCGATTCGGACGAGGTCGTTATCTCGCGGAAGCTCTACCGCTCGGGCGAGAGCGAGTATCTCATAAACGGCAAAAAATCGCGGCTGCGCGATATTCAGGAGCTGCTTATGGGCACGGGGCTCGGGCGCGACGGCTATTCGATAATCGGGCAGGGCAGAGTTGCCGAGATAATCAACGCGCGCGACACCCAGCGCCGCGAGATATTCGAGGAGGCGGCGGGAGTTTCGCTGTTCCTGCATAAGAAAGCGGACGCGGAAAAGCAGCTCGCGCAGGCGGAGGATAATATTATCCGACAGCGCGATCTGATACGCGTCGATGAGGAGCGGCTGCCGATACTGAAAAGGCAGTCGGAGAAGGCGATTTTGGCTTCGGAGCTGCTGGCGCAAAAAAAGGAGCTGGAAATTTCCGTTTCCGTGGCGAGGCTGAACGAAAAGCGCGAGGAGCTCTCCAAGCTCGGGGACGATCTATTGCTCAACCGCGGCGAATGCGAGCATTACGAGCGCGATATCGAGAAAGCCGAGGAGCAGATAGAAAAGCTCGGCGACGATAAATTGTCCGCGCAGGCGCGGCTGGAGCGCGTGCGTTCGAGCATACAGAGCGCCAACGACGAGCTGTCGGAGAAGCGCTCGGGCATTTCCGTGGCGGAAAACGATTTAAAGCACAACGAGCAGCGCCGCGGGGAGCTTACCGAACAGCTTAAAAACGCGGAGCAGAACAGCCGCGCGTTCGACGAGCAAATTGAGAAAATCAACGGCGAAATTGCCGAATTGCGGAAAAACGCGGACGAACTGGAGCGGCAGTCGGGAGAGCTGCAGAGCAGGCTGGATGAAATTTCCAAGCGGAATACCGAGGCGGGCGAGGAGTATTCCGCGCTGGAGAGCGAGATAGCCGCGGCGCGCGCGGAGGCTACCAAGCAGGAGCTTGCAGCGTCGCTGGCGAGGCGCACTGCCGAGGAGATAACGGAGCAGAAGAACGGCTTCCTTGCAGACCTCTCCGAGGGTGAAAGCAAGGTAAGCGGCTACAGGAGCGAGCTTGCCGGGGTGCGGAAAACCGCCCAAGGCAATGCCGAGGAAAAGGCTGCCGCGCAGAATAAGCTCGCGGGTATGGAGCGGCTTGCCGAGGGGAAGAAAAAGCGTCTGAACGAGGCGCGGACTGCTCTCGAGCAGGCGAACTCCAAGCTCGGCGAGAAACAGCAGCGCTACAAGGTGCTCTCCGATATCGAAAAGAGCAAGGAGGGCTACTACCGCTCCGTAAAGGAGATAATCACCGCGGGTGAGCAGGGACGGCTGACGGGTATTCACGGCATTGTCGCGGACGTTATCACCGTGCCCGAAAAGTACGTCACCGCTGTCGAGACGGTTCTGCAGTCCGTTATGCAGAACATAATCGTCGACAACGAGGAGACGGCTAACCGCTGCATACGCTTCCTCAAGGAGACGAACGCGGGGCGCGCGACGTTTTATCCGCTGACCTCGATGAAGGGGAGGTACCTCAACGAGCCGCGGCTTCAGAGCGAGGCGGGCTTCGAGGGCATGGCGAGCGAGCTTGTGGAGTGCGGCGACGAATACGCGAATATTATCGGAAATCTGCTCGGTATGACCGCCGTGGTGGACGATATAGACACGGCGACCGTTATAGGCAAAAAGTACGGATATAAGTTCCGCATCGTGACGCTGGACGGGCAGCTTGTCAACGCGGGCGGTTCGTTTACGGGCGGCTCGCGCATAAACAAGGGCGGCATTATCTCCCGCAAGCAGGAGCTCGACGCGCTGTATTCGGAGATATCCAAGCTCCGCGAGAGCGCTAAGGCGATGAACGAGGAGTTTGAGCGCTACAGAGCGGAGGTCGCCAAATTCAATATCGAATCCGAGGGCATGGCGGACAAAATTCGCGGGCTCGAGCAGGAGGATATCCGCACGGGCGCGGAGATTTCTCGACTGACGAGCCTTATCGAGCAGCTTGAAAATCAGGGCGAGACCGCGCGGCAGACCTTGGCGGGCTTTGACAGGCAGCTCGCGCAGCAGAACGATATTATCGCCGCCGCCGAAAAGGAGATCGCGGCGCTGTCCGAAAGGACGGAGGAGCTTGAGAAAAAGCACGAGGCGCAGAGCGGAGAGCGCTCCGAGGCGGAGAACAGGATAAGAGACGTTTCCGAGAGGATACTGAAGCTCAACGAGGAGCGGCTGGACGCGCTGCACGAGATAGATCTGAAAAAGCAGCAGATAAAGAATATCGAGGACAACCGCAGAACGCTGCTCGAAAGCGGCGGCGGCTATCGGCAGGCGATGAGCGAGCTGGACGAGAGCGACCGCGAGATACGCGAGAAGATAGAGCGCATAAAGCGCGAGATAGAGGCAAGCAGCGGCGAGCTTTCCGAGAAAAACGAGGAGATAACGGCGCTGACGAACGAGATAAACGAGTTCGACAAGAAGATAAACGCGCTGCACGGGGACATTTCCGAGGCAAACAGGAACAAGGAAAAATTCACGCGCGAGGTGGCGCGTCTTGACGAGCGGCAGGTGGCGCTGCAGAAGGAATACGACAAGATTGTCTCGCTGCTTTTCGACAGCTACGAGCTTACCGTGTCGCAGGCGACCGAACAGGCGACGCTGCCCGAAAATCTTCTGGCTGCGGAAAACGACCTCGCGGAGCTTTCCAAGCGCATTTCCGCTATGGGCATCGTCAATATGGAGAGCATAGAGGAGTATCAGCTTGTTTCAGAGCGGTACGAGTTTCAGTCGGCGCAGCTGCGCGATATTGAGGACGCGAAGCGCGAGCTGGAGAAGCTTATCGAGCAGCTTACGGGCGACATCAAAACGCGGTTTCTGGAGAGCTTTTCCGACATCAACAAGCACTTCAAGGAGATCTTCGTGCAGATATTCGGCGCGGGCGCGCACGCGGAGCTGGAGCTCACAAACCCCGACGACGTGCTTAATTCGGGCATCGAGATAAACGCCGCGCCCCCGGGGAAGGTCATCAAGAACCTTATCTCGCTGTCGGGCGGCGAACAGACCATGGTCGCTATCACAATTTACTTCGCGATACTTATGCACCGACCCACGCCGTTCTGTATGCTGGACGAGGTCGACGCGGCGCTGGACGTGGTGAACGTTGAAAAGTACATCGCGTATCTGAACCGCTTCAGCCGCCGCACGCAGCTTATGATAATCTCGCACAGGCGCGGCACTATCGAGGGCTGCTCGGTGCTGTACGGCGTGTTTATGCAGGAAAAGGGCGTTTCGCGGCTGCTGAGACAGGAGCTGACGGACGAGTTGGACGGCGTTACCAACTAAGGAGAATTAAATGGGATTATTTGACAAATTCAAGCGCAGGAAGATAGTTGACGTTCCCGACGAGGAAGAGGACGTTCAGAGCGGGGAGACCGCCGAGGGCGGCTCGTCGCTGCTGGAGCGATTGCAGGGCGTTACGCCGATATTCACCGACCACGAGGCGGATATCGAGTATATGGAGGAATACGAGGCTCAACAAAAGGAGGAGAGCCTGTACAGGCTGCGCGAGGGCTTGAAAAAGACCAAGGACGGCTTTGTGAGCAGGGTCGAGGTGCTGATAAATTCCTTTACGAAAATCGACGAGGACTTCTTCGACGAGCTTGAGGAGACGCTTATCCTCTCCGACATCGGCGCGGAAACGAGCGCGGACATCTGCGATAAGCTCCGCGCCGAGGTCAAGCGCACGGGGACTACCGAGCCCGCGGACGTAAAGCAGATGCTGAAAGACATTATTACGGGGATACTTTCGGGCGGCAATGAGATGAAGCTCGAGACCAAGCCGTCCGTTATCATGGTCATCGGCGTGAACGGCGCGGGAAAGACCACCACTATCGGCAAAATGGCGGCGCGGTTCAAGGCGGGCGGCAACAAGGTCATCGTGGCGGCTGCCGATACGTTCCGCGCGGCGGCTATCGACCAGCTCAACGTCTGGACGGAGCGCGCGGGCGTCGATATCGTAAAGCACGGCGAGGGCAGCGACCCCGCGGCGGTGGTTTTCGACGCTATTTCGGCGGCTAAAGCGCGCGGCGCGGACATCGTGCTCTGCGATACGGCGGGGAGACTCCACAACAAGAAGAACCTTATGGAGGAGCTGAAAAAAATAGCGCGTATCATCAGCCGAGAGCTCCCCGAGGCGAGCGTGGAGACGCTGCTCGTTCTCGACGCGACCACGGGGCAGAACGCCGTAAATCAGGCAAGGCTGTTCAACGAGAGCGCCGAGATAACGGGGATAGTCCTCACAAAGCTCGACGGCACCGCTAAGGGCGGCATTATAATCCCGATAAAGAACGAGCTCGGGCTGCCCGTGAAGCTGGTCGGCGTGGGCGAGAAGATTGAGGACCTGCAGGAGTTTGTTCCCGAGGATTATGTTAACGCGCTGTTTGACTGAGGGCGGCTAAAACGATAAGTCGGTATTTGGGGGTCTATATGAAAGTATATTTGTTATGGCACGTCCATGAGTTAACCGATGATTTTGGCAGCCATGATGAAGAAAAGCTGTTGGGAGTGTTTTCGACTGTTGAAAGGGCTAATGACGCGATTGAATGCTTCAAAAATTTGGAGGGCTTCAAGGATTATCCGCTGAATTGCTTTGTGACGGACGAATATGAGGTGGATAAAGCTATGTGGACGGAGGGATTTTTTACCTCGCGGTGCGGCGAATAATTCCGGTTTGCCGTACCGTTACATGCAGGAGTTTATTCCCGAGGATTATGTCAATGCGCTGTTTGACTGAGGGGTAAAGATTAGGAGAATGCGTTATGTACAAGGAATTGATCTCGGAGCTGTCTAAGGATAACGATTATGTAAAGATACAGCCGCCTTGCCCCGAAAGCGAGATAAAACGCGCCGAAAAGGCGGTCGGCTATCCGTTTCCGAAAGAGTTGAGGGCGCTGCTGCGGGAGCTTGACGGCGATAAATGGCTTCTTCTGTCGGCTAAGGAAATAACGGAACAGGCGGAGCTTAACAAAAGCATGAGGTCGTTTTACGAACGGGAGTTCGGCGAGGGCGCGTATGAGGAGAGACTTGGCAGGCTGCTCTTTTTCGCGGGGAACGGCTGCGGCGACTATTACTGCTACCGCGCCGATAAGGACGGCGTTATCGACGAGAGCACTATCTATATTTGGATGCACGAGGATATGGGCGAGGAATGTTGTTGGGAAAAAGTCGCTTCAAGTATGACGGAGCTTATCACACGGTATTACAACGGTGAGATATAGCCGCGAGGTCTTGACATCTTAAAACTTTTGTGCTATAATAAAAGATAACAATTTTTGACGAAAGGATTTTTTTATGGAACATCAACGATCGAGTGAAGAGCAAAGTATACCGGGGCGAAAACGGCTGATAATCGCTTCAAACAACGCGGGGAAGCTCCGCGAGTTCAGGGAGCTGCTGTCGCCGTTCGGGTTCGAGGTTGTGTCTATGCGCGACGCGGGCTTCGACGAGGAGATCGTCGAGGACGGCGATACCTTCGAGGAGAACGCTCACATTAAGGCGCGCGCGGTCTGGGAGGCTACCAAAACGCCGACTATCGCGGACGACAGCGGTCTGGAGATTGACTTTCTGGACGGCGCTCCGGGAGTGTATTCCGCGCGCTACGCCGGCGAGGGCGCAAGCGACAAGGAGCGCTGCAAAAAGGTTCTCGATGAAATGCACGGCGTTGCGAGGGAGCTTCGCGACGCGCGGTTCGTATGCTCGATTTATTTCATATATGCCGAGGACGATGAATACTCCGTGAGGGGCGAGGTCAGCGGCTACATAGGGGAAAAGCCCAAGGGCAAGAACGGCTTCGGCTACGACCCCATTTTTATGCTGGACGACGACGAGAGCATGGCGACTATCGGCGAGGAGGAGAAGAACAGGATCTCCCACCGCGCAAACGCGTTCGGGCAGCTTTCCAAGATACTGGAGGAGAAATTTTCTTAAATGTTGACAAGCAAACAAAGGGCGCATTTGCGCTCAATTGCGCAGAGCTATACGCCGATATTCTATATCGGAAAGCTCGGCATTACCGACGAGATAATAAATCAGCTCGAAAACGCGATAAACGCGCGGGAGCTTATCAAAATAGGGGTTCAGGAGAGCTGCGAGTACAGCGCGCGCGAGGCTGCCGACGCCATAGCGCCGCGGCTTGAAGCGGAGGTCGTGGCGGTCATCGGGCGGAAGCTCGTGCTGTGGCGCAGAAGCCGCGACCCAAAGAAGCGGGTGATCGAGCTTGATTAAGACGGGAATTTTCGGCGGAGCGTTCAATCCCGTGCATAACGGGCACGTAAATCTCGCGAAAGAGGCGATAGAGCAGCTTAAATTGCGAAAGCTGCTTATCGTGCCGACGTTCGAGTCGCCGCATAAGGATACAAGGCTGCTGCCGTTCGACGAACGCGCGGAGATGTGCCGCTTGGCTTTTTCGGGC
Source organism: Lachnospiraceae bacterium (assembly GCA_023664705.1). Taxonomy (GTDB): domain Bacteria; phylum Bacillota; class Clostridia; order Oscillospirales; family Ruminococcaceae; genus CAG-115. Next base: position 115,456 of record JAMPFE010000005.1, on the reverse strand, counting down.
ATTTCGGACAAGTGCGAAGTCGAGATAAGCGATATAGAGCGCGAAATGGGCGGCGTGAGCTACACGATAAACACTATCAGGGCGCTCGCGAAGCGGTGTCCCGACGCGCAGTTCTATCTGCTTATAGGCGGGGATATGCTGTTTTCGTTCGAGAAATGGTACAAGTATGAAAGCATTTTGAAGGAGAGCAAGGTCGTTGCCGTTGCGCGCGGCGGGGATAATTTCACGGATATGCTGGAGTTCGCGGCGGAAATGGGCAGGGTAAAGGTGCTGCCGACGGCGGTAGTGGACGTTTCGTCGACGGAGGTCCGCGAAAGGCTCGCCGAGGGACGGGACGTCTCGGAGCTTGTGCCGCGGAGCGTTGCCGGATATATCGCGGCGAATGATTTGTACAGAGGTCAAAAAGTTGAGTAAGTATGTGGATTACGACCGCTACGAGGACTTGCTGAGGGAGCGCTTGTCGAAGAAGCGCTTTCAGCACAGCATGAACGTGGCGGAGGAGTGTTTCAGGCTCGCGGAGAAATTCGGCGCGGACAAGCAGCGCAGCTATCTCGCGGGAATGCTGCACGATATAATGAAGGAGGATCTGCCCGAGCGGCAGAAGCAATACACGGTGGACAGCGGGCTGTCTCCCGACCCCGCCGAAATTGCCGCAAAGGCGCTTTGGCACGGCGTCGCGGGGGGATATTACGTCCGCGAGGTGCTGAAAATCGACGACGGCGAGGTGATACGCGCCGTTCGCTATCATACCGTGGGCTGCGCGAGAATGAGCGACCTTGAAAAGATAGTGTACCTCGGCGATATGATTTCGGAGGAGCGCAGCTACAAGGGCGTTGAGAGGATGCGCGAATATTGCTATAAGGATCTCGATCTGGCGATGTCCGTGGCGCTTATCTATCAGATAAGCAGCGTGTGCGCAAAGTGCGGTATGCTGCCGCTTTCAACGTTTGAGGCGTATAACTATTATCTGCAATTCAATAAAAATAAGGAGAGCCTATGACCGACAGAGAAGAACTTGAGATAGCCGTAAAGGCGCTTGACAGCAAGAAGGCGACGAAGATAACCGCCCTTAAGGTGGGCGATCTGACGATACTCGGGAACTATTTCGTGATAGCGTCCGCGTCCTCGACCACGCAGGTGAAGGCGCTTGCCGACGAGGTGGAATACCGCATGGAACGGGCGGGCGTAACTCCCAAAAGCGTCGAGGGCGCGCAGAGCCGCAACTGGATAGTGCTGGACTATGTGGACGTTATCGTGCACGTTTTTCTGGAGGAAACGCGCGAGTTTTATCAGCTCGAGCACCTCTGGGCGGACGGAGAGAAGGTGGATATTTCGGGGATAATAACCGAATAATGTTAAGAGGATTTGGGCAAAATTGCCAAAAAATTAAAAGTGCTTAATTTTTTTGGATAATCTCTTGACAAATCGGGAGTTATGTTGTATAATATTTCATATACTCTATGTATACTACTACTTGTAGATAACCTATGCCCGATGGCAAAGGGAGGGAAAATATAGATGGCAGAAATTCGTCTTGGTAAAAATGAATCTCTTGATACCGCTCTTAAGCGTTTCAAGCGTTCATGCGCAAGGGACGGCGTTCTTGCTGAAGTTCGTAAGAGAGAGCATTACGAAAAGCCTTCGGTAAAACGTAAAAAGAAGTCCGAAGCTGCTCGCAAGCGCAAGTTCTGATTTGCGCTGATTAACAGAAAAAACGGTTGAAGCGGGCAGTTTTTGTCCGCTTTAATTGCTGTAAGAGGATTTTCGCTGTATACCGAAACGCTTTGGAGGTAATATGGGTTTTAAAACGTATAAGCTGGACTTCGGCTGGGAGGTCGTTGTTCAGGAGAGCTGGATAATGGAAAGAAAGGAGCAGGGGAGCTTCATTTTCTACCCCGACGACCCCGAGGACGAGACGACGATGTACGCTTCCGCGCTCCATTCGGAGGATCACAAGACGCTCGCGCCCGCGCGTCTTATGGAGAGCGCGTTCGACAAGAGCGTTCCGCCGAACGCCGAGATGATGACTATCCCGACGAGACTGAGCTGCAAGGCGTTTTCGCTGGTAGGCTCGGACGGGACGTACCGTATCGGCGCGGGCTTTTATACCGACGGCGACCTGCTTTCGCTGAACGTTTACGCGAAGAGCGAGGAAAAGGCAAAGGCTGCCGCCGCGGGCTTCTCTCGGACCAAGTACGCGGGCGGGGGTAAAGATGCTTTTTAAACCGACGTTCTGGCTGAAAAACGTGCTTATGATAGACGAGAATTTCCTTTATGAGAACAACGTCTCCGCGATGATACTCGATATGGACAATACGCTTTCAATGCACGGGAACCCCGCCGCCGAGGACGGCATTACGGATTGGCTGGAGAAAATGCGCAGTCTGGGAATTAAAATGCGCGTCGTGTCCAACAATAACACAAGGCGCGTCGCACCGCTTGCGGGTATTCTGGGGCTGCAGTTTACCGCGAACGGCGCAAAGCCGCTGACGTTCGGAGTGAACCGCGCCGTAAAGGCTATGGGCGCGAAGAAGTCCGAGACGCTGGTCATAGGCGACCAGATTTTCACGGACGTTATGGCGGGCAATCTGGCGGGGATGCGGACGGTCCTCGTGGAGCCGTTTCATCTGGAAAATAAGTGGACGTTCCGTTTGAAAAGGAAGATAGAGAGCCTTGTGTTCCAAAGAAATTACGATGATCTGGAGTTGAAATAATGATTACATTCGGACCCGGCGGAAATTCCCTTAGCTGGGGAAAGAGAAAATTCCCCGCGGAGCTGCCGCAATATCTGGGGGAGCTCGGGCTGAACGGCTACGAGATAGAGTGCGGGCGCGGCGTGCGCATAAGCGAGGCTGCCGTGAACGAGCTGCCGGGGCTCGCCGAGGAAAACGGCATTTATATTACGCTGCACGCGCCTTATTTTATCTCGCTGTCGTCGGTCGAGGAGGAAAAGCGCCTGAACAGCGTGAACTACATTCTCGAAGCCGCGAAAGCCGCGAAGTCCGTCGGCGCGCGGAAGATAGTGGTACATTCGGGGTCGTGCTCGAAAATGACCCGAGCCGAGGCGACTTACCTTGCGAAACGGACGCTGACGCTCGCGCAAAAGGCGCTTGACGAGAACGGGCTGTCGGATATTATCATATGCCCCGAAACAATGGGCAAGATAAATCAGCTCGGCACTCTCGAGGAGGTCCTGGAGCTCTGCGGGGTTGACGAGCGGTTTTTGCCGACGGTGGATTTCGGGCATCTGAACGCGCGCACTCTCGGCGGCATAAAAACGCGCGAGGACTACGCGAAAATGCTCGACCTTATCGAAAATGAGCTCGGGCACGAGCGTTTGTCGAATATGCACGTGCATTTCAGCAGGATAGAGTACACGGCGGGCGGCGAAAAGCGCCACCTTACCTTTGCGGACGAGCGGTACGGTCCGCGGTATGAGCCGCTTATGGAGGAGCTTCACAAGCGGAAGCTGCAGCCGTCGGTGATCTGCGAGAGCGACGGCACTCAGGCGGAGGACGCCGCGGAGATGAAAAAATATTACGAGAGCTTATAGCTCCCGAACGGAGGGAAACTATGAAAATTCTGGTTATCAACGGTCCGAATTTAAATCTTCTTGGCGAGCGCGAGCCCGCGGTTTACGGCGGCGATTCGCTGCAGGCTATCAACGACGAGCTGTTTATGAGAGCGAAGAATATGGGGTACGATATGACGTTCTTCCAGAGCTCGAGCGAGGGCAGCATTATCGACCGCCTGCACGAGGCTCGTCTGGACTGCGCGGGGGTCATCCTCAACGCGGGCGCGTATACGCATTACAGCTACGCGATACGCGACGCTATCGCAGCGATAACCGTTCCCGTTATAGAGGTGCATTTGAGCAACATCCACAACCGCGACGAGTTCCGCAAAACGAGCGTTATCGCGCCCGTATGCCGCGGCAGCATCGCGGGCTTCGGGAAAATCAGCTATATGCTGGCTTTGAACGCGCTGGATTATCTCTTCGGTGAACAGAAATGAGCCGTGTCGACAGTATTATCGATTGGCTTCCCGACGAGCGCGGCGCCGCGCTGATAACCTCGCCGCTTTCGCTGAGGTATATATGCGGGTTTCCCGTTGAGAACGCTATTCTGCTCGCATTTCACGAGCGGTGCATACTGTTTGTGACGGCTCGGGATTTCGAGGAGGCGGTCGGGAAAGCGGACGGCTTTTCGGTGCAGGTGCTCAGCAGCGGCAGGCAGATGCTCGAGCTGCTGATAAAATACAGCGTCAAGCGCATTTACACGGAAGCCGACAAGATAACCGTCGCCGAGTTCAACACCTACAAGGAGCAGCTCCATTACGCGAACGTGCTCGCCTCCGACGAGCTGTCGGAAAAGCTTGTGCAGATGCGGACGGTCAAGGCTGACGAGGAGATAGTCGCGATACTCAACGCGCAGAAGATATGCGACAAGGCTTACGAGCGCATACTCGGCACGGCGCGCAAGGGAATGACCGAGCGGCAGATAGCGGCGCTGCTGGGCTTTTATATAATGGATTACGGCGCGGAGGAGACAGCGTTCCCGACCGTTGTGCTGTCGGGCGAGAATACCGCAAATCAGCGCTCCAAGCCGTCCGACAGGCAGATACGGGACGGGGATCTCCTTATTCTGGAATTCGGCGCGCGGTATAACGGCTATTGCGCGTCTATGTGCAGAACGGTCGCGGTCGGCTCGATAGACTCGACGCGCGACAATATGTACAACGCGGTCGCGTGCGCGCTGCAGGACGGGCTAAAGACCCTCCGCGCGGGCATAGGCGGCAAGGTCGCCGACAGCGTGGCAAAGGCAACGCTGAACGCCTGGGGCGCGGACAAGTACTGCTCGGTGAACTTCGCGCACGGGATAGGCTTGGAAGCCGTCGAGCCGCCGTTTCTGCGGCAGGGCAGCAGCGTTACGCTGAAAGCCAAGACCGCGCTTTCGACCGCCTGCGGGATAAGCACGGGGCGCTTCGGCGTGAAGATAAGCGATATGGCGGTGCTGACGGAGGAGGGCTGCGCGGATCTCACAGCCGCGACCAAAAGCCTTGTGCATATCTGACCGTTAAAAAATATGCAATATTTTCAAGTTTTTTAAAAAAAGTGCTTGAAATATGCGCGGAAATTTGGTACAATATAAAATGTGATGTGTTTTCCCGAGGAGCGTTTATCGGGTCAATATAATTATTATCAAAAACTATTTGGAGGTTCGCTATGATTACAGCGGGAGATTTCAGAAACGGAATGACATTTGAAGAGGACGGAAACGTAATGCAGATCATCGAGTTCCAGCACGTTAAGCCGGGCAAGGGCGCCGCGTTCGTCCGCACCAAGGTGAAGAACGTTATCACGGGCTCGGTGGTTGAAAAGACCTACAACCCGTCGGCTAAGTTCCCTACGGCTTTTGTTGAGAGAAAGGACATGCAGTATTCCTACTCCGACGGCGAGCTGTATCACTTTATGGATCAGGAGACCTACGAGGACGTTCCCGTGAACGCGAGCGAGGTCGGCGATAATTTCAAGTTCGTCAAGGAAGAGATGATGTGCAAGGTGCTGTCCTACAAGGGCAAGGTTTTCGGCGTGGAGCCGCCCAACTTCGTTGAGCTTCAGGTAACTCAGACCGACCCCGGCTTCGCGGGGAACACCGCGACCAACGCCACCAAGCCCGCGACCCTCGAGACGGGCGCGGAAATTCGCGTGCCGCTGTTCATCAACGAGGGCGAGGTCATTCGTATCGACACCCGCACGGGCGAATATATGGAAAGAGTAAAGTGAGGGCTGCACTATGACTATCGGTGAAAAGGTATCTTATCTGAAGGGGCTTGCCGAGGGGCTTAACACAGAGGACAAGATAGTAAACGGCATTCTCGACGTGCTCGCGGATATCGCGGAGAACCTCGCCGAGGTCGACGAGGAGCTCGACGACGTGGCTTCCGTTATGACCGACGTCGAGGAGAGCCTTGCGGACCTTGAGGACGAGGTCTACGGCGTTGACGATGATGACGACGATTACTACGACGATATCGACGAGGAGCTTGCCGATATGTACGAGACCGTCTGCCCGAGCTGCGGAAACGCTATCCGCTTTGACTACGAGCAGGCAAACGCGGGCGGCATGGACTGCCCGAACTGCGGAAAGCACCTTGTTTTTGAGCTTGACGAGGACGATTCGGAGGAGCTGTAATTGGTTGAGCGTGCGGCTTTGCCGTGCGTAAATTTGGAAATTGTTCTGCCATAAAGCCTGCTCTTGCGATAAGAACGGGCTTTATTTTTTGGAGGAAACTATGAGCTGGCAAGATAATCTGATAAAAATCGAGCCGTACACCGCGGGCGAGCAGCCGAACAAAACGGATTTCATCAAGCTGAACGCGAATGAAAATCCGTACCCGCCGTCGCCGAGAGCTATAGCCGCTATTCGGGAGTATGACGCGTCGAACCTCAAAAAGTACCCCAGCGCGAACGCCGTGCCGCTCGTGAACGCCATTGCCAAGCGCGAGGGCTTGCTGCCGGAGAACGTTTTCGCGGGGAACGGCACCGACGACGTGCTCTCGCTGTGCTTTCGGGCGTTCTTTAACTCGCGAAAGCCGATAATCTTCCCCGACGTGACCTACTCGTTCAACACCGTCTGGTGCGATATTCTCAATATCCCCTACGAGACGATACCCGTCGACGAGGACTTCGGCATTAACGCGGCGGACTACGCTCGGGAAAACGGCGGCGTGGTCATCGCGAACCCCAACGCCCCCACTTCTATCGGGCGCGGATTGGATTTTATCCGCGAGATAATGCGCAATAACCGCGAAAGTGTGGTCATAATCGACGAGGCTTACGTGGATTTCGGGGGAACTTCCGCCGTGCCGCTGCTGGAAGAATTTGACAATCTCGTGATAACGCGGACGTTCTCCAAGTCGCGGAGCATGGCGGGAATGCGGCTAGGCTGGGCTATGGGCAGCAAGACCGCGATCTCGGCTATCTACGCGGCTAAGGACAGCATGAACAGCTATCCCGTGGACAGTATCGCGCAGGCGGCGGGGGTCGCGGCTATCGAGGACGAGGAGTACTTCCAAGCGACGCTGAAGCGCGTTATCGCGACGCGCGAACGGCTCGCGGGAGAGCTGCGGAGAATGGGTTTTAAGCTCCCCGACAGCCAAACGAACTTCCTCTTTGCCACACATCCGCAATGCCACGCGCAGGGGATATTCGAGTTCCTGAAATCGCGCGACATCTACGTGCGGTGGTTTAACAAGCCGCGCATTGACAACTATCTGCGCATAACCGTCGGCACCGACGAGGAGACGGATAAGCTCATCGACGCGCTCAAGGAGCTTACCGACGAGCTGGAATACGAGCAATACCAGCGCGACCAGTGGTCGTGCGGGCATTGACGAATAATATCAAATTCACAAAGGAGAATTATTATGAAAATAGAAACAAAATGCTTACATGAGGGCTACACACCCAAAAACGGCGAGCCGCGCGTTATGCCGATAGTTCAGAGCACCACCTACGTCTACGACAGCACGGACGACGTGGCGGCGGTATTCGACGACCCCACCAAGAGCCTCATCTACTCGCGCTTCGAGAACCCCACCACCGACTGCGTGGAGAAGAAGATAGCGGCGCTTGAGAGCGGCGTTGCGGCTATGTGCACGTCCAGCGGGCAGGCGGCGTCGCTGCTGTCGATCTTGAACATCTGCGAGGCGGGGGACAGCTTCATCGCGTGCTCGTCGATTTACGGCGGCACGATAAACCTGTTCGGCGTGACGCTGAAGCGCATGGGCATCGAGTGCATCTGGGTCGACCACGACGCGACCGAGGAGCAGCTCAACGCGGCGTTTAAGGACAACACCAAGGCGGTTTTCGGTGAAACTCTCGCGAACCCCGCGCTGACCGTCCTCGACATCGAAATGTGGGCTAAGGCGGCTCACGCGCACGGCGTTCCGCTGATAATCGACAACACCTTCGCGACACCCATTCTCTGCCGCCCGATAGAGTGGGGCGCGGATATCGTCGTGCATTCCACGTCGAAATATATGGACGGGCATGCGGTGCAGGTCGGCGGCGTTATCGTGGACAGCGGCAAATTCGACTGGACGAGCGGAAAATTCCCGTGCATGACCGAGCCCGACGAGAGCTACCATGGCGTTGTCTACACCGAGAAGTACGCTTTCGCGCCGTATATCGTTAAAGCGAGAATGCAGCTTATGAGAGACTTCGGGTGCTATCCCGCTGCAAATTCGTCGTTTTTGCTGAACCTCGGGCTGGAGACGCTCCCCGTGCGCATGAAACAGTACTGCGAGAACGCGCTGACGGTCGCAAAATATATCCAAAGCACGGGCAAGACGGAGTTCGTCACCTACCCCGCGCTCGAGGGGAGCAAGGGTCACGAGCTGGCGAAGAAGTATCTCCCAGACGGCACCAGCGGCGTTATCTCGTTCTCGATAAAGGGCGGGCGTGCCGCCGCGGTCAAGTTTATGGACAGCCTGAAGCTCGCCAGCAATGAAGTGCACGTCGCGGACATACGCACGTGCGTGCTGCACCCCGCGAGCGCGACGCACCGCCAGCTCACCGACGAGCAGCTCGTCGCGGCGGGTATCGACGGCGGTCTGATACGCTTCTCGGTGGGGCTGGAGAACGTCGGGGACATTCTCGACGACCTCAAACAGGCGTTCGCGAGCATCTGAACCATGGATAAACGCGATTTTACCGCGCTTTTCAACGCGCTGCACCCGAATTTCTTCGAGAGCGCGCATATCCGCGCTCTGCCCGAGGAATACGTCTTTGAGGAGATGATACTCCCGCTTGACGAATTTGATCCGAGCGTTTACGAGCGGCGCTTGGACGGCGTTTCGTTCGGGTTTTACGGCGGCGGTCTTGACGAGCTGAGAGCGGCGGTGGCAAAGGTCGACGGAGACTGGCTGCAATATTTCAACGAGACCGACTGCGTGTTCTGCGGTCTTGTAGAGGGAAAGATCGCGAGCTTCTGCCATATCTACGATATGGGAGAACACAGCGTAAACGGTCGCAATTTGAAAATAGGCGTTCCCGGCTGCGTAGGAACAGTTCCCGAATATCGGAACAAGGGCATAGGGCTGACGATGGTCAAGTGCGCGACGCAAATACTCAAAGACGAGGGCTGCGATATAAGCTATATACACTACACGGGCGTGGCACAGTGGTACGCCAAGCTCGGTTACAGAACGGCAATAAGGTGGAACAGGAAAGGTATTAAGGACTAAATGATTACGGTAAGCGATGTAAACGTAAGCTTCGGCGGGCAGGTGCTCTTCAAGGACGTGGACTTGAAGTTCACGAACGGCAACTGCTACGGCGTTATCGGCGCGAACGGCGCGGGGAAATCAACGTTCCTGCGCGTGCTCTGCGGCGAGCTGGAGCCGACAAAGGGCACGGTAACGCGCCCGCCCGAAATGCGCATGAGCGTGCTGCGGCAGGACCATTACGCGTTCGACGAATTCACGGTGCAGGACACGGTGATAATGGGCAACCAAAGGCTCTACGACATAATGAAGGAAAAGGACGCGCTGTACGCCAAGGAGGATTTTTCCGACGAGGACGGCGAGCGCGCGAGCGTTCTCGAGGCGGAGTTCGCCGAGCTGAACGGCTGGGAAGCCGAGAGCGACGCGTCCAAGCTGATACAGGGCTTGGGACTGCCCGAGGAGATACTTTACAATCAGATGTCGAGCCTTACGGGCAACGAAAAGGTCAAGGTGCTGCTCGCGCAGTGCCTGTTCGGCAATCCCGAGATAATCCTCATGGACGAGCCGACCAACCACCTCGACGTGGAAGCCGTTTCGTGGCTCGAGGACTTCCTCGCGGACTATTTCGGCACGGTCATCGTGGTTTCGCACGACCGACATTTCCTGAACAACGTCTGCACGCATATCGTCGATATCGATTACGGCAAGATAAAGATGTACGTCGGCAACTACGAGTTCTGGTACGAAAGCTCGCAGCTCGTTCAGCGCATGATAAAGAACCAGAACAAGAAAGCCGAGGAGAAGATAAAGGAGCTCCAGAACTTTATAGCGCGCTTCTCCGCGAACAAGTCCAAGTCCAAGCAGGCGACCTCGCGCCGCAAGCTGCTCGACAAGCTGACCGTTGAGGAAATGCCCGCCAGCTCGCGCAAATATCCGTATATCGGCTTCGATATGGAGCGCGAGGCGGGGAAGGACATTCTCCAAGTGACGGGGCTGTCGAAAACGGTCGACGGCGTTAAGGTGCTGAACAACGTCGGCTTTACCGTTGCAAAGGGCGACAAGATAGCGTTTGTGGGCGCGAACGAGATAGCCGTGACGACGCTTTTCCGCATACTCACAGAGGAACTGGAGCCCGACGAGGGGACGTTCAAGTGGGGCGGCACTATCACGGTAAGCTATTTTCCGAACGACAACAGCGCGTTTTTCAACGATTGTGAATTATCTATCCTCGACTGGATGAGACAATACTCGCAGGACGAAACGGAGAGCTATCTGCGCGGCTTTCTGGGGCGAATGCTCTTCAGCGGCGACGACGTTTTCAAGCCCGTAAAGGTGCTTTCGGGCGGGGAAAAGGTGCGCTGTATGTTCAGCCGAATGATGCTGTTCCGCTCGAATTGTCTGATACTCGACCGTCCGACGAACCACCTCGACCTCGAGAGCATAACCGCGGTCAACAACGGGCTTTCCGAGTTCAAGGGGAACATCCTCTTCGCGACGCACGACCACGAGATACTCGACACAGCCGCGAACCGCATTATAGAGCTGACCGAGGACGGCTGCTACGACCGCCAAGGCACATACGGGGAGTATGTGGAGTGGCGGCGCGAGAACGTCGGCGGCAATCTGGTGATATAAATGACCGTTGAGGAAAGAATTTACACACTTTCCTGTTTATGGAAAGAGGCGGAGTACAACTTCGCGTTTTGGGCGGAGCGCTCCGACGTCGATTGGAACGCCGAATACAGGCGCTTTCTGCCGCTTGTGATGAACGCGGAGGGCGACCTTGAATTTTACCGCCTGCTGATGCGCTTTTACGCGCTGCTCCGCGACGGGCACACCTCGGTGTCGCCGCCCGCCGCGCTTTTCGAGGGCAGGTGCGTGCCGTTCGGCGTGACGCGCGCCGAGGGGAAATTTCTGCTCGCGGCGGCGCCCGAGGAGCGCTTTCTGTTTGCGGAGCTGACGAGCATACAGGGGCTGCCGACGGCGGAATACGTCGAAAAATACGTGTACCCCTACTGGTGGCACGAGCTGCCCGAGAGCCTTTTCGCGCTCTATGACTGCGTTGAGTGCTCGCTGATGTTGAATTTCGGCGCGGAGGAGCTCATCACCGTCGGCACCGATAAGGGCGGGTTCTCGTTCAAGCAGAGCGAGCCGCGCGAGCCCGTGTTCGCCGAGCTTTCGGCAAGACCTCCCGAGCCGCTTGCCGAGCGCTTCCGCTCGGAGAGCCTTATCATCTCCGTGACCGAGGACGACCTCGCGTTTATTGAGCTGCTCGATTTCCACAGCGCGGAGATAGTCGGGGAGTTCGCCGAGAATATCGCGCTGCTGAAGGGCTGCAGGGGGTATATCATCGACGTTCGCGGCAACCCGGGCGGCATGGGCGACCCGCCGCTTGAGATAGCAAAGCGCTTCATAAGCGGAAAATTTCCCGTTAAGTCCGACTGCAAAACGCCGTCCCACAGCGCGAAATATCACGCTTTGGAGCCGTATATCGATATGAGCGCCCCCGACCTCTCCGACCCGTGGCAGCGCAGAATTTACGAGGTCGCGACACACACCTATTACGAGCGCTTGGAGGACAACGGCGAGGTCGGCGGCTTTATCGACTTCGGCGGGCAGGCGGAGCTGACCGCGCCCGCGGTGCTGCTTGCCAACTGCGGAACGGCTTGCGCGGCGGAGACTTTCGTCTCGTATTTCCGAATGTCGGGGAGAGCGAAGATAGTCGGCGCAACGACTTACGGCTCGGGCGCGGAGGCTATGATACGGGAGCTGCCGCTCGGCGGAACGGTGAGTATCGCGACGACGCGGAGCAGGCTGCCCGACGGCAGCGAATACGTAAACGTCGGAATAAAGCCCGATATTCCCGCCGAAAAAACTATCGGCGATTTGAAAAGCGGGCTTGACGGCATACTGAAAAAGGGGCTTGAGGTTTTGCGAGCCGACACGGAAAGAATGATGATATGAACTACATTATAATGGATTTGGAATGGAATCAGGCGGTAAATCCGTCGAAAACTGTGCGCACGCCGCTGCTGCTGTACGGCGAGATAATCCAGATAGGCGCGATAAAGACGGACGAGAAATTCAACCTTATCGACAAGATAAAGATAAACGTCCGCCCGAAATACTACAAGAAAATGAACCCGCACGTCGCGCAGATAACGGGCATCACGGATATGCAGCTCACGGCGGGGGAGACGTTCCCGCAGGCGTTCAGGCGCTTTTCCGCGTGGTGCGGGGAGGAATTCCGCTTCATCACATGGGGCTTCGACGACCTCGGCATGCTCGCCGACAACCTCACCCTGCACGGTCTCGACCCGAGCTTCGGCAGCGATTACATAAATCTGCAGCTTATCTACAATCGCCAGCTCAAAAGCGAGCATTTGCAGTGCGCGCTGTCGACCGCCGCGGAGAGCCTTGAGATACCGCTGGACGTTCAGGTCCACGACGCGTTCAACGACGCCTTTCTTACCTACGAGGTGTGCAAAAAGCTCGATATGGCGCTCGGCATTGCCGAATACGCCGAGTACTCCTCGGCAGTGCAGGCGCCGCTTTTCAAGGATGCGGTCAACGATATCGAGGACTTGAAGAAAATGGCGTCCGACAGCCGCGTAGTCGGGCTGAAATGCCCCAAATGCGGCGAAGCGCTTTCGCTGCGGCAGTGGCTTTTCAATAACGGGAAATCCTGCAAAACCGTCGCGGACTGCAAAACGTGCAGCGAGAGCTTTCTCGTCAAGCTGAAAGCGTGCATGATAACCGAGCATAATTACACGGTCATGCGGACGGTGTTCGCCGCCTCGGAGGAGGACATATCGTCCTACGAGACCAAGCTCCAAAAGCGCGAGGAGCGCCGCAGAATGATAGCGGAGAAAAGGAAAGAGGAAAAAAATGGTAAAAACGGTGATGTTTGACTTGGACGGCACGCTGTTGCCGTTCGTTCAGGACGAATTTGTAAAATACTATTTCGGCGGCTTGTGCAGAAAGCTCGCGCCGTATGGCTACGACGACCCCGACAGCATTGTAAAATACGTCTGGAAGGGTACGGGCGCTATGATAAAGAACGATGGCTCCCGCCCGAACAGCGGGGCTTTCTGGGAGGTTTTCCGCTCGGCGTTCCCCGATAAGCCCGACGCTCGGGAGTTCTGCGACGACTTCTACACCAAGGAGTTTGACGCGGTAAAGCAGTGCCTGAAGCACGTTCCCGACCATAAGCCAATGCTGGAGCGGCTGAAGAGCGCGGGCGCGGAGACGGTCCTCGCCACGAACCCCATTTTCCCCGAGTGCGCGGTAGCTACAAGGCTCGCGTGGGTCGGGCTGTCGCTTTCCGATTTCAAGCTTGTCACCCACTACGACAACAGCACGTTCTGCAAGCCGAACCCCAAGTACTATGAGGAGCTGCTGAAAAAGCTCGGCAGACAGCCGTCGGAGTGCATAATGATAGGCAACAGCGTCGGCGAGGATATCCTGCCCGCCAAGTCGCTCGGCATCGGGAGCTTCCTCGTGACGGATTTCATCGAGAACCCCGAAAACGCCGATATTTCCGAATTTGCCCGCGGAACTGTCGAGGACGCGGAGAAATTCGCTCTGGAAAAGCTCGGGTAACATGGATTTCACGATAAAGCAGATAAACGACGAGCGCACGCTAAAAAAGGTGCTCGATATGTGCTATTCGATACTCGGCGAGCATTACGAGGGACTGTATTCCCGCGAGGCTTGGACAAGGCGGCTCGACAGGGGATTTTTGATGCTGTACGCGGAGCTGGGCGGCGAACCGATAGCCGCCGTCCTCGGCAGAGCCGAAAGCCCCGACAGCGCCGTCATAGGCTTCGCCGCGTGCGTTGAGAAATACCGCGGCAAGGGCGTTACGAAATCGCTTATGAGCTCCTTCGAGCGCAGCGCAAGGCTCCACGATTACCTGAAGATAACGCTTACGAGCTTCAACAACGCTTGGGGCTTTTACGAAAAATGCGGCTACGAGGTCGTCGGGGAGAAATTCGGCAAGCGCGTTTATTGTAAATATCTGGGATAGAATAATCGCGAATAACTTCACATAAACTTGAACAGACAAGAATGTGAGGTCATATTATGGTTTACAGCTTTAACGACTTGAAGTGCAAAGAGATAATCAACGTCAAAACGGGCGCGAGGCTCGGCTATCCCGACGATATCGAGTTCGACAACTGCACCGCCAAGATATGCCGCCTTATCGTTTTCGGCAGGGCGAAGTTTTTCGGGCTGTTCGGGCGCGAGGACGACCTGTTCATCAAGTGGTGCGACATCGAGGTCATCGGCGAGGACACGATACTCGTTTCCTGCGATGTTCCGTCAAGCTGCACAAACCGCCGCGGAAAAGGTATAGGAAATTTGTTTAAATAGACGAGTGCGTTGTACTTGCAAATAAAGGTTAAATATGGTATAATATTTAGGTAAATGTGCAGAATAAGCACAAATACACACACGGCGACAGCTCCTTAAGGTGCGCGGGAACGCGTTTGGGGGGCGGTTTGGCGTGGCGGAAAACGGCGGAAATGCCGAAAATAACCAAAATCAGGAGGAAAACAATTATGGCAGTAGTATCTATGAAGCAGCTTCTGGAGGCGGGCGTTCACTTCGGACACCAGACAAGGCGCTGGAACCCCAAAATGGCTCCCTACATCTTCACCGAGAGGAACGGCATCTACATCATCGACCTTCAGAAGACCGTAAAGAAGCTTGACGAGGCGTACAATTTCATTCACGAGACGGCGGCGAACGGCGGCGAAATTCTTTTTGTCGGCACCAAAAAGCAGGCGGCTGATTCCATTAAGGAGGAGGCGACCCGCGCGGGCGCTCATTTCGTAAACGCGCGCTGGCTCGGCGGTATGATGACCAACTTCAAGACCATTCAGAGAAGAATTGCCCGTCTCGAGCAGCTCCACACCATGGAGACGGACGGCACGTTCGATCTGCTCCCCAAAAAAGAGGTCATTAAGCTCAACCTCGAGATCGAGAAGCTCGAGAAGTTCCTCGGCGGCATCAAGAATATGAAGAAGCTCCCAGGTGCGCTGTTCGTTGTTGATCCGCGCAAGGAGAAGATCGCGGTCGCGGAGGCCAAGAAGCTCGGTATCCCCGTTGTCGCTATCGTCGACACCAACTGCGATCCCGACGAGATAGATTACGTAATCCCCGGCAACGACGACGCTATCCGCGCCGTAAAGCTTATCGCGGGCGCAATGGCGGACGCGATAATCAGCGCAAATCAGGGCAGCGCCGACGCTGCCGAGCAGCCCGTTGAAGAGACTGCGGAATAAAAGAATGTTGAATATAATAAGGAGAACTAACTATGGCTAATGTTAATATACAGGACGTTAAAGAGCTGCGCGATATGACGGGCTGCGGTCTGTCGGACTGCAAGAAGGCGCTTGAGGAGGCTGACGGCAACCGCGAGGAGGCTGTCAAGATACTCCGTGAAAAGGGTCTCGCAAAGGCAGCCAAAAAGGCGGGCAGAATTGCCGCCGAGGGCATCGTAAAGACCAAGGTTGTCGGCAATAAGGGCGTTATCGTTGAGATAAACTGCGAGACCGACTTTGCCGCCAAGTCCGATAAGTTCTTGGATCTGGTAGAGACCATTACCGATACCATTCTTGAAAGCGACGCCGCGGACGTCGAGGCGCTCAAAGCCGTTGCCGTAAAGGGCAGCGATATGACCGTCGAGGCGTATATGACCGATAAGATAGCCACTATCGGCGAAAATATGAATATCCGCCGCTTCCAAAAGCTCGAGGGCATCCTCATTCCCTATATGCACGACGGCGGCAGACTCGGCACTATCGTAAGGATAGAGACCGACAAGCCCGACGACGCGGAGGTTCTCGCGTGCGCGAAGAATGTCGCGCTGCAGGCGACCGCAATGGGCGCGGAGTACGTTCGCAGAGAGGATATCCCCGCGGATGTTCTCGCGACCGAAAAGGAGGTCCAGACCAAGCTCGTCGAGCAGGAGGGCAAGCCCGCAAACGTCGCCGAGAAGATAGTCGAGGGACGCATCAGAAAGTTCTACGAGGAGAAGTGCCTGCTCGATCAGGAGTACTTCAAGGACACCTCCCTCAAGGTCGGCAAGTATATCGAGGGCGTCGCAAAGGCGCAGGGCTGCTCGATAAAAATTGACGCGTTCGTTCGCTACGAGCGCGGCGAGGGCATCGAGAAGAAAGAGGAGAACTTCGCGGACGAGGTCGCCTCTATGATCAAGTGAAAAAACACAACGGCTCCCCAAAGCGGGGAGCCGTTATTTTTAACTGCCAACTATCAACTGTCAACCGCAAACTTCTTTTTTGACAACTCCCGATACTTTTTCTTGGTAGCCTCGCCGCCGCGAATGTGGCGCTCCTGCTTGTTTTTGTCGAGAACGGATTTCACTTCCTCATACAGAGCCTTGTTGGCTTTCTCGAGCTTTACGGTAATATCCTGATGAACCGTGCTCTTGCTGATGCCGAATTGACGGGCGGCAGCGCGCACGGTAGCGTTATTTTCAACAATGAATTTTCCGAGTATAACACATCTTTCCCGATTACTGTCGTTACATTGTTTCAAAGAATTTTCCCCCCTAACCGTGTTATTTCCGACATTAAATATTATGTTGACAAGGCGCCGTTTATGATTGCGGACAAATTGTCGCGAAAATAAATTCACACCTTGACAATAAGAGAGAAAAAATGTATAATGATAATAGAATATTGTATTATGAAAGGAAAAGTGTTATGAGCGAATTTGTTGAAGTACTAAAGCAGTATTACCTTGCCGCAAGGCAAAAAACGTTTACGTGGTACGAGGTTCACCCGAACAATATGCCTCAAAACCCAGTGGATGGCATATACACGTATTTCTGGTTTAAACGAAAGGACGGTTGGGAGTTTCTGAAATATACGATAGAGTATTGTCATAGGGTAGACGAAAAAGGCATGACGCGTGTCGACGAGCCCGTAAAATATTACGTGCTTCACGAGTTTCGGGATACGTACCCCGAGCGGTTGAAGATCCCCGAACCAAATTGTGCTCACTTTGGTGGTTCTAAAGATCCCCCTGTCGGTGAATTCAGCCCGTATATCGTAAATACATACGGGCGGTTCCGCTATGTATTCGACGACGAGGAAACGGCGAAGAAGGTCGTGTCGAGCGAGCTGCTGCATATTATATATCCGCTTTTGCATATGATTACCGAGGAAGAGGGGGAAGAGTGGAACAAATTTGTTGGTGAAAATCCGCTTAAGGAATGAGGAAAAATATGGCTTTTTTTGAGTTTGACAATAAGATAACAGCCGCTGCCGAAGCGGCGATGCATAAGTGCAAGGGGCGCTTCGCCGAGCTGGACGGGCTCTGCGAATACAACGGTCAGCGCGTCCTCAAGGCGTTCATCGACAACCGCGTAAGCGAAATACACCTCAAGGGCACCACGGGCTACGGCTACGACGACGAGGGGCGCGACAAGCTGGACAAGGTTTTCGCGCAGGTTCTCGGCGCGGAGGACGCCCTCGTCCGCCACAATTTCGTGAACGGAACCCACGCGCTCACCACCGCGCTTTTCGGCGTGCTGCGCCCGCGCGATACGCTGCTCTCCGTCACGGGAATGCCCTACGACACCATGCAGGAGGTCATTCTCGGCGAGAATTGCGGCTCGCTGCGCGATTTCGGCGTGAATTTCGCAATGATACCGCTGCTCCCCGACGGCACCCCCGACTATTCAACGATAGCCAAGCGCGCTCCCGAGGCGAAGCTCGCCTATATCCAGCGCTCGCGCGGCTATTCGCTGCGCCCGTCGTTTGACATTTCGACAATTTCCAAAATCATACAGGCTGTCCGCAGCAGCAACCGCGATTGCGTAATTATGGTCGACAACTGCTACGGAGAGCTTGTCGAGGACAGGGAGCCTACGGCTGTCGGCGCGAACCTGATAGTCGGCAGCCTTATCAAGAATTTGGGCGGCGGCATTGCCGAAACGGGCGGCTACATAGCGGGCAGAGCGGACCTCGTCGAGCAGTGCAGCTATCGTTTGACCTGCCCCGGCGCGGGAAAGGAGGTCGGCTGCACGCTGAACCAGCTCCGCGGGCTGTATATGGGCTTGTTCCACGCGCCCGAGGCGGTCTGCGCGGCGCTGAAAACCTCCGTGTTCGCGGCGGCGTTTTTCGAGCAGCTCGGCTTCGAGGCGTTCCCGAAGTACAACGAAAAGCGCACGGACATAATCGCC
Source organism: Lachnospiraceae bacterium (assembly GCA_023664705.1). Taxonomy (GTDB): domain Bacteria; phylum Bacillota; class Clostridia; order Oscillospirales; family Ruminococcaceae; genus CAG-115. Next base: position 97,011 of record JAMPFE010000005.1, on the reverse strand, counting down.
GCGCTGAAATTAGGTACTCCCGAAAAGCTCGTCGCGTTCTGCGAGGGCATTCAGAGCGGTTCGCCGATAGACAGCTTCGTCAGCCCCGAGCCATGGGATATGCCGGGCTACGACAGCAAGGTGATAATGGCGGCGGGCGCGTTCACCATGGGCGCGTCGATAGAGCTTTCCGCCGACGCCCCCCTCCGCGAGCCGTACGCCGTGTGGCTGCAGGGTGGCTTGACGTTCCCGACGGGCAAAACGGGCATAATGCTCGCCGCGCAGCGAATTGCCGAAAAGGGGCTGCTATGAAAAATATGAGCAAATTCAAGCGCAATATGTACGTCATCGCGATAGGCTCGCTCGTGCTCATGTTCGTGTTTTTCGGGCTTTACAAGCTAACGTCGTCGGGCATTCATATGACTTTCTGCATTACGTCCATGACGATCTGCTATCATTTCACGATAAGGCTCGTCATCGGCAATATCACCGACATGATAATGCGCTGCGAAGCCGATTGGCGCAAGCCGCGGTTTCGCGAGCGCAAATTCGAGGAAAAGCTGTACAAAAAGCTGAAGGTAAGACAATGGAAAAGCCGTATGCCGACCTTTGACGAGAGCGCGTTCTCGTTTGAAAAACAGCCGATAGAGCGCATTATCGGCGCGACCTGCCAGTCCGAGACAGTCCACGAGCTGAACATTCTCGCGAGCCTTGCGGCGATATTTTTCGCGATACCGTTCGGCAGTTTGTGGGTGTTTATTATCACCTCTGTGCTCGGCGCGGCGTATGATCTGATTTTCGTGATAATTCAGCGATACAACCGCCCCCGACTGCTGCGGGCGCTCCAAAGGAGAAACAGATGACCGAGATAACAAAGGCTCTCCCCGCCGACGCGGAGGAGATTTACGCGATATACGGGCAGCGCAAAGGCTCTCCCGGCTGCACATGGGACGAGCATTACCCCACGCTCGAATTTGTCCGCCATGACATCGAGGAGCGCAATTCGCTGTACAAGCTCACAGAGGACGGCAAAATAATCGCGGCGGCGTATCTCGGCGATTTCGAGGAGAGGGAGGTGCCCGAGTGCTTCGATAAATCGGTAAAGCGCCGCGGCGAGTTTTCCAGAGTGGGGGTTCGCCGCGAATACCACCGAAAGGGCTATGCCGAGCGCCTGCTGAGATTTCTGCTCGCCGAAGCGCCGAAGCTCGGCTACGACGGCTTGATACTGCTCGTCGGCACGGAAAACCTCGGCGCAATGGCGCTGTACGAAAAGCTGGGCTTTCAGCGCCGCGGCGACGGCGTTATGTACGGTACGCATTGGTATTTTTACGAATACATTTTGAAAGGATAATTATCATGATAAAGAGTATGACGGGCTTCGGGCGGGGTCACGAGATATTGAACGGGCGCGACGTCACGGTCGAGATACGCGCCGTAAATCACCGCTATTACGAGTTTTCGTGCAGACTGCCGCGCGCCTACACGTTCGCGGAGGACAAGCTGAAATCGCTGCTGCAGGGGAAAATCTCACGCGGCAAGGTCGAGGTCTCGGTTCAGGTGCAGAACGTCACAGCCGTCTCCGAGAAAATAACCGCCAACAAGGAGGTCATCGCGGATTACGTAACGGCGCTCCGCGAGATACAAGAGGAGCTCTCGCTCACCGACGACCTGTCGCTTTCGGCGGTAATGCGCCTGCCCGACGCGTTCACGGTCGTTAAAGCGGAGACCGACGAGGAGCAGCTCTGGGAGGACTTAAAAACGGTCGCCGAGCAGGCTCTCGCGAGCTTCGTCAAAATGCGCGAGACCGAGGGCGCGCGCATGAAAGCCGACATCTCCGCGCGCTTGACAACGATTGAAAGCAACGTAGCCGTAATCGAGGAGCGCTCGCCGATAATCGTCGAGAGCTACCGCAAGCGCCTCTACGACAAGATGCGCGAGGTCTTGGACGGCAAAAACGTTGACGAAAACCGCATACTTCTCGAGGCGGGGATATTCTCCGAAAAGACCGCCGTCGACGAGGAAACGGTGCGTCTGTGCTCGCATATCGCGCAGCTCCGCGAGATGCTCGAAAGCTCCGAGCCGATAGGCAGGAAGCTCGATTTCCTCGTGCAGGAGATGAACCGCGAGACCAACACCATAGGCTCCAAGGTGCAGGACATCGAGGTCACGAAGCTCGTCGTCGACCAGAAGAGCGAGATAGAAAAGATCCGCGAGCAGATACAAAATATCGAGTGACGAAAAAATCAAAAAAAGCCCTTGACAAATCGCCGCGAATGTAATATAATGTAACTGTAAGCGAAGGCTTGCAAAAAATTTTAATCTGTTTCGGGGCGGGGTGAAATTCCCCACCGGCGGTGAGAGACGCGTTGTCTCGCAGTCCGCGAGCCGAGGGCGGCAGCGTCCGAGGCCGAATCGGTGCAATTCCGATACCGACGGTATAGTCCGGATGAAAGAAAACGGAATAATATCAAATTCTGCGCTCCCTTTTAAGAGGTGAAAACGGCGGCGGACGTAAATTCTTACGTCTTACCTCCCGTTCTCTTACCTCTAAGAGGGCTTTCTTTTTCCCCCGAGGAAAAGGAGTTACTATGGAAAACGTAAAAAAGTCAAAGAAATTCGACGTGCGGCGGCTGGTGTTCACGGCGCTGATGTCGGCGCTGTCGATAGTGCTGGCTTCCGAGCCGCTGTGCTTCAAGGTGCCGATAATGCCGAGCTTTATGACGTTCGATTTCTCGGACGTCCCCGCAATGCTCGCGTCATTGACTATGGGTCCCGTCTCGGGAGTGTTCGTCTGTCTCGTCAAGAACCTTTTCGGGTGCTTCACGACAAAAACGGGCTGTGTCGGGGAGCTCTCCAATTTCATTTTGTCGGCATGCCTAGTGCTGCCCGCGGGGCTGATAACGCATAAAAGCGCGAAGCTTTGGCGCGCGGTCATCGGCTGCCTGTCGGGAGCCGTGATAATGGCTCTGGTAAGCATAGTATCGAATTATTTTCTGGTGTTCCCCGCGTACAGCGCGGCATTCGGGCTGCCGATAGAGGGCATCGTGGAGCTGTACCGGAAGATACTTCCGAGCGTCGACAGCCTTATGGATTGTCTCGTTATCTTCAATATGCCGTTCACCTTCGTCAAGGGCGCGTGCGCGGCGATCGTCTCTGTGATCCTTTACAGAAAGCTGCGCCCGATATTCAATTCAATGTACAGGGAGTAAATTATGCCGCTGAAGTCCGCGTTTCTGCACTTTAAAACGATAACAAAACACCGCCACAAGGTGATAGCGCATTGCGCCAAGGCGGGTATCCTCTGGCAGGGGCTTCGGCACGATCTCTCAAAATATTCGCCGACGGAGTTTCTCCAAGGCGCGCGCTTTTATCTCGGCACGCGTTCTCCCAACGAGGGCGAGCGCGAGGCTTACGGATACTCCCTCGCGTGGATGCACCACAAGGGGCGCAACCGCCACCACTTCGAGTACTGGACGGATTACGATCCCAAAACCAAACTGGTCGAGCCCGTAAAAATGCCGCTGAGATACGTCGTGGAGATGTTCTGCGACAGAGTAGCCGCAAGCAAGATATACCAAGGCAAGAGCTACAAGGACGACTCCGCGCTGAAGTACTTTCTCAACGGAAAGCACCGCCGCAAAATTCACCCCGAGACCTCCGAACTGCTCGAAAGGCTGCTCGTGATGCTGTCGGAAAAGGGCGAGGACGAGACGTTCGCGTATATCCGCGCGCTGATAAAAAACGGCAAAGAATATTGACAAATGCCGCTTTCACACCCGAAAGCGGCATTTTGCTATTGACTTTTTTTAACAAATATGATAAAATATAAGAAATACCCGTCTGTAAAGGAGAGCAAAATGAAAAAAGCATTAAAGGTCACATCGTATTTGTCGCTGTTGGTCGCGGTTCTGTCGGTAATTTTCGGCGCCGTCGCGCTCCTGTCCTCAAACCGTTCGTTCTTTGTGGGCTTCGCGATGTTCAGCGTCATCAGACAAGGCACGTTTATGGGCTTTATCGGCAACCTCATCGGAATGGCGCTTACGTTCGCGAGCTTCGGGCTGATGGGCTTTTATTCGCTTAAGGGCAAGGACAAGAACGCCCTCATCTGGACGCTTATCGCGATAATCATGGCGGTCATTTCGCTTGTCATAGTGCTTCTCTCAAGGAAATTCTCGTTCGGCGACCTTATCATAACCCTGCTCCCCGCGGCGCATCTGTTCCTGATATTCAAAAACGCATAAGCGAGGTTATTATGTTAAGCAGTATTTTAAAGCGCGAAAGCTGCGCCAAATGCCGCGTATGCTGCGGCTTTGCCGAGGACGATAAGTGGGAGATACCGCTCATCTTCGGCAACGCCCGTGAAAAAATCGAGGAAAAGCTCGGCGTAAAGCTAAGCCCCCGCGGAAACGAGTTTGTGTTCGATATGGAGTTCGACGGCGACAGGCTCGTATATTGCCCCGCCGCAAGCGAAAACGGCTGCACGCTCGGCGCGCTCAAGCCGTTCGACTGCATGATATGGCCGTTCCGCGTAAACGCCCTCGGGGAGTACCGCGTTATCACGGTATCGCCCGTATGCGAAAGCGTCTCCGCCCTGCCGCTGAAAACGCTGTCGGAGTTCGTCTCCGCGGACAATTTCGCGGAAAAGCTCTTCCGAACCGCCAGCGCGCACCCCGATATCGTCAAGCCCTATCTCGACGGTTATCCGATAATCGCCGTTGAAAAATCCGAAAATGTAAACCAAACATAACATTTTTGTAATCTCCGCTTGGTTGAAAAACCTCGGAGATTATTTTATAATTATAATAATCGGAGGTAAACCGTATGGACTTTAACAACCTGAAGCTGTTCCGCAAGCAGAACGGCTTTACACAAGAGCAGGTCGCCGAAAAGCTCGGCGTATCGCGGCAGGCTGTCGCGAAGTGGGAGCGCGGCGAAAGCCTGCCCGACATCGAAAACGTCATAGCGCTCGCCGATATGTACGAGGTATCGGTGGACTCCCTCGTGCGCAATATGACCGCCCTGTCCGAAAAGCGCGGCGACGGCAAGCATATGTTCGGCATAACGCGCGTCAACGACAAGGGTCAGATAACGCTGCCGAAAAAATGCCGCGAGGTGTTCGGGATAAATACGGGTGACGCCCTGCTGCTCCTCGGCGACGAGGACAGGGGCATCGCGCTTGTTAAGGTCACGGAAATTTTTGACAAATAAGAGGTAATCAATGAACGCTATCGAAACCAAAGACCTCACCAAGAGGTACAAGAACAAAACCGCCGTGTCGTCGCTCACGCTTACGGTCGGGGAGGGGGAGCTCTTCGCTCTTCTCGGCGTAAACGGCGCGGGCAAGACCACGACGATACGCATGCTGTCCTGCCTGTCCAAGCCCGCGGAGGGCGAATGTTATGTCTGCGGGCACAGCTGCCAAAGCGAGCCCGCCGCGGTAAAGGGCGTCGTCGGCATTTCCCCGCAGGACACCGCCGTCGCCGAAAATCTTACCGTTCTCGAAAATCTGCGGTTGATGTGCGGCGTCTACGGTTATTCGCCCGAAAAAACCGCGAGCCGCATCGCCGATATGACCGAGCTGTTCAAAATGAGCGACGTCGCAAATTCCCGCGCGAAAACGCTCTCGGGCGGCTGGAAGCGCAAGCTGTCAATCGCAATGGCGCTTATAGCTGAGCCCAAGGTGCTGTTTCTCGACGAGCCGACTCTCGGTCTCGACGTGCTCGCGCGCCGCGAGCTCTGGAGCGTCGTCGAAGAGCTCAAGAGCAGGATAACCATAGTGCTCACAACGCACTATATGGAGGAGGCGGAAGCCCTCTCCGACCGCATAGGGATAATGATAGACGGCTCTCTTGCGGCGCTCGGAACGCTCTCCGAGCTCGAAGCCCAAAGCGGCGAAAGCGGTCTTGAAAACGTTTTCGTCAAAATTGCCGAAAAACACGGAAAGGGGGCGTAAAAATGAACAAAATAAGCGCTTTTTCCGCGAGGAATTTCAAGGAAATAGTCCGCGACCCGCTAAGCTACATATTTTGCCTCGGATTTCCGCTGGTAATGCTGTTTGTAATGACCGTCGTCAACGACGGCATACCCGAGCAGGCGAATATGACCATCTTCCGTATCGACAACCTTGCGGGCGGCATAGCGGTTTTCGGGCTGACGTTCGTAATGCTGTTCACCTGTCTTACGGTTGCAAAGGATCGCTCGGGAGCGTTTCTGGTGCGCCTTTACGCCACGCCCATGCGCTCGGGAGACTTTATTCTCGGGTATGCTCTGCCAAACATACTTTTAGCAGCTTTACAGATAGTGATAACGTTTGCTGCGTCGTTTGTCGTGTCGATTATCACGGGCATCGAGCTTAACGCGCTCGGATCGCTGTTGGCGCTGCTGTCGCTGCTCCCGACCGCTGCAATGTTTATCGCCTGCGGACTGCTTTTCGGCACGCTGTTCAGCGAAAAGGCGGCTCCGGGTCTATGCTCGATAATCATCTCGCTGGCGTCATTTCTCGGGGGAGTATGGTTCGACGCGGACAGCCTCGGCGGCGTAATGCTGAAAATATGCGAGGCACTGCCGTTCTACCACTCCGTGAAAGCCGCGAGAATGGCCGGCGCGCTCGATTTCGACGGCTATCTTCCGCATCTGCTGATAACGCTTGCGTACTGCGCCGTGCTTACCGCCGCGTCCGTTATCGTGTTCAGAAGCAAGATGAAAGCCGACTTGCAATAAGTATGGCGCGAACGCTTTTAATGCGCGAAATCGCGTCGTTCCTCGGGGGAGTATGGTTCGACGCGAACAGCCTCGGCGGCGTAATGCTGAAGATATGCGAGGCGCTGCCGTTCTACCACTCCGTGAAAGCCGCGAGAATGGCTAGCGCGCTCGATTTCGACGGTTATCTTCCGCATCTGCTGATAACGCTGGCGTATTGCGCCGTGCTTACCGCCGCGTCCGTTATAGTGTTCAGAAGCAAGATGAAAGCCGACCTGCAATAAACAAATTTTGCAAGTTTTTAGCTGGAAACTTGCAGGAAGAAATACAAAAAGGGACAAATCGTTGAAATTTGTCCCTTTTCTTGCAGTTGATTGCAGTTCGCGTGCAGCTTTTTGCAGCCGTTTTGCGGTTATTTGCAGTTATTTGCGGTTTTGCGATGTAAATTTTTGGGAAATATGTAAAATAAAGTTAAAATTTGGAAATTTTATTGCCGACCGACCTGATCGATAAATTTTTGCGGTAAATTGCAGTTGACAATGCGCTAAAATAAAAACGGGGTCGTCCCCGTTTCAGACTGTAGAAAAAGTTGATAGTGTACAGTTGATAGTTGACAGTTTCGGAACGCCGCCTGCGGCGGCGATCTTAAAATGTCGCGCCGCGAAGCGGCGCACCATAACTGTCAACTTTACACTGTCAACTGTAAACTTGGCTTTTTTCTTCATTTGAGCCTTTTTATACAAGCTGAAACGGGGTCGTCCCCGTTTTTATTAAATCAAGTCTTGGGAGCTTTTGCAGAAAATTGCAGTTGGCAATGTGCTAAATTAAACTTTGGTGAACTTTTTGCCGTCCGTGCTGACGTAAAGGTCGCCGTCGCTCCGCACGAAAACCGCGTTATACGCCGTTTCGATGTATTCAACGTCCTCGAGACCCGCTTTTTTCCTGTCGCCGCCGCCCGCGCTGTAATAAAGCGTGTCGTCGTCGTCCGTGAACACGCAGACCCCGTCGAGATTAACGACGAAGTCCCCGACGTCGTCCATTATCTTCTTGCCGTTTTTGCTCTTGCCGTCCGCGTAACGGAGCGCGCCGTCGCTGTTTACGAAATAGACGTTCTTCAGGCTGAAGTCGGCATCCCAGTCGACGGCTTCGCTGCCGAGCTGCTCCTTTTTATCGGGGTTCGACACGCTTACTCTGTAAAGGTCGCCGAACTGCGTGTACAGAATGCTCTTTCCGTCCGCGGAGAGCATAAATCCCGTCGTCGAGGAGACGATCGTCTCCTTTTCGAAATCGTCGCCCTTGCGGGTGAATTTGATTATCTTCCCGTCGGAATAAGCTACAAAGCTCTTGAGGTCGTCGTATGACTGCGTTCCGCCCGCGGGATAGGCGAGGTCTATCGTGCTGCCCGTTACCTTTATCTCCTCTTTAAGGGAGCTGTCGAAGTAGTATGTGCCGTTGTCCGAGGCGAACATTATCTGCTTGCAGTCCGAGGAAAGAACGGGGATGACGTTGAACGACATCGCTTTTACGCTCTCCGCGGAGTCCGCTTTGAGGTTTTTGATGTAGCAGAGCTTAGAGTTTCTGTCAAGACCGTATATGATGCCGCCGCCGTTGCTTACGGAGAACGGCTGTACCTTGGCGTCGAGGTCGATTTTTTTGCCGCCCTTGACCGCGTAGGCGGACACCCTGTCGCCGTCGATCTCGGAATAGGCTATCGTGTCGCCGTTTGGGGAAACGACGAGCGTCGAGAGCTTATCCTCGATATCCGCTGCCTTGCTCGATTTGCCGTTCTTATACGTGTAGATCGCGTCGTCGTAGACGTAGACTACCGTGCTGCCGTCGGCGGAGATGCTCAGCATGAAGGTCTCAAAATCCTCGGTTATCTTGCTTACTTTGCCGTCCGAAAGATAATACAGCGCCTTGTTTCCGTCGTTGAGGACAGCCTTGCTTCCGTCGCTGCTGTACGAGACGTTGACCGCGGTCGAGATGTCCGTGCCCTTTATTTTTTTGCCGTTGTAGATCAAGCCGCACTCGCCGCTGTCGTTATAAATGTAATACGCGCCCTTTATTCCCGAGCCCGAGCCGCTTGAAGCGCCGCCGAAGCAGGCGATGAGCACGACCAGCAGCACGAATACCACCGCTGCCGCCGCGATTATCAGCGCCGTTTTGTTTTTCCGCACGACAGCCATAACGCCGCCCTGCTTTTCGGTCTCTATCGCGATCTCCTCGGGAGGCGCGGCGACCTCGGCAGTTTCCGCTGCTGTCTCTGCCGTTTCCTTGACAATCTCGGCGGGTTCGGAAATAGCCTCGGCTATCTCCTCGGCGGCGGTCTTGGCTTCCTCCGCGGCGCTTATAGCCGTTTCGGCGGCGGTCTCCGCAGCTTGCTCCGCGGTCTCCGTTACCGCCTCGACAGCCTCCGCTGCCGCTTCCTCGACAGGCTCGGCGGTCTCGGAAACAGCCTCGGCTATCTCCTCGGCGGCGGTCTTGGCTTCCTCCGCGGCGCTTATAGCCGTTTCGGCGGCGGTCTCCGCAGCTTGCTCCGCGGTCTCCGTTACCGCCTCGACAGCCTCCGCTGCCGCTTCCTCGACAGCCTCGGCGGCATTTTCCGCAGCCTCGGCGGCGGTATCCTCCCCGAGATTTTTACCGCAGTACATGCAGAACTTGGAACCGTCCTCGAGTTCCTTTCCGCAAAAATGACAAAACATAATTTTCTCCTTCCGAAAATGAGTTGTGCATATCAACGCAAAATAATACACTATATACTATTATACCAAAAAACGGAAACAAACGCAATAGTAATAATATACAATATTGAGCGCTTCGATTTGTTTTATTTCGAGACGCGGCGCGGCGGGGGCTCAAAAAAGCCTTGCAAACCGCCTTGACAAAGCGGCGGCAAAATGCTATAATTTATGTAAATACAAGATTTGGAAAGGATAATTCAATGAAGATCAAATGTGTAAAGGGTACGCGCGATTATCTGCCGCGGGAGGCGGAGCTGCGCGAGAGCATGCAGAGGACCATTTCCGAGATATACCGCGAAAACGGCTTTTCGCGCATAACGACGCCCGCTATCGAGGACGCGGAAAATCTCGATAAGAGCGACGGCGGCGACAATCTGAACCTGATATTCAAGATACTGAAGCGCGGCGACAAGCTCCGGAGGGCGCTGGCGGACGGCGACGAGAACGGGCTTTGCGATCTGGGGCTGCGGTACGATCTGACGCTGCCGCTGACGAGGTATTTCGCGGCGAACAGGCAGAGCCTGCCCATGCCGTTTAAGGCGATACAGATGGACAAGGTGTACCGCGCCGAGAACCCCCAGAAAGGGCGGCTGCGCGAGTTTATGCAGTGCGATATCGACGTTATCGGAGACGGCGAGCCCGAATGCGAGATAGAGCTTATCGCCGTGACCGCAAAGGCGCTGCTGGCGCTCGATATCGGAAAATTTACCGTGCGCGTGAACGACCGCGAGGTGCTGAACGGGATGCTGGCGGCGCTGGGGTTCCCCGAGGGGGAGCTCGCGACGGTCTGCGTGAGCTTTGACAAGCTGGACAAGATAGGCGCGGAGGGCGTTGCCGCGGAGCTTGCCGAAAAGGGATTTGACAAGACTGCCGTGGACGGGCTTTCGGACGTGCTGTCGCAATTGCCGCTGACGCTTGACAGGGTGACGGAGATAGTCGGCGCGGAGAAAACCGCGCGGCTGTCGAAAATAATCGCCGACAGCAAGGCGATGGCGAACGGGGAATACGGCGTGGAGTTCGATATTTCGCTTGTGCGCGGACAGGGCTACTACACGGGCACGGTGTTCGAGGTGCGCTCCGAGAATTACGGCAGCTCCGTCGCGGGCGGCGGGCGCTACGACAAGCTCATCGGGAAATTCATCGGCGAGGAGATACCCGCCTGCGGCTTTTCGATAGGGTTTGAGCGCATTTTCGGTATTCTTGCCGAGCAGAACCGCACGGCTTCCTCCAAGAAAATGCTTGCGGCGCTGTACGAGGACAATTTTACGGAGGTCTGCGCGAGAGCCGACGAGCTGCGGAAAGAGTACGACGTGGCGATATACAAGACGCCGAAGAAGCTGGGGGCGTTTCTTAACAGGCTGCAGGCGTGCGGATTTGTCGGGTTTGCGTATCCCGACGGGAATGTGAAGATGTTTGACGAAAAATAAGAGGTGAGCGGTATGGGTTTGGTACTGGAGTACGCGGGCTCGCGGGAATACAGCATTTTAAAGGGGCTTGAAAGGCTCGGCGTTAAGGCGGCTCCCGCGCCCGCGGACAGCGCGGAGGTTAAGGCGGTTTTCATCACGGGGGAGTTCGCGGCTGCCTCGGAGGAAAACGCGCGGCTCGTGCGGGAGGTCTGCGGGCGCTTTAGGGCGCTGGAGGTTCCCGTGGTGTTCGACCCCGATCTGAGAGGCGTCGCTCCCGATAAATACGCGCTGATCAACGAGATCGCGGCGCTGTGCGAGATCTTTGTGCCGAGCGACGAGGACGCCAAGGCGCTGTGCGGGCTTGACGACCCCGAGGAGACGGCGAAATATTATCTGGCGCCGGGAGTGCCGAAGATAGTTATAACGCTCGACAAAAAGGGCGCGTATTACCGAAGCGCGAAGGAGAGCGGCTATGCGCCGACGTTCCGCGCGGACAGGGTGGTCGATACGCGCGGCGCGGGAAAGGCTTTCGCGGCGGGGCTGATAAGCGGCATTATCGAGGAGCTCCCTCTCGGGGAGGCGGTCATCAGGGCGAACGCCTGCGGCTGCATTTCCATTCAGAGGGAGGGGGAATATTTCCCCGACGGCGCGGAGCTGCGCGAATATATGCTCAGCCACAGGTTCGCTGTGGAGGGCTGCAAGGAATATTGATATGACTTTGTACGTTACCGACTTGGACGGCACTCTGCTGCGCTCCGATACATCGCTGTCGGAGTACTCCGTTGATACGCTGAACGCGCTTATGGGGCGCGGCGTGATGTTCACCTATGCCACGGCGCGTTCGTTTGCGAGCGCGTCGCCGTTGGTGAGCGGGCTTGCGCTGTCGTGCCCGGCGATCGTTTTCAACGGGGTGTTCATCATCGACCCGAGAACGGGGGAGCGGATTATTGAAAACGTTTACAGCGACGACTGCCGAAATATGGCGAAGGAGCTGTTTATAAGGGAAAATATCGCGCCGCTGGTGTATTCGTTCATTGACGGCGAGGAAAGGGTCTCCTATCTCGAAAGCCGCCTTGACGACGTGAAAGGCTACGTCAATTCGCGGCGGGGCGACAAAAGGCTGCGCCCCGTGAGCGGCTGGGGGGCGCTTTTCGAGGGGGATATTTTTTATTTTACGGTCATCGACCCGCGCGATACCGCGCCGCTTGACCGTGTTTTCATCGAGGAGAACGGCTTTGCGAGGAACGTTCAGCGCGACACCTACGACGATATGATATGGTACGAGATATACGACAAAGGCGCCTCCAAGGCGAACGCCGCAAGGCAGCTCGCGGAGCTTGTGAACGCGGACGAGCTGGTCTGCTTCGGGGATAATTTCAACGATATTTCGATGATAAGGGCTGCCGATACGGGCGCCGCTGTGGCGAACGCCGTTGACGAGCTGAAAAGGGCTGCCGATATTATCATCGGCGGCAACGATGACGACGGGGTGGCGAGGTTTATTGAAAAGCGCGGGAGATAGGGAGAGATTCTCGGCGGCTCTGGGGGCGGCGCTGATGAACGACGGCAGGGGCTTTCACGGCTCGGTGGGAACGCAGAACGAGAAGCTGATACACGCGGTGCTGAAGAACTACTACGCGCCGTATTCCGACGAGCAGGAGATAAGGATAGGCAGCTTTTTTGCCGACGCGGTGAGCGAGGACGGCATTTTCGAGATACAGACAAAGGCGCTTTACCGCCTTAAGGACAAGCTGCGCGTGTTTTCGGAGCACTCGCGGGTGACGGTCGTGCATCCCGTTATCGGCGAGTACAGGACGCTGTTCGTTTGCGAGGATTCGGGGGAGATAGCCGATGAGAGCGCTCCCAGAAGGCAGTATTCCAAGCTGAAAATTTTCGAGGAGCTTTATTCGATACGGGAGTTCCTCAACGAGGAAAATCTGTCGATTATTCTGGTGCGGCTGAAAACGGAAAAGCGCGTGTATTTCCGCGGAGAGAAAATTCCCGATATGAGGAACAGGGCGGCGCGGAAGAGGTGTCTGATAAAGCAGGTGCCGCTTGAGATAACCGAGGAGCTGCGGCTGGATATGCCGCGCGACTATGCGGTTTTCCTGCCGGAGGGGCTGCCCGAGAGGTTCACGAAAAAGCAGCTCTGCGCGGCGGCAAAGGAGAGCCGTTCGTCGCTGCGGACGGAGGTGCTGCGGACGGTCGGGTTGATACGCAGGGTCGGCGAGGTCGGCAGGGAGTTTTTGTACGAGGTCAACGAAAAGGAGCGGACGATTTGGTAACATTCATTGTCGCGAAGGCGAATTTCGATATTTCGGCAAGGGTAAGGAGCGGGCTTGTTTCGCTGCTGGAAAAGAGCGAAAGCAAGCGGAATATCGTTTACATAGTCCCGGAGCAGTTCGAGTACGAGACGGAAAAGGCGATCTACGGGATACTTGACGAAAAGGGGCTGCTTTCGCGATTTGACGAGGTGAAGATAACGACGTTTTCGGCACTGTCGAGGGAGATACTCGAAAAGAGCGGCGAGACGCGCCTCCCGGCGGACGACATCGTAAAGAGCATCATAATGCATAAGACCGTCAACGACAACAAGACGGCGCTTTCGGCGCTCGCGAAGATAGCCTCGCGGCAGGGCTTCTGCGAAAAAATGGTGCAGACCGTTTCGATGTTCAAGACGGCGGGCATTACCGCGCGCGACCTCGAGGAGAGCCTGCCGAATTTCGAGCTCGACGGGAAGCAAAATTCGCCCGTGGTGAAAAAGCTCGCCGAGGTCGGTATGCTTTACGGGCAGTACGAGGAGCTTATCTCGGACTATATCGACAGGCTGGATATAACGGGGCTGGCGGCGGATATCGTTGCCGAGGGGGGGTATACGGAGCTTGACGGCGCGGGCGTTTTCGTGGACTGCTTCAACGATTTTACGGGCGACCAGCTTTTGTTTCTGCGGCGCGTTATCGGCAAGGCGGAGAACGTGACGTTCGGCTTTGCCGCAGAGCTTGACGGCGGCAGGGAGGTTTTCAGAACTCCCCTTGAACAGATAAGCCGCCTTAAACGGCAGGCGGAGGAGGACGGCTGCGAGATAAGGTTCGTCACGGAGGGGATAGCCGACAGAATGGGCGAAGGCAGCCCTTTGCGCGAGCTTACCGAGCGGCTTTTCTCGGCGGGGAAGAGCGCCGTTGAGCTCGGGGACAGCGTTGAGTTGGTGAGCGCGCCGAGCGTTTACGAGGAGGTCGACTACGCTGCCGCGAAAATACGGCAGCTGGTGAGCGAAAAGGGCATGCGCTACCGCGAGATAGCCGTGCTCTGCGCGGACGCGGGCGCTTACGGGAGATACGTGGAAAGCGCGTTCGCGAGGTATGATATACCCGTTTTCACGGACTCGCCGGAGCCTATTTTGTATCAGCCGCTGATAAACGCCGTTATCGCCGCGCTGAACGCTTTGAGGAGCTTCAATGCCGATACGGTGCTGAGCTGCGTTAAGACGGGCTTTTTCAGCAAATTCGACCCCGAAAAGGGCGAGCGCGTGGGCTTGTCGGCAAAGGATATAGACGTGTTTGAGAGTTACGTTTACGAATGGGCGCTCGAAACGCCGCACCTCAAAAAGCCGTTTACGTTCAAGAACAACCGCCTTGAGAGAGACGCTGCCATGGAGCAGGCGGAGGAGATAAGAAGGGGCGTTGCCGAGCCGCTTCTGAAGCTGCGCAAAAGGCTGCCGAAGGGCAGCGGGACGATAGACGGCGCGGAGCTTACGGAGCTGCTGTATAAATTCCTCACGGACGATATAGGCGTGCAGAGGGCGCTGTTTTCGCGCTGTATGAACGAAAACGGCGAGGGGCTGAACGCGGAGATGGTCGCGCTGTATCAAAGATTGTGGAACTCGCTTATCGGGATATTCGACGCGCTGCACAAGGAGCTCGGCGGCGTTCCTATCACGCTTGACGACTATTACGGGCTGTTTCGCGACGTCTGCTCGACAACGACGCTCGCGAAGCCGCCGCAGTACGTGGACTGCGTTCTTGTCGGCGATATTGACAGGACGCGCGCGGACAACATAAGGGCGGCGTTTATCGTCGGAGCGACCTACGAGGGCTTTCCCACGCCCGCGCCGCAGAGCGGGATATTCTCGCAGTATGAGACGGAGCTGCTGCGCGACAACATAACGCATTTCGGCGAGCGCTGCCTGAAGTCGATAAGGGAGCAGTATTATTTGTCGCTGTACCGCGCGTATAAGGCGGTATCGCTGCCGTCGGAATTTTTATGCGTGAGCTGCCCGCGGTACGACGTTTCGGGCGAGGCTGTTCAGCGCTCGGACGTTATCGGCGGCATCCTCGGGACTTTTCCCGACGCGAGGGTCGTCGATACCTCCGAGCTCGGCAATAAATTCTACTGCCGCACGGAAAAGGCGGCAAAGGCGCGGTACGCTATGGGGCTGAGCCGCGGCGGGCGCGATAACGCCGTGCTGAAAAGGGCTCTGGAAAAAAACGGAAACGCGGATTTTACGGCGATGCTGGACGATATACGGAGCTCGCGCACCGCAAGAACAGCGGACAACGCCGCTTTTTCGGGGCATCACCGTATTTCGGCGGGCACGGCGCGCAGGCTTTTGCCGGATTATATCGGCGCGACCGCCGTTGAAAAGCTGAACGCGTGCAAATTCGACTATTTCTGCCGATACGGGCTCGGCATTGACGAAAAGAGCCCGCGCAGCTTCAACAACGCCAAGCGCGGCGACGCGATACATTTCGTGTTGGAAAACGTCTTGAAGGAATACGGCGGCGACCCGGACGGCTTTTTCGGGCTTACACGCGCGGAGCTGTATTCGCTTTCGCGAAAATATCTCGCGGAGTACTGCCGTCTGGAGACCAACAACGAGTTTTCCGACGACAAGCGCACGGAGTTTTTGTTCAACAATATCGCGAACTCGGCGGCGGACGTGCTTATAACCGTGCAGGCGGAGTTTTTCGCGCGGCGCTACCGTCCGAAGTTCTTCGAGCTGGACATTGCCGACAGGGAGCCGAAATTCCTTATCGACAACGAATTGCCGAACGCCGCCGTGATACCCTCCGCGGAGCTGTATTCCGAGGAGAGCCGCGAGGCAGCGGAGCCGCGCGTTCCCGAAAAAAGCGATAAGTACATTGAGATAAAGCCGCTTGTAATAAGGCTTGACAACGGCATGGAGGTGACGCTTACGGGCAGGATAGACCGCGTGGACGCGTTTTCGGTAAAGGACGAAAACGGCGGCAGGGACAAGGTTTATGTGCGCGTGGTGGACTATAAAAGCTCCGTGCGCGAGTTTGACCTCAACAATACGCTGCACGGCTCGAATTTGCAGATGCTGCTGTATCTGTTCGCGCTCTGCGACGCCAACAAGGACAACCCGACGCTTACGCTGTGCCCGGGGGGAGTGAGCTACGCGCCCTCGAAGAACACGGGCGCCGTTGAGGAAACGCTGTCGCCGTACCGGATGCTCGCGATGAACTACCATCCGAACGAGCTGCTGATAAGCGACGAGGTGACGAGGAGCGACCTCGAGGGGTATCTTAAATTCGTGTTGGAAAAAATTTCCTCCGAGGGCGAGCTTGACGAGAAAACCGTCGAGCTGATAAAAAAGACGTTCACGCCGAACGCGCTCAACCAAGCGGACGCGGAGAGCTTCGACAGGCTGCGCGGGGACGTGCTCGACGCCGTCCGCGAGGAGCTTTCGGCGCTGTTCGGCGGGGACGTGAGCGCGCTGCCGCTCGTGTGCACCGAAACGCACCGCGACGTTAACGGAAAGACCGAGAACAAGCGTAAGGACCCCTGCGAATACTGCCGATTCGGGGATATTTGCGGGAACGCGGGCGCAAACGCCGTTACCGTGGAAAAGGCGTGCGCTTACGGTACGAAAAAAGAGCCCGAATGGGAAAATCCTTACGTCAAAAAAGGAGAGGAGGACGGAGATGAGTAAGCTTAATCCCGACCAGCAAAGGGCGGCCGATTATACGCACACTTCGCCCGCCGTCGTTACCGCCGCCGCGGGCAGCGGCAAGACCACGCTGCTCGTGGAGCGCGTTATCCGTCTGCTCTCGGACAGGGAGCTTGATATAAAGGCGGACACGCTTTGCGTTATGACCTTTACGCGAAACGCCACGAAAAGCCTGCGGGAGAAGCTCAACAGGGCGCTCTCCGACAGGTTAGAGGAGCTTTCGGACGATAATTCCGAGGAGGCTTTCGGGGAGCGCGAGTACCTTAACGAGCAGATATTCGCGCTGCGCAGCGCGTCCATTTCGACGATAGACGCGTTCTGTCTGAAAATGCTCCGCGAGAACGCCGAGGCTTTCGATTTGCCGATAAGCTTCACGATAGCCGACGCCGCCAAGAAAACCGCGCTGCAGTCGCAGGCGATGAAGCTCGCCATGCAGGATATGTACGACGAGATGCTTACGGGCGACCGCGCGTTCTCAAAGGAGGAGCGCGAAACGCTGTTTTATACCTTCGACTTCGAGAACGACTATGCTCTCGAGAAAAATATTATGAGCACGGCGGAGGAGCTTTCGACATACGCGGACGCGGAGGGTTGGCTCAGCGGCGCGGAAAGCGTATACGAGAGCATTGAGAGCCTTGAAAACGAGTATATAAAGCCCATTAAAGACCTGCTTTCGGGCAAAGTAAAACGCGCGCGGCATATCGCCGAGCTTTACGGCGACGTGCGGAATAATCTCGTTCCCGAGATACGGGAGATACTCGACGGTCTCGAGCCGAACGCAAGGAACAGGAGCAGAATAGACAGCGCGAATAAGCTGCTGAACGAGATAGCCCCGACGATTTTCGATTATATCGATGAGGATTTTCGGCGGCTCGGGATCATTGAGGCGGGCTTTAAAGCCTTTGAGGACGACCCCTCGCTCGAGACCTTGAGCGGATTTTTTGCGGAGGTGAAGTCGGTCGAGGAAAACCCCGTCTCGGTCGATCCGAGGAGCGGCGCGAAAACCGTATACAGAAGGCTGTTCACCAACGCAAAAAACGCGTTCAAGGAGGTGGTCGCGGATATTCTCGGTTATTCGGTCGACAAAGCCGCCGAGGAGGAGGCTTTTCCGCGGCAGCGCACTGCCGTGCGGTCGTTTGTCAAGCTGCTGCGTGTTTACGGGGAATACCTCGCGGAGCTGAAGAGGTCGTCGGGCTGCGTGGATTTTTCGGACTGCGAGCTTATTCTGCTTGAAAAGCTGCGCTCCGACGACGATTTCCGTCGGCAGCTCTCGGAGCGGTTCGGCTGCATTATCGTGGACGAATTTCAGGACGTTAACGATATTCAGGCGGAGATATTCAAGCTGCTCGGCAATGGCAGACTGTTTTATGTCGGCGACGTGAAGCAGTCGATATACGCGTTCCGCGGCGGCAATCCGTATATTATGGCTCGGCTTGCCGAAAGGGAGGGCTTCAGGGAGCTGCCGCTGAACGTGAACTACCGCAGCAGACGGGCGGTCATCGATACGGTAAACGCGGCGTTCTCGGGGCTTATGACCGAGGAATACGGCGGCGCGGACTACGCGCGCGGGCATCAGCTCCGTCTCGGCGCGGACTATCCCGAGATACCCGAGGAGTGCCGCGAAAAGTACGTCTCCGAGGTGATCCTGCTCGATACCAAGGACAGCGCCGATGACGACAAGGATATGGCGCAGGCGAGATTTGTCGCGGCGAAGATAAAAGCGCTGCACGACGACGAGGGCTTCCTTATAAGCAAGGAAAACGGGCTTGAAAGGTGCGGGTATTCGGATTTCGCGGTGCTGCTCCGCACCAAGTCGAAGATACCGCTCTACCGCAGGGCGCTCGAGGAGCTCGGCATAGCGTCTTCGGCGCCGAAGGGACGAAACTTCCTCGACGCGGAGGAGATAACGCTTGTGATAAATTATCTCAAGATAATCGACAACCCGCTGAAGAACGAGGAGATGCTGAAGGTGCTTATGTCGCCGATATACAGGTTCACTGCCGAGGAGGCGGCGCAGCTGAGGCTCGGGACGCTGGGGGTCGCCGGGGACGCGCTCACCGAAAAGCAGGCGAGGAGCGTCGCCAAAGCGTGCAAGAAGTACTCGCTGTACAACTGCATAAGGGTCTGCTCGCAGCCGCTTGACCTCGGGGAGCTTACGGAAAACGAAACGGGCATTGCGGAGCGCGCCGTGAACCCCAAGCTGAAGCGCTTTGCGGAGGACCTGAGCTCGTTTCGGTACTGCAGCAGCTCGGGCTCGCTCAACGACCTTATACGCAAGGTTTACGAGGACACGGAGATCACCTCCGTGGTCGCGGCGTTTGAGGACAGCGCCCAGCGCGTGTCGAACGTCCGCGCTCTCCAAAGGCTCGCGTCGGATTTTACGGCGCGCGACGGCGGCGATCTGAGCGACTTCCTGCGCTTTATCGACAGGGCAAGGGAGAACGCCCAGGGCGGCGTTGAGGAGGCTGCGCGCCCCGAAAGCGCGGCGGATACCGTTCGGATAATGACGTTCCACGGGAGCAAGGGGCTGGAGGTGCCCGTGTGCATAATGGCGGAGCTCCAGACGGCGATGAACCTCTCGGACTTTTCGGGCACGCTGCTGGTAAACCGCGATAAGTATCTCGCGCTGAAGAGCGTTGACGTAAAGAAGCGCCTGCGCACCAAAACGCTCGCGTACAATTCGGTCTCGCGCTTTATTCGGAAAAAGCTCTGCGGCGAGGAGCTGCGGCTGCTGTACGTCGCGATGACGAGGGCGCGGGAGAAGCTGATAATGGTCGGGAAATTCGATTTGAGCGACCCCGACGGCAGCAAATTCGACCCGAATATTCCCGAGGAAATATTCGATAAGACCGCGCCGTTCAAGTGGGTGCTCGGCTCGCTGCTGCGGTACGCTCCCGAGGATATGCCCGACAGCTTTGCGCTCGACGGCGTTGACTGCCGAATACACAGGGAAAAAGCCGACGGCGTCGCGCCGAGCGTTGAAGCGGCGGAGGAGGAGCGGTACGAAATTTCCGACGGGGAGGCGGAGGAGCTTGTTTCGCTTATGAACGAGCGCTACGCTTACGCCGAGGAAACGCGCCAACAGGCGAAATTCACGGTGACGGAGCTTGCTCATCAGCAGTCCGTGCGCCCCGTGAACCTCATAAAGCCGAGCTTCGCGAGCGGCGGCAAGCCCTCGGGAACGGAAAAAGGCAACGCCTATCACCACGCGATGCAGTTTATCTCTCTCGACAGCCTCGGGGACTGCTCCGAAAGGGCGGTATCCGCGGCGATCGCGGAGCTTGTCGAAAGCGGAAAGCTGACAGAGCGCGAGGCGGAGATAGCCGAGCCTGCGCATATCGCGGAGTTCTTCCGCGGGGAGCTCGGACAGCGGATGCTGAAAAGCCTTGAAATACGCCGCGAGCAGCCCTTTTACGCAGAGATATGCGGTAGGGAGGTCGGGCAGGACTACGACGGCAGAATAAGCGTTCAAGGGCAGATAGACCTCTATTTCGTCGAGGAGGACGGCATCGTCGTCGTCGACTACAAGAGCGACACCGTGACAAATCTCGAGGAGGAGCGCGAAAACTACGCCAAGCAGGTGAAGATATACAGCAAGATACTCCCCGAATTTACGGGAAAACCTATCAAGGAGATGTATTTGTACGCGTTCCTCGCGGACAAGGCGTATAAAATATGAAGATGAAGAAATTATTTATGTGTTTGATTTCGGCGGCGGCGTTCGCGCTTACGGGCACCGTGACTTTCACGGGAACGGCGGCGTTCGCGGAAACCGTGACTTTCACGGAAACCGCCGGCTTCGCGGACGAAAGCGCTGCCGTAAACGCGAAAACGCCGTATGACAAGAACTACGTCGAGATCATGTGGAGCACCTCCGAGGCGGAAACGGCGGGCGTTCCGCTTGCCGACGGGGAGTTCGTGCTTATCCCGACGCTGAACAAGGTCAACAAGCTCGCGCAGAAGGACGGCAGCCTCGTATCGTTTGCGGAGCTTGACGAAAAGGTCTCGGAGAATTGCCGCGGCGCGGTGCTGAACGGCGTTCTCGTGCAGCCGGCGCGCACGAAGATTTTCGTCGTGGAGACCGAGGATATGCGGGTCGTATGCTCCGCGGCATTCGGCGAGATAGTCACGGACGTTGCCGTTATCGACAATTACGCATATTTCGGCGCGAAAACGGGCGACGCGTACAAATTCGTCTGCGCCGACGTTTCCGACGGTCTGAAAACCGTCTGGGAATACGCCTCGGACAGCGCGGTCACGTCGCCGTCGCTTTTCGGGGAGTACGTTCTTTTCGGCGCTGGGGAGAGCCTTGTCGCGCACGGCAAAAACGGCGCGGAGTTCGCCGAAAACCCCGTCGGCGCGGAGATAACCGCCGTTTTCGCGGGGAAGTACGCGGTGTTCATGTCGGGCGCGGACGGCAATTTGTACAAGCTGCGCCTTACCGACGGCGGCAGTGCCGAGGAGGACACGCTGATAAGCTGCGGGCTGGGCGGCGAGCTCACGGCTCCCGCGGAGCTGAATAACCGCGTATACGTCGGCTCGAGCGAGGGCTTTTTCGTACTGGACGGGCTGAATATGGAGGTCGCGGAGAGGTTTCCCGAGCTGAAAAACTGCACAGCGCCGTTTATCTGCACGGGCAGGGGACAGCGCGCCTACACAGCCGCCCCATATACCGAGAGCGACGGCGGCGTTTGCTGGTATCTGTACAACATACTTGACGGCGACGACGTGCAGACAGTCTCCGAGCTCGCGAAGATAATCGACTACACGGACGGCAGGTCGGCGGTCGCCGCGAACGGGACGATGTTCTTCCGCGACGCTTTCGGGCGCGTCTGGGCTGTCCGCGAGCGCGAGAACGATCTGTTCACCATAATTTTGAAAATTTTACTGATGCTGGCGATCATAATTATGCTTATGCTGATATTGCGCGCGTGGGCAAAAAAGCGCAATGAAAAGAAGCCCCCGCAGTATTGAAATATTAAGGAGGACACTATGGACATTCAACTGAAAAACGACGGCTGCACGGCAAGGCTTATCTCAAAGGGCGCGGAGCTCAAATCGCTCACGGTCGGCAGGCGCGAGCTTATGTGGCGCGCCGATCCCGCTTTCTGGGGCAAGACCTCGCCGCTGCTTTTCCCGATGATAGGCACTCTCCGCAACGGGAAAACCCTTATTAACGGCAGGGAGTACGGCATCACCAAGCACGGCTTCGCGCGGGACCTCGAGCTCTCCGTCGAGAGCGTAAACGGCACGTCCGTAACATTCTCGCTCGAGCAGAGCGACTACACCCTTAAAATGTACCCGTTCGATTTCCGCTTTACGGTAACGTATACGCTCAAATCGGACGGCATTGCCGTGACGTACCGTGTGAAAAACAACTCCCCCGAGCCGATGCCGTTCTGCATAGGAGCGCACCCCGCGTTTGCGTGCGGCGGCGAGTTCACCGATTACCGCCTCGAGTTTGCCAAGCCCGAGACGGCTGCCGTTCCGAATTACAACCTCGAAACGGGTCTGCACGAGGAAAATAATCGCCGCCCGCTGCTGAACGGCGAGACGACGCTCACGTTAAAGCACGAGCTGTTTTACGGGGACGTATGCTATTTCGACAAGGTGGTTTCGCGCTCGGTGATGCTGCTCGACAAGGAGAACAAGGGCGTTTGCGTGGATTTTCCCGACTTCACGAGCCTCGGCGTGTGGCAGGCGAAGGACGCGCCGTTTTTGTGCATAGAGCCGTGGTGCGGTTCGGCGGATTTCGACGACGCGACGGGCGTATTCGCCGAAAAGCGCGGCGCGGTCACTCTGAACAGCGGCGGGGAGAGGGCGTTTACCTATTCCATTTCGGCTGTCGGGTAAAATGAAAAAAATCGGACGCCGAAGCGTCCGATTTTATACTTTCCGTAATGTATTCCCTTTTGAACGTTTTTATATAAAAATATCCCGAAATGTAATAAATTGTATAATAAATTTTTCGGGATAATTACCATTAAATACCATTAGTGGAATTGTTTGATATGCAACCGTTCCAAATACTGTAAAAACCGCATTACAAAAGGCTTTTTGGTTTAAATTTCACACAGTTTTCACAAAAAAAGTATTGACAACTTTTGAAATTGAGCTATAATAAATATTAGGAGAGAAGAAGCTGCTGACGGTATCGCTGCAGCTTGAGGTAGACGGGCGGTTGGTTGGTTGACGATTTGAAAGAAGGAATACATATGAAAGCTACCAATAATAACTCCTTAATGGTGCAGGGCAACGACTCTATCACGAGCGTGAACGAAGCCAGCTACTTGTTTGGTGCTTATGTGTGCCGCGAACTGGAGCGCATAGGGATGCGCTACTCATATCGGCATGTGATGAAGCCGCTTATGGAGAACGACAGCCTCACTCAGCTCGAACTGGTGAAGATTACCAATCTTAAGGCGCCGACTATCAGTATTACTCTGCGTAATATGGAACGCGAGGGCATCGTCCGCCGCGAAAAGAACGACAACGACCGCCGCGAGACGCATGTGTATATCACCGATAAGGGCAGGAAGATGTACGAAAAGATTCTTGTAGCTCTCGACAAAGCCGAGGACACCATGCTGCAGGGCGTAAGCGAAAAGGAGCTTAAGGCGCTGCGCTCGACGCTTGAAAAGATGAGCGATAATCTCAGAAGCGAGATAGAGCGGGTTTGAACCGTTGAAGTATGAACGGGCAGAATGGCGTGCCGCCATTCTGCCCGTTTGCCGTTATCTCATATTGACCTCCACGAGCCGCTTGTCGAATTCCGCGACGGGAATAGGCTTGGAATAGTAGAAGCCCTGCGCCGAGTCGCAGCCGCATTCGCTGAGGAACTCCGCCTGCTCTATCGTTTCAACGCCCTCCGCGATAATGTCGAGCCCGATATCCTGCGACATCGAGATAGTGTGCTCGATTATCTTCCGCCCGCGCGGAGACTCCATAAACTCCGAAAGGAAGCTGCGGTCTATCTTCAGCACGTCAAACTGCGTTGTTTTCAGCATATTCAGCGAGGAATAACCCGCGCCGAAATCGTCCATCAGCATCTTAAAGCCCGCGTCCTTCATCTTTTTAACGACGTCCTCCACGCCCGTGCCGTCGAGCGATTCGGTAATTTCCAGCTCCAGCAGCGAAATGGGAATGTCGTATTTGTTTATCAGCCGAGTGACCTTATCCACCACGTCGAACGTTTGCAGATACTCGCGCGAAATGTTCACGGAAATGGGAACGGGCGGTATCCCCGCGTTTATCCAACACCTTATGCGCTTGCACGCCTCCTCCCAGATAAAGGAATCAAGCTTCCGGATAAAGCCGTTCTGCTCGAAAACGGGGATAAAGTCCCCGGGGGAGATCATGCCCTTGGTGGGATGCTGCCAGCGGGCGAGCGCCTCGGCGCCGATTATCTTTCCCGTTTTAATGGAGTGCTTGGGCTGCAAAAACATCAGAAATTCGCCGTTGAGCAGCGCCTTGTGCATATCGTCCTCGATGGACTTTTTCTTGTGGAGCTCGGATTTCATATCTGTGTTGTAAAAGCCGATATTTTCCAGCGCGTTGCCCTTTATGAGCTGCCGCGCGAGGGAGGCGTTATCGCCGTGCCGTCTTGTGTGCACGGTCCTGTCGTCCACGGCGGCGACGCCGAACACCAGCCGATAATCCATATCCTTGTAGCCGCAAAGCATGCTCTCGACCTTGCGGATAAACGCGACCAAGTCGTCCCGCGTTTCAAACGTCGTAACTATCATAAAAACGTCCGCGGTGAGGCGGCAGAACGGCTGCTCCTCGGTGCAGACGAGCGCCAGCGAATCGTTGAAGAACTGCAGGAGCTCGTCCCCGACCTCCACGCCGTAGTTTTCGTTTATCAGCTTAAAGCGCTCCACGTCAAACTGAATGAACGCGATATTTTTGTCGGGATTAGCCTTTATGGTATTCGCGCAGCGCTTGGAAAAGAGCTTCGGGTTCTTGTCCGAGGTAAAATACGTCAGCACGTCGCGGTCAAACTGCTCCTTAAGCGAATACGGGCGCAGATTGAAGTGGATATCCGTGATTTTGTTATCCTCGCCGCGCAGGAAAAGCGCGTACAGATGACACATCACAAAATCGCCGCTGCCGGGCAGCTTTACGGAAATATCCGTTCCCGCGCTGTTTGTCTCGGTACCCGTGAGTATCCCGCTTTCTATCTTCGCGCAGAAAACGTCGAACACGGGCAGCGACTGCTCGTCTATCATGCCGCTCTCGCGGAGCCAATCCAGCGGATCCTTGACGTCCGCGGGCAAAAGCTCCGACGCGAGCGAAACGGTAACGCCGTCCCTCGGCGACCAGAAGAAGTGGACGGCATCCTCGTCGCACTGCATCATGGAAACGAGCCTGTCGGCATACTTTTCGGGAATTTTGGCGGACATTATATAGCCTCCTCGGTTGCTGTATTAAAGCAATTAGGTAAAAATACACACTTGTAGCTTTCAATAATTATAACATATTTTTTTAATAATTGCAAGTCTTTTTGTTAAAATATAACAAAATATTTTTATTTTATGATAAAACCGTTACATTTTTACATAATTATTGACATTATCGAAGAAATGTGGTACAATAAAAGTGTGTTTATTGAAAAAAATTATGTTAATAAATTCACAAATACGGCGATAATGTGGTATAGATCCCCGGCTTGATGAGGTGAACTGTTTGGTAGTGAAAATAAAGGTTTTCCTGTATTACACGGGCTTTTGGGCAGTGTTTGCGGTGACTTTTGCGGCGATGTTCGCGATGCTTGCCGCCGCGGTCATGGGCGTGCCGTTCGGGCTGATGATGTCCGTGCTGGGCGTGGCGGTGCTGGTGTTCCGCGCGGATTTCGTGATCTCCGAGCTCTCGCCCGAGCTTATGCTGTTCGCGGGGCTCGCGGGAGCGTTCTTCACGGCTTTTCTGGGACTTCTCGCGATAAAGCTCGGCTTTGCCGTTTCGAGACTGTTCCTCAGGGTAAAGCGCCGCTGCGACAGGTTGAGAGAATGGTAGTATGGAAAAAATTGTAAACAAGCTGCTCGCGGTGACGTTCGTGTTCGCGGCGGTGTTCGGTCTTGCGGCGTTCCTGCTGAGGAACACCGAGCACGACAGCGTTGCGGAGGACGAGCGCGAATTCGAGCTGTACGAGTATATAGACGTCGACCTTCAGCGCCTTGACGTTACCGTAATACCGTATGACGGCGAGGGCATACGCGTGACGTACAAGAACGACCTTCCGCTGGTGTTCGAGATAGGCGACAACCGCCTGTCGATAACCGAGAGCACGGATTTTGTCGTCTCGCTGTTCGCGGGGCGCGAGGCGGAATTCGGCTTGTACCTCTATCTGCCACGGAGGAGCTTCCGCGGCATCGCGATAAATACGGGTCTCGGCGATGTGAAGATCGGCAGGATAGACAGCATGGAGCTTACGGTGCTCACCGAAAGCGGAGATATTCTCTGCGAGGATATGGTCTCGTTCGGCAAGCTCACGACGACAAGCGGCTATATAAACATAAATTTCGAGTATATAGTTTCGGGCACGGAGATACTTTCAAGGCGCGGCGACGTTGATATAGCGCTTCCCGCGGAAAGCTCCGTCTCCGTGGATTTCCAAACCGACACGGGCGAGTGCCGCAGCGACCTGTTGAGCGGGCAGGTCTACGGGAGCCGCGTCTACAGCTTTAACGGCGGCGACAAGCTCATTACCGCCGCGGTCGAGCGCGGAATCCTTACGATAGTATAATTTCGCGTCTTGGGCGCGCTAAACAGAAAGGATAACGAAGATGAAGCATTTTAAACAGGTCCTGACAGTGATAACGGACGAACCCGAGCAGTTCCTCAATCTTTCCTACGAGATAGAGGAGTGCGTGCGCAGGAGCATGGTGAGCGACGGCATATGCGTCGTTATCTCGCAGCACACCACGGCGTCCGTTTTTCTCGAGCACGACAATGAAAATCTGTACAAGGACTGGCAGAAGGTGCTGAAGGAGCTCTCCAAGGAGGCGAACGAGTACAAGGTCGATTATATGAGCTCGGGCAGGGCGCATCTCAAGCAGGCGCTTATGGGCGCGTCCGTCTGCGTGCCCATTTCGGAGGGCAAGCTCGACCTCGGTCCCCGTCAGTACATAATGTACGGGGATTTCGACGGTCAGCGCGAGAAGAACGTTATCGTAAAAATCATAGGCGAATAAAAATGAAAAAAGCTTTGTATACCGCGCGGGAGTTTATCGTCCGCAAAAAGGCGTATTTTCTCGCCGCGCTGCTGCCGCCCGCGATAATGTACGTCGCGTACGCAATATTCGGGATGTATCCGTTCGGCGAGAAATCCGTGCTCGGGCTCGATTTAAACGCGCAATATGTGTATTATTTCGATTATATGTACGACGTGTTCGCGGGCAAGGAGAGCATTTTCTACTGTTGGAGCGGTTCTCTTTCGGGAGAGTTCCTCGGGCTGTTCGCGTACTATCTCGCGAGCCCGTTCAACATTATCGTATGGCTGTTCCCGAGGGAGAGCATAACCGAGGGCATAATGGCGATGCAGCTCGCGAAATGCGCGGCGGTGGGATTTTCGGCGGCGCTCATGCTGAAAAGGCGGCGCGGCTTCTCGGAATACACGGCCGTGCTGTTTTCGGTAATGTACGCGCTTTCGGGCTATTTCACCGCTCAGACCGTCAATCCGATGTGGCTGGACGGTCTTATTGCTTTGCCGCTTGTGCTGATGGGCGTCGAGCGCGTCTGCGACGGGAGAAAATTCCTGCTGTACACACTGTCGCTTATATACATCTTCGTCGCGAACTTCTACATCGGCTATATGGTCGGCATTTTTTCGGCGATCTATTTTGTTTATTACATTGCCTCGGGAAAGTGCTCCGCAAAGGGCTTTCGGAGCATATTCGCTTCTACGGCGGTGTACGGATTTGCCTCGGTCGCGGGCATATTGTCAAGCGGCTTTATGATACTCCCCGTTTACAAATCGCTCTCCAACGGCAAATTCGCTTTCGGCAATCCCGATTACTCCTTCAAGGAGAACTTCAACCTTGCCGACTGCCTGATAAAGCTTTTCCCCGCGACGTTCGACACGATACGCCCCGAGGGGCTTCCCATGCTGTATTGCGGCACGCTCGGGATACTGTTCGCCGTTATCTATTTTATGCACCGCAGGATACCGCTCAGAGAGCGCGTTTCGGGGGGCTTTGTGCTCGGGCTGCTTTTCCTGTCGATGTATATAAAGCCCGTCGATATGTTCTGGCACGGCGGACAAGTCCCCGTGTGGATGCCGTTCCGCTATTCGTTCATCATTTCGTTTTTGCTGATACTTTTCGGCGCGGAGGCGTTCGAGAAAATATCCTCGCTGCGCGGAAAATCTCTCGGCGCGGCGTTCGCTGTGCTGCTGGGGATATTGCTTTTGTCCGACTACAACGCGGGTCACGAGCGCTTCGACACCACCCTTATAATCGTTATCCCGCTTATCGCCCTCGGCGTTACGGCGGCAGCCGCGGCGGCGTACAAAAAGCGCCGCGGACCGCTTTCGCACAGCCTGTTCGCGTGCCTTGTCTGCATCGAGCTCCTCGCGAACACGGCGATAACCTTCTATAAGCTCAACAAGGACATTTATTATTCCCCGCGCGACACCTACGTCGACGAGATACCCCCCACGCGCGGTATCTCCGAGAGCGTTCACGAGCTCGACGGCGGGTTCTACCGCATGGAAAAGACCTACCACCGCTGCGTAAACGACACGATGGCGGCGCGCATGTACGGAATGTCGCACAGCACCAGCACGTTCAACTCCAAGGCGATAGCGCTGCTGAAAAAGCTCGGCTACGGCGCAAGGGAGCATTACACGCGCTACGACGGCGCGACGCTGCTCACCGACGATATTTTCGGCGTAAAGTACGTCCTGTCGAAGTCCGAGCTCCTTTCGCAGTACACGGACTCGATCTCGGTCGAGAACGGTCTTGGCGTGACCGTCTATGAGAACAAGGACGTTCTCCCGCTCGCGTATCTCGCCGACGGAGAGTTGATAGGAGAAGACCTCGGCGGCGATAACCCGTTCGAGGCGCAGACAGCCCTCGCGGAGCTCCTCACGGGCGATGAGGAGAGTATTTACGAGAGGATATTCGATTACATTTTCAACTGCGAAAACATCAACATCGGCTCCACCACGGACGACCACGCGTCCTACAAAAAGCGCAACGCCGACGCCGACGCGTCCATCTCGTATGAGATAACGGCGCCTCATTCGGGCGCGGTCTATATGTACCTGCCGACAAAATACGAGCGCAAGTGCTATCTTTACGTCAACGGCAGCTACATCAAGGACTATTTCGAGAGCGAAAACCACAGCATCGCCTATCTCGGCACCTACGACGAGGGCGAGACGTTCACGGCGGAGCTCAAGCTCCCCAAGGACGAGGACGCAATCTACGTCGAGGAGGCTCTGTTTTACTATCTCGACGAGGAAAGGCTCGCCGAATTTAACGGTAAGCTGCAGTCCATGAACGCGGGGACATCCGTAACAAGAACGGGCGGCTCGTCGCTCGAGATAAAGGTCGACGCCGCGGAGGACTGCGCGCTGTTCACGTCGATACCGTTCGAGGAGGGCTGGACGGCGTTCATCGACGGCAGGGAAGCAAAGGTGCTCTCAACGGTCGACAGCACGCTCATGTGCATTGAAGTTCCCGAGGGTGCTCATACGATAGAATTGAAATTCTTCCCCGCGGGGCTTAAATCGGGCTTGCTGATAACGGGCAGCGGCATATTGCTTATCGTCATAATGCTGCTCGCCGAAAGGCTCTCGCGGCGCGAGCCGCCGAGCGCGGAGGACGAATACGAGGGCTTTGAAGATGACGCTTCAGCAGATTAAATACGTGATAACGGTCGCCGAAAAGGGCTCTATAAGCCGCGCCGCGGAGGCGCTTTTCATCACGCAGTCCGCGTTGTCCTGCGCGGTCCGCGAGCTTGAAAACGAGATAGGCGCCGCGATATTCCTCCGCACGGCAAAGGGCGTCACGCTCACGCCCGACGGCACGGATTTCCTTGTGTACGCAAGCCGCGTTTATCGGCAGTACGAGCTTTTGCGGGAGAAATACGGCAAAAACACCGCGATAAAGCGGAAATTCGGCGTTTCAACGCAGCATTATTCGTTCGCGGTAAAGGCGTTTGTGGAAATGGTCAAGCGCTTCGACACGCTCACGTTCGATTTCGCCATACGCGAGACCAAGACCCTCGAGGTCATCTCGGACGTGGGCAGCCTTAAAAGCGAGATAGGCATACTGTACAAAAGCGACTTCAACGGCAGGATAATCGAAAAGATGCTGGCGGATAACGGTCTCGAGTTTCTGCCGCTGATAGAATGCAGCGCATACGTCTATTTGTGGAAAAACCACCCGCTCGCCCGCGAAAGCTCGCTGTCGCTGGAGCAGCTCAGCGAATACCCGTGTTTGTCGTTCGAGCAGGGCGACGGCGTCGCGTCCTATTTCGCGGAAGAGATACTCGGCGACAGGGAATACCCGCGCGTTATCCGCAGCAGCGACCGCGCCACGCAGCTCAATCTTATGGTGGGTCTCAACGGTTACACGCTCTGCTCGGGGATAACCTGCGACGAGCTCAACGGAGAGGAATACACCACCGTCCCGTTCCGCGAGGACGAGGAAAACCGAAACTCCGTAATGGAGATCGGCTATATCCGCAGAAAATACAATCCGCTTTCCGATATAGCGGAGGTTTATGTAGAGGAGGTCAAGCGTTACTTAAATATTTAGTCAATTAAATTTTATTTTCGAGGTGACTTATTTTGGTTTATACGGTAACATTCAACCCCGCGCTGGACTATGTCGTATTTGTCAATAACATGAGGTTCCGCGAGGTAAACAGAATTGAAAAGGATTACATCCGCGCGGGCGGCAAGGGCATAAACGTGTCCACGGTGCTGTCCGAGCTCGGCGTAAAGTCAAAGGCGATGGGCTTTGTGGCGGGCTTTACGGGCGCGGCTATCGAGCAGAGCGTTATCGCGCACGGCGTCGAGGCGGATTTCGTGCGTCTCGACGGCGGACTGTCGCGCATCAACATCAAGCTTAAATCGGACGGCGAAACGGAGCTCAACGCAAACGGTCCCGATATACCCGATAAGGCGCTCAAAGAGCTGTTCGAGAGATTTTCGGAGCTCGACGACGGGGACGTTCTCGTGCTCGCGGGCAGCGTCCCGAAGAGCCTGCCGCAGGACATCTATCAGCAGATACTCGAGTACGTCTCGGCAAAGAAGATAAGAACGGTGGTCGACGCGTCGGGAGAGCTCCTCACGAACACTTTGGTATACAAACCATATCTGATAAAGCCCAATCTTGACGAGCTTACCGAGATATTCGGCGAAAAGCCGTCCTCCAAGGAGGAGGTGCTGTCATACGCCATGCAGCTGCGGAAAATGGGCGCGCAGAACGTGCTTGTCTCCATGGCGGGAGACGGCGCGCTGCTGCTGGATATGCAGGGCGAGGTATACTTCTGCGAGGCGTGCGACGGCAAGGTCGTCAATTCCGTCGGCGCGGGCGACGCCATGGTCGCGGGGTTCGTTTCGGCTATGCTCGACAACGACGTCGACCACGAGTACGCGCTTATCCTCGGCACGGCGGCGGGCGGCGCGACGGCGTTCACGGAGGGCATGGCGACCAAGGACCAGATAATATACCAGATGAAAAAGCTGCTGAAAAAGCACGCCGAAAAGACGGTATGAACGTTGTAATATCGGCAGTCTTGACGTTTGCTGCTTTGGTTTTACTGACTTGCAGATGCGTGATAAAGCTGACCCGCGCGGTAGGTCTGCACTCGGATATCAAGCGCGGTCAAGCGCTCACGGTCTCCGCGAGGATAGTATACCGTTGGTTAACGCCGTCGCGCGGCGGATATATCGGCACGACCTACGCGAAGGCTATTTATTCCGTAAACGGTACGGAAAGCGCGGCGTGGATGGTGTGTGCGAGCAGCAGGCAGCTTTCCAAAAACGAGCGCGTGACCGTCGTTACGGGAAAAAACGCGCGGCGGGTGTTCGCGTTTGACCGAAAGCAGTCAAGGGACGCCGTGATGACTTACGCAGTTTTCAGCGCTTTGAGCTTTGCGGCGTTGGCATTGCTTGCGGTCACGGTCATGGCGCTTTTATAAAATTTGCGTCGGGTACTTGAAAATCTTATTGAAATATGGTATAATAAAAAGAACGCTATAGCCATACAGCGAAAACCTTAAATTATAATCAACATAACATTGGGAATGGCGGCGGCAGCCTGCCGCTAAGGAGTAAATTTATGATACAGTACGATGAAACAAGACTTGCCATGGAGGCGCTGGAGCCGCAGCTCGAGGAGCTCCGCGGGGCGCTGAATTTAGACGGCATAAAAATCAAGCTCGACGAGCTGGAGATGAAGACGACCGAGCCGAATTTCTGGGACGACCCCGAGAAATCGCAGGCGGTAATGCAGCAGATAGGGCAGTACAAGCAGACTATCGGCGGCTTTGAGAAGCTCTGCGCCAACCGCGAGGACGTGCTGACGATGATAGAGCTCGCCGAGGAGGAGAACGACGAATCCATGGCTGGCGAGGTGAACGCCCTCGCCGAGACGGTCAAAAAGGAATTCGAGGAGCAAAAGCTCTCCACGCTCCTTACGGGCGAGTACGACAGCTCCAACGCCATCGTGTCGTTCCACGCGGGCGCGGGCGGCACCGAGGCGCAGGATTGGGTGCAGATGCTCATCAGAATGTACACCAAGTGGGCTGACAGCCACGGTTTCAAAACCGAGGTCCTCGATATCCTAGAGGGCGACACGGCGGGCATCAAAAGCGCTTCTATCCACATCGAGGGCTACAACGCCTACGGCTTCCTGAAATCCGAGCACGGCGTGCACCGTCTTGTGCGCATTTCGCCGTTCGATTCGTCGGCAAGGCGTCAGACGAGCTTCGCCTCCGTCGAGGTAATGCCCGAGCTTGAAAAGGACGTGTCCGTGGAGATACGCCCAGAGGACATCGAAATGGAGGTATACAGAGCGAGCGGCGCGGGCGGTCAGCACATCAACAAGACCAGTTCTGCGGTGCGCCTGATACACAAGCCCACCGGCATCGTCACCGCCTGCCAGACACAGCGCTCGCAGGTCCAGAACAAGGACTTCGCGATGAAAATGCTGATGTCCAAGCTCGTGCAGATAAAGGAGCAGGAGCACCTCGACAAGATATCCGACATCAAGGGCGAGCAGCTCAAGATAGAGTGGGGCAGCCAGATACGCTCCTACGTGTTTATGCCGTACACCCTCGCGAAGGACGCGCGCACAAAGTGCGAAAACGCGAACATCAACGCGGTAATGGACGGCGACATCGACTGCTTCATAAACGCGTATTTAAAGGCTAAAAATTTAGGCGAGATATAAGGAGGTGAAGTCATGATAAAGCAGTTTTTCGTTATCCTCGCGGGCACGGTCGTAGGACAGCTCTTGTGGGACCGCGTTATCGAGCCCAAGCTGGACGAAAAGGAAAAAGAGGATAAGGACAAGAAGGACTAAGAGCAGCGTCAGCTCCCCGTTGGAGGAATAACGGGGAGCTTTCGCTTGAAGATAAACATATGAAGAAAAACGATATAATTACCTTGGAAATAACCTCGCTCGCAAGCGGAGGCAGCGGCGTCGGCAGAGCAGAGGGAATGGCTGTTTTCGTGCCGTTCACGGCGGTCGGAGACGTGATAGAGTGCCGCGTATTAAAGGTGCTCAAAAACTGCGCCTACGGCAAGACGGAGCGCATTTTAACGCCCTCGCCCGACCGCATTGAGAGCGATTGCCCCGTATTCGGCAAATGCGGCGGCTGCGTTTACAGGCACATAACCTACCGAGCGGAGCTTGCCGCCAAGGAGCGCATAGTCCGAGACGCGTTCGAGCGTCTCGGAGGGCTTTCCCCCGAATTTCTGCCCATTATCGGCAGCGAAAGCGCCGAAAATTACCGCAATAAGCTGCAAATGCCCGTCGGAAAGGACGAAAACGGCAATATAATTTCGGGCTTCTTTTCCGAGAGGAGCCACCGCATAGTGCCCGTCGAGAGCTGCAAGCTCCAGCCCGGGCGCTTTTCGGAAATAACCGCGTTCATCAAGGAGCAGATGAAAACGCTGAAAATTTCCGTCTACAACGAGCGCGAAAACCAAGGAGTAATGCGGCACATCTTCCTGCGGAAAGGGCATTACAGCGGCGAGATATGCGCGGTGCTCGTCGCAAGGCGGAAAACTCCCGAGCTGAAAAAGCTCGCGGCGGCGCTTAAAAAGCGCTTCCCCGAGATAACGGGCGTGGTGCTTAACGTCAATCCCGACCGCACCAACGTCATTCTCGGCGAGCGCGAAATCTTATTGTCGGGCAAGCCCGAGATAAGCGATACGATGTGCGGCATAAGCGTCGAAATATCGCCGCGGTCGTTCTATCAAGTGAACACTCCCGCCGCCGAGAGCCTGTACAAGCAAGCCGCCGAGTTTGCCGAGCCCGAGGGAAAGACGATACTCGACCTATATTGCGGCGCGGGCACGATAGGACTGTCAATGGCGGGGACGGCGAAAAAAATCATCGGCGCGGAGATAGTCCCCGAGGCTGTCGAGAACGCCAAACGCAGCGCCGCGAAAAACGGCATCGCGAACGCGGAATTTATCTGCGCGGACGCCTCAAAAGCTGCCGAGGAGCTTCTCGGGAACGGGCTCGCTCCCGACGTGATAATACTCGACCCGCCCCGAAAGGGCTGCGATAAAGAAACGCTCTCGGCGTGCGTAAAAATGAGCCCCGAGCGCATTGTGATGATATCCTGCGACCCCGCGACCGCCGCGCGCGACTGCAAGCTCCTCGCCGGGAACGGCTATTCCGTTGAAAAGGTAAGGGCGTTCGACCTCTTCCCGAGGACAAGGCACGTGGAGTGCGTTACTTTAATGACAAAGCAAAAGGGGCGGCTATTATGATAGGACTGGGAACGCTGATAAACTGCGCGGGGATATTGCTCGGCGGCGTTATCGGCTTTCTTTTCGGGAAACGCATGCCCGAGCGCGTGCGCGGCGGCTTGAATACGGCGTGCGGCATAACTGTGCTGTTTATCGGCATTTCGGGCGCTATGGAGCAGATGCTGCTCGTCGGCGGTAAATCCATGTTCGTGGTGGTCTGCGTCGCTCTGGGAACGCTAGTCGGCGAGCTTATCAACATCGAGGGCTTGTTTGAGCGCTTCGGCGAGTGGCTGAAGGTCAAGACGGGCAACGCCAAGGACAAGGAGTTCGTCAACGCGTTCGTGACCGCCTCGCTGACCGTGTGCATAGGCGCAATGGCTATCGTCGGGGCAATACAAGACGGGCTGACGGGCGATTTTTCGATACTCGCGACCAAGGCTGTGCTCGACTTGATAATCATTATCGTAATGACCTGCTCAATGGGCAAGGGCTGCGTTTTTTCGGCGCTGCCCGTGCTTGTGCTCGAGGGCGCGGTAACGCTGCTCGCGAAGCTGATATCGCCCGTCGTTACCGAGGCGGCGCAGAACAACATATCGCTCGTCGGCTCGATACTTATCTTCTGCGTGGGGGTAAATCTCGTGTGGGGGAAGAGGGTTCGCGTCGCGAATATGCTGCCGTCCGTTTTCGTCGCCGCGGGAGCGGCTTTCCTGCCTTTTTCGTTTTAGGGCTTTACAAACGCAGTCAAATGTGCTATAATATATTAAATCATTAAAAAGGAGTTTTTTTATGAAGAAATTACTTTCGGCAGCGCTTGCTGCGGCAATGCTCTTGACGCTCGCGGCGTGCGGTAACAACAACGACGGCTCGTCGGAAAATGTTTCCGACAACAGTACGGTGCAGTCAAGCGGCGCCGATAACACGGAAAGCAGTTCGTCCGACGATATTTCAAGCGAGCCCGAAAATTCCGAGATAGACTATTCAAAGCTCTCGGAGGAGGAGATATACGAGCTTATGGTGGAGCGTTCACTGATGACGACGGGCGATATGACGCGCATGGCGAACGTCCTGAAAAGGGCGGAAAACGGAGAGGAGATAACCGTCGCGTATATCGGCGGCTCGATAACCGAGGGGCTTACCGTCGCTCCCGCAAATCCCGAGCTCTGCTGGGCCAATCTGTCGTATGAGTGGCTTTGCGGGAAATACCCGAGCGCCAAGATAAATTACGTCAACGCGGGGCTTTCGGGCACTCCGTCAATACTCGGCAACGTCCGTCTGGAGCGCGATGTGCTGGCGTATGAGCCCGATATCTGCTTTGTGGAGTTCGCCGTCAACGACGGTATGGAGGCGAGCTACAAAAACGCCTACGAGAGCCTTGTGCGCACGCTGCTCGCTCGGGAGAACGATATGGCGGTCGTGCTGCTGTTTACGGTCATCGAGAGCGGTCACACCTGCCAGCCGCATATGAGCGAAATAGGCAATAACTATAAGCTGCCGATGATAAGCGAGCCCGATTCTCTCGGCGTTGAGTTCGCCGAGGGGAGAATGACGTGGCAGGACTATTCCGACGACGAGAGCCACCCCAACGTGCGCGGTCACGAGATAGTGCGCGATTTTGTCGCGCATTACTACGAGACGGTAATGGAGACGCTCGACGAGAACGTCGGCGTCGTCGACAGGACGCTCCCCGCGCCCGTTTTCAGCGACAGGTACGTCGATATGCACTTTATCGACAGCGAGACGCTGGAGCCCGAGCTCGTCGGCTTTGAGGAGAACGACACTCATACCGCGTTCCACAACGGCTGGATGTACAAGGGCGAGGAGGAATCCTCGATGACGTTTACGCTCAACTGCAAATCGCTGCAAATGATATATAAGGCGAACAACAATAAGGCGTATGCCGCGGCGGATATTTATGTCGACGGCGAGCGCGCGGCGACGGTCAACTCCAACCAAAGCGACGGCTGGAACAATCCCGTGACGGCGCTCGTTATCGACAACGACGAGGCTGCCGAGCATACCGTCGAGATAAGGGTCGCGGGCGGCGACAGGCACTATTTCGGCGTTCTCGGGTTCGGCTACTGCGATTGATAAATACAGTCCGCACCGCAACTGCTTTTTACGGACCTCGGAAAAATTTTTCCGCGGTCCGTAATTTTTTTTAAAAAACTATTGACAAATATGAAATGACGTGATATAATGTAACTGTACCACAACAGATAATACGGTTCAAACCAACGGCAATAAGACTATAAATGAGGTATTAAATATGTTTACAATGCGACTTGAGGGCGGAGCGCCCATTTATGAACAGCTTGAACAGCGGATAACCGAGCTGATTCTCAGGGGAGAAATGGCGGAGGGCGAAAAGCTCCCCGCAGTGCGGGAGATCGCGAAGCAGCTGTCTATCAACCCGAACACCGTTCAGAAAACCTACGCCAATCTCGAAACGCAGGGGCTTATCTACTCTATCCCCGCGAAGGGGAGCTACGTTGCCGAGCGCGGTAAGTATCTCGACGCCGTGAAAAGGAAAAGCGGGGAGGCTTTTGCGGAGGCGGTTTCGCGCGCGCTTAAGCAGGGGCTCGCGAAAGCCGATCTGATAAGGATCGTCGAGGAGGTGGACGCGCAATGAAAAAGAGCTTTTTTAAGGATTATTTCCTGTACGGGCTGCGCGGTATGCGAAATATCGCCGCCGCTTCGGCGGTGATGAGCCTTTTTTCGACAACGTTTGTCGGGGCGGCGCTTATCTGCTTTGTTAATTTGATGAACAAGATCGCGGCGGCGGGAGACGATAACGCCGCGGAGACGCTGCGACAGCAATGCGTCGGTATCGGGCTGGCAGCGCTGGTGCTGGCGTGCATAGGGATAGCCGTGACGGCGATAATGGTCGCGCTCACGCCCGCGGAGTCGTTTAAGCTCTTCGGGAAAAAGGACTGCGCCGATACGCTCGGAAGTCTTCCCTTGACCTACGGGCAGCGCTTTTGGGGCGATTTTCTCAGCGGATTGTGCGCGCATATGATATCGTTTATACCTTGCGCGCTCGTTGGGCTGATACTCGCCGCGATAGCCAACGCGGGAATAAGCGGCGCGACGCTCGGGGTTTATTTTTCGGGCGAGGAGCATTTTATTTACGAAATAATCCATAACAAGCCCGTCGAGCTGTATCTTGCGTATATACTGCTGCTGTTTATGGGGTATCTTGGGATTTACGCGATATCCTGTCTTGTGACGGTGTGCTGCGGCAGAACGGGCAGCGCGAGGCTGTATTCGCTGATAGCGCAGCTGCTGCCGTCGGGGCTTGTGCTCGTGTACTGTTACTGCGCGTTTTTGGATCAGTGCGGGATAGAACCGGGCTTTGAGCTGGAAAAGGCGCTCGGCGCCGTTCCCGGGCTCGGTATGTGGCTGAGCGCTTTTTTAAGGCTTATGTTCGGCTATGCCTATGAGGAAATGGTCCGCGGGTTCAAGTATATGTTTTTCCCCGGAGGAAAGCCCGTTTTTCTTTTGACGGAGCTTGCCGTTATCGCTTTGCTTGCCGTCGGGGCGTATTTCCTCGGAAAGCTGCGGAAAAACGAAAGAACGGGGCGCGATTTCGTGTTCAAGGGTCCGTATACCGTGCTTTCGGTCTCGGCGGCGGTGCTCGTTCTGGGGCTTGCTACGATGATAAACGGCGATGAGTTCGTTCTGTCCTTGGGAGCATACTATGCGGGCTCATATATTGCGATATTTACGGCGTTCGTCGTGTACGCGGTCATCGAGATGATACACATGCGCTCGCTGAAAAGGATATGGGAGACGGTCTTGAAATTTATCGCGATATGTCTGGCTTTTCAGGGGTTTTACCTGCTGACGTACAATACGGGGGGCTTCGGCGCGAGAGATTACGTTCCGCCGCGCGCGCTCGTTTCGGAGGTAAGGATATCGGGGCAGGAATTTATCGAGAGGCACGGTCTCGACGATCGATATTTCACCTACCGCTCCGACGAGGCTGTGTCGACGATACTGTCCGAGCACAGGAAGATGCTGGACAACGAGACGGATATTTTTACGGGGTACGACCTTACTATAACCTACGTGATGAAGGACGGCAGCGAGACGCTGCGCACATACGGCTTCTGGCGGAATGAGAATAGGGAGCTCGCGTCGGAGGAGTTTGCCGAGGCGTGCGAGACGATAAGGCGGCTCGTCCCGACGGATACGATCGCGCTGGGCTTTATCGACGAGCCGCGGTATGACAGCATCGGCATTTCGTACAGGGCGATGTCGTTCGGCAGTCTGGGGACGGTGGATTCCCCGCCGCGGTACGTTACCGAGGGCATGGAAGAGGAGCTTATGGAGCTGCTGAAGTACGATATGATCAACAGCTACTCTGGGAGCTCGAACATTATCGGAGAGCTGCATATCGACCACTCCCTCAACGGCGGGGGCGATTGGGAGCAGATCTTCGTTTACGACACATATGCAGGGACGCTCGAGTTTCTGAACGACCCCGCGAAAACGGCGGGAGAGCCGCCCGAACGGGAATACAGGTACGTTTTCAGGCTCGATTGGGGTACGCTTGCCGGGGATTACGAGGCGGGGGCGGATAAGACCGTACCGTCCATGACTGTTACGGTCTCAACCGACGATGAAAGCGCGGAGGCGCGGGAGCTGATGGGGTATATGAAATATATTTCCGACCTTCCCGAGGAGGAAGTTTCCGTGAATATAGAGATATTCAAAAACGACTACAACGACGGCGCGCTGTGCGTTGCCGAAAAGGACGAGGACGCGGTTATACGGGCGATGCTGAGATTTGCCCGCGCGAGGATGAATTGAGGTGGCTGTGATGATAAAATTTGACAACGTTTTTAAGAGCTTTGACGGGCTGAGAGTGCTTGAAAATCTCTCGCTGGAGATACCGAGGGGCGCGGCTTACGGGCTGCTCGGCACGAACGGCGCGGGGAAATCGACGCTGCTGCGGCTGCTCTCGGGGGTCTATAAGACCGACGGGGGGAGCGTCACGATAGGCGGGGAGCCCGTGTGGGACAACGTTTCCGTTAAACGGAGGCTTTTGCTCGTAAGCGACGAGACCGCGCAGTTCGACCGTATGACCTTGAAGCAGATGCGCAAATTCTACAAGACGTTTTATCCCGCGTTTTCCGACGAGACGTTCGAGCAGATGCACGGGGTTATCGGGCTGCCGCTCGACAAGAAGCTCTCGGGGTTCTCCAAGGGAATGAAGCGGCAGGCGGCGATGATGTGCGGCATTGCGGCTTCGCCCGACTATCTGCTGCTGGACGAGGCGTTTGACGGGCTTGACCCGACGATGCGCGCGGCGATGAAGAAAATGCTCGTCAACGCGATGTGCGACAAGGAGATGACGATCGTCGCGTCCTCGCACGACCTTAAGGAGGTCGAGGAGTTCTGCGATACGGTCGGGGTGCTCCACGAGGGGAAAATGCTGTTCAGCAGGGCGCTCGACGAGCTGAAAGGGAGCGTGCACAAGGTGCAGTGCGCCATGGGGAGCGTTCCCGATAAGAGCGATTTCCCCGAGCTGGATATTCTGCTTATCGAGGAATCCTGCGGCACGGTGAACATAATTGCCCGCGGCGACGCGGACAAGACGCTGAAAGCCGTCGGCGCGAAAGCCGATTGCAATTTGCTGCCGCTGTCGCTGGAGGAAATATTTGTATATGAAATGGAGGCGCTGAACTATGACCGCTCCAAGCTCGTCTGAAAAGAGCCTTTTCCGCAGGTACTTCCTTTTTCGGCTGAGGGAGCAGGCGGCAAGTCTGATAATATGCTCGGTTTTCGCTCTGCTCGCGCTTCCGACGTATATTTTCTATTTGTACAGAAGCTTCGGGATCTTATACGAGGAAAAAATAACGAGCAGCGCCTACTATGACATCGTCGAGCTTCTGATAACGCTCGGCGCGGTCGGGACGCTGATAATGCCCGTTATAGGGGCGGCTGTTTCGTTCGTGAGCTGCACGCGGAAAAAATACACGGATATGATATGCGGGCTGCCGCTGTCGCACAAGGAGCGCTTCTGGGGCGACTTTCTGAGCGGCTACGCGGCGCACGTCGCGCCCGTTATTCCAGCGGGGATCATCTCGATAATCATTTCGTTTTCACTGCAGGGCGTTATCGGGAGGCTTGACGTAAAGCTGCTGCCCGACGCGGAGACGGCGTTTATGTGCGTGCCGTTTGCCGTCGGAATGGCGCTTTCGGCGTTTACCGCGCTGACGATAATGTATATCGTGTCGACAGCGGCGGTCGTTTGCTGCGGCAGACGGGTGCACGCCGTGATATTTTCCGTAATTTCCCAAACAGCGCCCGCGCTTTTCGTTTTCGGGGTATCGTGCGGCTTGGCGTTCGCGATAACGGGTTTGGATCGTTCCGACGTCTGGGTTGCCGAAGCGGTGAGGGCATATCCGCCGCTCGGGCTGCTCTGGGATATGACCGCGACAAATAACGTTATAAACGGCGTTGATTTTACTCTTGTTTCGAGCTTTTCGGAGATATTTTGGACGAAATTCGCGATTTTAAATCCGCTTTATATGCTGTACGCGGCGCTATTCGCGGCGGGGCTGCTGACTGCGGCGTATTACCTCTCGAAAGCGCGCAGGCAGGAGCGCACGGGGGAGGCGCTGGTTCATAAGGGGTTTTTCCGCGTGCTTTCCGTTGCCGCGGGAGCGGGCGTCGCTCTGTCCGTGCTGGCGGTGCTCGCGCAGTTCTGGGATCTCCCTTTGGCGCTGCTGTCGGCGGCGTTCGCGGCATTCGCCGTGATGCTGCTGTTGGAGATCGTCCTCGGGTGCTCGGCGAGGGGCTTTGCGAAAATGCTGCTGTACTGGGTCGGAACGGTCGCGTGCTGCGTCGGGGTATATTTCCTTTTCGACAAAACGGGAGCGTTCGGGCAGCGCTATATCAACGTATCCGCAGACAAGGTGGAAAGCGTTAGCGTTAAAATAAGAAACTACACTCCCGATGACAGTCATAACGGCGTTTATATGTCGGGCGAGTATGAAATAACCGACAAGGCGGAGATAGGGGAGCTTACGGAGGCTTACAACGCCGCGATGAGGGAAAATTACGGCGAGCTGGCGGAAGGCGGGACCTTCGGGATAGACTATACGCTGACGGACGGGGAAACGATACACAGGAGCCTTTCATGGAGACAGCTCGGCGCGATAGACCCTTTTGTTGACGGTGTGTTCGGGCTGAAGAGCTTTCCCGAGTTGCAGAGCGGGCAGATACTCGAAACGGAATGCGCAAGCTGCGAGGCGCGTCTGGAGGGAGTGTACGGGACGATAACCGTTCCCGAGGACAGGCTCGGGGAGTTTCTGGAGCTCTTCGCGGGGGAGGTCCGCGAGAAATACTATCATGCGGCTTCAAGCATCGGGGGAGTGTATTTCGCTGCCGAGCCCGATATGCACGAGACCGTGTGGTATCCGATAGCGGAGGACTACACGCGGACCGCGGAATATCTGAAGAGCCTGTATAACGAAACGGACCACTCCGACGACACGACGCTCGTTATGAAGATAGTGTACAGCGGCGGGGACGAGGTTTTTTCGCTTACGCTGAATATTTTCGTGAAGGATATCGGCGACGGGGACGTAAAGGAGCTGCTCTCGCTGATGAAGCGGAGAGGTACTGCCATTCCCGACGAGGCTTGCGGGGCGTTTGAGATAAGTTCGACCGATTCGAGGGCGTATTATATCCCCGAGGACGCGGAGCAAAGGGCTGTCGAGCTGATGATGAGGATAGCGGAAAAGAACGTTGAATAAAGGATAAGGCGGAGGGCTCTCGGTTCCTCCGCCTTTTTTATTACAATTTAATGACGATTTGATTTTAGTACTTGAAAAAATTTGTCGAATAGGTTATAATATAATAAAATGACAAAAAACGGGAGAATACATATGAATAAACAGCGGTTGTTCATTATACTGTTGCTGCTCGTGCTGGCTGTCGCGGCGCCGTTCGTCATATCGGCGTTCTCCGACGGCGAAACGCAGAGCTTTCCCGAGAGCGGCTATTCGCAGTCGGGCGATTTAAATTCGGCGCAAAGCGAGAGCTCGGTGCAAAGCGAGAGCCCGCCGCAGTCCGAAAGCAGCTCGGAAAGCGTTCCCGAAACGCCTCGGCTGACGTTCAGAAATCAAAAGCTGCTGGAACAGCATTATCAAAAGCACGGCATTGAAATGGGCTTTTCCTCCGCGGAGGAGTATGAAAAAGCCGCTGCGGCGGTCGTCTCGCACCCCGAGGCGCTCCACAAGATAGAAGCCGAGGACGGCGACGACGTTTACTACGTCGAGAGCACGAACGAATTTGTGATAGTCTCGACGGACGGCTATCTGCGTACATATTTCAATCCCGACAGGGGCATCGACTACTTTAACAGACAATAATTTCGGAAAGGACGCGGCAAAAATGGGTATTGCAGGAGGAAACCGTCCGCAGGGCGGAGGTATGAGACCTACGGGACAGGGCAGGACGGGGAGACCCTCGGGCGCGAGACCGACCGTCGCGCCGAGACCCGTCGGCAGCAGACCGAGCGCGCCGAGGGGGGGCAGGTACAATGTGCCGCCGTCCCCGAAGCGTCCGAGGAATTACCGCAGGAACAGCGGCTGCGCGAATATCGTCATAGGCGGCGTGGTCGTCGGGCTGATACTGCTGATAGTGCTGCTTACCGTTATAAGAAACTCTTGTACAAGCTGCGTGAGCGGCACAAACAGCGACGTGGAAAGTCTCGGCGGCAGCTCGGTCAGCTCCGCGGGCGGTTCCGTTTCCTCGCCGACAGTATCCGCGTCGGACAGCTCCGACAGCGGAACGTCCTCCTTAAGCACCGTGCCGCCTAAACCAGCGGAGCCCGTGGTTCCCGTGCTGACGCTTGTCAAAAACAAGCCCGCGAACGCCTTTGAGCCCGACTGCGTTGTCGATGAGCTGAAATGGTTCGAGGACGTGAAAGCGGCGGGGGAGAGCCTGAAATTCGTTTACGACAAGCTCGGCATACAGCCGTATGTGGTGTTCAAGAAGCACGACGCAAGCCTTTTGACCGACGAGGACAAGGTGAAGTACTGCGTGGATTGGTACAAGTCGCATATAAGCGACGAGGACACGTTTTTGCTGATGTATTTCGCCGCAAAGGAGAGCGACGAGAGCGTGGGCTATACCGTTTATTATTCGGGGGCGAACGCGGAAAAGCTCGCGGTCGAGTTCAAGGGTATTCTCGAGGACGGCATCAACGAGTACTGGTTTACGGAGCTGTCTACGGACGACGTGATTAAGTACGCGTTCGAGTATACCTGCGACAGGATAACGGTGAAAACGGCTGCGGACGTGCTTTTCGGGGACGATACCTCCGACGGGCAGCAGTCCGATGAGCAGCAGGATGACGAGCCGTCGGAGGGAGAACCGCCCGATGACGACGATAATGCCGAATAAATGAAAGCGGCGGCGTAAGGCAAAATTGCTTTACGCCGCCGTTCTTTAATAATTTTCGGGGGAAATTTCAAAATAGCTCTGCGGCTTTGCGCAGACGGGGCACGTTGAGGGCGCGTTCGTGCCGACGACGATATGTCCGCAGTTTCGGCACTCCCATACCTTGACCTCGCTCTTTTTGAATACCTCCTGCATCTCGACGTTTTTCAGCAGGGCGCGGTAGACCTCCTCGTGGTGCTTTTCGATGTCGGCGACCATGCGGAACTTCCCCGCGAGCTCGGGAAAGCCCTCCTCCTCGGCGGTTTTCGCGAAGCTCGCGTACATATTCGTCCACTCGAAGTTTTCGCCCTCCGCGCCCGCCTTGAGGTTCTGCGCCGTCGCGCCGATGCCTCCGAGCTCCTTGAACCATATTTCGGCGTGCTCTTTTTCATTGTCGGCGGTCTTTTGGAAAATGGCGGCTATCTGCTCGAAGCCGTCCTGCTTTGCCTTCGCCGCGAAGAACGTGTACTTGTTCCGAGCCTGCGATTCACCCGCGAATGCCGCCTCGAGATTGCGCTCGGTCTGTGTGCCAGCGTATTTGTTCTGATTGCTCGACTGCACCTCCACGATATCCGCGCCCGAGACGCCGCATTCGGGGCAGACCGCCTCGGCGTGGTTCGGCGCCTCGAAAACCGCGCCGCAGACGTTGCATTTGTATTGTGCCATAAAATCCTC
Source organism: Lachnospiraceae bacterium (assembly GCA_023664705.1). GTDB lineage: Bacteria > Bacillota > Clostridia > Oscillospirales > Ruminococcaceae > CAG-115. The sequence goes on along the minus strand of JAMPFE010000005.1, from coordinate 52,149 downwards.
CTTTGTTTTTAATAATGAATATTTTTAGCGCGAAAAGCCAAATTATTCTCATAAGGCGTTTTTTTAACACAAAATCTTACTTTTTGAGCAACAATTACCTTTAATATTTCGCCGCTCCGAGAAAATAATAATAGCGCAAAGGTTTTGCGGACGTGTTATACATTGCTCCGCAGCGGTTATGTTTATTGAAGTTACCTTTGCTACTATTGATTTCAAGGAGAATTATTACCATGTCTAACAAACAGTCTAAGGCAAGCCTGAACAACATCAAGATGCAGGCAGCCAACGAAGTTGGCGTTACCCTCAACAACGGCTACAACGGCGATCTCACCGCAAGACAGGCAGGCTCCATCGGCGGTATGATGGTCAAGAAGATGATCGAGTCCTACGAGCAGAACTCCAAGTAAGCTCGAAAGCTCGGAATTGCAAAACAGTCCCCCGGGCAGCAGTCCGGGGGATTTTGCCGCTTTGTGTAAATTAGCTTAAAATTAACCGAAAAATACGATTTTGGGCGTTTTGCTTATTGACAATTTATCGCGAAATATGTTAAAATATTGTTGGCAATGGAAGTTTTAGGAGAGAGCAATGAAAAGAATATATATTTTTGCGGTGCTGACCGCGATATTGCTCCTTGCGGGTTGTGACCTGCGGAATGAAACGCGGAACGATTCAAGCGCTATCGATATTCCTCCGATTATTTCAAAAATCGTATCGAGCTCGGAAAGCAATCCCGGCGAGAGCGGCACGTCCTCGGCGGGGAGCTCGGAGAGCAATCCCGGCGGGAGCGGCACGTCCTCGGCGGGGAGCTCGGAAAGCAATCCCGGTGGGAGCGGCACGTCCTCGGCGGAGAGCTCATCGGGCACGGAGAGCAGCGAAAGCCTTGAGCCGACGGACAGTTCGGTTTCCGAGGCAGCTTCGTCCGTTCGGGACGCTTCCGAATGGAGCGAGCGGACTTACAGAGCGGAGCTTTTTGTCAGCGAGCGGGTGAGAGGCAGAGCCGAGCCGTTGGAAGGCTCGGCGGTCACGAGAATTTACGAAACGGGCGAGTCCGTTTCGGTGGTCGCTTTTACGAGCACGCATTATTTCAAGCTGAGCAGCGGCGATTACATATTCGCGGAATATCTGAGCGCTCAACGGGTGTACAGCTCTGCCGAGACCGTCAAAACGGAGCTTACATACGACCCGCCCGCGAGGACGGCCGGGAGGACTGTCTACGACCCGAAAAAAGCGCTGGATTACGCTAAGGAGCACTGGCGGGATGAGGAGAGCCTTTGCGCGGGCTTCGGCTCGGAATGTCTGACCGCGGGAGGGCTGGATTTCGATGAGACGAGCTCTACGAGGCTGTTTAATCAGCTTACCGCGTCGGGTCTCGGGTATGCCGTGGCTGTTGACCTCAATGAGGACGGAACGGCGGTCGTTCCCGATTTTGTGTACCCGGGGGACATTATTTTTTACTACTGCAAGGACGAAAATAAAATGGTGCATACGGCAGTGTACAACGGCGACACCAAGGACGGCGTTATGAAAGCGTATGCGCATAATCTTCCCGACGGCGGAGAGGAGCCGTTCCGCTATTTTCGTTACTGCGTGGGCGGGTGCGGCTGCGTGCTGGATAAGATAGTCGCGTTCTGCTTTTACAGGGACGATACGAGCGTAAAGCTCCCGACGGGCACTCCAAAGCTGTCGTATGAAAGCGTCGGCAAAAAGGCGCGGATAAGCTGGGCGCCCGATTTCGTTTACCGCAGCAGCGAGCTTGTCGTTACCGACAACAAGGGCAAGATCATTGACCGCATACAGATGGGCACGGACTGCTCCGTCGATTTGGAATTGAGCGGGGGCAATTATGCGGTTTATGCGATCTTTACGGTTTACGGAGATATTAAGGTACGGAGCGACAATCTTGTGATAAAAATTTAGATGAACACGGCTTTACAGCCTTACAGAGATGCGCCTCCGAGCTATCGGGGGATTGGCGCGCCTTAAGGGACGTGCGGTGCGGAGGTGCTGCGGTGTCGAGCGAAGACTTTTGACACCGAAATTTTCTATGGGACGAATTGCCAAAGGCGGCACGCCTTTGCAAAATTTGTCGAAATAAATGAATATTTTTTAAGGAAATTGCAGACAATACCGTCAGCAGAAATTTGCTGCTATCAGAAATAAATCTTGGAGGAATTTATATATGAAGGCAACGGGAATTGTCCGCAGAATTGACGATCTGGGGCGCATTGTTATACCGAAGGAGATACGCCGCACCATGCGGATAAGAGAGGGCGACCCATTGGAAATATACACCAGTCCCGACGGCGAGGTCATTTTTAAGAAATATTCGCCCGTCGGTGAGATAAGCAGCACGGCTTCCCAGTACGTGGACGTGCTGTCGAAGGTCGGCGGGCTGCCCGCCGTGATATGCGACAGGGATCACGTTATCGCGGTCTCCGGAATGAGCAAAAAGGAGGTCATAGAGCGCCGCGTTTCGGGCTCGCTGGAGGACCTTATCGAGCAGCGCAAGAGCTATGTTTTCAAAAACGGCGAGCAGAAGCGGCTCAATCCCATTGAGGGCGTTGACAGGTACGCTATCGCGTGCTCGCCGATACTCGCTTCGGGCGACGTAAACGGCGCTGTTATCATGCTCAGCGGCGACGGCGGCAACGATACCGCTACCGCGGAGCAGTCCGCGCTGGTTCAGGCGGCGGCTATGTACTTCGGAAAGCAAATGGAGGAATGACATTCCTCATGGTTATGCCGTTTTGACGGGGGCGTTCGGGCGCTCCCGTTAAATTTTGCGCATATATTTTACTCTTTCGCGAAAATATCATTTTTTGAATTTTTTTAATTGGTAACTTGCAAAATTTTTTGGTTTTGGTAACTAATCGTTGAAATCTGTGTATTATCTTGCAGCATTTTGCAGTCGGCGTGCAGGGATTTGCAGTCGATTTGCAGTTATTTGCAGATTTTTGCGGTTTTGGGGTGGGAATATTTGGAAATATTGTTATTTTATGTTAAAATCTGGGATTTGTGGTGCTAACTAATTCGGTGGGGAAAAGTTTGCAGTGAATTGCAGTCCGCAGTGTGGTAAATTAGGATTTGTTAGGGCATGCACAAGTGAGCGTCGACAGGGCATTTATGTTCGCATTTTGAGCAGTGCGGGGAGCCACTGTGTTTGTAGTTTTCGTTTGGAAAGGCGCGTTTTTGCCCTCGGCAACCGAAAAATGCGGAAAAGGGGGAGTGGGAGAGGGGAAGAAGATCGGAAGAGGAAACCCGTAGGGAGAGGGGGGAACTCCGCATTTTTGTCGGATTTTGTTGTTCCCCCCTCTCCCGAAGGGTGTCCTCTTGCACGAGGTTAGTGGTTTAATCAAAAGCCACAGATGATGACGAGAAATTGCCTTAAACCAAATGCCAAAGGCGCTGCCGTAAACTCCGATTTGTACTTTTGTGATAATCATGTAAAAATTTCCCGCTGCCCGCAAAGATACGACAAAATCCCTTGACTTTATACAAATTTTGTGTTATAATACTCATAACTGTAAGATTATATATATTATGAAAAATTTTTTGGGGAATATAAAATGAAAAATAAATTTACCGCGGCGGCGCTCGCGCTCTCGATTTGCGTTCTTTCGGGCTGCTCCGAGGCGCAGAGCTCCGAGAGCACCACCGTAAACGTTATAGACATCGGGAGCGTTTCCTCTTCAAGCAGCTCCTCGCGCTTTGTGCCGAGCTTGCCGAATACGGTCGTGCAGACGTCGACGTATTCCGTTTCATCGCCGGCTTCAACGGCTGCGATTTCGTCCTCCGTTCAGACATCCGCCGAGGCTCCCGTTGAGCTCGGCTCGTCTGAGAGCGCAAGTACAATAGAATATTCCGAGCCTGTTTCGTCAAGCGAGTCTGCTTCGTCAAGGGAGCCCGTTTCAAGTGAACCGCAGTCGAGCGTTGAGACGAGCACGGTCGTTTCAAGCTCGGAAACCTCCTCGAGCACGGCTTCGAGCAGTGAGGAAAGCTCTTCGTCAAGCAGCGTTTCGTGTTCGTCGAGCGAGCCCGCGCCCGTTGAGCTGCCGTCCGCAAACGGCTATCAAGCGCTGAATTACGGCGAGGTAAAGGGCATGTGGATATCCTACCTCGATATAATGGAGATGTCAAGCGGCTCGGAGAGCGCGTTCCGAAGCGAGATCGCCGAGGCTTACGACAACTGCGCGGCGCTGGGGATAAATACCGTGTACGTTCATGTGAGGTCGCACGGGGACGCGTATTACAATTCGGACTACTTTCCGAGGACAAAATATATGTCGGGGGATTACGACCCGCTGCCGATAATGATAGAGGAGGCTCACAAGCGGAGCTTATCGTTTCAGGCGTGGATAAATCCGCTGAGAATGAGCGCCGAGAAGGATCTTTCGCGCGGGAACGGCTATGCCGTGTACGATTGGGCGGGCAGCGAACGGCTCGTTAAGGTGGGGTCTTATTATTACCTTAACCCCGCTTATTCGGACGTTATCGACGTGATTGTCAAGGGGGCGGCGGAGATAGTCGCGAATTACGACGTTGACGGGCTGCATATCGACGACTATTTTTACCCGACGACGGATTCTTCCTTTGACAGCGCGGCTTTCGCGAACAGCGGCTACGGCTATGTTTCCGATTTTCGGCGCGCAAACTGCGACAGGCTGGTGAGCTCGCTGTACAGCGCCGTAAAGACCGCTAATCCGAGCGCCGTGTTCGGGGTGAGCTGCCAAGGGAATATGGAAAACAACTACAACGAGATGTACGCCGACGTTGAAAAGTGGTGCAGAAACAGCGGCTACCTCGACTATATAATGCCGCAGATATACTTCGGGTTCGATAATTCCACGCAGCCGTTCGAGCAGTGCGTGCGGAATTGGGACAACCTTGCGGCGAAAGGGAACGTTCCGCTTATCGTGGGGCTTACGGCGGCGAAAATAGGCAACGAGGATGTTTGGGCGGGCGCGGGCAGATACGAATGGATAAACGACAGCGCGATACTCGGGCGGCAGGCGCTTGCCGCCGCGGAGCAGGTATCCTACGGGGGGGTGTGCCTGTTCAGGTACAGGCTGCTGTTCGCTCCCGACGGGGGAGTGAGGTCTCAAATAGAAAGCGAGCTCTCGGCTCTGAAATCGATCATCGGACAATAATACACAAGAATACATAAAAATGGGGAATAATATTATGAAAAAGTTTTTAAGAATGTTTTTATCGGCTGTGACGGCGGCGAGCCTGCTTGCGGGCGCGGCGTCGGCGGAGGACGGTCTCGGGGGGCTTGTGACGGACGGCGGCAATATTACGGAGGATTCGCCGCAGGTGGCGGCTCCCGATATCGGCGGCTCGGAAAGCGCCGTATACCTGCCGAACGGCATGAGGGCGGTGACGGTGACTCCCGAGACGGATTTCGAGAGGAGCTCGGAGCTTGCCGAAATGTACGACGAGATACGCGGGTACGGGATGAACGCCGTTATCATCAACTCGTCGGGAGAGGACGGGGCGTTTTATAATCTCGAGCTGACCGCCGAGGGACGCGATATCCTCAACGACGCCATCGACGGGGCGCACGGGGCAAATCTCGGCGCTTATATCACGCTGAGCGCGCGGGATCTCGTTGAAACGGTCAAATTTGACGGCGGCGGGCTTATGGAGGGCTTCTCGGCGGCGGCGCACAAGTTCGCGATGAAGTACAGGTGCGAGGGGATCATCCTTACGGATTATTATACCGCCGATACCGAGTGGTCGTACGCGGAATATCTGCGCTCGGGGTCGGGGATAGGCTACGAGAATTGGCTGTACGAGACGAACCGCTATATTTTCCGCACGATAAGCGAGGCTGTGCGCAGGACAAGCAATTCGACCGCGTTCGGCGTTCTTATCGAGGATATGTGGGCGAACGCTTCCTCGAACGAGGAGGGCTCCGATACCGAGGACACCGTTCAGGCGCTCTATGACGGGCACTGCGATACCAAGAGATATATCGAGGAGGGCTATGCGGATTTTGTTTTTGTGAAAGCTTACGGTTCCACAAACGACTATAATCTGAACTTTGAGAGCGTTGTCGGGTGGTGGTACGAGCTGGGGCTGAAGAACAACGTAAAGACCTATGTCTGTCACCTTAACGAGCGCATTGGCGACCGCTGGAGCGAGGATCAGCTGCTGCGGCAGCTTACGGTGATGGAGGATATGGACGAGCTCGGCGGGAGCGTGTTCAATTCGCTGTCGGCGCTTCGGGATAACGTGCTGAACAGCCGCGAAACGCTTATAGAGTATTTCAACGACCAAATAAACAAGGAAACGCTGTTTGAGGACCTTGAAATGGTCTCGCCGACGCAGCTGACTTATTCGACGTTTGACTCCACGGCGAAGTTTATGGGTACGTTCGACCCGAATTTCGACGTTTATTTCGACGGGCAGAAGATCGTTCTTAACGATGTGGGCAACTTCTATATTCCCAAGGAGCTTGACGTAGGCTGGAACTATTTCACTATCGAGCATAAGGGGAAGAAGTACAATTATTCGATAGAGCATACTATCCGCGTTCTGTATTCGATAGATTCCACCGCCGACATCACGGTCGAGGGCGGAACGCAGCTTTCGTTCACCGCGATAGCGTACAGCGGTTCTTATGTGACGGCGACGCTGAACGGCACGACTATCGAGCTTAAGGAAATGGCGACCTCGGAGAACGTCGACGCGAACGGCACATATTCGCAGTTTGTGGGGTATTACACCGTTCCCGCGGGTATCGTCGGGCAGGCGCAGCACCTCGGCACCGTGAACTACTACGCGTCTTACAGCGGATATGAGGAGAGCATGTACGGCATAACCGTTACCGTTGCGGCTAAGCCCGAGCCTCCCAAGACGGATATCAAGGTCGACCTTATTCCCGACCAGTCCGTCGCGGGCACGGGAGAGGTCGTCGGAAACATCGACCCGATATATACCGAGGACGATTATGTGACCTATGTAAAGACTATCGACAACTTTACGGACGTTCTGGACGCCAAGACGACCGGTAAGATACCGTCGCCGATGTTCTCGCAGATGCCCGCGAATACGCTGGACTACTACAAGTCCTCCGCGGACGGCTTTGTGATAACGACCTCGGGCAAGAGGTACCGTTCGGAGTACGTGACGACATTTGACGATACGGGGCTGGGCTACAACGCGCTGACGGTCAACGAGATAGGAAATTCGGGCGGAAAGAGCTATATCAAGCTCTCCCTTGACCATAAGACGAGCTTTAACGTTACGACCTCGCAGAGCTTTGTGCAGGGCTACGAGGGACCGTACGGGGTGGTCAATTTCAACGCGCAGTACGTTTATATCACGTTTGACAATGTGACGAGCGTTACAAAGCTTCCGAGCTTCGATTACTGCACGCTGTTCAGCGCGGGAGAGTGGGAGACCGTCACCGAGGACGGCATTCCCAAGTTCAGAATGAGGCTCACTCTCAGTCAGGCGGGCATTTACAGCGGCGTGAGCGCGCGCTACGACGACAACGGCGACCTTGTGCTGAAATTCTCCGTGCCGACGCCGACGCTTTCTGGCAAGACCATCGTGCTCGACCCGGGTCACGGATATGACGAGAACAACAAATTCGACCCGGGCGCTATCGGAGAGGTTACGGAGCAGTCCATAACCCTTGCCGTGACGAAAAAGCTGGAGCAGATACTGACCGATATGGGCGCGAACGTTATACGCTTGCAGACCGAATCGGAGGGCATCGGCGACAGAGACCGCCCGAGACGCGCTAATTGGTATGACGCGGATATGTGCATGTCGATACACTGCAACAGCTCCACGAACACTTCGGCGCACGGCTGCGAGGTCTACTATTTCACGCCGTGGTCGCAGACGCTCGCGAAGGGCATCCACGACAACATGGTATCGTTCTTCGACAGCGTATACAGCGACGGCACCGACAGCGCGCGCGGCGACAAGTACAGCTACTACTGGTACACGCTCGAGCAGAGCTTCCCGTCCGTGCTGGTGGAAATGGGATTTGTTTCCAATCAGCGGGAGTGCCTGATAATGGCGAACGACAGCAATCAGACGCAAATGGCGCAGGCTATCGCGAACGGCATTTATCAGTACTTTGCGAGGAGCGGTCTGAGCTATTAAAAAATACGGGCGGCAAGTGCTTTGCCGCCCGTTAATATTCTGTTGATATTAAGTTAATGCTTCAGATGTAGCGCTGTATTTCGGTTTCCTTGCCGTCCTCTATGTAAATGCGGGGGACGCGCGTTCCTATCGCGCAGAGGAGCTCGTAGTTTATCGTGCCGATCTTTTCGGCGGCGGCTTCGACGGAGCAGCCGCCCTCGGGGGCGTTGGAGTAGACGGTGACAACATCGCCGACCCTTACGTCGGGTATATCGGTAACGTCGATAAGCGTCTGATCCATGCAGATACGTCCGCGGATGGGCGCCGTTTTGCCGTTTATCAGCACGCTCCAGCCGCCCGAGAGCCGCCTGTTGAAGCCGTCCGCGTAGCCGCAGGCGACCAGCGCGAGCTTGGTGTCGCGCTCCGCGGTGAACGTTCTGCCGTAGCTTACGGTATCGCCCTTGCGAATTGTCTTGAGTTGGCTGACGACGGTTTTGAGCTGAAATATCGGACGTATGCCGTCGGGGAGGGGAAAGCGGGAATCGGGCTTCTGACCGTACATTACGATGCCCGCGCGCACGAAATCGCCCTCGAAGCCGCCGTGATAGATTATGCCGCCGCTGTTCTGGGAGTGCGTTTTCAGCCCGTGTTTGCGGCACATTTCGATGAGACGGCGCTGCTGGAGCTCGGTGAACTCGACGTCCTCGGGGTCAAGGCTGTCCGAGACGGCGAAATGCGTATATCCCGCGCGGCAGTCGAGGCCCTTTTGCGAGAGTATTGCCGAGAGATGCTCCTCGGAGGTTATGCCGACGCGGCTCATTCCCGTGTCTATTTTGATGTGAACGGGGATCTTTACATTATTTTCCAAGGCGGCGTCCGAGAGCGTTTTTGCGTACTCGGTGTCGCCGACGGTGAAAATGTAATTTTTTGTAAGATTTTCCAAAATCAGGGGGATATCGCAGTAGCCGAAGATGAGGATATCCCCCTCGGCGCCGCCCTCGGACAAGCGCTGCGCTTCCCAGAGATTGGAGACCGCGAAGTGCTTTATGCCGCATTTGTTCAGCGCTTTGGCGCACTGAACGTCGCCGTGTCCGTAGGCGTTCGCCTTGACAACGGCGATTATCTCCTTGCCGCGGGAGAGCTCGGCGATTTTCGCGATATTTCCCTTTAAAGCGTCAAGATTTATCTCCGCCCAAGTCCTCTGATAAAAATTATTCATATCTTTACCTCTATTGCTTGAAATTTTCGAGTAAATGTGTTATACTATATGTAGCGTCATAAATACTGCATATATGGTGCTGTAAATACGGCGCACTATTAACATTATATTACTGTTTCGGAAAAAAATCAATAGAGTTTCGACTTTTTTAAAATTTTTGTGCGGCAATTTCAAAAGAAAGGATATTTGGAAATTTATGACAGTTCACAGAAAAAGCAACTGGTATGTATATCTGCTGGCGTTCGGGATCACTGCCGTTTTCGTTGTAATGGCGATAATGGCGTTCAAGTGGTATTTGTTTCCCGATAACACTCAGGAGGTCGGCGCGGGGAACAACGGCGAGCTGACGGAGGATTTCCGTCCGACGTCCGAGCATAACTTCAATGTCATGGCGATGCTTTCGGACAGCCCGAACGACGCGCCGGACTTGTTTATGCTTATCGAATACAACGCCGTCGACAGCAGGCTTATATACGTGCCGATACCCGCGGGGATAAGCGTGGGAAAGGAGGAGAGGACGCTTCCGAATATTTACGCCGCTCAGGGGGGAGCGGGCGTCGTGAAGGCGGTAGAGAGCGTTATCGGCGTTCCGTGCGACTGCTTTATCAAAATGGACAGGAGCTCCTTTTGCGACCTTATTACGGCTTTCGGGAACGTTGAATACTCGGTGAAGAAAACCATTATCGTGAAGGACGGGACGGAGTCGGAGACGTTCAACGCGGGGGCGAGGCTTATTACGGGCGAATCCGTGTTCAGGCTTATGATGATAGCGGACTTTGAGGAGGGCGAATCGTTCAGGTTCAACTGCGTGGGCGAGCTTATGTCCGAGCTTATAAATCAGAACTTCCGCGACGTGAACACTTCCCTTATGGACACGTATTATCAGATGATAATCGACAACGCGGAAACAAATCTTACGGAGATACTTTACAGAAGCCGCAAGGCGGCTCTGCTGAATACTATCGAGTACGGCTCTAATCCCGGGGAATTTTACATTCCCTACGGAGAATACACGGAGGATGGCGGGTTTGCCATCTCCGAAAATTCCGTTATTTCCATTCGCCAAAGAGCGGGTCTGGAATAATTTGTAAATGGAGGATGCTATGGACGAGAAAATTCAAAGGACTATGGACAATCTTCGGTTGAATAAGATGAAGCCTTATTTTGCCGAGCGGCGCACGGAGCTTTTTCATATTATCGGCGACCTTGTGAAAAATGACGGGCTGATAACCTCGGGAGGCTCCATGACGCTGAAGGAGAGCGGCGTTATCGACTTTTTGCACAACGAGTTCGGCGGGGCGTATATTGACCGCTCGGCGGCAAGGTCTCCCGAGGAGACGCAGGAGATAATGCGCAGGGCGTTCGTTTCCGATACGTTTTTGACGAGCTCGAACGCGATAACCGAGGACGGCGAGCTGTACAACGTCGACGGCAACGGGAACCGCGTTTCGGCGATGATTTTCGGACCGAAGCAGGTCATCGTCGTGGCGGGGGTGAACAAGATTGTAAAAAATCTCGCCGAGGCGAAGGAGAGGGTCGAGAAAATCGCCGCCCCGAAGAACACCGCGCGGCTGAACTGCGAAACGCCCTGCGCGAAAACGGGCGAATGCATGCACTGCCGAAGCTCCGCGCGCATATGCTGCTCGTATGTGACGCTGGCGCAGCAGCGCGTTCCCGACAGGATAAAGGTCATTCTCGTAAATGAAGATTTGGGTTATTAAAATTATACATAGAAAGGAACTTGATAAATGAGCGTTTTAAAGCTTATCGCGCCCTGCAAGGACTACATCTGGGGCGGGAACCGTCTCCGCGAGGAATACGGCAAGAAAATGAATTCGGACAAGATCGCCGAGAGCTGGGAGCTTTCCTGCCATAAGGACGGGCAGAGCGTTATCGAGGGCGGCGAGTTCGACGGGAAAACGCTGTCGGAGTATATCGAGGCAAAGGGAAAGGGCGTTCTCGGCACGAACTGCGGGCGCTTTGAGTATTTCCCGATACTTATAAAGCTTATCGACGCGAAGGACAACCTTTCCGTGCAGGTGCACCCGTCCAACGAATACGCGCTGAGGGTCGAGGGCGAGTACGGCAAGACCGAGATGTGGTACATCGTGGACTGCGCCGAGGGAGCGGAGCTGCTTTACGGCTTTAAACACGAGATAAGCGCGGAGGAGTTTGCCGAGAGGATAAATAACAACACGCTGCTCGAGGTGACGAACAACGTTCCCGTGCATAAGGGAGACGTTTTCTTTATTGAGAGCGGAACGCTCCATGCTATCGGAAAGGGCATCCTTATCGCGGAGATACAGCAGAACTCCAACACCACATATCGAATTTACGACTACGGCAGAGTGGGCGCGGACGGAAAGCCCCGTCAGCTCCATATCGACAAGGCGGTCGAGGTCACGGAGAGGGTGCCGCCGAAGTACCCGACGACGGCGCAGGGCGCTCCCGAAAGGGTGGAGGGCGGCGTTAAGACGCTGCTGCGCTCCTGCGAGTATTTCAACGTCAATAAGCTGGATATCGACGGCGCGATGAAGCTGAACGCGGACGAAAAATCGTTCAAGTCGCTGCTGTTCCTCGACGGAGAGGCGGAGATAACCTACGCGGAGGGCAGCGCAAGGGCGGTCAAGGGCGACAGCTTTTTCGTTTCCGCGGGGAGCGGAGAGTTTACCGTTAAGGGCAAATGCGGGGTAATTCTTTCGGATATTGTCTGACACTTTTCGGGAGGTGTTTTATGGCTTATTACATAGGCGCGGACGTTGGCGGGACGAATATCGCGTGCGGCGTTGTGGACGAGGGCTGCGGCATTATCGCGCGCTGCAAGGTCAAGACAAATCCGCGCGGCAGGGACGGAGAGCCGCCGTCTTACGGGGAAATTCTCGGGGAGCTGAAGGAGGCGATACGCGGGGCGTGCGCGGAGGCGGGGATCTCTCCGTCGGAGGCGTATTCGATAGGGATAGGCTGCCCGGGAACCTGCAACAGCGAGAGCGGCGTGGTGGAATATTCCAACAATCTGGGACTTCTGAACGTTCCTCTGCGCGGCGATATTGAAAAGGAATTCGGCGTGAAGGTCTATCTCGAGAACGACGCCAATGCGGCGGCTTTCGGGGAATTCGCCGCGGGGGCGGCGAAGGGGAGCCGAAACGCCGTCGTGATAACGCTGGGAACGGGCGTGGGCTCCGGGATAATCATTGACGGCAAGATATACCGCGGCGCGAATTTCGCCGGCGGCGAGCTGGGACATACGGTCATCGTTATGGACGGGCTGCCGTGCACCTGCGGACGGCGCGGCTGCTTTGAGGCGTATTCCTCGGCGACGGGGCTGGTCCGCATGACCGCTCGGGCGGCGGAGCTTAATCCCGATTCGATATTGGCGCGTATGATACGCGAGGACGGCAAGGTCAGCGCGCGCACGGCGTACAAAGCCATGAAAGAGGGCGACGAGGCGGGCAGAGCCGTTACCGAGCAGTACGTAAAATACCTGTCGTGCGGCATAGCGAACGCTATCAACATTTTTCAGCCCGACATTCTCTGCATAGGCGGGGGAGTGTGCAACGAGGGCGATACGCTGCTCGTTCCGCTGAGGAAAGCGGTTTCGGAGCAGGTCTACTCCAAAAACTCCGCGAAAAACACGGAGATAGTCATTTGCAGCCTCGGCAACGACGCGGGAATTATCGGCGCGGCGATGCTGTTTAAAGGCTAAAAAATAAATTCAGGAAGGTAAAGTAAAATGAGATCCGATCTAATTAAAGCGGGCGTTGAGAAAACGCCACACAGAGCAGTTTTAAAGTCGCTGGGCGTTACCGACAGCGAGATGAACCGTCCGTTTATCGCGGTGGTTTGCGCGGCGAGCGATTACGTTCCCGGGCATCAGCACCTCCACGAGATTTCCAAGTACGTCAAGGACGGCATAAGAAACGCGGGCGGCGTGCCGTTTGAGTTCTTCACTATCGGCGTTTGCGACGGACTGGCGATGAACCACAAGGGCATGCGATACTCGCTGGCGAGCCGCGAGCTTATCGCGGACAGCATTGAGGTGATGCTGACGGCGCACCCGCTCGACGGAGTGGTATTTATTCCCAACTGCGACAAGATAGTGCCGGGAATGGTCATGGCGGCGGCGAGAATGAACCTGCCCGCGATATTCGTGAGCGGCGGTCCGATGAACCCCGGCTGCGTTCAGGGCAAGCGCGTGGGCTATTCGGAGATATACGAGGCTATCGGGCAGTACACCAACGGCGAGATAGGCGACGAGGTCATCAAGGACTACGAGAATAACGCCTGCCCGACCTGCGGCTCCTGTTCGGGAATGTACACGGCGAATTCGATGAATTGCCTTACCGAGGCGATAGGCTTGGCGCTGCCGACAGCTGGAACCGAGCCCGCCGTAAATTCCGCGCGCCGCCGCCTCGCAAAAGAGAGCGGAGAGCGCGTTGTGGAGCTTGTGAAGCAGAACATCCGCCCGTCCGACATACTCACCAAGAAGAATATGGAGAACGCTCTCGCGACGGATATGGCGATAGGAGCGTCCTCGAATACGGTGCTGCATTTGCTGGCTATCGCGCACGAGGCGAAGGTCGATATCAAGCTGGAGGACATCGATAAAATGAGCCGCAAGACGCCGCAGCTCGCCAAGCTGAACCCCGCGAGCAGCGTGTTCATCACCGATTTGAACGCTGTCGGCGGTATCCAGACCGTTATCAGGGAGCTTTCCAAGGGCGGTCATATCAACGAGGACGTGCTGACGGTCTCGGGAACGCAGAAGGAGCGCATAGCGGCGGCGCGCGACGCTGACGGCGAGATAGTACATACCGTTGCCGAGCCTATCAGAAAGGACGGCGGTATCGCGATTTTGAGCGGCAACCTTGCGCTGAACGGCTCGGTCGTTAAGCAGGGTGCCGTAAAGCCCGAGATGATGGACTTTACGGGCAGCGCGCGCGTATTCGACGGCGAGCAGGACGCCTGCGACGCTATTCTCGGCGGCAAGATACAGGCGGGGGACGTTGTGGTTATACGCTACGAGGGTCCCAAGGGCGGTCCCGGAATGCCCGAAATGCTGGCTCCGACGGCGGCTATCGTCGGCAAGGGCTTGGACGGCAGCGTCGCGCTGATAACCGACGGGCGCTTCAGCGGAGCTTCCCGCGGCGCGGCTATCGGGCACGTTTCTCCCGAGGCGGCGGAGGGCGGTCTTATCGCGTTTGTCGAGGACGGCGACAAGATACACATCGACATTCCCAACCGCAAGGTGGAGCTGCTCGTTGACGACTCCGTTATTGAGGAGCGCAGAAAGAAGGGCGTCAAGGCGCCGCGCGAGTTTGAGGGCTATCTCAAGCGCTACGCGAAAATGGTAACTTCTTCCAACACGGGAGCGGTTTTTGAGGACTGACGGCGATGAGCGCGGGCTTTCTGGTAAGCTTAGGTCTGGTGACGGCATTGATGGCGGGAGACGCTTATCTTGACCGCCGCAGGCTTAAGAAAAAGCGCGAAAAGGAACAGCTTGAGCGCCAACGGATGATTGAGTATAACAGAACTCATCTGCCGCCAAAGGAGCTGCCGCCGCTGTCTCCCGATATATCGGCGGCGGAGCGCGTTATAGCAAAAGCGCCGCGCCTGTCGCTGTACGTCATTCACGAAAAGCGGTGCTTTCGCTGCGGCGAGGAGCTTGTTCCGATACCCGATGACTGCGGCGAGGATACGTGGACATTGTTAACGTATATCCGCGGAGACTTGAATTGGTTTCACTCGCATTGGGTCGGCGAGGGCTTGTCGGAGCAGCTGAGGGTCTTGGAGGACTACCTTAAGGAGAAATATCGTCTCTCCGATGATTGCATAAGCAGCTTATCCTTTGAATTCGCGCAACCGCATATATTCTGAACAACGGATAAACAGCAAATCGGCGTATACCTGCGTATACGCCGATTTTTTGCATTACAGCAGTATCCTTTCGTCGCAGTATTCGCAGACCAGAATATCCCCGCGGTTGATGAAGCTGTGGGGCAGATATTTCTCGGTCTGCGTAACGCATTTGGGATTTGTGCAGGAAACGCCGTTATGTATCTCGCCGACGAGCAGGGGCTTAATCTTCGGCTCGCGGGTCATCGTATACAGGATAAGCGCCATACGCACGTACATTCCGTTGTTTGCCTGTCGGAAATACGCCGCGCGGGGGTCGTCGTCAACGGCGACCTCTATTTCGTTCACGCGCGGGAGGGGGTGCATTACTATCATATCCCTGCGCGCGTACTGCATTTTCGCCTTGGTGAGGCGGAAAACGTCCTTCTGGCGCTCGTATTCGGCGTCGTCGGAGAAGCGCTCGCGCTGGATACGCGTCATATACAGCATATCGAGGTTCTTTATCGCCTCGTCTATCGTGTTCACCTCGGTGAACTCCGAGCCGCGCGCTTTCAGAACGTCCTTGATATAGCTCGGCAGCGCCAAGTCGGGCGTGGAGATGAGCACGAACCTGTTGTTCGGATAGCACGACAGCGCTTTAACGAGCGAATGAACCGTCCTGCCGTACTTCAGATCCCCGCAAAGCCCGACCGTAAGGTCGTCCAGCCTGCCGAGCTCGCATTTCAGCGTGAGCAGGTCCGTGAGGGTCTGCGTGGGGTGGAGATGCCCGCCGTCGCCCGCGTTTATGACGTGGCAGTCCGCGACGAGCGCCGCCGCCTTTGCCGAGCCCTCCTGCGTGTGGCGCATTACAAGGATATCCGAATAGGTGCTTACTATTTTAATGGTATCCTTTAAATTCTCGCCCTTTGCGACGGAGGAGTTATTCGGGTTGTCGAAGCCGATGATATTGCCGCCGAGGCGTATCATCGCCGCCTGAAAGCTCATCTGCGTGCGGGTGGAGGGCTCGTAGAAGAGCGTCGCCATTATTTTGCCCCTGCAGCGCTCCGCGTAGTCCTCGGGGCGCTCCTTTATCTTCTCGGCGAGGGCAATTATCTCGTTCCACTGCGGAACGGTATAGTCGTCCATATCGACGAGGTTGTTGAAATTTTTCACGTATATTCCCCCTTATACCATAATTATAGCAGAAAAAAACTGCAAAAACAAGCATTTGGGCAAAAAAAATTCTCCCGATCATCTTGCGCTTACCAGAATTTCCGTTTATCATCGGTAAGTCCGCATAGATAATCGAGAGAGACCTCGAATTGTCTTGCAACCTTTATAAGCAAGTGTATCGGCATCAGCGTGTGCCCCGTTTCGTAGCGCTGATACGCTTGCTGGTTTGTGAGCCCCAAGATGACCGCCATATCCGACTGCCGCAGGTTGCCGTCCTCGCGGAGATCCCGCATTCGTTCATAGTAATTTTTCACAAAAAAACCTCCCATTTTTCATTATTTTGTACGAATTATATCATACAACACATTTGTAGTCTTGACAAAACAACTAATCTGTTGTATAATAGCATTAAAGGAACTACATATATGTAGTATTTCGCAGAAAGAGAAAAAGTGTGTAGAAAAAAGGGGCATAAGTCGGGATATAGCCGCGACGCGGTTATATATAAACCGCACCGAAATCCCTCGGGCGGGAAAAAAAATTTTTTACAGGAGGTCTTTACTATGATAAAGAAACTTCAGGCTCTTAGAGCCAAAAAGGGCTTTACGCTCGTTGAGTTGATCGTCGTTATCGCGATCATCGGCGTTCTCGCCGCTATCCTTATCCCCACGCTTTCGGGTGTTATCGAGAGCTCCCGCAAGAGATCCGCAGAGAGCACCTGCCAGTCCATTCAGAACCTTGCTAAAACATTTGCGTCTACCGTAATGTCTAAGAAGGGTGAAATGTGCACTGGTTCGTCCACTGTAAATATGGATGAAGAAGGCGTTACCACTGAGGGTAATATGGCAGCATACATCCAGAGACAAATTCCCGAATTTACTGCAACAACAGGTACAAAGCGCACGGCTGTTGTTACCATTGAGAATGGTCAGGTAACTAAGGTAGAATATACCGAGGGTTCCTTTAAATCAACATGGAGTGCCGCAGACGGTGGACTTCAGGAAACTGAAAAAGTTGAAGCTCCCGAGGCTAACAGCATTACTTGTGGTGGCGTAGGTCCTACTGGCGGCAGTGTTGACGATGGCGGCGACGATGACTAATTCCTAACGAAAGGGTGCATTTAAATGCATAAGAAGAAATTCCGCCGTTTTGCGGCTAAGCTACATACGCTGAAGGACGGCGCGCTTGAATGTATCCGAAGCTATCCCGCCGCAAGGCGCGAAAACTCCAACAGGCTCGTAGACCTTATCACGATTGTCTGCGCGCTGGGCGTGAGCGCAGTGACGCTTATCTTCGCGCTCGTCTAAGGGAAAAATCGAGGCTCCGTTTTTCGCGGAGCCTCTTTTTTATTCCTCGGAGCATTTTCGGCAGACGCCCTTGAAATTGAGCGCCGTTTCCGTGACGACGTGCCCGTGCAGCTCGAAAACGCGGTTTTCTATCCCCTCGGGCAGCACGCCCTCCACGTCGAAGACCATGCCGCATTTGCCGCAGATGAGGTGGGAGTGGCTGTCCGTGCGCGCGTCGAAGCGCTCGGGGGAGCCGTCGATGTGTATTCTTTTGAGCGCGCCCGTCTCCGAGAGGAGCTTTAAATTTCTGTAAACCGTGCCCATGCTCAGCGCGGGGTTGTCTTTTTTCAGCGCCGTGTAGACCTCGTCCGCCGTCGGGTGGACGGGGTTGTTTTTTACTTGGTTGAGGATGAGCTCGCGCTGCTTGGAAAATTTTCTCGTCATTTTTTGACCGCCTTTTCGATAATGATTACTGTTATTATATCATAAATAATGAAAATTGTCAACGGAAAAATGTCCAAACTATCATACTTGCCCCCGAACATGCATAGAATACCATTGATAAAACTTATACCCGCCAAAGGAGGATCATTATGGAAGAAATAACCAGATCAAGCGTACATATCGACGAGACGGTTTTCGACGGTCAATCCGAGCAGGGCGTCGAGCTGGACTACGTTCTGCCCGACTACTGCCCCGATATTTTTAAGATATTGTCCTGCACGCTCACGCCGAAGATAGTTTCGTACAGCGTTTCGTCGGACGGGAAGCTCGCGCTCGACGGGGTCGTGTATATAAAGGTGCTTTACCTCGCCGAGGGCAGCACCGACGTGCACTGCGTCGACCAGCGCTATACCTATTCCAAGACCGTCGATCTGAGCCGCAGGGGCGTTGAGCCCGTTGTGTCGCTGCAAATGCGCGCCGATTACTGCAACTGCCGCGCCGTAAGCCCGCGGAGGATAGACGTCCGCGGCGCTGTGAGCTGCCGAATTAAGGCGTCCGCGAGCGTTGAGTGCCCGCTGCCCGATATCCCCGAGGGGCTGCAGGTGCGCACGCGGGAGATAATGTGCTGCGGGGAGACGCTCTGCGCCGAAAAGCAGCTCATCGTCCGCGAGGAGATAGAGACGGGCGCTTCGGGCATCGCTTTTATACTGCAATGCGACACAGTCCCGAAGATAACCGACCTGCGCATCGTCGCCGATAAGGCTGTTTTAAAGGGCACGGTAACGGTCAACGCGCTTTACGGCATTTTCAATCCCGAGACGAACGGCTGCTCGGGGACGGAGAAAATGTCCGCGGATATCCCCGTAAGCGCGATACTCGACATAAACGGCATTACCGACGCGCACAGGACGTTCCCCGAGATAGGCGTTATGAACTGCGAGCTTATCCCCAAGCCCGACAGCGGCGTGCTCTCCTGCGAGCTCCTCGTGGAGTGCCGCGTCCGCGCGCAGCTCGAGGAGACCGCGCGCATAGCGACGGACGTTTATTCCACGGACTACGAGACGGAGTTTACCGCAAATCAGCTTAAGCTCGCTACGGAGCCGCGCGTCGTCTCGCAAAGCCTCTCCGTCCGCACGGAGCTCACCACCGATAAGGAGGAGATACGCTCCGTTTGGGACGTTTCGAGCGAGCTGAAAAATCCCGTCTGCCGTCCCAATTCGGAGAGCGGGCTCGTTCTCACGGGGCAGCTTTTCTGCAGGGCGTTCGGCTCGAACATGGACGGCGTGCCGTTCTACTGCGAGAAGCAGGAGGCTGTCGAGCAGGTCGTTCCCGCCGCGAACGTAACGCAGGACACGGTCGTCGATTTCGGCGTCATCGTCACGGATACGGGCTTCTCGATAAAGCCCGACGGCAGTCTGGAGCTAACCACGACGCTTGATTTCACGGCGAGCCTGCACAACATCAAGCCCGTCGAGGCGATAAACACCGTGACCGTCCGCGAGGATAAGCCCAAGGACAAATCGGACGAATTTGCGCTCAGGATATGCTACACGGACGATTCCTCCGACTGCTGGAGCATTGCCAAGCGATATAACACCACCGTAAAGGCGCTTATGGAGGAAAACGAGATAGAGGACAGCGACGCGCCGCTTTCGGGCATGATCCTCATTCCAACAGTATAAAGGAGCGTGACAAGAAATATGAATCACTCAATTTATTCGGACATCGCGAGACGCACCGACGGCAATATTTACCTCGGCGTAGTCGGACCCGTGCGTTCGGGCAAGTCCACGTTTATCAGCCGCTTTATGAACAGCCTCGTTATCCCGAACATCCGCGATGAGTTCCGCCGCGAGCGCGCCAACGACGAGCTTCCCCAATCCTCCGCGGGCAAGACGATAATGACCACAGAGCCGAAGTTCGTCCCCGAGGAGGCTGTGGCTATCGAGCTCGAGGACGGCGTTAAAATGAACGTGCGGCTTATCGACTGCGTCGGCTATATCGTCCCGAGCGCTATCGGCTACATAGAGAACGAGGCTCCGCGCATGGTAATGACGCCGTGGTTCGAGGAGGAGATACCGTTCAATATGGCGGCGGAGGTCGGCACCCGCAAGGTCATCACAGACCATTCCACGATAGGCATCGTCGTCACCACGGACGGCACTATCACGGATATTCCCCGCGGAGAGTACGAGGAAGCCGAGGAGCGCATTATCTCGGAGCTGAACGAGATAAACAAGCCGTTCGTCGTTCTGCTGAACTGCTCCGAGCCCAAGAGCGCCGAAAGCCGCGCCCTCGCCGAGGAGCTCTGCGGGAAATACGGCACGGACGTTATCCCCGTGAACTGCGTCGACCTCGATGAGGACGGCATACGGGAGATTTTGGGCGCGGTATTGCTGAAATTCCCCGTCCGCGAGGTCAAGATACGCATGCCGCGCTGGATAACCGCTCTCGACAAGGAGCATTGGCTGAAAAAGGACGTTTTCGGCTGCATAAAAGCCGCCGCCGCGGAAATAGTCGGCATCAACGACGTAAAGACCGCTGCGGAGACTATCTCGGACTGCGAGCACGTAAAACGCGCCGTCGCCGAGGAGCTGGATCTCGGAACGGGCTCGGGCATAATCGACATCACGCTGCAGAACGAGCTGTTCTACAGGATACTCGGCGAGGCGACGGGTCTGGAGCTCAACGGCGAAAACGACCTTATGCCGTGCATGATAGAGCTCGCGGGCATCAAGCGCAAGTACGAGCGCGTGAGAAACGCCCTCGAGGAGGTCGAGGCCACGGGCTACGGCATCGTACTGCCGCAAATGGACGAACTCACCCTCGAGGAGCCCGAGATAATCAAGCAGGGCGGCAAATACGGCGTCCGCCTGAAGGCCTCCGCGCCGTCTATCCATATGATGAGCGCGAACATCACCACCGAGATAAATCCCATCGTCGGCAGCGAAAAGCAATCCGAGGAGCTGATAACCTACCTTCTCAACGACTTCGAGGAGAACCCCACCAAGATCTGGGAAAGCAATATCTTCGGCAAATCGCTGTCCGACCTCGTAAACGAGGGTCTGCACAACAAGCTGAACAGAATGCCCGTAGACGCGCGGCTTAAGCTGCAGGAGACCATACAGCGCATTATCAACGACGGCTGCGGCGGGCTTATCTGCATTATCCTCTGACGTTATTTCGATCCTCCTTCATATTGCGGCTCGGGGCTTTTTTTCGTCCGAGCCGCCTTTTTGTTGCAAATTTTGAGCGTTATTTTTGAAAAAATATTGAAATTTTTTTGAAAATATGGTATAATATACAATGTATAGTTATGCTTGAGGAATATAACGCATATTTGCCCCTTGTTGTGAAATAATATTCACAAAAACAAGGGGGATAAAAATGAGCGAAGAAAACAGCGCTCCCTTTTCCGAGGAGCAGAACCAACAGATAATCGATACGGGTATCGTCGCGGCGAACAACGCTCCGCACAATATCCACTGCCTGTCGATAATCGGGCAGGTCGAGGGGCATTACATTCTCCCGCCGCAGAACAAGACCACCAAGTACGAGCATATCATTCCCGCGCTTATCGCCATCGAGGAGGACAGCACCATCGAGGGCTTGCTTATCGTGCTGAACACCGTCGGCGGCGACGTCGAGGCGGGGCTCGCCATAGCGGAGCTTATCGCGGGCATGTCCAAGCCAACGGTGTCTATCGTCGTCGGGGGCGGTCATTCGATAGGCGTTCCGCTTGCGGTATCGGCAAAGCAGAGCTTTATAGTGCCGTCCGCGACAATGACGATACACCCCGTGCGCATGAACGGCATGATGCTCGGCGTTCCGCAGACCATGAATTATTTCGAGAAGATGCAGGAGCGCATAACGCGCTTTGTCACGTCCAACAGCAAGATGAAGCCCGAGCGCTTCAAGGAGCTTATGATGGAGCGCGACGAGCTCGTTCTCGACGTAGGCACGGTCCTCGAGGGCAAGGCAGCCGTCAAGGAGGGTCTGATAGACCGCCTCGGCTCGCTTTCCGACGCGGTGAAGTGCCTGTATAAGCTGATAGAGCGCGGACAAAAGTCCTCGCCGAAAAAGGCCAAAACGCGCAAATCCTCCGAGAGCCAACCCGCAAAGGTAACAAAGGCGTCGTCGGGGCGCGGAAGAAAGCCGAAATCGGCGGCAGCCGCCGTAAGCGGAGAAGGCTCCGCGGCAGCGCGCGGCGATATAAGATTGGGAGATTGGAGCGGTGAAAGATGATGCACACGATAGTAGACCTCGGCGAGGTTTTCGCGGAGCCCGAAAAGAACGGCTCTCCCGAGCGCCAAAACACCGAGGAAAAGCTTGACGAGCATATTAAAAACGCAATGGCGTTTGACGTAATGAGAACGATGCTTTTTAACGGCAACTGATTTTCAGCCTCGGCGTTTTCCGCCGGGGATACATACAAGGGGAAATAATATGGACTACATAAACGTAATAATTCAAGCGGTAATACAGGGGCTCACGGAGTTTTTGCCCGTGTCCAGCTCGGGGCATCTCTCCGTAGTGCAGCATATCACGGGCTATTCGGGGGAGACGGCGCTCATATTGTCGATAGTGCTGCACCTCGGCACGCTCGTCGCGGTGTTCGCGGCATTTTGGCGCACCATTCTGGGAATGATAAAGGAATTTTTCCTTATGTTCGCGGATATTTTCAAGGGGAGATTTTCGTGGCGGGAGATGAACTCCGAGCGCAGAATGGTGTTTATGGTGATTATCGCAACGCTCATTCTGGTGCCCGTATACCTTGTCAAGGACTTTTTCACGGCGCGTCAGGGCGACGGAGACATCGTTTTCGAGGGCATTGCGTTCCTGTTTACGGCGGTGCTGCTGTTCCTTTCGGACAAATGCAGTGACGGCACCAAAACGGGCGAGCAGATGACCGTCAAGGACGCGGTGACGGTGGGCTTGTTCCAGTGCGTAGCGCTGTTCCCGGGGGTATCGCGCTCGGGCTCGACGACCGCGGCGGGGCTGTTCTGCGGGCTTGAAAAGGACACGGCGGTGACGTTCGCGTTTATCCTCGGCATCCCCGCGATACTCGGCGGCAGCGTCCTCGAGATAGGCGACGCGCTGAAGTCCGATATGCAGCTCGATTGGCTCGCGCTCGGCATAGGCTTCGTTATCGCGGCGGCGGTCGGATTTCTGGCGATAAAGCTCGTCAAGTGGCTCCTCGAAAAGGACCGCTTCAGGATATTCGGCATTTACACGCTCGTCATCGGCTTGCTGTGCGTTGTCGGCGGCGTCTGGGAGCACGTCTCGGGCTCGACGATAGCCTCGCTGTTCGGCAAATAAACGGAAAATAAAGGGAAAATACTACATAAAGGAAGATAGAAATGGCAGAGAGAAAAACGACGACCCGCGGTACGGTCAAAAGCGCGGGCAGTACGGGGAAAACAAAGTCATCCTCGGCGGCGAAGTCGCGCTCCAAGAAAGCGGCGGAGCTCGAGGCGCAGCGTATCCGCGAGGAGGCGCTGCGCAGAAATCAGCGCCGCCGCAACATCTGCTCGGTGATATTGCTGGCTGCGGGCATTTTGCTGACGCTGCTGGCGCTTATCGAGGGCAGCATGGGCTGGAAAGCGCTTCACGACGTAATGCACGGGCTTTTCGGGTTCGCGGCGTACGCGGTGGGTCCGCTGATGATATACGCTGCGGTAGTCATTTCGTCGGGCAAGCCGAACAACACTATCGCGTTCACGATGTTCAAGGTAACGCTGTTCGTCGTTATGCTCTGCGCGGCTGTGGAAATATTTTCCGTCGGCGAGGTGCGCGGCGAGAGCTTCGGCGAGGTATTCGTCAATCTGTACAAAAACGGCGTTGCGTTCAGCGGCGGCGGCGTTTTCGCGATAATCCTCGGCGTTCCTCTGCTGTTTCTCGGCAGATTCGGCGCGACGCTCATAATCATCCTCGCCGTGCTGGTATGCGTGCTGCTTATTGTGAACATTCCGCTCCCCGAGCTTTTTGAGCGCATAGGCGGCTTTTTCCGCAACGTCGGCGAAAATGTTGCCGAAAGAAACGAACGCCGCCGCGAGGAGGCTGCCATCGCCAACGAGGAATACCGCCGCATTCAGCAAGAAAAGCAGCTTAAGCGCCAACAGGAGGAGCAGCTCCGCCGAGAGCAGCGTCGGCGCGCCGAGCTCGCCGAAAGAGAGAACGAGCGCGAGAGAAAGCTCGCCGATATGCGCGACGTCGTAAACAGCGTCGGAAAGCCCTCCGACGAGCCCGAAAGCCCTCGGAGCGCCTTTGAGATGCCCGAGCCCATGTCGCCGAAAAGGGAGCGCAATATAAAGCTCCCCGAGCGGGAGCAGGCCGCCGAGCTTATCAGGGAGCAAAAGCAGGACAGCCGCGATTATCAGCAGGCGCTGAAAAAGTATATGGAAAAGCGCCACCCGATAATGCGCGACCCCGAGCCGCCCGCTCCCGATAAATTCGAGGACGGCGACGCGGACTTGGTGCCGATAATCGACGCGCTGGACAAGCTCAACGCCGAAAAAGGTCCCGCGCGCGTTTCCAAGATAGTCGACGCGCCCAAGAATGAGATCACCGATTCCGACAAGCTCACTGCCGAGACGTCGGAGACCTTCGGGGATATCTCCGACGTCGACGAGGCGGAGCTGCCGTTCGACCTCGACGACATAATCAACGAAAACCGCGAATTGGAGGGCAATTCGGGCTTTGTGGAGCCTCCGTCCCCCAAAGCGGAGCAGCCCGTCGAGATAGCTCCGTTCGGCAGCGAGCCGTTCAAGACCGCCGAAAGGCAGGTCACGCTCTCGGAGGTGTACACGCTCCCTCCGATGAATTTGCTGAACCCCGTGAAAAAGCCCGTTCAGCAGGCGGATATCGACGTTGAGATACGCCGCAACGCGGATAAGCTGGTCGAGACGCTGAAAAGCTTCGGCGTGCAGACGACCTACCTCGGCGCGAGCCGCGGTCCGTCCGTTACGCGCTACGAGCTCCAGCCCGCTCCCGGCGTAAAGATAAGCAAGATATCCAATCTCGCGGACGACGTCGCGCTGAACCTCGCGGTGAGCGGCGTGCGCATCGCGCCCGTGCCGAATAAGGCGGCGGTCGGCATCGAGATACCGAACAAGATCAAGGACACGGTGTTCTTCCGCGAGCTGGTCGACACGCCCGATTTCAAGAAGTCGTTCGACAAAAAGCTTGAAACGGTGCTCGGCAAGGACATCAGCGGCAATTCCGTCACCTGCAACATCACCAAAATGCCGCATCTGCTCATCGCGGGGACCACGGGCTCGGGCAAGTCCGTGTGCGTAAACTCGCTGATAATGAGCATATTGATGAAGTCCACGCCCGACGACGTGCGGCTGATAATGGTCGACCCCAAGCAGGTCGAGTTTATGATGTACAACGGCATCCCGCACCTGCTGATACCCGTCGTCACCGAGCCGAAAAAGGCAGCGGGAGCGCTCGCGTGGGCGGTCACGGAAATGGAGCGCCGCTACACGCTCTTTTCCGAGAACAACGTGCGCAATATCGACGGCTACAACGACGCCGCGAAAAACGACGACGAGCTTGAGCGCATGCCGCATATCGTCATCTTTATCGACGAGCTCGCCGACCTTATGATGGCATCGCCGAAGGACGTCGAGGACAGCATCGTCCGCCTCGCGCAGAAGGCGAGAGCGGCGGGCATGCACCTCGTCATCGCGACGCAGAAGCCCACTGTGCAGGTCGTTACGGGGCTTATCAAGGGCAATATCCCCAGCCGCATAGCGCTGCTGGTCTCCTCGAATATCGACAGCCGCGTAATCCTCGACGCGAGCGGCGCGGAAAAGCTCCTCGGAAACGGCGATATGCTGTATATGCCCGTCGGAGTGCAAA
Source organism: Lachnospiraceae bacterium (assembly GCA_023664705.1). GTDB lineage: Bacteria > Bacillota > Clostridia > Oscillospirales > Ruminococcaceae > CAG-115. Next base: position 26,229 of record JAMPFE010000005.1, on the reverse strand, counting down.
AGCCGATACGCCTGCAGGGCTGCTACGTCTCGGACGACGAGGTGGAGCGCGTCGCGGAGTTTATCACGCAGACGTTCCGCGCGGAGTACGACGAGGGCATTATGGCGGAGATAGAGCGGCAGGCCGAGATAGTGAGCTCGAACGACAAGAGCTCCGCTCCCGATAACGACGCCGAGGACGGCGACGACCGCGACGACAAGCTCGACGACGCGATAGAATTTGTCGTAACGGCGGGGCAGGCGAGCACCTCCGCGCTGCAAAGGCACTTAAAGCTCGGCTACGGCAGAGCCGCGCGCATTATCGACACCATGGAGAAAATGGGCGTGGTCGGTCCGTACGAGGGCTCCAAGCCGCGGCAGGTGCTGATGACCAAGCAGGAGTGGTACGAGAGAAAGCTGAGGAGCTGACAGGAGAAATTATAATTATGCCCGAAAATTTATACAAAAACACCGAAATGATGAACAAGCTTGACGAGTTCCTGCTTGATATTCAAAAGCCCGCGCGGTACATAGGCGGCGAGGTCGGCTCGGTGCTCAAGGACAAGAGCAAGGTCGACGTGCGGTTCGCGTTCTGCTTTCCCGACACCTATGAAATAGGAATGTCCCACCTCGGCATGAAGATACTGTACGGGCTGAAAAACGCCGTGCCGAACTACTGGTGCGAGCGCGTATTTATGCCGCTCCCCGATATGGAGGAGCAGATGCGGCAGCGCGGCATACCGCTGTACGCGCTGGAGAGCCTCGATCCGATCCGCGAATTTGATTTTATCGGCTTCACGATACAGTACGAGCTCTGCTACACCACCATACTCGAAATGTTGGATTTAGCGGGGCTGCCCGTGCTAGCGAGCGAACGTAACGAGCTTACTCCGCTGGTCGTGGGCGGCGGTCCCTGCGTCTGCAACGCCGAGCCGCTGTGCGATTTCTTCGACCTGTTCATAGTCGGCGACGGCGAGGAGGTCAACCTCGAGCTTATGCGGCTTATGGAGCAGTGTAAAAAGGAAAACGCCTCCAAGCGCGAGTTCTTGGAGCGCGCCGCCCAAATCGAGGGCATCTACGTTCCGAGCCTGTACGACGTTGAATACAACGAGAACGGCACCGTAAAGACGATAACCGCCAAAGCCCCCGCGCCGCAGACCGTCACCAAGCGCATCGTTCACGACTTCGACAAGGCGTATTTCCCCGAAAGCTTTGTAGTGCCGTTCTGCGACATCGTGCACAACAGAGCGGTCGTGGAGGTTCTCCGCGGCTGCATACGCGGCTGCCGTTTCTGCCAGGCGGGGTACATCTACCGCCCTTTCCGCGAGAAGAGCAAGGAAACTATCCTCGACGAGACGCTCACGCTTTGTCGGAACACGGGCTACGACGAGGTCTCTCTCTCCTCGCTCTCCACAAGCGACTACAAGGACATCGAGGGCTTGCTGAAAACGCTCACGGAGCACACCTCCAAGGAGGGCATAAACCTCTCTCTGCCGTCGCTGCGAGTGGACAGGTTCAGCGAGGATGTCTTAAAGGAAATAACCGACGTCCGCAAAAGCGGCTTGACGTTCGCGCCCGAGGCGGGTTCTCAGCGGCTGCGCGACGTTATCAACAAAAACGTCACAGAGCAGAATGTCCTTGACAGCGTAAAGATAGCGTTCGAGGGCGGCTACAGCTCGATAAAGCTCTACTTTATGCTCGGGCTGCCCACCGAGACCGAGGAGGACATTGAGGGCATTTACGACCTCGCCAAAAAGGTCATCGACCTATTTTACGCCAACCCGAACCGCAAAAAGGGCAAAGCGCCGTCCGTTTCCGTGTCGCTCAGCACTTTTATACCCAAGCCGTTCACGCCGTTTGAGTTCGAGCCGCAGGCAAGCGAAGAAGAAATACGCTCCAAGCAAAAGCATATCATGGACTACGCGAAGGACAGGAAAATCTCGATATCGCGCTCCAAGTACGACGTTTCGCTGCTCGAGGCAGTCCTCGCGAGAGCCGACAGGCGCGTCGGCAGGGCGGTGTATCTCGCGTGGAAAAAGGGCTGCAAGCTCGACGGCTGGGAGGAGTATTTTGATATGAACAAATGGCGCGAGGCGTTCGCGGAGTGCGGTCTGGATATGAGCTTCTACGCCAACCGCCGCCGCGATTACGACGAGGTCGCCCCGTGGTCGCATATCAATATGCTCGTCAGCCGCGAGTTCTTCATCAACGAGAACAAAAAGGCTCACGAGGGCTTAACGACCCCCAACTGCCGCGAGCAGTGCTCCAACTGCGGAGTTATCAAGAACGTCGGAGGTGAGATCTGCCGTGCCATCCGTTAATACGCGCGTGTTTTTCGGCAAAACGAACCGCGCGAAGTATATTTCGCATCTCGACCTGAACAGCGTCATGCAGCGCGCTATAAGGCGCGCGAGACTCCCGATATGGTACACCGAAGGCTACAGCCCGCATATGTACGTGCAGTTTATGCTGCCGCTGCCGCTCGGGCAGGAGGGGCTGCGCGAGGCTATGGACTTCCGTCTGCTCGAGGACGTCCCTTATCTCGAGGTCACGGAACGCCTCAACAGCGCTCTCCCGTTGGATATCCGCGCCGTTGAGGCCGCCGCTCCCGTGCTGAAAAATACCGACATCACGACTGCCGAGTACGAGATAACCGCCGACATCGACAATGAGAAATTTCTCAAATTCGCACAAAGTGAGAAAATAATCGTCGAGAAGAAAACCAAAAAGGGAACGTCCGAAATAGACCTCAAGCCGCTTATTTCGGGGCTTACGGCAGGGGAGAGGATAACGCTGCGGCTCCCCGCGGGCAACGACTTCAACATCAACCCCGCGCTGCTGCTGGACGCGTACCGCGCCGCGTCGGGCGAGGAGGTGCGGCGGCTCCGCATAGTCCGCACCAGAATACTTTGTGCGGAGGGCAGCGAGTTTCGGTAATGCATTTTTTTGTGTAATGACTTGCATTTTTGGCTAAAATAGGTTAGAACAGAGCAGCGGTTCGAGGTGAGCGTATGGATAAAAAAGGCGGCAATAAGCCGAAGCGGGAAAAGCTCCCGCGGTCGGCGGTTATAATCAATATCGTTATGTCGGTGATAATTCTGGCGATTTGCGCGGTGTTTTTTCTTGTTGCATACGGCAAGATGAAAAACGGTCTGTAAAGAGGTGTGTTATGGCTATTGAATGTGGCGCTATTACGGGTGTTTTCCTGCTTTTCGTGTTGATTTTTTTGCGAACAAAGCGCAAGGAATGGGCGTTGGCAACGCTGCCGCTGACGCTTGTTCCGCTTGCGGATTTTGTGCTGGAGCTGATTGTTGTGCGGATGATGAAGGTCGAGGTCACGGCGTTTGCGGGGATACTGGTTCTGGTTGTGGCGGTGGCGGCTTCCGCGGCGTGGATAGGCGCGGCGGCGGGCACTCTCAGGCACAAGCGCACCAAAGCCTCTTATATCGGCATCTCAAACGCCTTTAACATCGCGCTCGCGGCTATTCTTATCTATGATATTCTGGTCAGCGCGGGCAAGCTGGAGTCGCTTATTATTTGAACGGTTTTTGCAAGTTTTTGGATGGGAAATTGCAAAAATTTTTGGTTTTGGTAACTAATCGTTGAAATATGTGTATTATCTTGCAGTCTTTTGCAGTTGGGGTGCAGTCTTTTGCAGCCGATTTGCAGTTAAATGCAGATTTTTGCGGTTTTGGACTGTAAATATTTGGAAGTGCTGTAATTTTATGTTAAAATTTGGGATTTGCAGTGCTAACTAATTTGGCGAGGGAAAAGTTTGCATTGAATTGCAGTTTTTCGTTGGGTGTATTTTTTGTCGGAATACGCTGCTTTTTATTATTACACTAACTTCGGTGCAAGAGGACACCCTTCGGGAGAGGGGGGAACAACAAAATCCGACAAAAATGCGGAGTTCCCCCCTCTCCCTACGGGTTTCCTCTTCCGATCTTCTTCCCCTCCCCCTCTCCCCCTTTTCCGCATTTTTCGGTTGACAAGAGCGGAAAGGTACGTTTCAAAACGGAAAGCGAAATCGACGTGGTTTGCCGCACTGCTCAAAATGCGGACTTAAATGCCCTGTCGACGCTCGCCTTGGTTTCCAACAAATCCCGATTTTTCTTACAGAAATTGTATGTATTGCATTAAATTGCCATTTGACGCCGACCTTTAAAAATATTTGCGTTTTTGGGGAAAATCCCTTGACAAATGCGCGAAAATACTATATAATAGAAATATGCTGCGATGAGAGCACAAGATGTAGTAAAGATAAGGAGCTTTTACAATGGCAATGATCACGATGATAAATAAGCGCGACGGCAGGCAGGTGCCGTTTAATATCGAGAAAATAGCGGGCGCTATCTATAAGGCGGCGCAGTCGGTCGGCGGAAACGATTACAACGAGGCTATGCAGCTCGCCGACGACGTTTGCCAGAAGCTTTCCGAGACGATCATCGGGCGCAATCCCTCGGTCGAGGAGGTTCAGGATATGGTGGAGCGTATCCTGATCGAGGGCGGTCATGCCAAGACAGCTAAGGCGTACATCCTTTACCGCGCCGACCGCACAAGACGCCGCGAGATGGATTCCACGCTTATGAAAATTTATGAGAACCTTACTTTTTCGTCGGCGGCGGACTGCGATATCAAGCGCGAAAACGCGAATATAGACGGCGATACCGCTATGGGTACCATGCTGAAGTACGGCAGCGAGGGCGCGAAGCAGTTCAACGAGATGTACGTGCTTGACGAGAGGCACTCCAACGCGCATATCAACGGCGATATTCATATACATGACCTCGATTTTCTGACGCTGACGACGACGTGCTGTCAGATAGACCTGCTTAAGCTGTTCCATGACGGGTTCTCTACGGGGCACGGGTTTCTGCGCGAGCCGAACGATATTTCGAGCTACGCGGCGCTTGCTTGCATTGCCATTCAGTCAAATCAGAACGACCAGCACGGGGGGCAGTCCGTGCCGAATTTCGACTACGCTATGGCGGAGGGCGTGAAAAAGACCTTTAAGCGGCTGTATATCCAAAATCTGGCAAAGGCTGTTTCGTATTCTTATGAGGATACGGATTACAACGAGGTCTTGGGGACGCTGAGGGACGTTCTGGAGAAGATAGAGGAGGAGCACGGGCTTTATCCGAGGCTGCGGGATAACTACGACTACAAGTCCAAGGAATGGGAGATTATGGCGCCGAAGCTGGGCGATAAGTTTACCGAGCTTCAGGACAAGGCGGAGAGCATCGCCGAGGCGGAGACGGAGCGCGCGACCTATCAGGCGATGGAGGCGCTTATTCACAACCTCAATACCATGAATTCACGAGCGGGGGCGCAGAACCCGTTCTCGTCGATAAACTACGGCACGGATACCTCGCCCGAGGGGAGAATGGTCTCGCGGAACGTTATGCTGGCGACCGAGAGCGGTCTCGGAAACGGCGAGACGCCTATCTTCCCGATACACATCTTCAAGGTCAAGGAGGGCGTGAACTACAACGAGGGAGAGCCGAACTACGACCTGTTCAAGCTGGCTATGCGGGTCTCGGCGAAGAGGATGTTCCCGAATTTCAGCTTTATCGACGCGCCGTTCAACCTGCAGTACTACAAGGAGGGCGATTACAATACCGAGATAGCCTATATGGGATGCAGAACGCGCGTTATCGGGAATAATTACGATAAAACGCGCGAGATAGTGACGGGCAGGGGAAACCTCAGCTTTACGACTATCAATCTGCCGAGGCTGGGTATCGAGGCGAACCGCGACATAGACAAGTTTTACAAGTCGCTCGACGAAACTATGGAGATGGTGTTTGAGCAGCTTTTGCAGCGCTTTAAGATACAGTGCGGAAAGCGCGTGAAGAACTACCCGTTCCTTATGGGGCAGGGGGTCTGGATAGACTCGGAGAAGCTGTCGGAGAACGACAATATCGGCGAGGTGCTCAAGCACGGCTCGCTGTCGACGGGCTTTATAGGCTTGGCGGAGTGTCTTGTTTCGCTTATCGGCGCGCATCACGGCGAGAGCGAGGAGGCGCAGAGGCTCGGGCTTGAGATAATTACGCATATGCGCGAAAAGGCGGACAGGCAGTCCGAAAAGACGGGGCTGAATTTTACGTTTCTGGCGACGCCCGCGGAGGGGCTTTCGGGAAGGTTTATCGCTATCGACAGGAAGCGCTACGGGGAGATAAAGGGCATTACCGATAAGGAGTATTACACCAATTCGTTCCATGTTCCCGTTTATTATCCGATAAGCGCGTTCAAGAAGATACGTATCGAGGCGCCTTATCACGCGCTGACGAACGGCGGGCATATAAGCTATGTGGAGCTGGACGGAGACCCGCTGAAAAATCTCGACGCGTTTGAGCAGGTCGTGCGCTATATGAAGGAGCAGGGGATAGGCTACGGCGCTATCAACCACCCGATAGACCGCGACCCGTGCTGCGGATTTACGGGGATAATCGACGACGAATGTCCGATGTGTCACCGAAAGGACGACGAGGTTCGGATCGAGAGAATCGCCCGTCCGAAGCGGTTTTCCAAGTGAGGATATTTTGCGGCCGTGCGACCTCGCGCGGCTGTTTTCTCGGGGGGATTTATGGATATACGTATTTCGGGGACGGTCTCGGAGTCGATAGTCGACGGTCCGGGGCTGCGTTACGCGGTTTTTGTGCAGGGCTGTCCGCATAAATGCGCGGGCTGTCATAATCCGCAGACGCATGATTTTAACGGCGGAAGAGTTGTCGATACGGACGAGTTGTTTAAGGAATGCGTCGAGGACCCGCTCAACAGGGGAGTGACCTTTTCGGGCGGCGAGCCGTTTTGCCAAGCGGAGGCGCTGTACGAGCTGGGCGGGCGCTTTAAGGAGCGCGGATACGATTTGTGGTGCTACACGGGCTGGACATGGGAGGAGCTGCTGAAAAAAGCCGAGACGGAGGAATTTGTCGGGAAGCTGTTGTCGATAGTCGACGTGTTGGTCGACGGGCGGTTTGTCGAGGACAGGCGGTCGTTGGCGCTGCAATTCCGCGGGAGCGATAATCAGCGGCTTATCGACGCGGGGGCTTCGCTTGCGGAAAGTCCGCTCGCGGGGGGCTCGCTCGCGGGGAGCCCGCTCGGGAAAAATACCGTTGTTGAATATGTGCCGTGAAGCTGCCGAAAAAGCCGAGACGTAGGAATTTGTCGGAAAGCTGTTGTCGATAGTCGACGTGCCGGTCGACGGGCGGTTTGTCGAGGACAGGCGGTCGTTGGCGCTGCAATTCCGCGGGAGCGATAATCAGCGGCTTATCGACGTGGGGGCTTCGCTCGCGGAAAGTCCGCTCGCGAGAAGCCCGCTCGCGGGGAGCCCGCTCGGGAAAAATACCGTTGTTGAATATGTGCCGTAAATTGTAATAATTTTGTAATAATTTTTTTGTTGATTTATCGTCAAATATATGTTACAATATTTGTAGAAAAATTTTCGCAAGGGAGCGATCGACATAAATTTACTCAAAAAAATTGCCGCTGCGTTTGCGGCGGCGGTCATTATGCTTGCCGCGGCGGGCTGTCGGGAGGACGACGGGCGCGACTATTCGTTCAGATACGATATTTCGGATAATCCCGTTACGCTGGACCCGCAGATAGCGGACGATCTAAATTCCAACATCGTTATCGGGAACGTGTTTACGGGGCTGCTGACGCTTGACGCAGACGGCTCCGTAAAGGAGGGCGTTGCCTCGGATTATTCGGTCTCGGAGGACGGGATGACGTACAGCTTTACGTTGAGGGAGGACGTTTATTGGGTAAGCAGCGGCGGGTTTGAGGAGAAATGCGTCGCGGAGGATTTTGTTTACGGCTTCGGGAGGCTGTTCCTCCCCGAGACAAGGGCGCCGCGCGCGAGCGAATATTACTGCATTGAAAATTCCAAGCTGCTGAATACGGGAATGATAAAGGACGCTTCGCTGCTGGGCGTGAGGGCTAAGGGCGACTATGAGCTGGAGATAACGCTCGATTATCCTAATCCGCGGTTTCTGGCTATGCTTGCCGAGCCGCCCGCCATGCCGTGCAGCGAGAAATTTTTTTTGCAGTCGCAGGGGAAGTACGGGCTTTCGGGGGAATGTACGCCGTCGAACGGGTCGTTTTACGTGCGCAGGTGGCTCTACGACCCGCATACCGAGGACAAGGACTCGAACAGCATCGTGCTCGGGAGAAACGCCAAAAACGCCGAGACGAGGGATATTTGCCCGTCCTCGGTGACTGTTTATATACGCGATAAGGAGGTTTTTGTCGAGGATTTTCTCGGGGGAGACGCTAATTGCATTTCCGTTTCCGAAAGCGAAAGAGAGCGTATAAAGGGCGATTTTTCGTGCGGGGAATATGGCATCGTGACCTGCGGGATAGCGTTCAACAGGAGCTCGGAGCTGTTTAAGAGCGGCGATTTTTGTATGGCGCTGGCGCTGCTGACAGACCGCGGGGCGATCTTGTCCGTTGTTTCGGAATTTGCTCCTGCGGAGGGGATCGTGCCGAGCCAAGCGTCCGTGCTCGGCAAGAGCTACCGCGGGACGGCGGGGAGCTGTAAGCTGCCCGAATACGACGTCTCCGCCGCGCGGACGTATTTTCTGAGGGCGCAGCCGCAGCTCGATACGGGGCTGTTTACGGGGGCGCGGATAATCGTTTCGGACAGCGCCGCGGAGACTGCCGTGTCGTATGTGATGCAGGAATGGCAGCGGGAATTCGGGTTCTACTGCGTTGTCGAGCAGCTGAGCGGCGAGGATTACAAGGCAAGGCTCGAAAGCGGGGATTACGACATCGCGGTGCTGGAGCTTTCGGGGAAGTACAACGGTCCGTCGGCGTATCTGGAGCAATTTTCTTCGGGGAGCTCCGAGAACTTCACGCATTTCTATGACGGTGAATTTGAGGCGGCGCTGGCGCTTGCGGAGACGGCGGAGTCCTCGGACAACGCGGAGCGGTATTTGGCTGCCGAGCAGGCGCTTATTGACAAGGCAGCGTTTATTCCGCTGTACTGCAAGAACGAGTACTTTTTTACCGCAGAGGGTAACACGGATATTCTGTACGACCCGTTTGCCAAGACCGTGGATTTTTCATCGGCGAAAATTCTCGATTGAGAATAAATCTAAAACCGTTTCCAAAATTTTCGGAAACGGCGGTATAGAAGTATTTCGGTGTCGAGCGAAAACGCTTGATGCCGAAATTTTCTATGAAACGAATTGCCAAAGGCGGCACGCCTTGTAATATTAAACAAGCGTTGTCGAATATACTTAAATTATGCGAAATCGGGGTGTTTTATGACAAAAAGCCGAAGTCCGTTTCGTAGGCGTCGCGGTAGATGACGGCTCTGACCTCCGCGAAGCGTTCCCTTGAAAGAGGGGAGGGCTTTGACATTATTATCAGCCGCACGGGCTCGCTGTTTTTGCCGTAAGGCGGCTGGTAATATTCGTATTCGTTCGGGTGGAAGCCGAGGCGCTTGTAAAACTCTATTCTGCGGGCGGCGGTCTTGCCGAGCTCGGGCGGCTCCGCTTCGAGTATTATCGGGCAATTTACGATATTGTAAAGCCTGTTCATCAGCTCCGCGCCGAGACCCTTGCCGCGGAGCTCTTCGGCGACGGCGAAGTGCTCCAAATACACGAAGCCCGTGAGCTGCCAGTAGTTCATAAATCCCGCGATATTTCCGTTTTCCGCGCATACGAGCGAGCGGAACGGGGGCTTTTGAAATTCGCCGAAATGCTCCTCAAAGCCGCGGCGCTCGTTTTTCGGGAATGAGTACTCGATTATTTTGAAAAGCTGCGCGAAAAGCTCCCGCGGCATGGGGTTTTCGGCACTGTAAACCGTTATGTTCATATGGGCTCCTTTTTGTTTGGAGGTAATGTTATGGGGTTATTGCTTTTAAAGCTGGCATTGGAAAATCTGCTCTTTTTCGGGCTGCACTTCGACAGGAAAAACATGTTCCCGAAGCAGCTGTCCCCGAAGGAGGAGGCGGAATGCATACGCCGTATCGCGCAGGGCGACAGCGAAGCGCGGGATAAGCTGATAGTTCACAATATGCGGCTGGTGGCGTATATCGTCAAGAAAAACTATCCCGACGCCCGCGACGCCGACGACCTCGTTTCTATCGGCACTATCGGGCTTATCCGCGCCGCGGAGACCTTTGATTATCAGAAGGGTAATCAGTTTTCCACTTATGCTTCCAAGTGTATTGATAACCAGATAAAAATGTATTTCCGCAAAATAAAGCATCAGCTCACGGAGGTGTACATAAACGACCCAATCGAGAGCGACGGGGAGGGGAACGCGCTTACTATCGCGGATATTTTCAGCAGCGGTGTAAATGTGGAGAACGACGTCGAGCTGAAAATCAATTCCGAGAAGCTGTATAAATTTATTGCCGAGGAGCTTGACGACCGCGAACGCGAAATTATCTGCAAGCGTTACGGAATAACGGACGCGAACGGGAACGTCTGCAATCCGCTTACTCAGCGGGAAATTGCGAAACAGCTCGGCATTTCGCGGTCGTACATCTCGCGGATAGAAAAGCGCGCTCTGGAGAAGCTGCGGGCGCGGTTCGACGGGGAATGATCATGCTTGGCTGACCTCGCTGCGAACGGGGCTGCCGAGCTCCGTGAAATAGTCGATAAACGTTTTTTCGCCGACGTATCCGAGCGGCGTTACTCCTATGCAGATGAACGCGGTGTGCATTCCGTTAATCTCCTCGATAAGGCTCGCGAAATCGCCGACGTTGCGGCTTATTCGGTCGAGGCGGTACACTACGATGCAGTCGAACGGCGATTTGCGCGCGCTTTGCATCATGGCGCGGAACTGCGGGCGGTCGAGGTTTTTTGCCGAAAAGCCCTCGTCCTCGTAGATGAAGATCTCGTTGTCCGCGGCTTCGGGAAAATGCGTTGAGATGTATTCGCGGCAGAGCTGTATCTGGTTGCCGATGCTCTCGCCTTTGCCCGTGAATTTGGATTTTCTGGAGTAGATCGCGATCTTCATTGTTTGGCTCCTTTCGGGGTGTGCTTTATTGAATTATAGCACTTTTTCGGGGAGATGTCAAGTGTGAAAACGAGCTATTCCGCTGCGGGAATAGCTCGGTTGGTTATTGCAGATCCTCGTCCTTGAAGTCCTCGGGGCTGTTCAATAAGTACCAACCATGAACTATCAACAGCTTGACGATTTCAAGTCTGTCTATGTCGCTTAAACGCTCCAAGTTATAGAACTCTCCGCCGTATGGGAAATCAACGTAATTCACATACTTTTTGAGCCTGTTTTTCAGATTATAATCGGCGCTGACCAAGAAGTGATTGTGAACGAAACGGACAACGTTAATCTCCTTAGCGTTATCCTTGATCGCTTTTTCAATGTCGGTATCCGGCTTGTCAATTAGGGCGATTGTTTGTATCGTCATAAAGTACGGATAAAACACTATCAGTCCGGTGGACATGATTGCCGCGGGGCTGAATAAATTGACCCATTTGTAATACTTATCATACATCGCCGCAAAATACCGTGTTTTTGCGCGAGAATGTCGGCAATATTACCGAATATACGAAATCCGGTGCAAGATTGTCAAGCACATCCGTGTTGTTCGTTGTGAAATAGCAGATCTCGCTTTAGGAGACTACATATTTGAGGTTTGCACGCAGACTCCACGGGAGGTATCGCCCGATATTATATGCAGACTTCAAACGCTTGGAGTGTTAAAGGACGTCCCGTCAGAGCAGTGGAATGATGAGATAAAGCGTTTATATGATGATTGTTTGGAGGGCTTATGTGTATTATTAAAATGGTGAACGACCCGTACAAGAATTATTCAAGTATTTTCAATCTTGTGAACTATGCGCTTACCGACAAGAGGACGGGGCGGCGCGTTAATTACTACGGCGGCTTCAATATCGATATTTCGAGAGCGGGCGAGCAGATGGTGTTGGTAAAGCAGTATTACCGCAAAACCGACAGTCGGAAGATGCGGCACTTTGCAGTCAGCTTTGATGAGGACATCTCGCCGTATGACGCGTATGTTCCGGGGCTTCGGATAGCCGCTTACTATGCACGAAGATACCAGATCGTTTTTGGGGTTCACGAGGATACGGATAATGTGCACATTCACTTTGTGTTCAATACCGTGAGCTTTGTTGACGGACTGAAATACAGTGAAAGACGGGGAGACATTTCGGCACTCGGAGCGTATGTCAACGGGGTTTACGACGAGTATTTCGGCAGATGAACAGTGTAATTATGTACAATCTTGATCACATATTATTGTAATAATTACACAAAAGGAGCTGATACTTATGCCGCGAAAACCGCAGGAGATAAATGTAATAATCCATATGCCCGAGGATAAGGAGTCGCTGGACGCGCTTCAGGAAAAGACCGACGCGCTGTTCTGCCATATGGTCGAGAAGAAGTTCAGAAACGCGAACCTTACTCCCGAGGAACGCTCGTATGTTGTCAAAAAGATAACCGAGAACCTGAAAAATCGGACTGCATAAAAAATAAGCCCTAAGTGAGGAGCGTGCGATATAGAATTATTATGGTGTCGAGTGAACACGCTTGACATCGATTTTCTATGAGACGAACTGCCAAAGGCGGCACGCCTTGACAGGGCTTATTTTTTAGGGCAATACTTGACAAACAGATGATTTTCGGCTATAATATAAATATATTTAAAATCTGCTGCCGAGCGAGAAAATGTTGACCGCGGGTATGTTTCGCTCGACGACCGCGACGCGAAAGAGATCGACGTGGTTATTGAGGGTGACGGCAGGCTCTGTCCGCTAGAGATAAAGAAAACCGCCGCGCCTGATAAACGGATTATCAACACGTTCGGCGTACTCGGCAAGTCGGGAACGGAGATCGGCACGGGCGCGGTGCTTTGTATGGCGGAGCGGTTCGGGGCGTTCGACAAGGATAATCTGATTGTTCCGATTTGGATGATATAGGTTTTATAATACGAAAAGGCTGATCGCTTAAAACGGTCAGCCCTTTTTGTTCGCTGTGAGCCACGTATATCCGCAAACAATATCAACTATATCTGTTGGAGACTTAAAATTCCATAGCTAAAAGATATATACTATATCTAAGAGATAAAAATGCTGTGGAGGTGCATTATGATGGACTTGGAGGGAATCGGCAGCCGCATTAAAGCGGAGCGCAAAAAGCTCGGCTTGACGCAGGAAAAGCTCTCGGAGCTTGTGAACGTAACGCCGCACTATATTTACGAGATAGAGCGCGGAATGAAATCCATGTCGCTGGAGACGCTGATAATTCTCGCCGAAAAGCTGGAATTGTCGGCGGATTATATTCTGTTCGGGGTGCAGCGGCATCATCTCGGGTCACTGTACGAAATGCTCGACGAGTTGAGCGACGAGCGGCGCATACGAGCCGAGCGCGTGTTCGCGAAGCTGCTGCCGCATTTGAGATAAAGTTATCCGCGGACTTAACTCCGCGGATATTTTTTACAGTATAACGCCGTAACGCAAAAGTATTTCTGTGAGCTGTTCCTCAAGGAGTTCATCGAAGCGCTCCTCGACTGCCTTTATGAAGAGCGCCCAAGCTGTGGCGTGGTCGGCTGGTTTTATGCCGCCGATTTTCTTTTCGGCGAACAATTTTCCACAGAATTCCACGCTGTTGTCGGCGAACGCTTTCAAGTCGCTCCATTCGATATCGGCGGCGGCTTTTTCGGCGTTGGCGATTATCGAGGGATTGGCTTTGCGCCACTTTATAAGCTGCTCCGCGGAAACATTCATGGTTTTGCCGACGGCGCTTCCCTCGAAACAGGTCACGCATTGCTCGCGGATATAGGCTTGCGGAGTTACGGGTATATTTATTTTTTCATCGCGGGAATATCCCTCAAATTCTATTTTATACCACCATTCCGCGAGATTGGAGCAAGCCATGAACCCCGTGTCGCAGAGCGATTTGTCGGCGTTCGGGAAACAATTTTTTAATTCCGAATAAAGTGCGCAGTACAGCGCGTTTTGCTTGTAATTTTTGCCGTTGTCTGCGTCGATTTTGTATTCGTGATAATCGAGGATTTTCTTGGGATTTATCGCAAAATCGGGCTTGTTGAACAGCTTTTTGTTGTAACGAACATAGGCTTGAAAATAAATCAGCGGCTTTATCGGTTCAAGCTCGGGGATTTCGGCAATGAACGCGCCGAGCGTTTCCAGATTTCCGCGAAGTATTTCTTTGTTTTTACATTCGTCGGCAAATCCCTCGTCGCACAGCAGGTTGAAAACGCGGCTGCCGTCGGCGGGATTTGGCTTGCCGTTATATTTTATTTTGGATTTTTCGAGCAGCAGAATTATGTCGACGAGTTCGTCGCCTGCGCGGGTAAATTCGGTCAGATATTCGGTGTATTCCTTGACCTTTTCGGTTTTGCAAAGCCAATCGGATATCATTTCGTCGTCGGATAAACCCGTTGTTTCGGTCAATTTTCCGTTCGCCATGAGCCATAGCGCCAATTCGAGCTTGTCCCTTGACGGCTCGTTTTTTTCGCCGCAAAGGTCGACCAATTCTATCCACGCATATGGCAAACTCAAATTGTTTATGCCGACCTTTTTGGCGAGGTCGGCGCGTTTTGCCGTTTCCGATCTCGCGGCGGCTAGGGCTTCGCCGCGCGTGTAACCGATAGCCTCGAGGCGTTCCCCGAGAGTCGGCTCGGCGCTTTCGAGTTCCGCCATTAAATCGTCGAGATTTTCATCATCGTGAGCGTCGAGTATCTTGTCGACCTTTTCAAAAATACTTTTCATAAAATTCCCCCTTTTCTCAATTATACATCATCTTTATGAAAATTTCAACAAAAAGAGTTCCGATTTTCGGATAAATTTTTGTAATTATTTTTGCCGTTTGTAAGCCGACGGCATACCAAAAGGGAAAATATTTATGCTATAATATTTCAAAACGAATTCCGAAAATAAATATTTTTTTCGGAACCCGTTGATATGGACAGCGGCGGAAAAATATGTTAGACTTATTCTTGAAAGGGGGCGGCGATTTGGAAACGTCCGAAATTATGAAGGAATACACGGCGCTGGAGGGCGCCAAAAGCGGATTTTTTACGGCTGACGGGAAATTCGTTTATCTGTACAATAACGTCTGCTGCGAGGGCGTGTGCCGCAGAATTTTATTGAAGTCCAAGAGCGACGAGATACTTGCCGAATACGCGGATGACTTATTTGTGTGGCGATGCGGCGCGGCATTGCGCGTTTATCGAAATTCGCGGAGACTGCTCGGCGTCGGTGAATTGATCGCGCTGTACGAGATACCGCTGGAGAGCGACCCGCTGTACGGGGTGTTTGTGGGCGGGACGGAGTTCACGCTCGGGGATTCGCATTTCACCGACGGCAGGATTGCGGAGCTTATCGACAGGCTGCTTGTCGGCGGTCGCGGCGCGGATACGGTCGTTAAGGATGAGTTCAGGGCGCTGGCGGAGGCTGTTCGGAACGGCGAGGTCGGTGCTTTGAACGAGGTTTATTTGAAATACGGAGGTGCGTTATGAGTAACGAAAAAAATGAAATGGCTATCAGCATGACTTCGGAGGAGCTTATTGAAAGATGTCGAAAAATTATTGAGGACGCTAAGTCCGAGATAAAACTTCCGAATATCGACTTTAAGGATTACGAGGTAACTACATGGGATCTGTTTCCCTCGCTCACATTTACAGACAGCACAAGCAAGCTTGAAATTAAGCGAAAGGCGAAGGAAATGTGCAGAGAAGCGTATGATAACAGAAATAACGCCGTAAACGAAAAAGCCGAATATCTTGCCAAACGGCTGTACAACGCGCTTGGCGATAACGCCTTTTTGAAATGGGCAAGGGATACGGCAAACGGCGCTTTGGATAAATGCCGCGTGCTGTTGGACGCAGCGAATATTCCTTGCAGCTTGGAACAGATAGACGTGCCGTTCCCGACAATTTCCGTTGACTATTATGACCTCGTTCGGGAATTGAAAGATGATGTTGTGGAGAGCGATGACTTGTATTCGTTTGACAATTATTTTTCAAATTACTGCACTATTGAAGAATTTAGTTACGGAACGGGAAATCCGCTTATTTTCCGGCTTCAATTCGGGATGAACATGACCGACTACAGGTGTGATATTATGGACTATCTTGACGAGATCGCTAAGGATCTGAACAGTTCTTTAAGCATTAATTTTAAGCGCATCTGGGTCAAGTATTTTTCGGACGAGGTCAAGGCAAACATGTTGGATGGATTGCTGCTGCTTGTTGAGATCAACAACAGGCGCGCCGGCGGAACGGAGAACGTTCCGAATACTCTGGCTGAATACTGTGCGGCGGTTTATGATGTGTTGGACGCTAGGCTTGAAAAGATATCCGAAAGCGTTGGGCGTGCTGTTTGCTCGGTCGTTTAGGACATGTTTGACAAATCCCTTGCTCGTTTCTTGTCTATAATACACAAATTTATATCAAATAGCTATATGACATATTGCAAAATGACGATAGCTATGATATAATAAATATGGTTTATTTTGTCAAAAAAGGTGAGATGGTATCACTATTTTGATGATGTAACTGCCGTGTTCTATTGAATTTTGGTTATGGCGTGTTCGCATTAGCACTTGATGCCCGTTCGTTGGTCGTTTTTCGCTTGGGCATTTTGGCAAGTGTGAATACGCCTAAATAAAGCGCGAACGGTTTGATTTTACGGTCGTGTTTTAAGGAGGAAATGATTATGGATAAGGAAAAGGGAGTAAGTAAGCTGCTGATTTGGCTCGATGACGAGGACGTAAAACAAAAGCTGCGTGAAATAATGAAACCTTTTTTCGTTTCCTCAAACGATAGTATTTCTTCACCCGAATATAAAGAACAGCGAATTGGAGAAGATGCTTTAGCTTTAAAAGAGGAATGCGACAAACTGAACAATGATTTGTCCAAGATGAAAGATAAAGTGTCGAGTCTCGAAACGCAGCTTTCGGACGAGAAGGAGAAAATAGAGAGTATTCGCAAGGAAAAGGATGATCTGGAGGAAACGATAAAAAAGCTGGAGGCAGAAAAAAAGACGTTGGATGAGCAGTATAATGCTTTGGGAGAAAAATATGCCGACTATGATTCCATTAAGGATACAGCGGATTATTATAACGGTATGTTTGCCGAGGCTGAACGGCAATACAGAAACTATATGAAAATCAGTTCCGCGTTGATTGAAAAGCTAAAGCATATAATCTGCGCTGAAAATCTTATCAAATTTATGACGTCTTGTCTGGACATGAAAAATCTGGAGAGGCTGTGGGATTTTATTCACGCGAATATGAACCAAGGCTTCGAGCAGAATGATATCACGGTCATAATCGGTGTCTTTGAGTACTTTTTCGGTCTATGTAATTCATACCTCTCAACACCGACCTATACGCTCGACGATGTTCGGATAGGCGATGTTTTTGACGACGAATATCATATAAGGACAAAAGACGGTCAGGTACAGGGTAAAATTGTGGAAATACTTCTCAGGGGTTACCGTTCGGTCACATCGGGAAAATCCATTAGAAAGTCCGTTGTTATTGCGAGGAGGGAAGCGTGAATGAGTAAATTTCCTATTACAAAGCCGTTTGGATAAAGTGTTCTTATCGGGCTATGGTCTTATGCGAAGGAATTATCAAGGCGCAGAAAGCAAAGACGAACATGGCAAAGTTTCTCAACGGCTTTATTACCGAAATTGGCAGTTGGCTTCGATTTCCTTGCGGAGCTGAAAAATGATAAAATAGTGAGGTATCGTTATGGCACATGATAAAACGGAATTTTCGGAAGCTTATTTATCGGATCAAAATATTATGTATCTTTGTTCCGATAATAAGCTGGAGTTTAAAAATCAAAGCGACAGTATCCTGCCTATGGATATGTGCTTGTTCGGCATTGACGAGGTTTCCTTTGAGGATCAGGCGCCGCGCAGAGCCGCTTTGGAGAATATTCTTTCGGCGCTCCGCATTGAGGGCGTAAATTTTATTTTCCTTATTCTTGGAGATAAAAACGGCGTTCACTTTTACTATGGTGTTTCAAAGGACGAAACAAACGATTTCAACATGAAGCTTAGCATTGCCGATATCGGAACCAAGATACTGAAGCCGTCTATACAGGGAAATTTCAGAGGCAGCAAGATAAACACTCTTACTCCCGATGAAACGAACAATATCGTCAACAAGATAAGCAATATGAAGTATTCCGGAATGCTGGAGGGCGTTCCGGGAGCGAATAAGGATGATGAGAAGTTTCAGGGAGTGGACAGGCTCGTTGACGTAATGCTCGGCGACGAGTTCGGGTTTATGGTTATAGCAAAGCCATTAAATCAGGAAACTGTGTTGGATATTCAGTCGAATATGTACTCGCTGTATTCAAAGCTCGTTCCCATGTCTAAACGGAGCAAACAATCGGGAACGAGTTCTTCTACCGGAAGAAATTCATCTGTTTCCGTCGGTGAAAGCACTTCAAACGGAACAAGCGATTCGCGCGCGGAAACGAAAGGGACATCCGAAAGCAATGGGACAAGCAATTCTTCGGAAAAAGGGAAAAATTTTTCCAAAAGCGAATCGTCAAGCAAAAACACTTCGTGTTCAACTTCAACAGGTGAAAATGAATCCAAATCCGCCGGAACCAGCACCAATACCGGTACAAGCCACAGTGTTGCGGAAACCAAAGGCACAAATGTTTCCCATTCCGAGAACAAAAGCACTTCCGAGGGTAAATCGGACGGAACTTCAACATCGGAAACTATCGGCGTAGAATATGTGAACAGAGAGCTCCAAGATTGGATAAAGTATTTTGACGACATATTTTTCCCGCGTCTTGATTACGGAAAGGGCAAAGGCGTTTTTGTGACGGCGATTGCTATGTTTACAAACAATAACCTTTGCATGACGAAGCTGCAGAACACCGCTGTTTCGCTTTATGCCGGAGAAACCGGAAACAGAGTTCCGCTTAAAGCCGTAACGCCGCTGCCGAAAAAATGCGAGAAAGCGCTCAAAAACTTAAGGATGCCTTATGGAAAGCTAAAGAAGGGTTCGGACGCGGATGAGCATTTAGCTTATCTCGCTATGTCGCAGGTTATCGACAAGGACGGAAATGCATATATCGGAAACTGGATCACGACAAACGAGCTGGGGCTTGTTGCGGGACTTCCGCAAAAAGAGGTCGTCGGGCTTTGCCTTAAGGAAGAGGTGGAATTCGGTCTTAACGCTCATCAGATAATAAGCGATGAAAACCGCATAGAGCTTGGAAATCTTGTGCAAAGCGGCAATGTTCTTCCGAATAATCCCGTTTATCTTGACAAGTCTGTTCTCGACCAGCACATTTTTATCGCGGGAGTGACCGGCAGCGGCAAAACGACTACCTGTCAGGAGATACTGCTCGCGAGCGGTGTTCATTTCATTGTGGTAGAACCCGCGAAAACCGAGTATCGTATTCTTAAAGAGAATTATGACGATCTGTTGGTGTTTACACTCGGGAAAAACGATATTGCTCCGTTTAAGTTAAATCCGTTCAGCTTTTTCCCACACGAGAGCATTACTTCCCGAGTTGATATGATCAAGGCAAGCATTGAAAGCGCATTTGATATGGAGGCGGCTATCCCTCAGATCATTGAGGCGGCGCTGTACCGCAGCTATGAGGAATACGGCTGGAACATCGCGACTAACAAGAACTCCAAATTCAAGGATCCGTTCGACCCCGGAGTGAACGCTTTTCCGACGCTGGAGGATCTGCTCCGAAACACGACAAAGGTAACAAGAGAACAGGGCTTTGACGACAGGCTTCGCGATGAGTATATCGGGTCAATAAACGCTCGTCTGCAGGGGCTTCTCGTCGGCAATAAGGGATTTATGCTCAATACTCATCACTCGATGGATTTTGAGGAGCTGCTGGAGCATAACGTGGTGCTTGAGCTTGAGGAAATCAGAAGCGGCACCGAAAAGGCTTTGATAATGGGCTTTATCCTTACCAATCTTGCCGAAGCGATTAAGGCTAAATACAAAAGGGACGGTAAGTTTAAGCATATCATTTTGGTCGAGGAAGCTCACAGGCTGCTGAGTAAGTATCAGCCCGGAGACGATCCCAATAAGCGTCACGCGGTTGATATGTTCGCGGATATGCTCGCGGAGATAAGGAAATACGGCGAATCGCTTATAATCGTCGATCAAATACCGAACAAGCTCACTCCGGAGGTTCTGAAGAACACAAACACGAAAATAATTCACAGACTGTTTGCCGCGGACGACAAGGACGCTATCGGAAACACCATGATGCTGAATAAGGATCAAAAGGAGTTTCTGTCAAACCTTGAAGCGGGCAGAGCGATTTATTTTACGACCGGAGTGGACAAGGCAATCCAGATACAGATAAAGCAAAGCTCCGACACCGCAAAGAAAACGCCGGACGACAGCGAGCTTATCCCTATGGTAAGGGAGTACTACAAGCGGCACTTCAAAGAAGGGATGATCCTCGGAACTGAGCTGCTTGACAGCGAACCCGATAACGAGCAGTTTGACTGCATATTTTCTCTCGGGCTTAACGGGAACGTTGAAAGCTTTTTCGCGGGTATCAACAGCGCCAAAGCCGATGAGCCGCTGTTTTCCGCGGAAGATAAAAACGCTCTTTTGAAAGCCGCCGGGCTCCTTGGGATTGATTTTCTTGTGATGTATGTAAGAAAATACGTTGCCGATAATTACCTTATCGGTGACGCTAAAGATGACGGTGTTCTGCGCGAGGCGCTGAACGAGCTGCTGTATAATGACATCTCATCATCGAGAAAACGCCAAATCAAAGACATGTGGCAGCCAAAGCCAAACGGTTAAAACCGCTATAAGCGGAAATAATATTTTTAGGAGGACAAGATTATGGGATTTATTGATTTTATTTCAACGGTTGGCTCTGCAATACGCAGCGCAATCAGCTCGGTATGCGACGCTATCGGAGGAGCATTAACTAAAATCGGCGAAGCGGCAAAAAATTTTGTTTCGGTTATCGCGGAAAAATTGCCTATTGATTTTCCGGGCACAAAACTGCCGATAATTATTCAGGCAATTGGCGGAATTATAGGTGCTATTGCCGAGGTGCTCGGTCTGAAAAAGCCAAAAGAGGACGAACCGGAGGACATGGGAATGAAAGCCGAAGCAGCCGACAAAAAGCCGGATAATTTCGACAGCACTCAAGCCTACATAGAGTATCTCCAGAAAGATGTCAAAATCGACGAGGATAAGAAAAAGAAACTGACTGCCGAGGAAAAGGCGGCGTACACTTCTATCGGTTCGCAGATTTATCTTCAGGGTGCAGAGGAAAAAATGGGAGTACCTCAGGGAACGCTTACTCCGGAGGCTATGCTCGATTATGTCAAACTCAAAACCGATTCAAAGGAGATAATCGAGCACGCCAAGCAGCTTTCCGCTGAGGGGCTTAACACAAAGGACTTGAGCGACTATCTTCACAACAATTCGGAGAGCCTTGAAAAAAGCGGAAAAGTGGTTTCCGCGCTTGAAAAATCCTTTAAGGAGTTAGACCCGGATATATCCGATGAAGATATCGCGGATAGAATTTCACAGATGCACGATACTGTCGGAGAAAAGGCAGTGTTATAAAAACGCGCTCCGCGTGGGTGTAAAAACGCTCACGCGGGATTGCCGTTTTATAAAACAGTAAAGGTAGGTAACAAAATGAGTAAAAAAACGGACAATTACAGCCGCTGCTTGTTTTTGAAAATTGAGGATAAAATCGGCGCGGTCGTGTATATCAATGGGGAGCTTCACGTTTTGAAGTTCTCGGGCGAGATCAAAACAGACTACTCCGAAAGCTTCTGGAACGAGTGGATAATGGCGGTGGGTTATCTGACCGGGCAGCCGACGGATTTTTGCCTTATCGGCAATGAAGCGTGGGAATTCCCGGAAAAAATCAATCGGAGCGCTATCCCGGAGGCGGACAGCTGCTGGGACAGAAGCCGCGTTATAGACGCACTCGCACTTATTGTGCCGCACGATCGGCGTATCGTCATAAAGACGACCGCCGGGAGTGTGCTCTACGGCAGCGCAAACGAAACCGAAGCCATAGTTCTTTTCGCGAGCTTTCCCAAAGATGCCGGTTATACCGAGCAGGTTAAGCTCAAGGAAAAAATCGAAGCGGCTCCTGCGGAAAAGCCGGCTGAACCCGTTGCCGAGGTTTACCGCCCGGAAGAAAAAATATGGGACGCCGCGGACGCCCGCGGGGAGCTGGCTAAATACTTTCAGTCTAAAATTGCATTAGAGGAGGCAAAGAGAAACAGATGAACATTTTGACGACAAAGACTATAAGTGAATATAAGTATACTGGTCAAAAAAAGGATATCCGTCTTGAAAGGGTATATGCGTATCGAGTGTTGGAAGAGATAGCAAAGAAAACAAAAAATTGGATCGCTGTCGAAAATAATATTGACGACATAGAAACATTTTTCTATTATAATTTTAAACATGAGGTCCTCATCGGTGACTGCACAAAATGTGCTTTTTCATTTAGCGCATGGTCCACGAAATATGGCGGCTATGATACTTCTAAACTTTCATTCGAAAAAGCGAGAGCAATTTTCTGCGATGACAATCCCTTGATTGATTTTAAACGTGGTTTGACTCGCGGAAATGCTCAAAGACGCTATGTTACCTGCAAAGACGGTTGTATTGAAATTCGCGATGGAACTTTCCATAGTTGGGCTGATAATGATACAGACCATCTGAAAATACCAACCATACCAATGAAAAAACATGAGTTTTTAAACAATCTTTTAGAAAAGAAACTGTTTCTGTCCGACAATTCCAAAGTACTGTACAGCTATAGCGGAGTGGAGCTTTGGGAAAAGATCGCAGAGTCATATGGCTTGTTCATAGACCGCGATGAAATAGAAAAGCACCCGGAAAGTTACAGCTTCAATCTGATTCAAGATAAAAACGCATACTTTAAAACGGAGATCCTCAAAGCCGACGAGTACAGAGCCGGCATAGAACCCTATGACGCAAAGTGCCTTGAGGACGTCAATCTGGGTCACTGGGAGCTTTGGCAGGACGAATCAGAGGACGGAATTCCTGTGGTTCTTGAAGAACCGCTTGTGGCGAGAAACCCCGCTGCGGATATCCGCGAGGACGGCATAGTCGGCATTGACTTCGGAACGAAGAGCACTATCGTGTCGTATCAGGACGGCGACGACAACACAAAGCTCCTCCGCGTCGGAATGGGACAGTTAAGTAAGAAAGCCGAGCTGTTTCATTATGAAAATCCTACGGTTATGGAGTTCCTTAATATTGACAGTTTTCTTTCGGCTTATAACTCAATGCCGGGCAGACCCCACACAAGTCGTGAGAATCTTACGGTTTCTCATAGCGCGGAAAATAATTTCAAGAACAGTGAGGACAGCAGTATATTTTACTCGTTCTTTTACGATATAAAGCAGTGGTGCGGTGACAGCAGCCGCTACAAACAGGTGAAAATAATTGATCAGGCAAACAAGGAAAGAGTGCTCCCGCCGTATCTCGAAATCGAGGACGGGGATTTCGATCCTGTCGAGATATATGCGTATTATTTGGGACTGTTCATAAACAATATGCGCAACGGGATATATCTTGATTATGTGTTGTCATTCCCGGTGGCGTATTCAAAGGCGGTTCGGGAGCGTTTGTTAAAGAGCTTTACGGCAGGTTTGAAGAAATCTCTGCCAACTTCGATTTTAAACAACGCGGAGGTCATGAGACGGTTTAAGGTAAAGCAAGGCGTCAGCGAGCCTGCGGCATACGCGATCTGCGCTCTAAAACAATACGGCTTTGATCCGAAAGAGGGTGAAAAAATCTTTTACGGTATCTTCGACTTCGGCGGCGGAACAACGGATTTTGATTTCGGAATTTGGCGCTCTGCTGAGGATACCCGCGAGGAACGCAAATATGATTATGTTATCGATCATTTCGGCTCGGACGGCGACCGTTATCTCGGCGGCGAAAATCTTCTGGAGCTTCTGGCGTTTGAGGTATTTAAGGCTAATAAGGACAAGCTCTTAAAATCAAAGGAGGTTCCCGTTGGCTTCTCGTTTTTCAAGCCTGCGGAATGTTCCGATTTCCCGGGCAGCGAGGTCCTGATCTCCTCGTCACAGGAGGCGAAGCGAAATACAAAGAAGCTCATGGAAGTGCTTCGCCCGTTCTGGGAGGGGCTTCAAGACGCAAAAAATGACGAATATATTGAGGTTGGACTTGAACTTGTCGCTTCTCTGAAGGCTGCAATTGAAGTGTTTGGCGGTGAGCCTGCTGCAAGGGATAATAAGGATGTCCTTGATAAAAAAATCGAGGATTATTCGGCAAAATATAAAGTATCAACTAACTGCACAATACTTGATGCCGGTTTTATTGATATTGAGCTGTTCAACAAAAACGGTGAGACTGAAACGGTAAGGCTGGATATTGACAACAAGGACGGGATAAAGGTCGATTTGTTCAAGATACTTGAAGATAGGATTGATGCGGGCGTGAAGAATTTCTTTGAAGCGCTTAAGCTTACCTTCAAGAAAAACAGAGATAATATCGATAGTGATAAAATTCACGTTTTTCTTGCGGGAAATTCAAGCAAATCACCAATTCTGCGAAACTGTTTTGAACGTCATATTAAGGAAATCGATTCGAATATGAACCTAAGCGATGTTCAGCACTTTGAACTTTTCCCGCCGCTCGGGACTGACGAAGCGATTAAAATTCAGCGCGACAGAGGGGTTGTCGTTGACGAAAACGATATACTGCGTCCCACGGGCAAGACGGGCGTTGCTTACGGACTTATCGAGGGCAGAGCAGGCGGTACGATAAAGGTCATATCCGAGATTACGGCAACCGATGAGATCAAATTCAAATACTATATCGGACGTGGACGCAAGGGTACGTTCCGCCTTGTTTCGGACAGAAATATTCCTTATAATCAGTGGATAGAATTTACAGATGCTGTCGATGAGAGTTTTGAATTGTATTACTCTACGCTGCCCGAAGTAACAACACAGGACACTAAGCTTACAAGTTCCGGCATACATAAAAAGCGGCTCATGATCGACAATGTTTCCGAGAATGGAAACGTATACATCAGAACGGTCGAACCTACGGTTATAGAGTTTGCCGCGGCTGAAGATGAGGAAAGTCTGCAGAACGAAGATTATATCAGCGAGCCAAAGCGCGTTGATCTATCGCAATAAGGGGGGCTCAATCATAAAAACTCAGCGTATCAATACGGCAAATAAAGTACTTTGCTGCGCGTTTTGCGTGCATTGGTTCGACCCCGTACCCGAGCACATACGACCGACCGGCGACCCGTTTATGAAGATATGGGAATATGACAAGGACATTAAATCGATGTGCGCGGTGCGGCGGAAAGAAAGTTTTTCGCAGAGTTGCTGTCCGAAATTTGAAAAGAGAAGCTTGAAATAAATTTCATATTTTAATATGTGAGCTTTAAAAATGCGTCTCTTTAGTTCGTAAATATTACGGAGGTCTGCCTTGTAATTGCAAAGCCGTTCAGTTATATATTATAACAATGAATGCTATATAAGCATTTCCGTTTATTAACGGCACACAGAAAAATCCCCGAGGTCAAGCGGCTTCGGGGGCTTTTTTATGCCGAATTACAAGGAGGAAAAACCAATGAACAAGAAAGAAAACACGCGGCACTGCGACTGCTGCGGAGCAAAAATCAACGGTAATGATTACGAGGAATTCGACGGCGAGATACTTTGCCCAAGCTGCCTCGAACGCGAAACCGTGCTCTGCGAGCATTGCGGCACACGCATTTGGAACGACGACAACGCAGGAGATGAGCGCATTGCGCTCTGCCAAAGCTGCCGCGACGACCACTATGTCGAGTGCGAGAATTGCGACCGCTGCTATAACGACGAGGACGCGAGGCGGTCCACGATCACTGCTACAAGCCCCCCTCGTTCTACGGCGACGGAATGGAAATTATCACGCCCCATAGCGTTGAATTTCCACAAGAATGAAATGTAGCGAAAATCAATCACTAACGTGGTTGTCAAGTCATGCAGTCAAAGCACAAATGTTAACGCACCGTCTTCGCGTTAACGTTAAAAGCAACAGCACTAAACCGTGCCGAAAATAAAAAAAATCACAAGCATAGTTCAAACTGCAAAAAGCCGCAATAATTTCGGCGGTTTTTTAATTTCCAGAATTTAACTTTATTTTACATTATTCCCATATATTTACAGCACAAAACTGCAAATAACTGCATTTTACTGCAAAACGGCTGCAAAAAACTGCACGCGAA
>JAMPFE010000059.1 GCA_023664705.1 Lachnospiraceae bacterium | reverse complement strand
CTATCTCGAAATTCTTAACGAATATGACGGCAAATTAAACGGAAAGGCGAACGTTTTCCTCGGAAAAATCGACCTCGACAATATCGGGATCACGGGGCATTCGCAAGGAGGCATCGGCGTGATAAATGCCGTCACCGACCAAAAGCACGCCGACGTGTACAAGGCGGCGGCGATTCTCAGCTGCGGAAACACCGATTTCAGTGCGGCGTTTCAGTGGACGTTCGACGACACGCTGATAAATACGCCTTCGCTGATACTCGGCTCGACGGGAAACACGGATCAGCAGATCGCGCCGCTCGAAAGTCTGCAAAAATTATACAATAATATCCCCGACGGCGTAACCAAAATTATGGCGAGGAGGAAAAACGCCGACCACGGAGAAATGCTATATTTCGGCGACGGATATGTGACCGCGTGGTTTATGTATCATCTGAAAAACGATGCCGAAGCGGGCGCGGCGTTTGTCGGAGATAATGCCGAAATATTGTCGAATATCGGTTGGCAGGACGTTGAGAAAAATTTTTGAAGTTTTTTAATCGATTTCGAGTTAAGAAAATCGCGCTCTCATCTCTTCGAGCAGCGTCTCCGCCGCAGGAGAGAACATCTGATATTTTTTCCAAACAACGCACATTTTCGTTTCCAATTTCGGCGAAAGCGGACGAAAACATAACTCGCCATCGGTATTCGCAAGCTTATCGAACGAGAACATCACGCCAAGCCCCTCGCGTACAAAGACCGCACCGTTGTAAACCAAATTTACCGTAAACGAAATATTCAGCGTGTCGCTTTTTTCGCCGCACCAGCGCGGCAGATCGGTTTTGACCGCCTGCGACGAGCAAATTATATTATATCCCAACAGGTCGTCAACGCAAATGCTCTCTTTCTCGGCAAGCGGGTCGTCCGACCGCATAACTACGCCCCAAACGTCCGAATACGGCACTTCGAGATAATTGTATTTCGCGAGGTCGGGCGGCTCTACCAGAAACGCAAAGTCGAACAGCCCGCTCTCCAGCCGTCCCTCGATATCCTCCGTGTTTCCGCTGTGCAGATGGCAGCGGATAAGCGGATTTTTCTCACGGACCGCTTCAACGCATCGCGCGAGATACTTGATACCCTCGCTTTCCGCGCAGCCGATATGAATATCGCCGCCCGTCTCGTCGGTGAGCGATTTGAATTCGTTCAAGGTCTTGTCCGTCATTTCGAGAATATCCTCGGCGCGTTTTCGCAATAACATTCCCGCGTCGGTCAGCGTAATGCCGTAATTATTGCGGACGAACAGCTTTTGCCCAAGCTCGTCCTCCAAGTCCTTAAGCTGCTTTGACAGCGTGGGCTGCGAAATATGCAGCCGCACCGCCGCCCTTGTAATGCTCTTTTCACGCGCGACCTCAAGAAAATAGCGCAAAACACGGATTTCCATATTATCACCTCGAATATATTATAGCACATTCAGATATTCTTGTCAAGCATATCTAAAAATAGAAATTAAGTATTTGCTATTTGCGAAATAATGCGATATAATATAATTACAAAAAATTTGAAAGGAGTTTTATTATGGAAAAGCTGAATTTAACAACGGATTGGGACAAGACATTCCCGAAAAGCGACAAGGTGAACCACAGCAAGGTAACATTCGTAAACCGCTACGGGATAACGCTCGCGGCGGATATGTACGAGCCGAAAAACGCTTCGGGAAAGCTTGCGGCTATCGCCGTCTGCGGACCGTTCGGCGCGGTCAAGGAGCAAGCTGCGGGCTTGTACGCGCAGACAATGGCGGAGCGCGGATTTTTGGCAATAGCGTTCGACCCGTCCTTTACGGGAGAAAGCGGCGGCGAGCCGCGTTATATGGCATCGCCCGACATCAATACCGAAGATTTTCAAGCAGCGGTGGATTTTCTTTCGCTTTGCGACAAAGTCGATCCCGAAAAAATAGGAATTATCGGGATATGCGGCTGGGGCGGTATGGCGCTGAACGCGGCGGCGCTCGATACGCGGATAAAGGCGACTGTCGCTTCCACGATGTACGATATGACGCGCGTCAACGCAAACGGCTATTTTGACAGCGAGGACAGCGCGGACGCTCGTTACGCGAAAAAGGTCGCAATGAACGCGCAGCGGCTCACCGACCTCAAGAACGGCAGCTATGCGCTCGGCGGCGGTGTAGTCGACCCGCTGCCCGATGACGCGCCGTTCTTCGTCAAGGACTATCACGACTACTACAAAACGCCGCGCGGCTATCACAAGCGCTCGCTCAACTCCAACGGCGGCTGGAACGTTATCGGCTGCATGTCGTTTATGAATCAGCCGATTTTGAAATATTCCAACGAGATACGCAGCGCGGTGCTGATAATGCACGGCGAAAAAGCGCACTCCTGCTATTTCAGCCGCGACGCTTACGCGAATATGGTGAAAGACAACCCGTGCTCCGACAACAAGGAGCTGCTTATTATTCCCGGCGCGGTTCACACCGATCTATACGACGGAGGAAATAAAAACGCTATTCCGTTTGATAAATTGGAAAAATTTTTCGGCGAAAATCTGAAATAATTCGGGGGTAGGACGTTCCGGAAAACACGGCATCGAGGAATCCCGCAAAAATATTGAAATTTGTCGAAAAGTAAAAATATCGAAAAAATGGCGTTTTCTGAAACGGCTTTGAGAAAGGGTGATTTGTGTGAAAATCAAAAGAGCCGTTTTATCGCTTATCTTCGCGGTTTCGGCTGCTTTGACCGTTACGGCTTGCTCCGCAGGTGAGGTCGTGACAAACGGCGGTCAAGAACAAAGCAACTCGGAAAGTTCTTCTGCTGTCTCGTCCGTTGTTTCAAGCGGAGAAAGTTCATCAAATACGGGAGGGAGTTCAATGCAATCATCAAACGGCTCGACAGTCATCGCCTCATCGGAAAACCCCGTCAACTCATCGTCTGCAAGCTCGTCAAGCATTGTTATCCCGAACGCTCCCGAAGAAAAAACGGACGTTCTTGTGGCGTATTTTTCCGCAACGAACACGACCGAAAAGTTAGCGGAATACGCCGCCGAAATTCTTGGTGCGGACTTGTACGAAATAACGCCCGCCGTGCCTTATACCGCCGCGGACCTTGAATACTACACCGACTGCCGCGCCGACCGCGAGCAGGCTGACAGCTCCTGCCGCCCCGAAGTTTCGGGGAGCGTATCGAATATGAGCGGCTACAAAACCGTGTTTATCGGCTACCCGATCTGGCACGGACAAGCGCCGCGCATTATTTCGACGTTTCTTGAAAGCTATGATTTTTCGGGAAAAATAATAGTGCCGTTCTGCACCTCGCACAGCAGCGGTATCGGTTCGAGCGACACGAATTTACATTCGCTCGCGGGTTCGGCGAATTGGCTTTCGGGCAAACGTTTTTCGGGTAATTCCTCAAAATCGGAGGTAAAAAATTGGATAAATAATATGAATTTAAAATTGAATTTTAATTCTAATTCGGACGTATCGACTTTTGACCTAGCTTCGGGCAAAAACGGAAACGCGCCGACCGTCAAGTTCAACAGCGGCTACGAAATGCCGATAGCGGGTATTGGAACATATTCCTTGCACGGAGATACCTGCGTTAATTCAATAATTTCCGCTCTTGAACAAGGCGTTCGGCTGATCGACACGGCATATATGTACAGCAACGAAAAAGAGGTCGGCGAGGCGATCCGCAAATCAAAAGTGCCGCGCGAAGAGATTTTTGTAATCACGAAAATTTACCCCGGCGAACAGTTTCAAAATCCCGAAAAAGCGATACAAGACGCGCTTGACAAATTAGACATCGGCTACATCGATATGATGCTGCTCCACCACCCGGGCGCGAACGACGTGAACGCTTATAAGGCTATGGAGAAATTTGTCGCACAGGGTAAAATTCGCTCGCTTGGGCTGTCGAATTGGTATATTGAAGAAATAGACGATTTTATCGCGCAGGTGAATATCAAGCCCGCGCTGATACAGAACGAAATTCACCCGTATTATCAAGAGCAAGAGGTTATCCCGTATATGCACGATCTGGGAATCGTGATGCAGGCGTGGTATCCTCTCGGCGGCAGAGGTCATCAAAGCGAACTGCTGAACGACAAAACCATTCTTGAGATCGCGGCAAATCACGGAAAATCCGCCGCGCAGGTCATTCTGCGGTGGGATTTGCAGAACGGCGTTGTGGTCATTCCCGGCTCGTCAAATCCGGCGCATATTTTGGAAAATATTTCGCTGTTTGACTTTGAACTGACAAGTGACGAAATGAAAAAAATCGCCGCTCTCGACAGAAACGAGAAGCACGATTGGTATTAAAGAGACAACATTACAAAGCGCGTCGGCGAAACGTCGGCGCGCTTATTTTGGGAATCGGGTTAGTTTCGTGTAACGCGTTTAAGGGTTCTGGGGCTCTGATGCTCTAGATATTGACCTCGCCGAATGAACGATTTTATGCGATGTTTGCGGGAGTTTTTCAAATATCGTTACTCCTTGCTGATTATTTACAAGCAATGTAAATATCCATACTCTCTCCGTCGGTTTCAAAGCAAGGAATAACGTCCTTTGACATATGCTCCAAGCCGTTCACCTGCATATATTCCCATAAAGCCTTATATCCGTTCGGAATGACGACAAAAGGATTTTCAAACGCCTTTTCAATGTGTAATGCCGCATATTTGTGGGCTCTCTGCTCGTGTATTTCAATATCGGGCGGAGTTATTCCCTTCGGCAATATCCACGCGGCCTCGTAGCCATGCATATTGAAACAGTTTATCTGCTCCTGTGACACATTCGGGAAATCCCAGCCGATAATTTGCGGATCGTCAACGCCGCAGTTACGGGCAACGGAAAACATTCTGTCGATAGCGTCGCCCTCGGGGTCGGTGCTTATCACAGCGTGCTTTACGTAACGAAAGGCGGGAACGGTCTCCACACGCAGATTTGTATACGCTTCGCTGCAGGCTGCCATATCGTTGCGGAACAGGTCGTCCAATGAACAGTTGAAAAATCGGCAAAGCTCCAAAGCCTTTTCCATTTCGGGCTGAGC
Organism: Lachnospiraceae bacterium; assembly: GCA_023664705.1. Lineage (GTDB taxonomy): Bacteria > Bacillota > Clostridia > Oscillospirales > Ruminococcaceae > CAG-115. The sequence goes on along the minus strand of JAMPFE010000059.1, from coordinate 6,878 downwards.
CGTACCAAGCTCCCACTTGGAAACGGTTTGGCGGCTGACGTTAAGCTTGTCCGCCAAGTTATCCTGCGTCATGTTTCCGCGCAAGCGTCTTAAAAATTGCAAATTAGTCCCAAAGCTCATAAATATTCTCCTTAATTGTTTTTGTGCCGCGCTGCACTATCAGTATAGCACTTTTCGCGGAAGATTGCAACCAACCGATATGTGCTTTTTTAAAAAAACGCGCAACTTAAAATTGCAAAGAAAAATTTGATAAACCGTTTGAAATTTTTTAATTGGAAACTTGCAAAAATTTTTAGTTTTGGGAACAAATCGTTGAAATCTGTGTATTATTTTGCAGTCTTTTGCAGTTCGCGTGCAGTAATTTGCAGCCGATTTGCAGTTAGTTGCAGATAATTGCAGTTTCACGATGTAAATATTTGGAATTGCTGTAAATTCGAGTTAAAATTTGGAAATTGAAAAAACCGTCCGAAAATTTGCATTTTTTTGCAGTTGAAAATGTGCTTTGTCGAAAAATTAAATTCAATGGCTGCGGGAAAATTTCGTTGACAAAAATTATTTGATCGTTAACGAAAATACCGTTGAAATCCCTCACAAAGAAACTTGACGCGGACGAGCACATGGCGTATTTCGGCGGAGAGGAAATTCCGCTCACCGTGTGGGAATTCAACATATTATTTAAATTGCTTTCATATCCGAAAAAGACGTTTACGCGCTCGCAGCTTATGGACGAATTCCGGGACGGCGACATGTCGTCGGGATTGCGGACGGTGGACGTTTATATGACGAAAATCAGAAATAAATTCGCGAATTGTGCCGAATTTGAAATTGTCCCGGTGCACGGATTGGGATATAAGGCGGTGCCGAAAATATGAAAAAAATCGATGAAAAACGGCTTCGGCATGGGCTTCGTGCGGTCACGGGATTTCTGTGTTTTTTCCTGCTGATGGGCTTCGTTATCACCTGCTGCATGATTTTATTTTTGAATGTAATGCAGAAAAGCATGAATATCGAATTGCGGCAGTCGGAAATTGAATTAGCCGCGAAACTTACGTTCGGAAACGTCGTTTTATTGAGCTTTCTTTGCGCAGCGATTTTTCCGTGCGTATCGAAAAAAATCGCACTGCCGACCCGGCCGACGGCTTCAATGTAATTATCGATTATTTCAACAAAATGGTGGAGGAATTGTCGGGGCCGGAAACGCTGCGCGCGGATTTTATCGCCAACGTTTCGCACGAGCTGAAAACGCCGCTTTCGGTAATTCAGAATTACGCGACGATTTTGCAGCAGCCCGATCTTCCCGATGAGAGGCGCGTTGAAATTGCGAAAATTATATCCGATTTTACGCGGAATTTATCGGAATTGATAACGAATATTTCGAAATTAAATAAGCTGGAAAATCAGCAGATTTTCCCCGAAAAACGCGTTTTCGATCTCGGGGAGCAGCTCTGCGAATGTCTTTTGAATTTTGAAAATATTTGGGAGCAGAAAAATATCGAAATAATTACCGAAATTGAGGAAAATATTTCGGTGAAATCCGACGGCGAATTATTGTCGCTCGTGTGGAATAATTTGTTTTCCAACGCTTTTAAATTCACCGAAAATGGCGGAAAAGTTTCGCTGAAATTAAAATCGGAAGTTTATGAGCCACTGCTCCTCGCTGTCGCTTGAGACGGTTTGAATTATATCGTCGAAGCGCTCTTTTGTGGGTATTATCGTGATTTCTGCTATTTCATCACTTCCTTAGACGGTTACGTCTTTGTGCAATCACAGAGACGTTTCCATGCATTTTGCCTGTAAAAACTTTGTGGTATTTGCCCCCGGTGTTGTTCTTGTACTTGCGGAGAAATCTGTAAGTGAGATGTTTCGGTTGACTTTTTTGTTGAAATATGTTATAATTGTTTACGGAAAAAGCTGTTATAGCAACACAGAGCAAAATGCGTTACAAACACAGAGGGAGGTGCTTATGATGATTTCGGCTGCGCTTGCTAATCTTGAAACGGAGGAACAACGAAACACTCTGAATCGGTTCTATCTGGATCATAGACAAATGCTGTATAATATTGCAATGTCAAAGCTGCATAACTACGAGGACGCGGAGGACGCTCTGCAGGAAACGTTTTTGAAAATTTCCGATAAACCCGACTTGTTTTTTAAAAGTACGCCCAAAGAGCGCGTATTTATCGTGTCGGCAATGGTCGGGAATATATCGATAAATATGTGGAAAAAGAAGCATAAGGTGAATTTTGAAGAATTAACCGACGATATCCCTGACAGTGGATTGCCGATAACCGAACAGACGGTCGGCGAAGTTTCAAGGGACGAATTGATGAAATTTATCGCAAATCTTTCCGAAGCGCTGCGGGAGGCGTTGTACTTAAAAATTCATTACGGCTTATCCACATCGGAAATAGCCGAAGCGCTTGATATAAGCAATGCTGCCGCACGAAAACGTATATCCAACGCGGAAAAAGCGGTCAAAAAATATTTGGATGGAAAACAAAATGCTTGAACAGATGTTGGACGAGGCTCTGACCGAATACTACGAGCGTGCGCTGTCAAACGTTGATACGACCGAGCACCGGTTTTCGCGCTGTCACGAACGCGTAATGAAACGAATTTTTAAGCGTTACGAGATAAGCGCGGCTCGTTTGTGTCCCGAAAGGAAAATGCAGCCGCAAAAAATAACATGCAAGAACATCGGGAAACAGCTTTTAGCCGCGCTGATACTTATTTTCCTGGGGCTTATAACGGGGTTTACCGCGGCATAGTATTAGTGTTCGGTAACAATAATTATGTTTATGAATTAGCAGGAAATCCGTCAATAGAAGAGGCGATTTTGCTTGCAAAGACGATAGTAGTTTCCTGACAGCTGCAGCTTTGTTGAAGTTGACCAAATTTTGATATTGTTTTTTGGCATTTGCTACAAATTTTTGAAAAACGCAAATTTTATGTTCACAATATCTTTATTAAAATTGATTTATGAAATATTATTATCAATGAAAGGCAATACTATGAAAAAAGCATTTATTATAATCATCGCAGTCCTATCTTTACTTTTAACCGCCTGCGGAAAAAACGACGGCTCGTCGGAAATATCGCAGACCTCGACAGAAAATACCGGCGGCGACGTTACTCCTATCGGCAATGTGAAGGAAGTTACCGAAAATTATAATTCGGATTTTGAGCTCTGCAAAAATACGGAATATGTAAATCTTGATTGGACATATGCGGAAAAATGCCCCGTAAATACGATATCGGAAATTTATAACATTGAATGGGAAAAAGCCCCGGCGCTTTACGAACGCCCCGCGGACGAGATTTTGAATTGCTTTGAGAAATACTGTCGGGAGATCTTCGGCGAATATGAAGATGATTTCGCGCTTTTTGAACAAAAGGATTTCACCGAAGAGTTTCCAAAGGCTCCCGAAGAATATGTAAACGGTCAAAAAGTAAGAGGCTATTACAAAATTTCGGATTATAAGGATAAGATACTGGACGGCTCGATAGAGGTCTGCTGGCTCATATACAGAAATTATGAGAAAAAACAGTATATGTGGTGGCCGGGAGAGCGCTACCCATGGTGGATAAACAAAGGAGCCGCGTTTAATATACTCGACGCCGACAAAACGCTTATTACGGGCGCTATGCCGTCCGATCTGGGCGCCATTGCGGATTTGACAGCCTCCCTTCCCGAAAGATATTATAACGACGGCAAAAGCGACGACGTTAAATACAAATTAGCGGACGGCGAGGTATCGATAGGCGACGCGATAAAATATTTCACCGAGGAATATCCGAAAAGTCTTCCGTTTGAGGAAAAGCCGTCGTTGCTTGTAAATTATGTGGACGTTTACGAACTGAAAGACGGAATTTACGCATATGTATTTGCGGCTTCCTGTATGTACAATTCTGTGCCGATTGAACGCACGGACGAAATATCGGCAAATTTTCCGATACCGAATTATTCCTCAATAAGCGCGGAGGGACTGATGATCAAAAGCGAAGATATTGATATGTCGTACTGTTGTATGCCACTTACAAACATCAGCGTTGTCGGCGAACCCATCGCGAAAATTCTGTCGCTCAAGAAAGCCGTTGATACCGCGTCCGAACAGCTAACTCAAAAGGTTAAATTTAATGTATTGTCAACCGAATTTATTTATAACGGTGTAATAAAAGACGATGGCTCCTGTAATATGATGCCGACATGGGAATTCCGGCTGTATAATGAGAACGACGCGCTTTATTATACGGTGTATGTGGACGCGGTGAGCGGAGAATGCAGTTACTATAAATACAGCATAGTCTAGGAGATACGATATGCGCTGCCTGTTGGTTTCTTTTAAAAAAATTTCTTCATCATCGGGATTTTATTTCTGCATTATTATGACGGTCGTTTTGTTGTTTTCGGCGGAGGTTTACACGGATTATTCCACTCAAAGCCGCTATTCGGTAATTCGCTTGATCATGGATTTCGATCGCGAATATTACCTGAATAACGAAATGCTGTGCGCCGATCGCGTAATGCAGAACGCCTGCGGCGGGTGGCTGGGAATGTTCCTGCCGATAATCACATCGTTTTGTTTCGTGCCGAGGATATGCGTTGAAAAAAGCGCAAACGCTATACGCTTTGAGGTTTTCCGAACGTCAAAATTAAAATTTGACTTGTCAAAATTTATTTCGGGCGTGCTGTCAAGCGGCATCGCCGTGACGTTGGGTTACATGGTTTTTTGCGCGGTTATCGGCGGAATTTTCCCCGGTGCGCGCGAATACGCTATTGAAATTATTCCGTTTGATTTTCCCGCGGCAATGCTCGGAATGTTTCTGTACGGCGTATTCTGGAGCGTTCCGTCAATGTTTCTTACAAGTGTTCTCGGAAACAAATATCTGATAATGTGTATTCCTTTTTTCGCAAAATACGGGCTGTCGCAGCTGTGCAACAAGCTGCTTTCCGATTTCGCCCTTGATTTTGAAAGTCCTAATTTAAAGATTGCGGAATTTTTGACGATCGCAAATCCGCAGGCGTTATTATTTTCGGCAGGCGACACTAATTATTGGAAAACCGTCTTGTTTTACGGCGCTGTTTTCGCTGCCTTTTTAACGGCATATCTGTTGATAAACCGCGGAAGGAGTGATTACGGTGCGTGAAAATTTAAAACAAATTCTGTCGGTCGCGAGAACGGAATATATCGGTTGGCTATGCTCTCCGCGGAATATTATTGTCGGCGTTCTGTTGATTTTTATGAAAGTCCTCGCTATCGATCCGCTTGCCGCGCGGGCGGAAAAATTCGGCGAAAAGCTTGTAATATTTGAGCCGTTTATCGCGGTCGGAAATTCGGGAGCGCTTGCGATGTTTATCCCGCTTGTGTTTTTAATACTGCTCTCGGATTACCCGAAGCTGCACGGAAACGCGCTTTTCGGCATTTCCCGAACAGGAAAACGAAATTGGCTGTGCGGACAAATTTTATTCATATTATTTGCGATAATTACGTTTATGAGCGTTGTTTTGGCAGCAAGTATTCTGTTTTCGGGAGGACGCTTCGCAAATGATTGGAGCGACGCGGTAACAAAATACGCGGCGCGGTTTCCCGAAGAAGCGTACAATTTCGACAGCCAATTGCTCCAATCAAATCTCTATAATCAGATACCGATGATCACCGCGGTAATACAGACGTTCGTCCTTATGAGCGCGTATTTGCTTACACTTTCGCTTATGTTATATCTGTTCAAGATATTGACGAACCGTTCCGGGTTGGCGGCTGCGGTCGCGGTCATAGCCGCGGGAGTGGCAACGACGTCGCTGTATTCCGAGCTGCGTTGGGCGTTTCCGATGGCAAACACCATGGTCTGGCTGCATTATACCGAGATATTAAGCGAGCCGATTTATCCTTTGTGGAGCTCGTTCATTTATTTTGTCGGCGTAATTGCGATACTGACCGCCGCTAACTTTTTTTCGCTTAAACGTTTGAAATTTACGGAGAGAGTTGAAATATGATTGAGATCAGAGATTTAAATTTAACACTGCAGAAAAATCAAATTTTGCGCGATGTCTCGATAAAATTCGAGCGCGAAAAAATCCACGGACTCATCGGCAGAAACGGCAGCGGAAAAACAATGCTGATGAAGTGCATATGCGGTTTTGTAAAGCCTACGAGCGGCGGGATTTTTGTCGGCGGAAAACAAATAGGAAAAGACCGCGACTTCCCCGAAAGCACGGGAATTATAATTGAAACGCCGGGATTTATCCCGTATTATTCGGGATTTAAAAATCTGAAGCTGCTTGCCGACCTGCGCGGAAAAATAACCAAGGAAGATATCCGCAAAACAATGGAGCAAGTGGGATTGGATCCCAATTTAAAGCGTCATGTCCGCAAGTATTCGCTTGGTATGCTGCAAAGATTGGGGTTAGCGCAGGCAATTATGGAGGATCCGGATTTATTGATTTTGGACGAGCCTATGAACGGCTTGGACAAAGACGGCGTTCACGATATGAGGCAGTATCTTCTTGATTTGAGAGCGCAAGGAAAAACGATTTTGATAGCCTCGCATTCTGCCGAGGACATCGACGTGCTGTGCGACACGGTCTGCGAAATGGATAAAGGAAAGCTTGAACAAATCAGATAATTTGCTGTTATATTTTTGCTCCGCTTCGCGGCGGCGGTGTAAGTGACTCACACGTTTCCGATAATAAGCGGGTCGAGCAGAACGTACTTGAAAACGTCGACGCCGAGCAGAGTTATCAAAATCGGGAGTATCAGAACGCCCGCTCCCGCAATCAGCGTCGCCGCGCGGCTTTTCAATTTCGTTGAAATAAAAAATATTATCAGCATCGCCAAAATCATCGCCAGATAACGTTTTGCGGAAATAAATATCAAATA
>JAMPFE010000058.1 GCA_023664705.1 Lachnospiraceae bacterium | reverse complement strand
TTACCAAACTTGACAAAATACGTCCAAACTTTCCCAAAAACTTGACAGGGGGATTATCTTGTGTTATACTTGAGAACAAGAGCGGCGAGACGGAACTCGCCGATGTTGTTTGTGTAATTGGGGGAAGAAAGATGAAAACTTACAAATTTATTTTAGCTGCGGTGATCTCCGCCTTGAGCATTGTATTAAGCGGATGTAACAGTGATGAGAGAACGTTTCCGGAAAGCGGAAATTCTGTGATTTCCGACCAGTTTGAGAAAAGCGTTGGCGACGATTCAACAGACGAAACTGTTTCCCATAAAATCTCCTATGGATTTGGTCTGCACGGCGATGAAGCCGAGTTTGAGAGAAATTCGCTGAATATCCCAATGCTGCTTAAAGGCTCGGAATCGTCCGTAGATGTGGGCGTGATGGTATACATCGACGGTATTCTGCAAGGGTATTCGTCTGAATTGTCGGAGAGTTATTCCGTTATGAATCGCTTCAACACCGTGATCAATGAGGATAAAACGATCCCGATCTATGCCGACGCGAAATTCGACGGCGATTTGGAAGAACATACGATAAGCGGTATTTCGATCCTGTTTCCCGATTTTTATCCCGAATCCGGCAGCCCGTTTTTCGGAAACAATCATAAGGCGCTGTCGGGCGCAAGCTGCGGTATTTCAATCGACGGGAAAGCGGTTTCCTATGTGGAGAACGTGCGTATTCTGCAAGCGGAAACCCCAAAAATCATCACATCCGAGCAGAAAGAAAAATACGAGATTCGCGACAATGTTGGTGACAGCATCAGCCTTCGGCAATCGGGAAGCGATTCTCGCACTTTTACAATAAACGGCTCGGGAAGCGGCTTGGAACTTGACCTCGCGATGTATACCGCCTCGAACGGAAATTCGGATTACAGACTTTCGTTTTACAAAAATCATACGCTTACAAAATTTAACGGCGAGTATGATTATCTCGATGTGAAGGTTGAGGGCGGAAAGATAGTTGAAGCAAAAATCAATATAGATGACGTTAAAATCGGTAATTTTTTGTATTGTGTTGCCGTTCCTTTGAACAGCACGCACGAATATGTTTACCCGATCAAAACCGACTCGATTATGGTGATTAATTCTGATTTGAGTTCCGAAATGGTAGGTGACAACAGCGCGCCCAATGATCGGTTTTCTAAGCCGGAAAATAACAGCACAAGCTCTACGCCGAGTTCCGAAACAACAAGCAACAACGCATTTGATAGTCAACCCTTGAAACCGCAAATCGACAATACCGATCCTGCGCTTGATTCGGTGCTGAGCTTAACCGTGCTCCGAACGTTTAACAACGGGATCTTGTATCAAAATGACGATGGTATTTTCTACTCAAAAAACGGCGTCGATATAACAAAAAGCGCGCAGATCGACTTGGGTAGCATTGTCGCCGCATCCGCTCACGGCGATTACTTTTCGGTGATTTGTTTGGAATTATCCTCGTTTGAGTCGAAAGGGATGCTTCTGGACAAGGAAATGAATGTGGTAAAATCCATTGATTTGCAAAGCTTTATGGACGAAAATACAATCGATACGTTTGATTTTATCGATCTTGGTCCGGACGCAATTTATTTTGTTGACCGCAATATGCGGTTTTGCAGCCGTGCGTGGGATGGCGGAGAGGTTAAGGTCATCGCGGACGCGGAATCGTTAGGCGGTTCGGGGATGGCGTTTACCTCAATAAAAAGAGCGGATAATTATACCGCATTTACCGCAAATAAAAAATCCGGCGGAGCTACGGTAAGTTATTACGGGATAATCAAAGATAGCGGCGAACACAAAATTTTCCGTAAGGACGGTATCGCCTCTCCGCAGACAGTCGGAAACATCACGCTTTGGTCGGACGCTCACGTTATGCCCGGAGCGCAGCCAAGCGGAGAGATTGTTTTGTATAAGGACGGCAAGTTTGTAACCCTAAAGACACAAGATCCGATGGAAAGTGCATATGCGATTTTATGCGACAACGGAGTGGTTGTAACTCAGGTTTCCAATGTTGTTAAAAAACAGGATTCAGATCAACCGGGCGCAGAGATCAAAGTGTATGATGGTAATGCAACTTATAGAATTTCAATACCCGATTACACTTTCCCGTCATTTCCCGCTGTTGTATATCTCAACGGAAAAGTTATTACGAGCGTCACGGACGGCGGCGTATCAAAATCGATAATCACGGAGGTTTGAATATGGGAATGGAACTTTCGGTAAAAAATATCGAAAAGATCTATGGCAAGAAATGCGCTCTCAAAAACGTTTCATTGAATTTCCACGCAGGCGTTTACGGACTTTTGGGACTGAACGGCGCAGGGAAATCCACGCTCATTGGAACGATCACGGGGCTTGCGAAGCCGGATCGCGGTGCGGTCGTTTACAAAGACGAGAGCGGCAGCAAACTGCACGATAAGCTCGGATATTTGCCGCAATATCAGAGCTTTTACAAGAACTATTCCGCTTACGAATTTTTGAAATATATGTGCGCTCTTAAGAATTTTAAACCGCGAGATTCAAAGAAATACTGCGGAGAACTGCTCGATATGGTGAATTTGTCGGAAGCGGGAAATAAAAAGATCGGCGCGTATTCGGGCGGAATGAAGCAGCGGTTGGGGATCGCACAAGCGCTGATCGGCGAGTCGAACGTACTTATCTTCGACGAACCGACAGCGGGTCTTGATCCAAAGGAAAGAGTGCGTTTCCGCAATATAATTTCTTCGCTCGGAAGTGATAGGATAGTGATTTTGGCGACGCATATCGTTTCCGACATTTCGTGTATCGCAAACGAGATCATTTTGCTTTATAACGGCGAAGTGAAATACTTTGGCACGGAAAGCGACATCGTTTCAAAGGTCTCGGGAAAAGCATGGGAATGCAGTGTTCCAAGCAAGGACGTGCTTGATATAATGGGAAGATTCAAAGTCTCAAATGTGGTTTCAAACTCGGGATCAAGCACGATCAAAATCGTCAGCGATGAGAAACCGTTTGAAAATGCCGTTTCGGCAGCGCCCGACTTGGAGGACGTTTGTCTGTATGAATTTGGTGAACTGTAATGAAAATTATTTATTATGAAATGCGCAAAAGCTGGTTCAAACTTGCTGCCTTGATATTGCTTGCGGTGTTGAGCGTTGTGAATATTGCGTACTTAAACGACTCGTGCCGACGCAATAACGACCGTGTTTACGGGGAAAACCGCGATTCATATTACAAGGCTTACAATAAATTTTGCGGTGCGGTCACCGATGAGAAAACAGACAGATTAAAAAAGGAAGCGAACGAGCTCGCGGCAATTGTCGCCGACGGTATTTACAGCACCGAATACGATCCAAACCGCTATACCGGCTACGTTTTCGGGGATTACGCGCTGCTGAACGTTGAAATAAAGCGGGAAATGACCTATTGCATAACATATCCGAACACGTCTGACCGAATCGCACTAGCGGCGCATGAAAACGTTGACTTTTACAAAAATCTGAATTGCTTTTTTGAATCTCGCAGAAATGAACTGATCTCAAAAATGTATTACGGGCGAAAAATTCCCGAATATCGTACTACAGCGTGGGCGGAATCGTTTTTTACGTATGATCTCTCCTCGCTGCTGTGCGTTGTAATGCTCATTTTCGGGCTGTCCGCAGTTTTCTCCGCAGAGTATGAAAGTGGAATGGTTCAACTGATCTCCGCATCGGGAAAAAGAGGGATCACCGCCGCCGCGAAAATAGTTTCGGCGTTTATTTACTGCGCTGTTTTATCGATCTATTTTACAGTGATCGACTTGATCGGAATAAATATCTTTCACGGGATAGACGGAATGAATATGCCGCTTTATTCCGCGCCGATGTTTGAAAAAACGCCGTTCGGATTTTCCTTTTTAGGCGCGGTCTCGGTTTTTACGGGGCTGAGAGTTTTAGCGCTGTTTACGATCGCATTGTTGATTTTGCTTTTCTCGCAAATATTCCGAAATTCCATAACGTCGACAGCAGTCTCGTTTTTAGCGCTGATCGGTCTGATCGCACTATCGGGAACGCGCGGCGGCATTTTAGATCCGATCAATATGTTTTCGCCGAGCGCGTATCTTAAAGATTTTGAGGTGTATGATTTTTTCGGCGTTCCGATAATCGCGCTTTACGCTGCTGTGATCTCGCAAGCGCTTTTATGCGCCGCGTTGATAATATCGATTTCGCTTATAATAAGGAAAAAAGGAGGCGGTTTTCGTGTTCGGGTATGAGCTTAAAAAGGTTTTGATAAAGCAGCACGGGTTGCTTCTTCTGATAATTGTTTTTTTCGCGGAGATCGTAATGATAAGCACCGAGCATCCCAAAATCAACTTCCAAGATAACGCGACGCGCTTTCATTATTATGAATACGCGGAAAAATTGGCAGGAAAAATAACCCCCGAAAAGGAAGAATATATTTCAAACGAGCAGGAGCTGATAACCGACGCAAAAAACACCGAGTACGCCATTGAAGCGCGGCTTAGAAACGGCGAATACGGCACCCGCGAAGAATACCTCTCGGAATATCGGAACATCCGCGAAATAACCGAACGGGAGGCGGCGTTCAACTTGTTTTCGGAGAAATATAATTACGCGAGCGGCTTGATTCAAGATCGATACATAACGCTCGGCGAATACGGCGGTTTGGGCAGAGATATTCCGGATATTATTTTTCTCGCTTTTACAATTTATATTACCGCGATCACGTTTTTGAGCGAGGAATCCTCAAATATGACAGTCCTTATAAAATCAAGCCCCAACAGCGGAAAAATGCTGCTCGGAAAGATTTTGTCGCTGTTCGGAATGTTGCTCTCGGTCGGTATCTTCAGAATGCTTGCCGAATTATTTACAATAGCTTCACGCGGCAGCTTTGCCGAGTTGAAATATCCTATCCAAAGTATTCAGTTTTTTCAAGGTTGTCCGTATAAGCTCACCATCGCACAGGGATTATTAGCGTCCGAAGCATTGAGATTTTTGGGAATTTTGTTTGTGTCAGCGCTAATAATCCTTTTCACCGTAACAACACGAAAACCGATCATTGCCGTATTTGTTCCGAGTGCGATCTGCCTTCTACAGCAATTTGTTTTCGATCCGGCTACGGGCGCTTACTATCTTCCGACAGGCTTGCTCAGAGCAGTAGGGTATTTCCGCGGGAATGCCTTTGAGACATTATATGCCGGAAGCGGTGAAGAAAAAACGGTTCAATCGTTCTCTGAAATTCCGTTTGTCATTTTAGCGGCAGTCATTATATTCGTGATTTTGTTTATTCTCTTTGCTGTTTTGACGGCAGCAAAATATTATTCGGAGGGAAAAAGTGCACGGTAAGATAAAAAATTTCGGTTTTTGCTTGGTTTTTATGATCGTATTTGCGTTTTCGGGATGTTATGATTCCGAGAGAGAATCTGTGATATACAATGCAAGCGACAGTTTTTTCATAGCGCAAAACGATGAATTTTACTACCTGTCGGATAACGGAATTACCGCCGTATCAAAGAGAGACGGTTCAATGTACAAGCTTCTGCGCGATCCGTTTCGGACGAACTCGGAGTCGGATTGCATAATGGCACTGTACGGCAGTGATCTATATTATTACGATATAAACTCCGTTCCTTCGGAAATGGAGATACATAAGCTTTCCTTAAACACGATGATAAGCGAAAAGATATTCTCGAAGAACGCTAATGGCTCATCCGGCTTTTTGGGAACTGTAATGAGCGGAGGTTCTTCCGCCTATGAAATGATTTACGATTTTTTTACCGATGGCGAAACGCTCTATTTTATGTTCCACGAAAAAGACGGCGTGTATCGCCTGAAAAACGGTCGTTTTGAGTGCATAATACCCGATAGAATTTACAACAGTCAACTTTCGTTTAACGGACAAACGATTTTTTATATTGATTCCGCACTTGATTTGAAATGCTGTAACGTTTATTCCAGTGAAATCGCAACAGTTGAAACAAGTTTTGCGAACGCAATTTACTATGACGGTTCGCGTATTTTGTTTTCGGACAGAAACGGAATTTTTTCGTTGAACGCCGACACGTTTCAGACAACATTGATCTCGAATTTTACCGCAGATAAAATTTCTTCGGACGGAGAGCATATTGTTTTTTCAAAAGGCAACACGCTTTATCTGCTGTGTGAAGATCCTTTGCAGCTCGGCAAATTTGAAAATATCCGAACGTTTTCCGTAATAAGCGGTTCTGCAAAAGTCATAGTTAAGTATTTCACAAACAATGATTTTAAAATCGAGGTGTTGGATTTTGCAGCTTAGTTTTGGGAATACTGCTTGCGTTGTGGGCAAGTCTTATAAAAACCGAAAATGTAAAAAATACACACACGGTTAGCAATCAAACCGCCTTACGTTTTTTTGTAAGGCGGCTTGATCTGTTTACTTGTTAGCTTTTACCCTCCGGGCGAGTTCCTCTACATATTCAAGAGAGAGGTCCGTAACATCGGCAATGTTCTCGTTGGTTAGCATACCCTTGCGGATAAGCCTTATCGCGATCAGACGGGCTTCTAGTTTCCTATGTTCTTAAATAATTTCATCCATAATCATGCGCATATCGTCATACCATCCTTTGGTTTTCTTCAAATATCCTGCTCTTTCGGCTAGGTTCGGATAAAACATATCGTCCGGTTTTGTGCATTTAAAGTCGTGCTTCAGTCTTCCGTAAGGTGTTCGGCTTCAATATTGAACGGCAAATCCAATAGCTCAATGTCGAAATCCATCCACCGCAGGATTTGATCCTTTGAGATTATATATCTCACAAGTTTCGGGGAGTCTCTCAAAATCCTCGGTACGCCTAGCAGGTCGGTGCTCATGCTTTATCTCGATATCGCACTCCGTTCCGTCCTCGTCAATTATGCTCACGTCCAGCATGAGCGGTTGTCCTTGAGTGTTCTTCGGCGTTTTTTGTGTTCGCACCGACTTGACCACAAGATCTTCCTTTTGCATAATGATGCGCAGGACGAACTGCATCAGTTCGGGTTGTTCATTGAAAAAAGCGTTCATATATGTATTGTCTATCAATCGAGAATCGGCGATCTTGGCGATGTTCTCAGCTCTCAATTGCTCCGCTGTCTTTATCTCTACCGACATTGGTCTCACCTGCCCAGTTGTAGTTTGATTTTGCTCTCCCTATATTATACCACGTTCTCCGACAAAAATCAAGAGTTTTTTGAATATAACGTCGTTCTTATAGGTGCGGCTGTGAACGGCAGATGACGATCATAGCTTGATATGCTTGCCGTCTTTTTTCACTTATTTGAGAAAGTTCGCCTTCATTATCCATCAAAGCAAAATATTACTCGGCTTGACTGGTAAAGAAAATCACGATAGATAATCGTGAGCTACCATAGGTGTTGTCGCTTTTAGGGCGAGGATTCCCTAAAAGCAAATCGAGGGGGCTGTGCTCGATTTGGAAGAAAATCCCAAAGAATACGGGATTTTCTATGGCTTGCTGATCATTCAAAAACATTGGAATACGGATTTTCGATTTTTGTCATTTTTTCGAGAGTTGGTTATGCTGCGCTAACTCTTGCTTGGCGATTTCGGGCGATATAGCGAGACCCCCTCAAAAAAATTTCGCGGAACTTTAACCGAATGCGGTTACGGTAGATTAACTTGCGAGTGCTTCTCTTGCTCGTGAGGGTATGCCTCTACCACTTTATCGGCTTCGGATTTTTGCTCGCGATAGCATACTCCTCAAAAATTTTCGAGCACGATCTCGCTTGCGGATTGTTACTATACGCTAACTTTTGTTCTGAGGTTTCGGTCGGGTTATCGTAACCCCCTTGGATTTTTCAGGCATGATCTTGCTCGTGTCTTGTAACCCTACGTCAAACGACTGAAATGGAGCGTTCAGCGCAGAACTCAGCAAGCCCATATCACGGCACTCCGTCTGAACCGCCCGTGGCTTTTATCATCATTTTGCGGACGGAAAGCACCTGCTTCTCGGTCAGCCGTATCATTTGGCAAGCTCCTTATACACCTCAAGTTTTTTTGGATAAGTCTTTCAGAAATACTTGTGATATCCTCGTCGGGGGCGGTTTAGAGCGCTTCGACGGCGGGGAACTCCATAATGATGTACCTCGGAACGTTATTTTTTAAAATGACCGCCGAGCCGTTTTCGTCAACGATCCTCGCCACCTTGGAAAAATTTTGATTTGCCTCGGTGATGGAAACCATACTCTCCGTGTTTATCAACATTGAGATCAACTCCTCTCCCATATATTATACCACATATCTAGGAGAAATTCAACCTAATTTTTAAAAAATCAAAAAAAGAAAACGACAACTTCTTGTCGAAAATTATCGTTTTCTTGTGAAACATTGAAAAAAAGATTTTTATCCCATGAAACGAAGCAAGATTCTTAAAAGACCTCGCATAGTCTAATGTCGTCGTATGCAATTTGCAAAAGTGGCAGACTGTCTGTTCCTTGCATAACGTCGCCTTTTTGGGGATAGAACAGTAGTTCTTCTTTAAGTCTTCGAAAATAGTTGTTGTTCAACCCCATGCTTGCACAATTCTTGACAAATTACAATATTGCTCACCCAATTAAATTTTTCCAGCATTTGAGCTCTAATCCGCATACCTAAGCGGTTTGCTCATGAGATTGATATTGGCATTTTGGAAATATTTAATTGGAACATTAATAGCATTACGAACTTCCTGTTGTACTACCTACTGTTATTAAGTCTATTTAATAGAGTTTGTCAACTGCTTTTTAAGAAATGCACAAAGGAAAACGACAGCCCTTTGCCTAAAGCTATCGTTTCTTAGCATAGATCATTCGTGAAAAAGATTTTATCAAGGACAGAACACCATTTCCAAAATTAACCATGAAAATACTATGATATCAAATCTATGGAAAATATTATTTACAAATATCCATATTTCAATTTTATAGTGGTTTGAAAATTGATTGTGGATTTTCTGAAAACAACCTTCCATAAAATTCAATAGCATAACGATCTGTCATCCCTGCAATAAAATCACACACAACACGCGCTCGAATTGCTGCATTGTCTGTCATTTCATACAATTCTCTTGTATCCTCAGGCAGAAGCTTACTTCCTTCAATACAATTTAATTTTTTAAACATATTTTTAATAATTTCTGCGCCACGATTCTCGGCAACTTTTAATCGTGAGGAGTTTATAAGCGCAACATATGAGAAATGTTTCAAAACGTTAACTCTATGTAGTGTTTGATCATCAAGGTAAACATGTGACAAAATTGGACAGTCTTCATTAATGTCTATTTTTACACCATTTATGAATTTATTCACTAATGTCGATGTAAAATCTGTGCGAAAATACCCATCTGCAGCTATGCGTTTAGATTTTCTATAAAATTCTACCAAATTGTTTAGGGTAATTAAATTAAAATTTTTAGATTTTGAGCCACCTGCTTTTTTCTGATCTTCCAAAAGTCGTTCTATAATGGTATCCCGAAATATATCAACCAATATTTTTCTACACTCATCTGGGCTCAATTGTATATTGCTTTTATATAATTTGTCTGATATTTTTTTCAAAATATCATCTTCAACTGCGAGCATATCATAAGGGGACAAAAAACCAGCCTTAAATGCATCCTCAACATCATATGTTGAATAAGCAATATCATCAGCAATATCCATAATACCGCATTCAATTGTTTTAAATTTCTGATCCTGCCTTTGTTCAGAAGTCGTTAAACAATCTTTCACTTTTTTAACAATAGTCGCTTCTGATGCATAATACCCCTTTTGAAAAACATAATTGCCTCTATCTCTAATAAGCGGTATTTCATTGTCATACTTTATGGCTGAGGCAATTACTCTTGCTGTTAGATTTAAACCATATCTACAATCATCTCCATCCTTATTAAAAGGGATACCATCTTTTGGCAATTCCTTTTTTTCTAACCGTGTAATGATGTGTAAAGTTTGAGCGTTGCCTTCGAATCCACCGGATCTAAACATACAATCATCCAAAGCTGCTTCTCCATTGTGTCCAAAAGGCGGGTGACCTATATCGTGAATAAGTCCCGCTATTTCACACACTTCAGGAACAACATCTAATGTAGGGTATTCTTTTTGCATTTTTACTGCAATTGATTTTGCGATTTGAGAAACTTCTAATGAGTGAGTTAATCTATTCCTGAAAAAATCACTTTCTTGCGTTGGAAAAAGTTGTGTTTTTCCTTGCAGTCTACGAAAGGAAGGAGAATGAAGCACACGAGCATAATCACGTGCATATTCTGTTCGATAATCTATACAAGTAGAAGTGCTTTCTCTAGTGGTGTGCTCTAAAGGAGAAAAACGAAAATAATCGTTAGTAGACATATGACATCACATCCTTAATCTTTAATTTTAAATGCTGGTTGTCCTTTTGGAGGACATTTAAATATTATTCCGTTTTTACTTTCTGCATCTACTCCGAATACAGACTCAATTATTTCAATGCTAAACGCGGGGTGGCTATCTAATGATTTAAATCTTTTTGATTTTGATGAAACTTTAGCAATTGTTATGGGTTTCTCATAAGTTCTAGTTCTTTCATTTAGTGAACTAACCACATTTCTATAAGACTTTCTTTTATTTCGATGCTGAATTTTGCTAGTTTCCTTTTTGACCGCTTTCACCTTATCCATAATACCCTCCCTATTTAATCTATAAACTGAATTATATATTTTAGTCTTTTGTCAATATAGCAATTTAGCTAAATTTTATTTATAGAAATTGTGCATAATAACAAGCAGAGATAATTTCAATCAATTACAAACAAAATAAAACGCCCGAATAAAATCGGACGTTTTTCGACATATTATATTATTGTGAAACGCTGACGAAAAAGATTTTTTCGACATTCAATAAAACTCGCTCTTACATCCCTATTATAATGTATAGCCGCGCAGTTGTCAAGCACTTTTGCAAAATGAAATTTCACATACCCATCGGCATTCCCATCCCCTCGTCCTGTTCCTCACTCTCGTCCATGTCCTCATCTGGGTTCTCGGATTCGCCGTCAAAATCGGTCGAAATGGCGGCGCTTTCCTGTTCCTCGGGTTGTTCCCCGGCCTCGGGGGAATCCTCGCTCAAATCGCGCGACACGTCCGTATTTTCCTCGGCAGTCATCTGCGCGGCTCTCTGCGTTAAATCGCGGTTGATCTCGGTTGCGATCAGCCCGATCACGAAGTCCTTTTGGGTCATGTTGTTCCGCTGCAAATAATCCTTGATCTGCTGAAACAGCTCCTCCGGCACCTGAAACGCCAGCGTTCTCATATTGCTCATGTTCTTGTCCTCCCTGATGTTGAATTTGGGATGAAGTTCATCCTGAAATGCTAAAGTGACGAAATCTCCCATTGTTATCCCGTGTTCTTCGATGTACCGTTTGACCTCGGCGTGCAGCTCTGCGTCGATTTTGACGGTTACGCCTTTTTTCTCGTTAGTCGACATTGTTGTCAGTCCTTTCCATAAATTTCCTAAAAGCAGATTCCGCGATTTCTTCAACCGCGGAATCCGTTTCGGCTGCCCTATTCAGAAACAACTCATATAGCCACGCCGGAATATCAATCTCCATTTAAACCCTTTCTCATTTCGAAGCCGCTCTTGAAGGTGATTGTTATGGTATCTTTGCTCTCAACCGTGACCTTTTCGATAAGCTGACGAACCGCTACGTCGTCATATTCTGTCATCGTAAAGTCCTCGTTCTCGAGCCGATTCAGTACCGCGTCCAACTCGGCAGAGCCTCTTTGAGCCGCTGCCTGTTTCGCTTTTTCGTTTTCTATGAATTCTCGGAGCGTTTTCATTTCCTCGCTGAACCGTGCAATATCGGACATTGCAGTAGCCGCGGTTTCGGGAACAGTCGCCAGTTTTATCAGCTCGTCAATATTGCGGGCGAGTTCGTCGATTCGCTGTTGCGCCGCCTGTACGCTGCCGTTTAGGTTCGGGTCAAGCACCTCGGTTATGCTTTCGCGGAGTACCTTTGCAACGTCGTCTTTGACCGTGCAGAAGTCGTTTATCGCGC
>JAMPFE010000057.1 GCA_023664705.1 Lachnospiraceae bacterium | reverse complement strand
ACACTTGGGAGGATATTATGGATTTATGCGGCATTCCGCGAGCGGTCGAGACGACCGTTTCCGAAATTCTGTGTGAATATGGATATTGCGACGAATGAAAGGGGTGATGACTTTGACAAAAAAGCAAATAGCAGACCTAATCATATTAGCGCTCAGTGCAGTGCTGATTATTGCTGAAAAGGTTATAAACACGGAAAGTTTGCCCGAAGTTGACGTTTCGGACAAGGATTGAAAGGAGAAAAATATGTCGGCAAATGTAGAAACAATGTTTTACACGAGGGTTGCTCCATGGCACGGGCTTGGTGTCTGTGTGGAAAACGCACCTAATTCGGAAGAGGCTTTGAAGCTCTCGGGGCTTGACTGGAACGTGGTTCAGCGCACGATAATGACGGATGATTCTGTTCCGATTCCGGGGTACAAGGCGAACATCAGAGACACGGATAATCGCGTTCTCGGAGTTGTTACAGACCGCTACAAGGTAGTCCAGAACTCGGAAGCGTTTGCTTTTACGGACGCGCTTCTCGGCGAGGGCGTGAAGTATGAAACCGCTGGTTCATTACAGGACGGTAAGAAGATTTGGCTGCTGGCGAAATTGCCCGAAAAGTACATAATAGAGGGCGAGCAGATTGAACCGTATCTCGTGTTCAGCAGTTCGCATGACGGAAGCGGCGCAATTAAGGTCGCGATGACGCCGATCCGCGTGGTGTGCCAAAACACACTGAATCTTGCGCTCGGTTCGGCGAAGAGAATTTGGTCGACTGTTCACGTAGGCGATCTGTCCGCGAAAATGGATGAGGCTTACTGCACTTTGCAGTTAGCCGAAAAGTACATGGCGAATTTGGGAAATGAATTCTCAAAGTTGTCGAAAATAAAACTCACCGACAGCAAAGTTTTGGAGTACATAGAAATGCTGCTGCCCATGGACGAGGTGCCTACGGACATTCACAGAAAGAATATTCAGCGCATTCGCGAGGACTTGAAAACTCGCTACTTCAAAGCTCCCGATCTGGAGCATGTTGGGAAGAACGCTTACCGTTTTATGTGCGCGGTTTCCGACTTCGCGACCCACGCTAAGCCGCTTCGTGAAACGTCAAGTTATCGTGAGGGCGTATTTGCGAAAACGATTGACGGAAATCCGTTGATAGATAAGGCTTATGAAATGGCTCTGTCAGCCGTGTAAGGGGGGGGTGATGAGATGACAGCAAAAATCGTTACAACAACAGAAAATCTTCCTTGCGAGGAATGGCTCGAATTTCGGAAAAAGGGTATCGGCGGCTCGGACGCGGCGGTGGTTTGCGGCATCAGCAAATACAAGTCGCCCGTGGAGCTGTGGATGGAGAAAACGAACCGCATGCCGCCGCAGGAAGCAAGCGAATCCGCATATTGGGGAACGCGTCTCGAAAGCCTTGTCCGCGATGAATTTACCAAGCGGACGGGCATTGAGGTGAAAATCGTGAACCGTTTGTTGCAGAACGAGGAATATCCGTTTATGCTCGCGAATTTGGACGGGGTTTGCCATGACGACACGCACGGCGACTGCATATTTGAAGCCAAAACCGCGAGCGCATTCAAAATCGGTGAGTGGGAGAATTTAATTCCCGACGAGTATATGCTGCAAATTCAGCATTATATGGCAGTGACGGGATTTAAGGCAGCATACGTCGCGGTTCTGATTGGCGGCAACACGTTCAAATGGCGGTTTATTGAGCGCGATGAGGAAATAATTTCGGCACTCGTTCAGCTTGAGGCGGACTTTTGGGAATGTGTCAAGAATGATGTTCCGCCGCCTTTGGACGGCTCGGACGCTTCGGCGAAATTTCTCGCGGAAAAGTTTTCGGAAAGCACCAAAACGCAAATTGAATTGCCGAAAGAGGCTGATGAAATCATCAAGGAATATCTGTCGGCAAGTGAGAAATTGACCGAGATAACCGAAGAAAAGCAGCTTGCCGAGAACAGACTAAAACGGTTATTGGGCGAGAACGAGGTCGGCACTATTGGAAAAAGCGTCGTGAGTTGGAAAGCGGTTTCGCAGGAACGGCTCGACAGCAAAACGCTGAAATCCGAGCACCCGACATTGTACAAGAAATACGTTAACACAACGACTTACCGCCGTTTCTCCGTGAAGTCGGCGGAATAATTTGGGAGGACAATTATGGACAATCTGAAACTCAAAGAGCGCTTGAACAGCAAGGTGCAGACAATTGGAGAAAGGAATAACGATATGGACAAAACGGATCTGGTAACAACAAACAGTTACCCCGCGTTGACGAACAACGCACTTGAAATTATCCGCGATAATTTGAAGCGGCAGCCGCTGTCGTTTCAGCTTTTCGACGTCGTGAAGTCGCCCTCGGGCGGCTCTACGGTGTTCTCGGTTCCGAGCATTTCGGGCGATGAGGCGGCTAAGGAGCTGACGGGAATAATTCTCGATTACACCACGCCGCGCGCCTATTGGGACACTCCCGACCCCGTTGAGGGAACGCCGCCCGTTTGCTTCAGCCAAGACAGCATAATTTCGCATGAGGGCAAGGCTTGCGCGGCTTGCCCGTTCAACGATTTCGGTTCTCGAAATGGAGATTCCAACGCAAAAGCCTGTAAAGAGTCGGTGGTACTGTTCTTGCTGCGCCCCGACAATATCATGCCGATAATCGTGCGCGTTCCCGTGTCGAGCAAGCTGCGGTTTCAGCGCTATATGACGCGGCTCGTCGGACGAATGATACCGCTTTCGTCGGTCGTTACGCGGATAACGCTGGAGAAAGCTACAAACAGGACGGGGCAGCCGTATTCTCTGTTCAATTTTGAGGTTGCCGAGGAGCTTGAGCCCGAGGAAGCTGCGAATGCGAGAGCGTTCGGGCGGCAGTTCTCAGAGATCATGAGCGCAAACGGCAGCGTGGAGAAAACCGCTTCATAATGCGGAAAAACAGTCGAGAGAAGCATTTTGCTTCTCTCGATTTGTTTTTTATGCGGATTTTCCGTTCGCTAGTTCCTTGCCCTTGTCAAGTGTTAAGTCATAAAGTTCCGCGATTTCCTCGAGCGAGTATTTACCTTTGGAAATGACTTTTAAGGCAAACTCCTTGCTGTTTTCCTCGCGACCCCTTGGATGGTAGGCAGTATAGCAAGGGGCGTGGGGATTATTATAAGTCTAGGGAGCATTGGGGAAAAATCGTAAGCGAGACATATAAAGCTATGCCTTATGCTCTCCAAACAATTCAACCGGCTGCTTTCTTTCAACGGCATTCGTCATATAAGTCCAATTATACATCTTATCGAATAGTTTCATCCAATAGGAATCTACTACCCCCATTTTATATATTTCATCTTGAAGCTCTTGAGGAATACAACCGAGGTGCTCTATCTGAATGAGTCTGTTATTGGAAATTCCTTTATCCGACAAATGTTTGTCTAACAAGGCTTCAATCTCGTCATTGTAAATAAGTTCAATGTATTTCTTCCTGTCTTTCTCATTACAAATTGTATCTTCCATAATTTCCCGTGTACAGTCAATTGAATTAAGTAGTGCTGTTCTGACAAATCTAATTATCGCTCTGCCAAATGTCTCAAGATACTTGATACTGTTTGCTAATGCTTCCCACAATTTCTTTCGAGTTATTATTAAAGGACAATCAGATAGAATGTTGTTAGCAATACTGAGTGCGACACAAACTGTGTCGATTTCCAAAAAAGAGGCAAAACGTTCGGCAATTTCCGGCGGGGATGTATAATTCAAAGCACTCATCAGCAACGCCCTGAATGAACGAATTTCGTTGGAACGTACACTGGTTTCTTTGCACTCGTCATTGGAGTTTATTATTTGCTCCAGAATTTCGCGCGGATTTTTATCTGTGAATTTAAAATTTTTTAGCCGCTTAGCCAGTTTTATTTCAATATCGTCATAATCATTTCGTTCGTACATATTTCCGGATGGCAAAGAAAATTTATTGGTATAAATTAGTTTTAGGAGTATTTCCTTTAAAGAAATAAAGTCGCCGGTTTTTACGGCTAAATCCGTTACAGTGAAGTTTTTCTTCGTAAGCATCAGAGTTTTGCCCTCCGAAATTCTGTATAATTTTTTCACCATTTGGTTGCAGACAAGGATTGTATATATGATATAAATAAGTAGATATCCGCTCACAGCATTGCGGTCTCTGTTATCTTTGTCCAATATTTCACAAAATTTACTGTTGCGCAGGATGTGCGCAGTACTGCTGCTACTTCTAAGTGCCGACACCATAAGTTTTGTTTCTCCTGTTGTCATAGTGCGCAATAAACCTTTGAAACTATGAGGGGTTTTGTTTTTTAAATACTCGGGAAAGCCACTGAGATCCTTCGGAGGTAACACATCGGAGAAAATAGCTGCAAAATCCTGTTTCCTTTTTTTAAATAACAGACGAACAACGGCTTTTTTACACTCTGCCATAATATTGTTGTATTGTTGCTGTGTCAGTGCTGTTGAGCCCTTGCCTTTAGACTTGACTGCATTGTTGATTTTCGAGCAGGCATCGATCATTGATAATTTTATATCAAACGCATAAATCCGCTCCATATAATACCTGTTGATAAGTTCTTGACAGCGACGCACTTCACCGGGAAGCTTTTCCAAGAAAGCGTGGCTCTCAACAATTAATACATCACGAAATTTCATATATTCATCTAAATCTCGTACTTGATTATCCTTAAAAAACGGATTTTTGCATTTGCAAATAGCACCGTTTTTACTTTTTACGCCGGTGTTTTTGTTCTTGTAAATCACCTTATACCACAAAGGCATAGGTTGCTTTAACAAATTGTCAGTATAATACATTTTGGCGTTTTCGGTATTCTTTAGGTCTTTAGCACTGACAAAGCCACTACCGAACCCCTTATCAAGTGTTGTTTTAGTTATCTCACCAAATTTTTTACTTGATGCTTCAAACTTTAAAAGCAGCAGAATATCCAGCTTTAACTCTTCCATAAAATCATCATCGCATAACTTCTCTACAAATGCTTTGTATTCAGGATCATGAACATCTTTTAAAAATTGGTCACGTACATCATATGCAGTCCCAAAAATCTTATCATAAATAGGTTCTCCAGAAAGAAGCTTGTTTTCCATAAGTACACCCCTTATATTTTTTAATGTGTATCACATATATTATATCATTTATGTCCACAAAAGTCAATCGCTAACTAATTTTTTTGTGCATTTTTAACAAAAATCGCGGCAATCGTTGTTTTTTAAAGTTCACTTTTTGGAAGACACAGAACAAATCATTTTTCACTAATCACAGGTTTATAGAAAAATCTGCTTTATATAGCACCTTAGCGTCATTGCCTAAAATCATGCCAAAAGAGCTGCCTAAAAAAAGCTCATATTCATTAGGTAATTGATTTACCACCATTTTTAAAATCACTGTGCTATAATATACTCACAAGCTCAGCTGGCTGGACTTAACAATAAATCCGAACAGGACACCTTGACGAAGTTGTCCAATCGGTAAAAAATTTTGAGTTTCCACCTTTTCCGAATTTTTCGCAATGAAATCCTCGAAAACCATGGATTTGAGGACGATTTATAGTGAAAATTTGAGAAAGGTGGAAAAGAAAGGAGATAGCTATGAATAATAGCTATAATGAATTAGCAGGTACGGCTGAAGCAGCGTCTCCGGCGACCGGGGGAACTCCACAGATTACTATCAACGCAGACAGCATTATGTTTGCCGGGAATGTACAGTGTGGTCAGCAGAATCCACAGCCTGCTCCGCAGAATTTTCCTGCCGCGCGCCAACAGCTCCCGCCGCCCCCACCGCCACCTCTGATCAATAGCACCCACGACGTTGAGCACGAAGAGAAGGATGAGATGACTACGGTTATCAAAAATACAAGGTACTGCTGTATGTTGTTGGTGATTTGTAATGACAAAGATATAACGCAAGAGGAATTCCGGAATGATATTTTCGGAGCGCTTCATCTGATTGGGACTCATCGCAAATCAAAACACAAATCCAAAATAACCGAGTTATGCAGAGGCGTTGTTGAGGCTCGGGGGCAGATCACATATGTTGATGAGCTTATGAAAACTGTCCATGAGCTGCTTATAACGCTGCCGGACGGCTCGAACAAGTCGGTTGAAATCTCCGACGAAGCTTTTCGCGACACCAAACTTTTCAAGCGTGAATTGGAAGAAAATGGCATCGTGTTTTCTGTAAATAATAAAACGGGATTTCTGTTAAGTTACCTAAAGGATAACGAGACGAAAATCCCTGTTAAAAAGGTTTACAGCGACTTCTATCGGATCGATAACAGTTGGCGGCATGGCGATAGCAGTCATATTCTGGAGTCCGCGTATGAAAAGGATCAATGTGCATATGAGTTTTGCAACGGAGCGTTTGCCGGTGAAGCTGTGAAACAAAAGGCGTTCTTGCTCCTGCTTTCGGCTGCATATATGATAAGGAGTCCGCTTTGCGATAACGGAGTGGTTCTTGGGTCACAATGCCTTGTACTAAGAACGACGGATACGGACGCGACTTACCGTGAAATTATGAAGCTAACGTGTCAAGAAGGCGCTATCCCTCTGAAAAAGGGATTTGAAAAGAAGCTTCAAGGGCATAAGGGGCAAATTGCCGTTATGTATGCATCCGAGGGCACAACACCGTCAATGGTAAGCAATCTTTTGCAAATGCTGTCTGAGAGCGAGTGCGCCGATAAGACTCAAACTCGACCGCTGCCGCTGATTATTCTCATAACGGATAACGCAAAGTTATTCACAAGCAGCAGATTTTTAGTGCTCAGCTACTTGTCACGCGACTATTCCGGAGCAGAGGGTGTTTGCTGCCGAGTTAAGGGAAAAGTGATTAAAGACAGCGCTTTCCCGCAACAGCTGTCGCGGCTTATCCAAAGGCATTACAATGATATGCAGGATGAGTTCGAGTTAGAGAACAAAAACAAACTCATGTTTGCGGTGGTAATGGGTCTATATGAAAGTATAGCACGTGAGTGGCAATCGGCGACCGACTTATCCGGTTCGTTATCTGTTCTGCGTGAATACCTGCTTGACGCAGCAGAGGGGGAAAACGGTTCAATGATAGAAAGAGTTCACTTCGTACTTGCAAGCGAACTGCCGTTCCCTATTTCCAACCGTGAAGCCAAAGAATGTAAGCTCAGCAAGGACAAGGCTTTGGGATTTATTGACAAGCGAATGCTTTGCCTTACCAAAAAAGCAATCCGTGATTTAGCACAAGAGTGCGGCTGCGATGATCCGAAAGAATTCTGTTCGATTTTAAAAGACAATGATGTCTTGTTGAACGACGGAAAGTTACAGAAGAAAGTCAACGTTCCCTCTTTAGGCGGATTGCAAAATCTTTACTGCTTATCGCTTAGCGAGCCGCTGTATCATTTTGGCGAGGTTCTCCCCGAAACGGACGAATACGCCTTTGAGCAGCCCGCTATCCAACTGGAAATAGGCATTGACAAGAATGGGAAGAGTGTATTCTATACAATCGTCCATGATAACGGCGAGGAAAACGCTCACACATTTATATCGGGAAGGACGGGAATGGGTAAAACAACATTGCTCCGAACGCTTATAAATGGCGCACACGACAGCAAAATTCCTACCGTAATACTCGATTTTGACAATGTGTACTCCGAGTTCGACAGAAGCGAATTTTCAGCAGACAACATAGCAAGCGATGAATGCTCTGCCGGATTGGAGTTTGGTGAACTTATGGACAAACAGAAAGTCTGTACGATCAGTCTGGATGGGTTACAGGAAGATGCAATGGTTAAGGTTGTCAACGGCATTCTCCTTGCGCTCTTTGAATATATAAAGGAGCGCGTAAAAGATCAAGGAGCTGGGACTTGCCTTTTGATAATAGACGAAATCCAACATATAGACTTGTCACAAGGTTCGCCGTTTGCCAAAATCCTGCGGGAAGGCAGAAAATTCGGCATTGCGTGTATTGCTGCAACGCAGTTTTTGACATCCGATGACGCAAGAAACATCGGCAGTCTGATAAGTCAGTTCTCCACGATTTTTTCGTTTAATCCGACCGGTGCTAATACTGTGGTAAATCAAATGCGGCTGAGCAAGGACGAAAAGGATCAAGCAAAGGACGCGTTAAAGGAACTGGGAATAGGGCAGGTTCTTGCGACAGGAAAGCTGTCTACGCAGAAATGCCATATTGATTATCCCGTTATTATCAACGTACATAACGTATAGTGTTATGTCGGGATTATTATATGAGCGTTTGCGATACGCCGTTTATTTGAAATTCATATAGGAAAGGTGGTACGATTATGCATACGCATAAATCCGGCTTCGACCTTTTGGGAAAAAGGGTCGTGGCGAAAATAAAAATGCTTGCGGCTCGCGGCGGAGAATCCAACTCCGTAGCAAGTATCAGCAGGAGGAGTAACATTCCGCAGAGTACTCTTAATAATAAAATGAGACATCCGCGGAATTTCACACTGGAGGACTTGCATTTTATTGCCGCCGGTATAAACGCCGAGGTCGAGGATTTTTTCAAATCCTCTTGATAAGTAATAGAGAAAGAGACTATATGGCGGAGCAGAGACTCTATCTTCTGCTCCGTTAAAGTAGTCAAAAACGTGAAAATTGTACGTCCATGACTTGACAAGCCTAACCGAATATTGTATAATATAAGTGTAGGGGTTCCCCTACCCTTTAATAGTCGGTCTGGCGATTATGAAAGGAATGATTTAAATGGCTAACGCAAAAAGGCTTCCGAGCGGCAGTTGGCGAGTAAACGTTTACGTTGGAAAGGAGAACGGCAAACGCAAATACAAAAGCTTTACGGCAGCCACCAAAAAAGAAGCGGAGTTCCTTGCTTCATCATATATGATGAATGGTTCTAACAGCCAATCCTGCAAGCTTACTTTAAAGGAGGCTGCTGTACGATATATTGACAGCAAGGAGAACGTTCTCAGCCCCAGCACGGTCAGAGAGTATATACGTACAATCGAGACTGATTTTCCGCTTATTTTTGACTGCGATATCAAGCTTGACAAAATAACGCAGGAAATGATACAAAAGGGCATAAACCAATATGCTCTTGACCACAAGCCGAAATCCGTCAGAAATATCCACGGCTTGTTATCGGCGGTTTTGTCGGTTTATCTGCCGTCATTTAAGCTGAACACTACTCTTCCGCAAAAGCGAAAGTCGGAAATCTATGTGCCGTCAGAGGAGGAAATTAAAACTCTTCTTGACTATGTAGCGGGTACGGAGATTGAAAAGGCTATAATGCTCGCGGCTTTTGGTTCGCTTCGCAGAAGTGAGATAAGTCCTCTCACAGCCGAGGATATTAAAAGTAATTTTATTACAATAAACAAGGCAATGGTGCTTAACAAGAACCGCGAATGGATAACAAAGCAGCCTAAAACATTTTCGGGTTACAGAACCATTGAGCTTCCGCAATTTGTTGTGGACAGAATTTCCGTAAGTTCCGGAAGACTTGTCGAAATGAACCCCGAGATGATAACACACCATTTTGAAAATGTGCTGGCAAAATGCAGTGTTCATCATTTCAGATTTCATGATCTAAGGCATTTTCAGGCGTCAATCCTTCACGCTATGGGCATTCCCGATAAATACATAATCGCTCGTGGCGGGTGGAAAACAGAAAGCACCTTGAAGAACATCTATCAGCACACCATGGACAAGAAACGCGCAGAGGTCGAAAACAAAATATGCGATTATTTTGAGTCCAAACACAATCCCCAAAACGATAACTTAACCGCAATGCAACACGAAATACAACACAATAACTGAGAAACGCGATTGCAGTGCGGCTTATGGGATTTTTTATACAGGTTCAAATCCTGTCACTCAGACCAGTTTGGTGTCCGCCGAATGGCTTCACAAGAGCGTTCGGCGGACTTCGTTTTTCCCGATTTCGCATTTTGTCCGCTACTTGTCCGCTGTTTGGAAAATTTTCGTTTTTGGGGCATTACGCGCCCTTTTTGTCTTGCAAGAACCCGAACGCTCCGTCCATTGCCTCGGCTACGCGAGCCTGAGCGGTTTGGAACATATGGGAATAGCAATTTAAAGTCGTTCCTGAATTAGTGTGCCCTAACGCGCCCGATACGGTTGTAACGTCCAGCCCTGCCGAGATCATCGAGGATGCGGCGAAGTGCCGGAAGCTGTGGATTCCGTGGAACGGCAGTTCCTCACGCTTGCAGAAGCGTTTCAGCCATTCATAAGTTGTGTTCGGGTGCTGCGGTTCACCATTATCTTGCGTGAACAAACGGTCGGTGTCTGTCCAGTAATCGCCAAGCTTAAGTGCTTCTTCGTCCTGCTCGGCTTTGAGTTCACGCAGCATCTCCATTATGTAGGGCGAAATTTTGAGCGTCCGCTGCGAGCGCTTTGTTTTCGTGGTGTCGGTGTAGATACCGCGCCCGACCGTCTGATTCGACGTTCTCCGAACGCTTATCACATTGTGCTCGAAATCGATGTCTTTCCATTCCAAGCCTAACATCTCTCCTCTGCGGAAGCCGCTGTACGCCATTAAGTAGAAAAATGCCTTGTATTTCAGCGGTTCGCCGTCCATTTTGGTAAGAAGCAGCCGCATTTCCTCTTGCGAGTAAATTTGCTTCTCCTTGACCTCACCTTTCGGTATTGTGACTTTGGAGCAAGGGTTATCGGAAATGAGCTCCATTTTCAAAGCGTAATTAAAAACGCCCGATATAAGCTCCAAATGGTGATGGATCGTTTTCGGCGAGAGCGGTTTTCCCGTGAGCATATTCGCCCCATCTTTCGCCATTGAATTGAGGAACGCCTGAATCTGCCGAGCCGTAATCTTATCGATCCGAAGATGCCCCAATGCGGGATAGACCCTTTTGGTGAGCTTGCGCATTTCCTCAAATGTTGAGTGCCGCAAATTCAAAGCGGCGTACTCGGAAAACCACTCCTCGGCGAGTTCCTCAAACTTGATCGCCGTGCTTTTGAAGCCGTGCATACAAGCATTCTCGAACATCACCGCCGCCTTGTTGAGTTCTTTCTGAATTTGGCGCTCGGTCAAGCCTTCGGGCGGCTTCCACGTCATTGCCTGTTCCTTGTGATTGCCCTTGGTGTCGTAGCCCACGGAAACCCGAATTTGGTATGCGTTCCCTCTTTTTCTAATGGTTGCCATAGTACATCTCTCCTTTCGATCTCGATGCGTAAATTTATGACATACCCCTGTACACCTATATTATACAACTTTCTTGCTTTAAAGTCAAGCACTTTTTCGGGGTTTGTCAAAATTTTTTATTCCTAAACATAATTATAATAAGTATAGCTCGATAGCTATATCGGTTATAGCATAATCACTATAAGAATATACAGTTCTTTGCGAAAATGTACTAAAAAGCTCGCTGTTGAAATATGTATCGAGTATAGCGCTCGGGCTATATTTTTTATTATAGCACGTTCGCTATAATTTGTCAAGTGGTTTTTGAAATTTTTTTTAAAAATTTTCTTGACTTTTCGAGCCTTGTGTTATAATGTTAACGAGGACGCTATAAAGGAGGAAAAATTATGACAATCGGCGAGAAGATAAAATATTTACGAAAGCAAAAAGGCGTAACTCAAACGGAGTTGGCGGAACTTACGGGAATACATCAAGTTTCAATCGCGAAATACGAGAAAGACAAGATGATCCCTCAACCGGAGCAGCTGGAAAAAATCACAGCGGCTCTTAATGTCAGCCGCATGATCTTTGTCGATGATGGCAGCTTCAAGTTGGAAACTCGAGGCGATTTGATGGGCTTGCTTATTGCATTATGTAAGAGTAATGTTCTGGTGGTGAACGGCAGGCGCGACAAAAACTCAGCGTTAATTCCTCGCACGGTCGTGTTCGAGTTCAGTCCGCTCATCTCAAAATTGTTCGCAACGGACGTTCAGAGCAAAATTCAATTTAACCACGATGAGCCGTTGCTCTTGGATTTTTTGAAATGGGAAAAGCAGTATCATAACTATGGGAAGATGTTCAAGAAATATTCCGGTTCGAGCAGCAAGGCAGACACCGCCGCTCTCGAAGAACTCCGCGACATCATAGAGAAGATCGAGATAGAACTGCAATGTTCCTCAATACCGCTCTAAAAAACATTGCCTTTAAAGCGCAAGCTGATTTTCGGTTCGCGCTTTTTT
>JAMPFE010000056.1 GCA_023664705.1 Lachnospiraceae bacterium | reverse complement strand
CCGCCTGTTGACCATTTCGGAAAAATTGACCGAAATATGGGCGATAAATGGCTTTGTTATGCGGAATGTGAAAATGAGTTGTCCTTATCTTGTCCATTATTTTCTCGAAAACTTAGGAAAAGTTAGAAAAAATTGCTTGTTGCAAGTTGCGCCAAATGGCTTTGTTATGCAGAATTTTGAAACTTGTGAAAAGTTACAATAAGCATCGGGTCAGCTTCAAATCCTGTCACTCAGACCAATGGAGTTGCCGACAAATGGCTTTATAGAGCCGTTTGTCGGCTTTTGTTTTGCCCCCAAAAGCCCTCGTGTACATTGTTTTGAAAAAATCACGCTCCGCGCCTGTCGGCGAAATTCAGCGCGTCCGTTATCACGTCGGACACCCTCGCGCGTGAGCTTTCCAACATATGACAGTAGGGTGCACTTTTTTCTCTTCTTGCTATGATTACAAAATTATCGGAATACGAATTTTCATTTTTTCAAATCCGCAGCGCGTATGCGTCCCTTCGATTTTCTTTTCAAGTCTTTCCTCATTGCTCAATTTGGTTTGCATTTTGCACAACATTGTCGCTTCCGAAATTCCAAGCGCCTTTGCCAATTCCCATTGAAATACCTTTTGCCCACGAAGCTCATCGCGTATGATTTGGTTTGCCATAAAAATTCCTCCTTATGATTTTTTTGACGATTATAATGATGACGACGGCTTTTCCCTTGCGGCGTAAAGAGGATTGTCATTGTCATCATCGTAAAATCATTATACAACAAAAAAACGGATCGTGCCGTATATGCCATAATCCGAATTTTTTTCGTAGAGCAAGTCGGGGGCTTGACTTTGAGTCCGAATTATGTTATTCCATATTATGATAAATTCGATTGACGTTTACGTTCGGCAGTTTGCCGCGCCTCACATCGGAACGGTCAACAATATGCTGACGATAGCCCAGCGCGGGATTGAGAATTATTATTCGGACAGCAAGCCCAAGCCCGGCGATTTTGACAACGCGATGAATTATTTGAACGAGACAGTGGTGAACGAGGACGATTTCCTGCGCTCCAGAATTTCCGAGAGGTCCAACCAAATTCTCCGCGACGTTTACGAACTTTAAATGAAATGACGGCGGATATTCTTACAGTGCTTGACAAAATAAAGTCCGGTGAGGTCAAGATCGAGAGTATTGACGATGCAATGGCGGCTATGATGAAGCAGATGGGAGTGTCCGACAAGGATATGGCGGATGCGGTGCTGATGGTCGGTGGGATTTTTAAGGGCAACGGAGAGGATAAGAAGGATAAAAGTGCGTGGTGCAACTGACGCGCTGCACGACTACAATACAAGTTTTTAATGTGTATCACTATCTCGATAAAAAATTCAAAGCGAGAGTTAGTCGAGGATAACCACTTGGTGAAAAAAGAATACGTAATCTCGGGGTTTTGGAATTATTAGCAAGCCGCAGAAAATATACGTATATTTTCGTTAGTTGAAGCGGTACTCAACACCCTTTGCTCTCAATTTGAGAGCGTCGCTCAAATCGCCTTTTGCAAAAAAACGCTTAGTGCACGTGATGTCCGATTTTGCGGACATAGATTTTGATATAATACAAATACAGCCTAAAAACAATACGGCACGCGGTATTTTCGGAAAGCAGCGCCTTGTTTGCAAAAAAATTCAATTAGTTTCCCACACCCGACCCGAAGTGTGCTATAATATGATAGGCTGTGTTTATGCACATTTAGATGGTGCTTTGTGAGCACGTATGTTAAGGAGGTCAGTATGGCGATAAAGAACCAGGGAATCAAAAGCAACGAAAAGCTGTTTGAAAGGTGTTTCAGATTGTTGGAATACCTTAGGGTAAACACCGACCGGAATCACACGATCAGGCAAAAAGATCTCATGGAATCCGAGATAAAAGAGCATCTCGGGAAGCGCGAAACGCTCGGCAAAACGCTCGCGCTGCTTGCCATGACGCTCAACTTTGACGACAGAGACGTCAAGCCCAAGGACGAGTGGACGCTTGTCTATAAGGCGTTTGCCGAATATTACGGAGAAAACGGCGATTATTTTAAGGACGAGGACAGCGAAATGCCACACCACGTCACGGGAATATATTTTAACCATGTTTTCTCGGACAGTGAGCTTACCGACATTATCAACTCGCTGCGAACGTCCAAGACAATCACGAATGACCGCGCCGAGACGCTCATTGACAAAATAAAAAGACGGCTCGCTTCCAAATTTTACAAGGAGCCGCTTTACACGCTTGAGCTTCCCGAGTTTACGGATTCTCCGCTGCTTGCGGAAAATGTCGGCATAATACAACGCGCGATAAGCAAAGGAGTGAAAATATCCTTTATCTTCAACTTTATCAATCAATTCGGGCTTCCCGTTCCGACGAGTTCGGAGCGAACATGCGTAAGTCCGCATTATATCGTGAGCGATAAGGGGCGCGTGTACCTTATCGGCGGCTACGAAAACGGAGAGCCGTGCGTATACCGCATCGACCTGATGTCCGAAATACATCTTTCGAGCATCGGCAGACGACCGATCTCGGCGAAGGCAAAATCCGAAATAAAGGATCTGCCGCAGGAAATGAGCGAGGAATTCAAGGTCAAGCACCTCTATATGTCCTACGAATCGCCCATAACGGCAACGTTCAAGAACACCAAAAAGAACGCCAACGGCGAGCCGAACTACACGTTTGTAAACGATTACTTCGGCAGCAACTACACGGTAATCGACCGCAAGGAAAACATCATCCGCGTGCGGTGCAGCAAATGGGGTCTGGTAAATTTTGCCGTGCAGTTCGGCGAATATATCGAGGTTCTCAACGACGATCTGCGCGAAGAGATCGCCAAGAGAGTAAAACAGCTCAGTGAAAAGTATTTATGAGGAGGAAATCATTATGGGAACAAACAAAACGGCAGTAGAGGCTTTAAGGGAAAAAACAGTGGAGTTCAATTTTGCTTTGCGCGAATCCGTAAAGAGAAAGTTTGATGAGCTTGTCGGTAAAGAAAACGTTGATAATGTGGAACTTTACCGCTTTAACCTCGAAAAAGCCCAAAAGGACAGGGCGGATCTGACCGAGCCGATCCCTGTTGACAGCATAGAGTATTTCTGGATCGAGTATACACAAGGCAATGTGCGGATGAAGTTTGCGTTCTTCTATCGGGACATCGACGCGGGCAGCGGCAATGTTCATGTGATTCCGGGGATATTTGAGGAATACAGATATGAGAATCCCGGATATAAACCCGAAGAAGTGCGCAAGCCATATGTCTTTATAGAAAACGGAACAGCCAAGGTCAAGGACTCCGGAAGCAGCGGCTGTACGTTGTTCGCCGAACGGGATATTGACGGCGGCTGGTGGGTGCCCACGAGCGACTGTATAAAAACAACGGCAGACGATCATATCCCCGAAGAAAATTGCATTAAGGGCTTTGAAAAACTAGCGACTGATTTTCGCCAAAAAGAAGCAAGTATGTTTGAACAGATTGGTTATCCACAAAATTATAATGACATTCCCGAAGGACATAAGTCTGGCGGGAAAAAACCAAAATACAAAATGATTTGCTATTGTTATTTCCATGAAAAAAAATATTTTATGGATATGTTCAATTTGATATATTTTTGGGGATATGGTTTTTTCGCTGAATACAATTGTATAAATTTCACAACTAAGGACATCGCCAACAACTACCCCGTGGTTATACAACATAGAGCTTGCAAATCACCTTTTTCCCTGACTGATGATAACTTAAATCCGAAAAAGGTCAAAGAAAAATTCGAGAACTTTATAAAAGAAACCCAAGCCGCCGACCGAAAGGACAACACATGAGAGAATTTTTCTTTTTCGACGACCACGACAAGGAAAGCCTCCGAAAATTTCTGGAGCTTGAAAAGCCGTGGGAATACGACTTTACGTTCGCCGCCGAGTACGAAAACCCCGAGCCGACGCTTTCGGAGCTCAAGGCGCTAGATACATACGAGCGCTGGCTCACGCTGGCGGCGTGCCGACCGATGAGCGAAAAGGACGCGGAGCGTTACCCGAAGGCGAAAAAATTCGCCGACGAATGTGCCGAAAAATACGGGCGGCTGCGCTCTCCCGACGGCAGCCCCGATGCAAGCGGCAGGTTTTACCGTCTGCCACAGAAGATATACGACACGCTGTGGGGCTGGCGAAGGTACGAGGACGAGCGTTACGGTTCCACGGTCAGCTTCGGGAACAAATTCGCCTGCGATACGATGAACACGGTCGAGCGCGTTCTCTGCGAGCTCTACGGGCACATGGCGGCCGCGCAGCTCCCCAACGACGGCGATATTTCTTTCGGGCACTTGCTCGAATGCTCGCGGACGACGGATAATTTTTTAGGCGAGCTCACGGATATTTTCGCGGGTATGGGAATGAAAGAGTACGTCGAGAGCTGCCGCACGCTCGGGAATTTCGTTCTTGTGCCCGAGGGCTTCGAGGAGTACCGCGCGGCGAATTTCGGCGGCCGGTGGGATACGTCGCTGGAAAATATAAGGATAACGCAATTATCCGAGAAGAAATTCCGCAAGTACGTGAACGTGTTCTTTTTGTGGGACTATACCCGCGCGGCGGATTCGAGATACACCGTCCGCGAAACGCGCCCCGACAAGCCGTCCGAGATAGATAAAATTACCAACCCCGATGCGGCTGAAAAGATCATGCGCTTTCTGTTCCGCTTGGCGTGCGTTATCAAGCGGCGCGGCGTGTTTATGACGGCAATGGCGCTGTTTAAGCTCGCCGATATTCGGGAGTATGAAGCTCTCAGGTTCGATCTCGCTTACGACGGGTATTGCTTTAACGATATGTCGGAGGCGGCGCGGTTCGTCCTCAATGAATACGAAAAATCTCTGCCGACGCGCGCTGCCGAGCTGCTGAGCAAGCTCACGCTGCCGCTGTACGGCCTCGATGATATTGCCGAATTATGCAAAAACGGCGCGGAGCTTGAGTTCATCGGCGAGAATGAGGAGTTCGCTGCGCTCGAATACGCAGTCACGCGGGAGCGGCACGACGGCGGCACCGAACGGATACGGTTCCTGACCGCCGAGTGCATGGACGACGTAGATCTGGCGGCGGGTTGGACGGGATTTGACTGATTTTAAGGAGAATGCTTATGATTTACGCAATGAGCGACATTCACGGCTGCTTTGAGGAATTCGAGGCTGCGCTGGCGCTGGTCGACCTTTCGGGCGATAACAAGCTGCTTCTGCTGGGCGACTACGTACACGGCGGAGATAAGAGTTACAGCGTGCTCGACAGGATAATCGCGCTTCAGCAGAGATACGGCAGCGATAAAGTCATCGCGCTTATGGGCAATCACGAGGAGGCGGTCCTGGACGGCTATTGGCAAATTTCCGCAGACGGCTACGGACGAGCCTACGAAGGCGACGTCGACCGCGACGATGAGTACATAGGCTGGATAGAAAACCTGCCGCTCTATTACTTCGAGGGGAAAACGATCTTCTGCCACGCGGGCATTGACGAGGAAGCGGGTGAGTATTGGGAGCTCGGCACCGACGACAACACATTTTTGGGAAAATTCCCCGCGCAGACGGGCAAATTCCACTGCGGCGGTCTCGACCTGAAAATCGTCGCGGGGCATGTCGGCACCGCCGAGATCGCGAAGAATCCGCGCTTCCACGACATCTATTTCGACGGCGAGAGCCACTATTACATAGACGGCACCGTTCTCGACAGCGGCGAGATACCCGTGCTTGCGGTCGATACGGTGAACGACAAATACTACCGCGTGACGGATTCGGGCTTGTGGATAGTCGAGCCGTATGACGAAAATTGGTAAGGCTGATTTACGGGAAAGGAGAAAAAATATGCAAAGATTGGTGTTTGTGATAGGAGCAGCGGCTTCGGGAAAATCGCATTTCATTAAAGAGCATTTCGGGGATACGGACGCTGAGATTCTGGATATTTTCGATTATCAGCAAAAAGCTTACGATGAAGCGGGCTTTGGCGAACATATCCCGTTCTCCGCCATGCGCGGATGCCTTTACAAGGCAAACAACGATCTTTTGAAGGATATTATCGGGAAGCTGAAGGCGGGCAGAGACATTATCGCGGAGCATACGCTGTTCAAGATGAAGCGCAGGCTCGCTTATATTGACGAGATACGCCGAGCTGTCGACGTTCATATAATTTTTTATGTTATGTGTCCGAGCGACGAGCGCTGGAAAGAAAATATCGCGGCGAGAAAGCTCGGCGGTACTTTTAAGAGATATAAAGAAACGTCGGGCGACATCGAGTTCCCGAATACGGCGGAGGGCATTGACGAGATTTTCGAGGTCGCGGACGGTGAGATACGCCCGCGCACGGATCCCCCGAAACCTGTCGAGCTTCTGGAAGCGGCAAGGGAGGAGCTGATGCGCGAGACCGAGAAAATGCATGCCGACGACGAAAGAAAACAAAAGCGCAAAGAGCTTATTGAAAGCATGAACGTACGCCCGTTCTGGCATTACTGCGAGGTCTGCGGAAAGAAGGAGTATCTCACCGCGCAGGAGGCGTTCGACAGCGGCTGGGATTATCCGCCGCGCATGGGGTGGTTCGGGCTGCTTAGCCCGAGAACGTGCGGCAGCTGCTTGATAAAAGACACGCTGTATTGGAAAATTCAGCAGCAAAGCCTGCCGATAGTATTGGAGGGCTGCCTTACTCCCGAAGAGCTTATAACGTGGCGAAGAATAAAAGCCGAGCCCGAAAGTCTGCTTTCCGAGGAGAATGCGGTGGAGAGGTAACATTATGAAAATCGAATTTGTAAGCTTTACGGGGAAATATCCGCGCCTGTGCTTAGGAACGCTTATGCTTCGGATAGACGGCAGAGAGACGACGTTCGGCTGTCTGAAGTGTCTGAAGGACGCCGCCGATTATGAGAATTTTTGGGAAAGCGGCGGAAGATTCGTTCATCTTGACGGCGAGGACTGCGTTACTCATGGCAATTGGCGGGTCGTTGAGGAACGGCTCCCCGATTTTCTGAAGCCCCACGCCGCGGAACTCGCCGGAATTATGAACCAAAACGTTCCGCGCGGACACTGCGGAGGCTGCGTTTGGGAGGAGAACGGATGACATACGTTATTTCGGACATTCACGGGAGGTTGGAAATGTATTTTTACGAGGTTTTAAAATCGAGCGACAAGGAGACGGTAATTCGCAAATTCATGGCGATGTTCGGCGACGTTTCCAAAGACATGAACCCCACGGAACGGGCGTGCGGAGAGGCGTTTGACGCTTTATGCGCAATGAGCCCCGAAATATCCGATAAATACACGATTTTTATTGAAAAATCGAAGCTTATCAGCGGCGAGATCACCGATAATGTGTTCTTTCTGGACGACGTGCAGCCGTGCAGCTTGGTGGATAATCCGTGGGCGGAAACTCTCGGGTATGCCGTCGATGAAAAATGCTTGGCGAATTACAGCTGCGACGACATTGCGGCGCTTGTGCTGTGGGAGATGACGTGGTTCGGGTATGACGAGGAAAGCATCCAAAATAAAGTAACGGATATGCTGTCGGAAGAATAATTCACATAGTGTGCCGTTTTATGTATAGGAGGAAAATACGAATGACATACGTTATTTCGGATATTCACGGGAGATACGACAAATATACGGCAATGCTCGATAAGATAAGGCTCGGTGATGATGACGCGCTGTATGTTCTCGGCGATATTATCGACAGGCATGACGACGGATTGAAAATAATGCTCGACATAATCCGCCGTCCGAACGCGTTTTTAATAATGGGGAACCACGAAGCGATGATGCTCGACGCGCTGCTGGGAATGACGGAAATAAGCGAGGAGTCCGTTGAAAAGCTGATGATGTGGCTGCTCAACGGCGGCGAGTCTACCATGGAAGCGTATCTCGGGCTCGGCGAGCCCGACAGGATATTGATCTTGGATACGCTCGAGGCGCTGCTGTATTACAAGGAGCTCGAAGCGGGCGGAAAGAAATTCGTTCTGCTGCACGGCGGTCTGGAGAATTTCTCTCCCGAGCGCCCGCTGGGCTCTTATCCGCGCGACGACATAGTGTGGACGGACACGGACTTCGACGCGGAATATTTCCCCGACAAGTATCTTGTCGTCGGGCATATGCCGACCACGGTGTTCTGCGATGAGCCGAAAATTTTCCGCAAAGGCAGGATATTCGACGTCGACTGCGGCATCGCCGACAAGAGCGATAC
Source organism: Lachnospiraceae bacterium (assembly GCA_023664705.1). Lineage (GTDB taxonomy): Bacteria > Bacillota > Clostridia > Oscillospirales > Ruminococcaceae > CAG-115. Next base: position 4,253 of record JAMPFE010000056.1, on the reverse strand, counting down.
GCTCGGCTGCCTGCGGCTGGACGATTTCAGCGAGTTTTACGTATAGGAGGTATTAAAATGGAAAACAACGTTGAGGAAGCTGAAATGGAAAGGCTCTTCAAAAGAGCTATGACTGAACGAATGGCGGACTGCACCTTTTACCTTATCCCCGGTCACATAGACGCAAGCGTAATTCTCAACGAGAGTGCACGATACGAAATATGCGGGCGTTTTGCGGAACAGATCGGGACACGGTGCTACGCGATAAGATACGGCTCCGACATCAGAAGCACGCTTAAGCTGAAAGAAGAATTCGCGCGCAAAACCGAGGAGAAAGTTAATATCATTTACGTGGATCTGGTTGAAAACGAGGCTGTAATGCTCGATGAATGTCAGCGGCGGCTTTTTTGGAACGCCATAAAAGATATTGAAGAGGACACGGATACCATGTGGATCCTGTTGGAAATTTTATACGGTACGGAGGAGGACGATGATGATGTATGATTTTATACCGTCAAAGAGCGTAAGGGAATTCTGGGAAAAGAACGGCGCGGTTTTGTCGGAGTACGAACGCACGGTGCTTGAATTCAGGTTTTGCAGAAAAAATCCGACGCTCGAGGACCGCGTTTCGGGGTTTCGGAAAATCGCTGCCGAAACGAACGACGAGGAGCTCCGCGCGGAAGTGAACGGAATGCTCGCGGATTTCGACACGATGTGGAACGAGTTTATCACCAACGACGGGAGCTATATCTACGAAGTTTTGGGCACGATTTATTTCAACTACGAGGACGCTTTTAAAGACGCCATATACTCGAAATACGCGGGAAAAAGCATCAAGAAGAAAAAGCTCGAAAACGGCGGCGAAAGCGTATTCGATGCAATATTTGAGGACAACGGCGAGCGGAAGAATTTCATAGACTTCACGCGCAAAGGCGACCCGCTTGAATTCAAGAAAACGGTCTCGGTTCCCGAGATGCCCTTCAAGCGCGGCGACCTCGTGATGAGCCTTGTGGACGGCGAGATAGGGGCGGTGGAGTTCTGCGGCGACAGTTACGTTGATGTTCTGGTCGTCGGTTACGACGGCGAGCTCAAGCGCCGCAGACGAAACTGCTTTTGGCTGGAAAAGCTCGACAGCTTCGACCGCGAGGGCAAAGCCGAGAAGCTGCTGCGCACTGCGCGGGACTGCATGCTCGGGAAAGAGAGCCTCTGCGAGGTATTGCGGCTGGAAAGGGACTTGAACGGTCACGATTACGATAAGGATTTTCGGGTGTTTGCGGAGGGATACGAGCATGATGAATGAAAAAGGGCTTGAACTCATCCCGTCGGAGTACGTGCGGGAATATTACCGCGAAAACGGCATAGAGCTTTCCGACAGGCAGCGCGCGCTAATAGTCTGGAACGACAAAGCCGCGCCGCTGGAGAAACGCATCGCGGCGGTGGAAAAAATCGCTGCCGAGACCTCCGACGAGGGTCTGAAAAGGCAGACCGCCAAGACGGTCAAGCGCCTGCGGAACGCGGTGGAATCCGTGAAGCAGCCGACGGAAAACTGCGTTTACAGGATAAAATTTGAAGCGCACCAAGAAATTATATTCCCCACATACGATGAAGCGATGAAACGCTTGGAGCGGTTGGATACTTTTCTGAAAAACCGCGGCAAGAATTTTGCCCTTGAAAAGGTCGGGTTCGCGGGGCATTTCTATGCCGACACGCTTGGATATATCGTGTTTAACTGCGACAGGGAGATAATGCACGCGCACGACTGCATCGAGGATTGGGCGGACGAGGTCGCGCAGCAAATTACTATCTGCCGAGACTTTAATTACATACCGTTCGCGAGCCCGTTCGAGCGCGGCGATATAGTGCGCGACTGCCGCAGCGGAAGGGTCGGGGTCGTCGATACCTCGCGGGAAGGCTGGGAGAAATTTTTGAAGCTCGCAGAGCGTTATATGAAAGAGGATAAGTATCGTTCGGGCGAGATAACCTTTGATGAAATGCTTGAAATAAAACCCAGCGTCGGTTTCAATTTTGCGGACGATCTGAGTTATACGGCATTCAGGTTCAATGATACGGGCGTGGCGGTCGTTTTCTTTGAGGGCGGCAAGGTCGAGTGCAAAATCATTCAGCCGATTTTCCTGGAAAAAATACCGTTCGACGAGCTTGATACGGAAAACTCCCCCGACAACGCCATGCTGTTGAACGCGTCGGAAATGCTGCGCGGGGTGATTATGCCCATTTCCATATTAAGAGACAGAACGGGTTTAACGGATTTTATATCCGATTTTAAGAAATGGGAAACCGTATCGGCGGCAAGTGAAAAAGGAGGAAAACATGAGCGAATTTGAATTTATCTTGTCGGAGTACGTGCGGGAATTTTACCGCGAAAACGGTATCGAGCTTACCGACCGCGACCGCGCGGCGATTGTTCTGCACGAATCCCGAACGTTCTCCGACACGCTGGAATGTCTTGAAAAAATCGCCGCCGAAACGGACGACGGGGAGCTGAAGGAGCAGATCGCGTGTTACGTCGCGTATGAAAGAACGGTGTTGGAAAAATTCCGCGATAACAGCGACCGAAGCTGTGTTTATCAGGTGATATCGGGCGGTCGACTGTTCGCGGAAACGCCAATCTTTTTCGATTACGAAGAAATGCTCGATAAGCTTTGGCAATTGGTTCCGCTGCTCCTCCAAGGAGACGTGACCGTTAGAAAGGTCAAGGCGGGTCGGACGGTTTATGACGTGCAGGGCGTACTGCATCTTGACCGCGAACTGCACATCATGAATCTGTGGACAACGGAACTCGGGTACAGATGTCCGTCGGAGCTGTATTCGCACAAGATACCCTTCGCAAGCCCGTTCGCGGTCGGGGATTTTGTAAGATTCGGGAGCATGATAGGCGTCGTTGAAAAAATTTCCGAAGAGAACGACGAGCTTTGGAGCGAATTTGCGACGGATAGGGATACAATTCAGCCCTTGAACATACACCCTATTTTCCTCGAAAACGTCCCGCTGAACGAGCGCGGCATGCCCGAATGCTTCGTCGGAACCGCGCAGGAGCAGACGCTTTGCGCAATGAGCGCATATTTGAAAGGCAAAGGACTTCTAAACGATTTTCTTTTGATTTACAGCCGTTGGAAAGACAGAGGATTTTTAGCTTTAATGGGGTTTGACGAACTGCAACGAACAGATGAAACGGAGGAGTGATTAACCGTGATTGATCCCAGCGTTTATATCCCCTCGAAGTTTTATCGGGAATTCTGCGCGGCAAAAGGTATTCGCTTCACCGACCGCGAGCGTGCCACGATGATAAATAATTGCGGTCTTACGTTAAAAGAAAGGCTTTCCGCGTTTGAAAAAATCGCCGCCGAGACCGACGACGATGAGCTCAAAATTTACCTTGAAAAGCTCGTCAAGGAAACGCGCGGGCTTTTCGAGGCGTTTTGCCGAGCCGAGGAAGGCTGCGTTTACAGCGCCGACGATGTTCCTTTCGCCGAATTTGAAAACGCAAAAAAATTCGCCGAAAAATACAGCGAGCAAAAGAGTTACAGCATAGATAAATACACGGTCAACGGCGAGCGTCTCGGCGGAGCGCGCTTCAGCGCCGACGGACAGTTGATTGACGTGTGGGACGCGGACGTGCATTTCCCGAACGAATTCACGAATCGTTTTATCCCGTTCAAGAATCCTTTCGAACGCGGGGACATCGTTCGGGACACGAGCGGATGTATCTGCGTTGTCGAGACCTCGCAAAGCGAATGGAACGATTTTCTTAAACGCGCCGAAAACAGCAAATCGTATGATTTTATCGATGCGTCGCTGGTCGTCGAGAGCTTATCGGAATGTGATTACGGGTTTATGCACTCGCACATTCCGCCGATCTATCTCGAAAAGCTGCCGCTGAACGAAAAAGGCGTGCCGAAAAATTTTGATACAAAAAACGACCTTGAGCAAGACCTTATCACCTGCGTTTCCGAGCTTATGCGCGGAGAAACAGCGCTCGACTTTTTTATGAGCATTTTCCTCGAATGGCGCGAGGAGAAGATATACGGCAAAATAAAAAGCAGAAGCTGGCGAAGATAAAGTAAAGCGCATAGACCCGGATCGCAGGTCTATGCGCTTCTGTTTGCAGGGGAATGCCTTTGTTAGTTGGTTTAGGTTATTTGCGGTTTTCGGCAATGGATTATACATATCATTCAGCAAGTTCTTGAACGGCGTAAAGCCTATTGTAGAGCCATTCGTCGCATCCACGCCGTCCGTGTGTTCGGGAAAGAAAATCT
>JAMPFE010000055.1 GCA_023664705.1 Lachnospiraceae bacterium | reverse complement strand
AGTATGATTAAAGCCCTCTCCGCCGCGAATGGCTTTTTATAGCGGTTTCCGCTCCGCGAGAGATGCTCTTTGGCGGTCTTGTATCCGTTGTTTCCGTGTGCTCCGAGCGTGTCTATGGTCAAAGATGTGGTCAAACAATGGTCGGTTCGGAAAGCTGCCAAACAAAACTCCCCCTTTTCAAATATCATTGCAATGATGAGAAGAAAAAGCAAGTCAAAATTTGAGCCGCAGTAAACAAAGAATAGCAACTCATTTTAAAACCCGTTCAAATCAGTTAATACCTTTAGGTTCAAACCGTATAACGAATTTAGACTTCTCAAATGCCTCGAAAAGGTTTATAATAAAACAGAAATGAAGGGAGGGGATCGCTTGTGAAAAGATTATGCGCTATTATGGCGATTTGCGTCCTGCTTTCCGGCTGCGGCAGCGCTCCGCAAGAAATACACAGCTCGGGCGAGCCGCATTTTACGGTCGCGGATGACAGCCTGCAAACAAAAGAAGAAGGTGCGCCGTCTTCTCTCAAGTCTACTGTCAGCGAGGATAATATTCAAATGAAACGCAACGCTTATACATTAAATACACGAATTTCTGATGTTATAAACGACCCCGTTTTCGGTGAATACGGACGGCTGATATTCCCCGTTGACGAGGGATATTACAGCGGCGATACGCTCGGGAATTTGCGGTTGACTTGGTACAACAATATCGATCCCGACAAGACAGTCGAGATTGCGAATTATTTCGCCGACCGCGCGGCAGGCGGTGAGCAAATATTTTTCGACATCTACACCGATGCGGAAAAGGCTGCCGATCCCGCGAAACGCGACACAGGGCTGTTCTTTTTCAAGGGAAACAAAAATGCGCCTTTTGCGGTGTGTAATGCAGGCGGCGGTTTTGCGTATGTGGGCGCGATGCACGACAGCTTCCCTCACGCGCTGGAGCTTTCAAAGCGTGGTTACAACGCATTCGCGCTGATTTACCGCCCGGGCGCGCAGACCGCTTGCGAGGACTTGGCGAGAGCGATAACCTTTATTTTCGAGAACGCAGAAAAGCTCGGTGTAAGCACAGAAAATTATTCGCTTTGGGGCGGCTCGGCGGGCGCGCGAATGGCGGCGTATCTCGGCAGTTACGGTACGGAATATTTCGGCGGCGATGATCTTCCGAAGCCGGGTGCGGTAATTATGCAGTACACGGGTCACGGCGAATATTCCGAAAGCGATCCACCGACCTTCGCGTGCGTTGGCGACAGTGACGGAATCGCAAATTGGCGCACCATGGAAAGCCGGATAAACGTGCTGAAAAGCTATGGAATACCGACGGAATTCCACGTTTACGAGGGCTTGCGGCACGGCTTTGGTATCGGCACGGGAACAGTCGCCGAGGGTTGGCTCGACCTCGCGGTGAAATTCTGGGAAAATCAAATGTAACAAGGAGTGCAAAAAAATGAAAATAACGAAAAAACTTGCGGCGATTTTTGTTGCGGCTTTTGCGATGCTTTCGCTGAGCGCTTGCAGCAATAACGAACCAAGTCAGTCCATCGCAAACATATACGAAAGCTCGTCGAGTACGACTTCTTCAAGTACTGCGTCAACAACGAGTTCAACGACAACTTCAAGTACGACCTCTGTGGAAAATTCAACCGTTTCAACACAAACGGAGAGTTCAAGTGCGACAAGCACCGAGGAAATTTCAAGCAGTGTTGAAAGCTCCTCGGAAACGCTAAGCGAACCCGAATCGTCAAGCTCCGAAACGGTTTCAGAACCTCAGCCCGAACCCGTTACTCCCGAAAGAAATAAGATACTTGTCGCGTACTTCTCATGGAGCGGCACGAGCGAGGGTATTGCCAACAATATCATCTCGAACACGGGCGCGGACTTTTACCGCATTGAGCGCGAAACGCCCTACAGCGATGATTACAACACCGTAGCCTACGGCGAGGCGAAAGACGAAGCCGACAGCAACGCGCGCCCGCCGCTGAAAAACGCGATAAATTCCATTGCCGAATACGACACGATAGTGCTTTGTTATCCCATTTGGTGGCACACCTGCCCGATGACCGTGGGAACTTTTTTGAACAAATTCGACTTCTCGGGAAAAACGGTAATTCCCGTGTCGCAGTCCGCATCAATGGACGAGGAGCAGTACGCGGAATCGATACAGTTTATCAGGGATAATGCGATAAACGCAACTATTCCCGACGGCGTTTTCTCAAAGGATCAATCGACAATAGACAATTACCTGGCGCAATATGGTGTGGAGTAAAAATGAAATACAATTTTTTGACATTCCTTTTATCGGCAGTAATCTTACTTTCCGGGTGCGGTCAAAGCACCGCTCCCGAAACTCCGAGTTCCGAGAACGGCACGGTTTCTCTTGACAGCGCCGACAGTTCCGAAACGAGCGGTTCGTCAGCCGAAAGCGCCGATAATGTCATTGCGGAGGAAAATTCTTTCGCGGAAAGCTCCGCGAGCGACATTCCCGAAGAAAACCCGATCGCAAAGCCGACTGAAATCGACGCAGCTCTGCTCACAGTCGGCACGGAAAATTATCGCGGATTTTCTGTTGACAACATTTATCATTCGCCGAATAACGGGGATATTCACTTTAATTTGTACGTTCCCGAAAGCTACGACGGCAGCCGTCTTTACGCGCTTTTTGTGACGCTTCCGGGTTACGAGGGGCTGTATTTTCAGGGCGTCGCGGCGAATATAAAGGCAGAGGAATTCGGCTTTGAGGCGCAAAAATACAACGCGGAAATGATAGTCGCCGCGCCGCAGCTTTCCGATTGGCGCGAGACCTCCGCAAATCAGACGATTGCGCTCACGGAATTTCTGCTCGAAAATTACAATATCGGCAAGGTGTACGCGAACGGCTTTTCGGGCGGCGGCGAAACCTTATCGCTCGTGCTCGAAAAACGCCCCGATCTGTTCGCGGCTTGTCTGCACATCAGCTCGCAGTGGGACGGCGGTCTGCAGCCCGTTGCGAACGCGAGATTGCCCGTGTATTTCGCTATCGGCGAAAACGACGAATATTACGGCTCGCAGCCCGCAAAATCCGCTTATGAAACGCTTTGCGGACTTTACGAAAAGCAAGGTTTAACGCGGGAAGAAATAGAGAAGCTCGCCGTTCTCGATGTGAAAAAACACGGTTATTTCACCGAGCGCGGTATGTCCAACGAACACGGCGGAGGCGGCTTGTTCGCCTACGACGAGGAAATTATGGGCTGGCTGTTCGGACATTGAATTTGAAAGGTGAAAATTATGCAGTACAGAACACTCGGAAAAGATCTGAAGGTATCGGCAGTCGGGCTCGGCTGTATGGGAATGAGCCACGCTTACGGCGCGCCCGCCGATAAGCGCGAAATGACGGAGCTGCTCGTCAAAGCGGTCGATTTTGGCTGCAATTTTTTCGATACCGCGGAGGTCTACGGCACGGAAAGCGACCCGCACGACAATGAAAATCTTCTCGGAGAGGCGCTGAAGCCGTTCCGTGATAAAATTATACTCGCGACGAAATTCGGCATTCGCTTTGACGAGCAAAGCGGCTCGGTGAATAAGGCGCTCGTTCCCGATTCACGCCCGGAGGTTATCCGAAAATCGCTTGAAAGCTCGCTGAAACACTTGCAGACCGATCACCTCGACCTGTATTATCAGCACCGCGTTGACCCGAAAATACCGATAGAGGAAGTCGCAGGCATGATGTCCGAGTTGATAAAAGAGGGCAAAATAACGCACTGGGGCTTGTCTGAAGCGGACGAGGAAACCATCCGCCGCGCGCATAAAATTTGCCCCGTAACGGCGGTGCAAAGCCGTTATTCGATGATGGCGCGTTGGAACGAAAAATTATTCCCCGCGCTTCGGGAATTAAATATCGGATTCGTGGCGTTTTCGCCGCTGGCGAACGGTTTTTTGTCCGCGAAATACAACGGCAATTCCGCGTTTGACAAAAAGCTCGATTACCGCAGCGCAATGCCGCAGTTCGCACCCGAAGCCGCCAGACAAAACGAACAGCTTTTAATGCTGCTCGCGAAATATTCCTCCGAAAAAAATTGCACTCCTGCGCAAATTTCTCTCGCGTGGATGCTGTGTAAGCATGGTTTCATCGTCCCCATTCCCGGAACGCGCAAATCCGCAAGGCTCGCCGAAAATCTCGCTTCGGCGGAGGTCGTTCTTTCGGAAAAGGAGATTGCCGAGATCGACAAAGCGCTTGATTCAATGGAAATGTCCGAGGTTTTCGGAGGGTCAAAAATAAAGTCATAATTTAAATTTGCATTTTCCCGAAATTTGTGATATAATTAAATAAAAGCACAGAGAAAGGCGGTTAAATTATGTACAATCCGCAACTTGAAACATTTATCAGAGCCGCCGATCTCGGCAGCTTCAACAAGGCGGCGGAGGAGCTGTTTGTCACGCCAACGGCGGTGATAAAACAGATAAATCTGCTGGAAGACAGCCTTGGAATGAAGCTGTTCGACCGCACGCATCGGGGGCTGAAGCTGACGAAAGCGGGCGCGTCGATGTACCGCGACGCGAAATATATCATCAATTACTGCCGCGAATCGGTGCTCCGCGCGAAAAAAGCAGAGCTGGACGACAAAAACGTTATCCGTATCGGAACGTCGCCGATGACGCCCGCGCAGCTTCTCACCGATTTATGGCCGCAGATACACAAGCATTGCTCCGACGTCAGCTTTCAGCTCGTTCCCTTTGAGAACACACCCGAAAACGCAAAGGAAATTCTCAAAAATCTTGGAGAGCATATCGACGTGGTCACGGGCATTTTTGATGAAACGCTTCTCGACCTTCGTCAATGCGCGGGCTTTGAAATATCCAAAGAGCCGATATGCTGTGCCTTATCGATCTATCACCCTCTCGCTGGGAAGAATGAACTGACCGCGGAGGACTTATACGGTGAAAATCTCATGATCATTCACCGCGGCTGGAGTCGCTTTATGGACAAGCTGCGCGATGATATTCTGGAAAAGCACCCACTGATAAAGCTTACGGATTTCGATTTTTACGACGTGGACGTTTTTAATCAGTGCGAACGGCAAAAGAACGTGGTGCTGGTGATTGAGAAATGGTCGTGCGTTCACCCGATGATGAAGGTGATTCCCGTAAAATGGGACTACGCGATCCCGTTCGGGCTCCTTTACCCGACCGAGCCGTCGGAAATGATAGAAAGATTTTTGAATGCCGTCAAAAAAGTCGTTCTCTGCTCTGAAAACGCGTTATAACCCAACGGTATATACTGATGAACAAATCGAGACTTCTCAAGAGGTCTCGATTATTTTATAATAATAACAGAAATCCAAATAAAGAAAGGACTGTTGATATGAAAAAATTATCGGCATGGCTTCTGGGACTTGTAATGAGCCTCGGTCTTACGGCTTGCGGCACGAGCGGAACACAAAGCGGCAGTACCCAAAGCAGCACGCCGCAGTCGCAGCCGAATAGCGGCGCCGCGCAAAATAATTCCGCGCCGTCGGGCAAAACGCCCTCCGACAGCTCGGACGGCGGGAAAGCGCTTGTGGTCTATTATTCCGCGACCAACAACACGGAAAAGGTCGCGGAATATATCGCGGAGGAAACGGGCGGCGACCTGTTTGAGCTTGTACCGACCGAGCCGTACAGCAGCGCCGACCTCGACTGGACGGACAGAAGCAGCCGCGTTTCCAAGGAACACGACGACGCGTCTCTGCGCGCGGTGGAGCTTGAAAAAGCCGTTTCCGACAATTGGGAAAGCTATGATTACGTGTTTGTCGGTTACCCGATATGGTGGGGTATCGCCGCGTGGCCCGTGGACGGCTTTATTTCCGCGAACGATTTCTCGGGCAAGACCGTGATACCGTTCTGCACCTCGACAAGCTCCGGTCTCGGCGAAAGCGGAGAGCTTCTCGCGGAAGCGGCGGGTACGGGAAATTGGCTCGAGGGCGAGCGCTTCCGCTCCTCGGCTTACGAGGAAACCGTCAAGGATTGGGTAAAGAGCCTCGGATTGGTTTTCGGGCAAGGGAATACCGGCAATTCCGCAGCCGTGAATGAAAATGTCGGCGTTTTTGACTTTGAAACGCGAACGGTTCTGCTTAACGACGGGAACGAAATGCCGATATTGGGCATCGGAACGTTTACGCTCTCCGACGACCAAGCCTCCGATTCGGTCTATTGGGCATTGTCGGAGGGGTATCACCTCATCGATACGGCGAAGGCGTACAATAACGAGGTGGGCGTAGGTCGGGGGATCAAACGGGCGATTGACGACGGCATAGTGAAGCGCGAGGATATTTTCGTCACCACAAAGCTCTGGCCCGACAGCTACAATACAGACGGTATCGATGCGGCGCTTGAAAATCTCGGCCTGGAGTATATTGACTTGTTGCTGCTTCACCAGCCGATGGGCAATTATATCGGCGGCTACCAAGCTATGGAACAGGCGGTCAAGGACGGCAAGGTGCGCTCTATCGGCGTTTCAAACTTTACGCCCGAACAGTTTAAGGAGATCATGGCGATTGCCGAGATAACGCCCGCGGTCAATCAGATCGAAACACACCCTTATTATCAGGAGAGCGAACAGCTTGAATTTCTGAAGGGATACGGAACGGTTTTGGAATCGTGGTTCCCGCTAGGCGGCAGAGGTCATACGCAGGAGCTTTTCGCGGACGAGACTGTTTCGTCTATCGCTGAAGTTCACGGGAAATCCTCCGCGCAGGTCATTTTGAGGTGGCATTTACAGGCGGGGCATATCGCGATACCCGGCTCGAATAATCCCGACCACATTAAGGAAAATATCTCCATATTCGATTTTGAACTGACCGATGAGGAAATGGAGCGCATGGCGGCGCTCGAAACCGGCGTTCCGTTCTTCGGCGGCATGAGCTCCGGCTGGGGCGACGCGGCAGACCGCTGGGGGCTGAATATCGGGGATTGGAGCGGAGAGGAGTAACCGCAGTATACACCGATAATTTTCCGACTTTACAAAACGGAATTTTTCGGTTATAATAAATATGAGAAACCGCGCTTCGGCGCAAATTCAACCTTAAAGGAGAAACGGCTATGAGAAAAGATTTCGGAGCAAAAACATGGATGTACCCCCTGCCCGTGCTGATAATCGGCACCTATGACGAGAACGGGAATGCCGACGCGATGAACGCCGCTTGGGGCGGCATCTACGACGCGAACAAGGTCGTTCTTTGTCTCAGCGAGGATCACAAGACCACCAAGAACATCAAGGCGAAAGGCGCGTTCACAGTCAGCTTCGCGGACGAAAAGCACGTTGTCGCCTGCGATTACGTGGGGATCGTCTCCGCGAATAAAGAACCCGACAAGCTGAAAAAGGCGGGCTTCACCGTGACGAAAAGCTCGAACGTCGACGCGCCCGTAATCAACGAGCTGCCGATGACGCTGGAGTGCAGGCTTGTGAAATTCAACGAGGACGGCAATGTTATCGGCGAAATCGTGAACGTCAGCGCGGACGAATCGGTTCTGGACGACAAGGGCATGGTCGATCCCGCGAAGCTGCGTCCCATTGCGTTCGACCCCGTGAATAACGGGTATCTCGTTTTGGGAGAGCGCGTGGGCAGTGCGTTCTCGGACGGGACGAAGATAGACTGAAAGGAAAGGCTGATATTATGACAAAAAAACAAACGGCGGGGCGCGATAACTTAGGAAAGCTTGCACCGAAATTCGCGGAGCTGAACGACGACGTTTTATTCGGTCAGGTATGGGCGAGGGAGGAACCGCTTTCGGCACGCGACAGAAGCATGGTAACAATTGCGGCTCTGTTTTCGGCGGGTCTTTATCCTCAGCTGAAGTCGCATCTCATATTGGGAAAAGAACACGGCGTTACCAAGACCGAGGTTGTGGAAATCGTTACGCAGCTTGCTTTTTACTGTGGGTGGCCGAAGGCGTGGAGTGCTTTCCCGATGATAGAGGAGGTATACGGTGCGTCGGACGGAAATGATGAACCCGTTCTTTCCGCGTTCCCTATCGGCAATAAAAACGACGCTTTCGCAAAATATTTTGTTGGGCAAAGCTATCTTGCGCCGATTTCAACGGAGCAAATTCCCGTATTTAATGTGACCTTTGAGCCGTCCTGCCGCAACAATTGGCATATTCACAACGCAAAATCCGGCGGAGGACAAATGCTTATCTGCGTAAGCGGACGCGGTTGGTATCAGGCATGGGGAGAAGCGGCGCGTGAGCTGCACCCCGGCGATATTGTGAACATCCCCACGGGAGTGAAGCATTGGCACGGCGCGGCAAGGGATTCATGGTTTCAGCACCTTGCGTTGGAAATTCCCGGAGAGGACAGCTCTACCGAATGGTGTGAGGCTGTGTCGGACGAAGAATACGGAAAATTAGGATAAGGAGAACCGACATGGAATATGTAACGTTATCAAACGGCGTTAAAATGCCGATTTTGGGCTACGGCGTGCATCAGGTGACCGCCGAGGAATGCGAGAGGTGCGTTCTGGACGCGCTTGAGGTCGGCTACCGCTCGATAGACACGGCGCAGAGCTATTTCAACGAGGAGCAGGTCGGCTCTGCGATAAAAAAATCGGGCGTTAAGCGCGAGGATATTTTCCTCACCACAAAGGTATGGGTCGAGCATTACGGCTACGACGAGTGCCGCAAATCGGTCGAGGAAAGTCTGAAAAAATTACAGACCGATTATATCGACTTAATGCTGCTGCATCAGCCCTTTTCGGACTACTACGGCGCATATCGGGCATTGGAGGATATGTATGAAGAGGGCAAGCTCCGCGCGATCGGCGTTTCCAACTTCTACCCCGACAGAATGGTGGATATCGCGTCGTTCAGCCGGATCCGACCCATGGTAAATCAAGTGGAAACGCACCCTTTAAATCAGCAGACCGAAGCCAAAAAGTGGATGGACAAATACGGCGTACAAATAGAAGCTTGGGCACCGTTCGGCGAGGGGCGCGGCGGTCTGTTCGAGAATGAAACGCTCGTGAGCATCGGCAAAAAATACGGCAAGACCTCGGCGCAGGTAATGCTCCGCTGGAACATTCAGCGCGGCGTGGTGGTGCTGCCGAAGTCCGTTCATAAGGAGCGCATGGTGCAAAATCTGGACGTGTTCGATTTCGCGCTCACCGACGAGGATATGAGCGCCGTCGCCGCGCTCGACACTGCGGCAAGCGCATTCTTCTCCCATTACGACCCAAAAATGGTGGAGTGGTTCGTAAATATGGTTGAGGAGCGCAAAAAGCAACACGACAGCAGCAAGGAAAAGAAGAACCGGTAAGGAGGAAAATCAATGAGCAATCAGGCATGTATAGCACTGAACAACGGCGTACAAATGCCGCTGGTGGGCATCGGAACATTTCTTTTGGAGCCCGACGACGCGGAAAATTCCTGCGTTTCGGCGCTGAAAGACGGCTACCGCCTTATCGACACCGCCAACGCCTATATGAACGAAAAAGCGGTCGGACGGGCGCTGAAAAAATCGGGCGTTCCGAGAGAGGAGATCTTCCTTGAGACGAAGCTCTGGCCGTCGTTCTATGAGCAAGCGGACGCGGTTGAAAAAACGCTGGAGCGGCTGGATAGCGACTACATCGACCTGCTGCTCATTCATCAGCCCGCGGGCAACTATATCGCGGGCTACAAGCTGATGGAAAAGGCGTACAAGGCGGGCAAGGTAAAGTCGATAGGGCTTTCCAATTTTACGGCAGACGGCGTGAAGGAAATTCTTGATATTTGCGAGGTAAAACCCGCGATTTTGCAAACCGAAGTTCACCCGTATTTTCAGGAAAACGAGCTGAAAAAATTCCTCGCGAAAGAGGGGATCATCATTCAAGCGTGGTACCCGCTCGGTCACGGCGATAAGGCGCTGATCGAGGAGCCGATATTCGCCGAGCTCGCGAAGAAATACGGCAAGAGCAACGCGCAGATAATTCTCCGCTGGCACACTCAGGCGGGAAATATCGTGATACCCGGCTCGAAAAATCCCGAGCATATCCGCGCGAATTTCGATATTTTCGATTTCTCGCTGACGAACGAGGAAATGGCGAAAATCGCCGCTTTGGATAAAAATACGCGCTACTACAACAGCACGCCCGAAATGCTGGAAAACTATGTCAAAATGGTTCCTCCCGTGGACGAGCAGAAGTAAACACCCAAAGGTATAAGCTGCATAACAAATCGAGACTTCTCAAGAGGTCTCGATTGTTTTATAATAGAATTGTAAAGTAAATTGCGAGGTGAAAAAAATGAGAAAAAAGCGTTTTATCGCATTAGCGGTGGCAATACTGTTTGCTGCCACGGGCTGCGAAAACGGCGGCGCGGCGACGAATACAGACGATTTTTCCGAACAGTCAATAGTCTCGCTGTCGGAAAACACAAATTCGCCGTCAAATAGTTCAACGTTATCAATCACCGAAACATCATCTGCGGGAGAGAATATAAATATGAACAAAGCGGAACTGTTGGTTTTTGACGAGCGCCGCGCGGGAACGTCCGAGGACACGGTCGCGACACCCGACGATTTCCCCGAAGAATACAACTACGGCAGCGGCAAGGCAAGCGATTGGAGCGGCGGTTACGCGTCCAAGAGAATGCCGCTTCCGAGCGGAAATCAAACCGTTCTGAACACAGCCGCCGATCCCGCGAAATTTCAGGCGCTGTATCTTTGGGAAACGGATAACGTTCCCGCAGTCACGAATTTCACGGAAAATATGACGGGTTATTTCGATGAATGGAATTTTCGCCCCTACGTCACGGCGATACCTTTGCGTGAGGGCGTGAAGCCCAAAGGCGCGGTGGTGCTTATGGCGGGCGGCGCGTATCAGTTCCGAGGGAATTTCACCGACTCGCTGACGACCGCCGCCGCACTTCGGGAACTCGGTTTTCAAACGTTCGTCGTTGATTACCGTCTGCGCCCGTACAATCAAGAGGAGGGCGCGTTGGACGTGGCGAGAGCGGTGCGGTTTATCCGCAAAAACGCCGATATTTACGGCATCGACCCGAACGATGTCGCCGTTATGGGATTTTCGGCGGGCGGCATACAGGCGGGAGAATTTTTAATGCACTACGATGAGAACGTAAACGGTACTAAGCTCGACCCCGATTACGTTCCCGATGAGCTGGACGCGCGCCCCGCACACGCCGCCGCGGACGGAATGATCTACTCGTTTTACGGATGGTTGAGCGTGGGAAATATGGACCCGAATTGGCTTGCCGAGGGCAATCTGCCGCCGACGTTTTACGTTTACGGCACGGAGGACCCGTTTTACCGTCAATTCGAGCAGCAGTATCAAGTTATAAAGGATATGGGGCTGCCCGTGAGTCGAATCGTTTTGGACGGCTGGCCTCACGGATTCGGCTCGGACGGCGGCTGGGTAAAGGATTACGCCGATTGGTTGGAGAGCGTTTTCGCGAATAATTAGGGGGAAGTATGACGAAAAAACAGATCGTTAAAATCATTGTGGATATTCTGATGACTGCAGGGCTGCTTCTGCTGATGTCGTACAGTATGCTGGGCGAGGCGGCTCACGAATGGGTCGGCACGGCGATGTTCGCGCTGTTTATCACGCATCACATTTTGAACGGAAAGTGGCAGCGCAGCGTTTTCAAAGGGAAATACACGGCTTTTCGAGTGCTGCAAACAACGCTTGTGATACTCGTTCTGCTCTGTATGTTCGGTTCTATGGCAAGCGGCGTGGTGCTTTCAAGCTATGTTTTCAAATGGGTAAAAATTCGCGGATTAAGCTCAATAGCGCGCACCGCGCATATGCTTTGCGCCTACTGGGGATTTGTTTTTCTGTCACTGCATCTCGGGCTGCATTGGAAAATGATGACGAGCATGGCGGGAAGGCTCGTGAAAAAGCCCTCTGCCGTGCGAAAATGGGTACTGCGCGGGATCGCCGTTTTAATTTCGGGATACGGGGTGTACGCTTTTATCAAACGTGATTTGGCGAGTTATATGTTTTTGAGAAATCACTTTGCGTTTTTCGATTTTGAAGAACCGCTCATATTTTTCCTGCTGGATTATTTGACGGTAATGGCGTTGTTCGTTTGTGCGGGACATTATATTTCGATTTTTCTTTTAAAGCATACGAAGAAAAAAGCATAGTTTTCAAAAATTGAGCCGCATAAAACAAAGAATAGCACAACCCAAAAGCTGAGATGGTAGAACACCACCTTAGCTTTTTTACTTGCGAATATCGACATAATACTGCTCATAAGGAATATCCCCCGCGAGCGCCCTATCCCGAATTTCGGACGCAAACTGCGACCACTCCTCGAACTCGGCTACAGTCATTTTCTTTTTCATATAGCGGGCATAGTGAGCTTTATACGCGCGGTTGTAGGTCTGCCACACGGGATCATTTTTGCACTTCTCATCGTACCGACGCTTTCTTCGTCCGTACAAGGCTTGGGTGCGACCTCGTACTGCACGGTATCATACGGCACAAGCACGACATATCGCTTGGATATCGCGCGCGGCAAAGCGTCGACCGCCGTCGGGATACGGGACGGCAGCTC
>JAMPFE010000054.1 GCA_023664705.1 Lachnospiraceae bacterium | reverse complement strand
AGCGTGGTTCAGCGCCCGATAATGACAACGATTCTGTTCCGATTTTGGGTTACAAAGCGAATATCAGATACATGTGAAACGCTGACGAAAAAGATTTTTTCGACATTCATCAGATGAGATAAATCGTCAACCCACAAGGTTATATTTTGTCGGAATGGAATTGTCCGACTTCAACAGACCCAACATTCTCCGAGCCGTGCCGAGTGGGATATTCGTGCCCGCCTCCCAAGCCTCAACGGTTTTGGACGAAACGCCCATAAGCGCGGCGAACATGCCCTGCGTCATCTTTAAAGACTGCCGCAAAGCCTTTATTTCTTCAGCAGTGAAATCGGGAACAGGGGCGACCGTAAGCTGTACGTTTCGAGCCTTGCCCTTACCCTTTTCGTAATCCACGGCTTCGTTTAAGCCCGTCATAATACTCTCAAATACGCTCATATGCTCACTCCTTTTCGGACAACGCGCGCTCCAACGCTTTTATCAGCTTTGCGATAGAGCTACGCTCGCTCTTGCTTAGGTTATCCTTTTCACTTTTAGGATATGCGGTGATAAGATAAATGCTCTCATAAACCGCGAAATCAACATAACAAACCCGAACGCCACCGCTTTTGCCTTGCCCCTCAAACGCAAACCGCAGCTTTCGCAGACCGCCCGTCCCCTGCATAACATCGCCTTTTTCGGGATCGAAAAGCAGTTCCTCTTGAAGTCTGCGCAAATCATTGTCGTTCAATCCCATGCTTGCCCAGTTCTTGTCAAATTCCGGCAGTATCACAAACTTCCTCGTCATTGTATCACCTACTGTCTATATTATACCCTATTTAATAGGATTTGTCAACCCATTTTTTTGTTTACAATCGATTTATACCTTCGCTCAAACCGTGATACCTAACGGAATAAGAATTTCCGGCCTTTATCTCGGAAACTTTCTCAAAGATCTCAGCCTCAACAATTTTAGGATAATCCTCGTTTCCCAGATATTTCTCGTTTTCGAGAATATTGTTGATTATTTGTCTTCCCCAAGTCGGTTTGTTGGTCGGCGAAGATATTCCGAGTACTTTCAGTTCATTTGCAATAAATGCAAGTGAATGACCACAAGCATAGGTAGCAAATATGTATCTTACGACCTCCGCCTGTTCTTCCCATATGACGAATTCTCCCAATGCGTTTCTGTTATAGCCGAAGAATACGCGCTTTTGAATTTTGTTCATGACCAAGTTATTCCTTCCTTAATTAAAAACGCTGTAAGTATTCCTACCCACAGCGCAAATGTATGTTATTTTTAACAAAAGTAAAAGGACAAATCTGTGTATTTTCACAACAGATTTGTCCAATTAACTTGTGAAATCGTTACCGAAAAGATTTTTTCGACACTCACTAAAAACCGCTCATGTTTTACTTCTGCAAGTTCGATTAAAAAAGGCTCAAAACAAAACACCCGCCAATATCCTCCCCGCAGGTTCGGAATTGACGGGTGTTCGGATTTATTGAGCAACGGGGCGGTCGCCGTTGAAGGACGGCGGCGCGGCGTTTACGTTCGTGAACGGGCTGTCCGAGGGCGACGGCTCCGACATGCTGAAATACATCTTCGCCGCCTTGGTCGTGCCGAAATCGCGGTTCGAGCCGGTGTTTTGCACTTTGTTGAACGCCTCGCGGAACATCGCGTTGTGTGCCTCCTCGCGGTTCAGCAGAAAATCTATCGTCTCCCGCACCTTTTTGTCGTCGATCTGGCGGTAAAGGTACTCGTACACGACTTTCGCGCGCTGCTCCGACGCGATATTCGACAGCAGATCGGCGCAGAGGTCGCCCGTCACGGAAACGTAGTCCCCCGTCCACGAGTACCCCGACGCGTTTATCAGCCCCGGGTTCAGTCCGAGCAGGACGTGCGTTTCTATTTCGCCCGCGGGCGTTTTCTCCGCGTCAACGTCGTGACCGTTCAGCAGATTGATGGTCTGCGCCACCATTTCCATATGCCCGAGCTCCTCCGCGGCAATATCGAGAAACAGGTCTTTAATTGCCTGATCCTTGATACGGAAACTCTGCGACATATACTGCATCGCCGCCTTGAGCTCTCCGTTCGCGCCGCCGAGCTGCTCCTGCATCAGCGCCGCGTACTGCGGATTCGGCTTTTCAACACCGACGGGGTGAAATAATTGCTTTTCGTGTTTGAACATAGAAACATTCCTCCTTTTGGGAGCTATTGTTTCCTTTTTTGGCACGATTATTCCTATACGATAGTGCCGCCGTTGGGATTGAGCACCTGTCCCGTCATATAGCTGCTGTCGCAGGACGCGAGAAAAACGTAGCACGGCGAGACCTCGCAGGGCTGTCCTGCTCTCATCATAGGCACGGAGGACGTTTCCGAGCCGAAGCCCGCGACCTCCTCCGCGGAAAACGACGCGGGAATGAGCGGCGTCCAGATCGGACCCGGCGCGACCGCGTTCACACGTATGCCCTTATCGGCAAGCGACAGCGCAAGGGAGCGCGTAAGCGCGACGATCGCGCCCTTTGTCGCGCTGTAATCTATGAGGTCTTTGTTGCCCTGAAACGCCGTTACGGACGCGGTGTTGATTATGCTGCCGCCTTTTTTCATATACGGCAAGGCATACTGTATCATATAAAAAAACGAGAACACGTTGTTTCGAAATATAAACTCAAGCTGCTTGTGAGAGATGTCCAGAATGCTTCTTTTGACGAACTGAAACGCGTGATTGTTTACGAGAATATCCAAGCCGCCGAAGCGCTCTATCGTTTTCTGAACGCAGTCCCGCGCGAATTCGGGATTTTTTAAGTCACCCTTTATCGGCAGACAGCACCCGCCGAGCCGGCGTATTCTTTCGGCAGTCTCCCGCGCGTCCGCGTCCTCGTCGTAATAAACGATCGCAACCGCCGCGCCCTCTTTCACGAAGTCATACGCGACAGCGCGTCCGATCCCGCTGTCGCCGCCCGTGATTATGGCGGTCTTGCCCTCCAGCTTGCGGCACGGTTCGCCGCGCTCGGAGATCGGCACGGGCTTCATCAAATATTCCAGACCCGGCTGTCTGTTCTGGTGCTGCGGCGGAAACGCGTCCAGCATTTTCCCGTAGGGATTTTTTGAAGTGCAATCTGCGTTGCCGCAGTGTGTTGTGTTGTTCATAAGCGATGCCTCCTTTCACACATAATATGCGGGAAAGGAGAAAACGACAATCAAAACGCAGGAGGACTTTATTGTCCGTTTTCCTCTTGTCTTTCTTGCGTTTTCCCATGAGAAGTTTTTCGCAAAGCTTTTTTGAAAAAAACACTGCTTCTAACCGTGGCTTTGCTCATATTCCTGCTTTCTTCCTGAGCAAATCCCGCATAAATTCCCATCATTGTTCGCGTCTCCTTATCCAAGTCGATTTTGCCTAGTTTGCACGCCTTGAGCACTTTCATAAACTCGGTGCGTTTCTTCAATTGAGTTCCCGAAGTGCGCTCGGCATAGATTTTTACAAGCTGCCTGTCCCTATGTTCCGCAATGAGCTTTCCATAATAAGAAATCTGCGCTTCAAGGCTTGACTCCTGTTACTCGTGATCGGTGCTCACGCGACAGTAGGCAGCCACCCTAAGCTTGTTCATTGCAAACACCTCCAAAAGAAAACCGCCGATTGTTTTCACAACCGACGGTTAGTAATTGTGCAAAAGAAAAAGCCACATTCTTTGTGCGTTTTGCACTAAAAATGTAGCTTTCAACTTGGTCGAGACGACGTGATTTAAACACGCGACCTCCGCGTCCCGAAAAGTATGATTAAAGTCCTCTCCGCCGCGAATGGCTTTTTACAGCGGTTTCTGCTCCGCGGGAAATGCTCTTTGGCGGTCTTGTATCCGTTGTTTCCGTGTGTTCCGAGCGTGTCTATGGTCAAAGATGTGGTCAAGAAGACAGCTCGGAAAAGATGACGGGCGAACTTCAACTTATCATAATACATAAGTTAAGAGTAAAATCAGGTCAAAAATTGAGTCACATAAAACAAAGAATAGAACACAAACCAAATCTGCAAAATTTACAAACTCTTTACAAAATGCCGATCTCCGGCAGCTTAGGTGTAATACTTACCGTTCCGTTTACATCGTTCGCAGCCGCGAAATTATTAACAAGAAGAAAATAAATTTTACAAAAACTTTACAATTTCCCGATAACAGATTTGATAATTTCGATGTATTATTGGACTGTAAGCAATTACAAAACATCTGTAAAGGAGAATTTATTATGAACACAATGAAAAAGGTATTCGCGGTTTTGACAGCGGGAATTATGGCGGTTTCGTTTGCCGGCTGTTCAAAAAACCTTTCGGGAACCGTAGCGACCGACGGCTCTACCTCTATGGAAAAGGTCATCGGCATACTCGGCGAAGCTTTTGAAGCTGAAAACAGCGGCGTTACGTTCACATACAATCCCACGGGTTCGGGTTCGGGCATACAAGCCGTTTCCGAGGGGCGCTGCGACATCGGACTTTCAAGCCGCAACCTCAAAGACGAGGAAAAATCGAACGGTCTGGTCGAAACGGTTCTCGCCTACGACGGTATCGCGATCATCGTCAACACGGAAAACACTGTACTCGATCTGTCTCTTGAAAACATCGCAAAAATCTACACGGGCGAAATTACAAATTGGAAGGATGTCGGCGGCAGTGATACCGAGATAGTCCTTATTGGCAGAGAGGCGGGTTCGGGAACGCGCGACGGCTTTGAGAGCATCACTAAGACCGAGGGAAATTGTAAATATCGTCAAGAACTGACCTCAACAGGTGCGGTAATTACCGCCGTTTCCGGCAACCCGAACGCCATCGGTTATGCCTCGCTCGCCTCGGTGAACGACAGTGTCAAGGCGGTAAACGTGGACGGCGTTGCTCCCGCAGAAGCGACCGTAAAGGACGGTACTTACAAAGTACAGCGTCCGTTCGTATTCGTGACGAAAAGCGGCACGGAGTTGTCCGAAACGGCTAAGGCGTTCTACGATTTCGCACTCTCCGATAAGGCGCGCGAATACATTACAAGCGCGGGCGTAGTTCCTGCTAGTTATTA
Source organism: Lachnospiraceae bacterium (assembly GCA_023664705.1). Taxonomy (GTDB): domain Bacteria; phylum Bacillota; class Clostridia; order Oscillospirales; family Ruminococcaceae; genus CAG-115. Next base: position 7,590 of record JAMPFE010000054.1, on the reverse strand, counting down.
GAGAATAGCAGCTAGTTGCTAGTTATTAAAGGGAAAGGCTGTTTTGCCGCCAATTACTAGCTACTAATCGCTATAAAACTAACTACTATATGGGTGAGATATGAAAAGTAAAAAATTCTTGGAGAACGTCGTTCACGGCGTTTTCCTTATACTCGGACTGATAACGGTCGGCTTCGTACTGCTGATAACCGTTTACCTGATAATCTCGGGGATACCGGCTATCAAAGAGATCGGTCTTACGGAATTTCTTTTCGGACAAACGTGGCAATCGACCGCTGCCAGCCCGGCTCGGGTCGCCGAGCCGAAATTCGGGATATTACCGTTTATTCTCACAAGCGTTTACGGCACGGCGGGCGCGATACTGCTTGGCGTTCCCGTGGGATTTTTGACGGCGGTTTTTATCGCTAAATTCGCGCCGCCGAAGCTTAAGACGTTGATTTCATCGGCAGTGAGCCTACTCGCGGGTATTCCCTCGGTAGTGTACGGATTTGTCGGTATGCTGATACTCGTTCCTTCGATCAGGAAAGTATTCAACATTCCCGACGGGGCAAGCCTGTTAGCGGCGATAATCGTCCTCGCAATTATGATTTTACCGTCAATAATAAAAGTCTCGGTAACGGCTCTGGAAGCTGTTCCGCGCGAATACGAGGACGCGTCGTTGGCACTTGGAGCGACCCCGACCGAAACCTATTTCCGAGTATCGGTAAAGGCAGCAAAAAGCGGTATAGCGGCGGCGGTCGTACTCGGCGTGGGCAGAGCTATCGGCGAAGCAATGGCAGTAATGATGGTTTCGGGAAACGCGCCGAATATGCCGTCGCTGTTCCAAAGCGTGCGGTTTCTCACAACAGCGGTCGCAAGCGAAATGTCCTATTCAAGCGGCTTGCAGCGACAAGCGCTGTTCTCGATAGCCTTAGTGCTGTTCCTGTTCATTATGCTGATAAACGCAGCACTGAACTTCTTTTTAAAACGTGATAAGGGGGAGTGAAAATGCACATCGAACAAATATCATTTAAAAGAAAAGTGTGTGCAGGCGAAAAAACGCAGAGCGGACAAATTTCCCGAAAACGAAAAGCCTATATCGCGGCGGCGAAAATTCTGATGACGGCGGCGGTCACGATAACGTGTGCGCTCACGCTATTTCTGATAGTTTACGTTCTTGCTGAAGGCTTGCCGAATTTATCTTGGGAGCTTCTGACATCAAAGCCGAGCTACATCGCGGGCACGATCGGCATTTTGCCCGATATTCTGAACACTCTCTACATAATAATCACAACGCTCATTATCGTAATACCGCTCGGCGCGGGTGCGGCGGTCTATCTCACGGAATATGCGAAAAACAAACGACTCGTTGCGGTGATTGAATACGCCGCCGAAATTTTATCGGGTATACCCTCGATAATTTACGGGCTTGTCGGAATGTTGTTTTTCTGTCAATTTCTGAACTTGCAAACCTCCGTTTTGGCGGGCGCTCTGACGCTCGTGATAATGAACCTTCCGACAGTAATGCGAACCACGCAGGAGAGCTTGAAAACCGTGCCGCAAAGCTACCGCGAGGGCGCGTTCGGCTTGGGCGCAGGCAAATGGCGCGTTATCCGCACGGTGGTTTTGCCCTGTTGCGTTGACGGGATAATCACAGGCTGCATTTTGGCTGTCGGACGAATTCTCGGCGAATCGGCGGCGCTGCTGTTCACGGCGGGATTGGCGCATTCGCTGAACGGGTTTATCGATGCTTTGGGCAGCTCGGGCGCAACTCTCTCGGTGGCGCTGTACGTCTACGCGAACGAGCGCGCGGATTCGGGAGTAACATTTGCAATAGCCGCCGTGCTGATGATACTCACGCTGATAATAAATCTTGCTGCGGAATTTGTCGCACGGCATTTCAAGAAACGAAGGGAGCGTTAAAATGGCAAACATTATTTCGGTCAAGGATATGTGCCTTTGGTACGGCAATACCCAGGCACTGAAAAACATAAACATTGAAATCCCCGAAAACAGCATAACAGCACTTATCGGTCCGTCGGGCTGCGGAAAATCCACGTTTTTGAAATCGCTCAACCGAATGAACGACTTGATAACGGGCGTTAAAATAACGGGCGAGCTGCTCTACGGCAACATGGATATTTACTCACCGAAAACGGACGTAAATCTGCTCCGAAAGGAGATCGGAATGGTGTTTCAGAAGCCGAACCCTTTCCCGATGAGCGTTTACGACAACGTAGCCTACGGACCGCGGACACACGGAATAAAAAGCAAAGCTAAGCTTGATGATATTGTAGAACGTTCGCTGAAAGGCGCGGCGATATGGGACGAAATAAAGGACAGGCTCAGAAAGAGCGCGCTCGGACTGTCGGGCGGTCAACAACAAAGACTTTGCATTGCACGGGCACTCGCCGTAGAGCCGAAGGTGCTTTTAATGGACGAGCCGACAAGTGCGCTTGACCCCATTTCAACACTGAAAATCGAGGAATTGTGCGGCGAATTGAAAAAACATTACACAATAATAACAGTCACTCACAATATGCAGCAGGCAGTGAGAATTTCCGATAAAACCGCGTTTTTTCTGCTCGGTGAACTTATCGAATACGGCTATACCGAGACGCTGTTTTCAAACCCTCGCGATAAGCGCACGGAGGATTATATTACGGGGAGGTTCGGATAATGAGAAGCGCATTCGATGAGCAATTATCGCTTTTGAATAACGAGTTGATAGCAATGGGTTCGCTCTGCGAGGAAGCTATCGCGATATCCGCGAAAGCTCTCTCCGAGGGCAGCGGAACGTTGGCGAAAAAGGTTTCGGCTATTGAAAAGGAAATAGACCGCAAGGAGCGCGATATTGAGTCGCTGTGCTTAAAGCTGCTGCTTCATCAACAGCCCGTAGCGCGCGATCTGCGGCAAATTTCCGCCGCCCTGAAAATGATAACGGATATGGAACGCATAGGTGATCAGGCGGAGGATGTCGCGGAAATTATTGCATTTTTGAACGGACGCGTACCGCCGAAAACGCTCCCCGTTTACCAAATGGGAACTGCGACAATTAAAATGGTAACGGACAGTATTGACGCGTATGTAAAGCGTGATACCGACCTTGCGAAAGCCGTGATCCGGTACGATGATATTGTGGACGAGTGCTTCATCAAAGTAAAATCGGATTTGATACGCGAGACAGCCGCAAATCCGAACGACGGAGAATTTATGCTTGATTTGCTGATGATCGCGAAATATTTCGAGAGGATAGGCGACCACGCGGTCAACATCGCCGAATGGGTGATTTTCTCAATAATCGGAACGCACGATATCGAGATTTCTTGAAATACCCGTTGAAAATCGCGGAAAAATGTAGTATAATGTCCGTAGAGGTGATGTATTATGTGGCTTATCGCTGCTTGCTTTTCTTCGGTTTTCGCGGGGCTTACGGCGATACTTGCGAAATGCGGCATCAAAAAGACCGACCCCGACGTTGCAACGGCTTTGCGCACGGTCGTAGTACTGATTTTTTCGTGGGTTATGGTTTTTGTGGCAGGTTCGATCGGAACGATAACTAACCTTGAAACAAAATCGCTGTTTTTTCTGGTCTTGTCGGGACTTGCTACGGGTGCGTCTTGGCTGTGCTATTTCAAGGCACTGTCAATCGGCGATATTAACAAGGTCATACCTATCGATAAATCAAGCACGGTGCTGTCGGTATTGCTTGCGATAATTCTATTCGGCGAGACCGAACATTTGGCGGTAAAGCTCATAGGTACGGCGATACTGGCTGCGGGAATATTCCATATGATTGAAAAAAAGCAGACCGAGCAAAACCCATATGACAAGACGGAACTTGCCGTGCGGCAAAGGCAAACAGGCAGTAAGAGTTGGATAGTATATGCGGTCTTTTCAGCGGTTTTCGCGGCGTTTACGTCTATCCTCGCCAAAATCGGAATATCGGGTATCGAGTCCAATCTCGGCACGGCTATACGTACGGGAGTAGTCCTCATAATGGCGTGGATAATAGTTTTCATCAAAGGCAAGCAAAAACAAATCAAAAGCATAGATGGGCGCGAACTTATGTTTATAGCGCTGTCGGGACTTGCGACGGGAGCATCGTGGCTGTGCTACTATTACGCTGTGCAGAATGGAACGTTAAGCGTTGTCGTGTCGATAGACAAGCTGAGTATCGTGATAACGATGCTGTTTTCGTACATAGTTTTCAAAGAAAGATTGAGCGTAAGGTCGTTTATCGGACTATGCCTTATGGTCGCGGGAACGCTGGCAATGGCAATAATGGTGTGATTTGAGGTGTGAAAAATGATTTACTGTGTTGAGGACGAAAACTCCATACGCGAGTTGATGATATACACGCTGAACGCCTCGGGGTTCGAGACTTGCGGCTTTACGGACGGCGCGGCGCTTTTCGACGCGTTGAAAACCAAGCTGCCCGAGCTGATACTGCTTGATATAATGCTGCCCGGCGAGGACGGTATAACTCTCCTAAAGCGCTTAAAGAACAACACGAGAACTGCAGACGTTCCCGTAATTATGGCAACCGCAAAGGACACGGAATTTGATAAAGTGATAGGTCTTGATGAGGGCGCCGATGATTATCTCGCCAAGCCGTTCGGGATGATGGAGATGGTATCGCGCGTTAGGGCGGTGCTGCGGAGAACCAAGCCAAGCGAAAAGCCCGCCGTTCTCAAACTCGGAGATTTGAACTTGAATACTGCAGAACATTCCGTTTTCGCAAACGGTGCGGAGGTAAAACTCACGCTCAAGGAGTTTGAGATTTTAAAGTTGCTGATGGAAAATCCCGGGCTTGTTTTTACAAGGGAACATCTGCTGCAAAGCGTTTGGGGTGCGGATTTTCTCGGCGAAACACGCACGGTGGACGTTCACATCGGCACATTGCGCACAAAACTCGGCGGCTGCGGCGACTACATTGAAACGGTACGCGGCGTCGGCTATCGAATGGGGGCTAAACTATGACGGGGCGTATCTTCCGTTCGATTTTCTTTACGGCGTTGGCGGTTTTTCTTGCATCGGTAGTGCTTTTTATGTGGATGCTGTACGACCATTTTTCGGGTGTTCAACAAGAGCAGCTCCGAATGCAGACCGCGCTTGCGGCTCACGGAGCGGCGAACGAGGGCGCGGAATATTTCAGCGAGCTCAAAACGGACGGTTTTCGTGTAACGTGGATAGACGAAAACGGATCGGTGCTTTTCGACAGTGAAACAAATTCCGCCGATATGGAAAACCACCTCGAACGTGAGGAAATAAAACAAGCGATGGAAAACGGTTTCGGCGAAAGTTCACGCTACTCTGCAACGCTGACGGAACGACTGTTTTACTGTGCGGAAAAATTACCGAACGGTACGGTGATACGGCTTTCCGTCACGCAAAATTCCCTACTCACGCTGATTTTGGCAATGACGCAGCCTATACTCATCATCTTCGCAGCGGCATTCGTTTTATCGCTTGTGTTTGCTTCGCGGCTCTCGAAAAAAATAGTGAAGCCGCTGAATGAGCTGAATTTGGACGAACCGCTTAACAACGACAGCTACGATGAAATAGCGCCGCTGCTTGCTCGGTTGAACTCACAGCAGCAGCACATCAAAAAGCAAAGCGGCGAACTTGAGCAGAAGCGCCGCGAATTCGAGACAGTGACTACGGGAATGTTCGAGGGAATAGTGTTGTTGAACGCAAAGCACGAAATACTCAGTATAAATCCCTCGGCGAAAAAAATTCTCGGTGCGAAAAATGTTTCGATAGAGCAACAGTCGCCTATAGGACAGTCAATTCTCTCATTGAACCGCAGTATTGAAATTCAAGACCTTCTTACGCAAGCAGACGCCGGCATCCGTTCGGAAAAAATTTTGCGGCTTGCCGATGACAGCTACGAAATATCCGCAAGCCCTATAACCACGGACGGAAAGGTGTGCGGAACGGCTCTCTTGTTTTTGGACGTTACCGAAAAAGAACGGGCGGAGCAGCTTCGACGAGAATTCACAGCGAACGTTTCTCACGAACTGAAAACACCGCTGCAAACTATCTCAGGTTATGCGGAGCTTATGGCAAACGGTATGGTAAAGCCCGCCGATCTGACTGATTTTTCGGGGAAAATTTATGCGGAGAGCCGCCGAATGATACGCTTGGTGGAAGATATAATCAAACTGTCGAGACTTGATGAGGGAGCGGGAGATATGCAATTTGAGAGCGTTGATCTGTACGCTCTTGCCAAAGAGACTGTATCGGAGCTTTTTCCTCAAGCGGAAAGCGCAGGTGTGAACATTGACATAAACGGAGAAAACACCATAATACACGGAATACCTCGTTTATTGAAGGAGATAGTATTTAATTTGTGTGACAACGCGATAAAGTATAACCGTCGGGGCGGCTCTGTCACGATTTCCATAGACGAAAAAAACGGTACTGCACGGCTCTGTGTTTCCGATACGGGTATCGGTATTTCAAATGAGCATATCGGACGGATTTTCGAGCGTTTCTATCGTGTGGACAAAAGCCGTTCCAAAGCGGTTTCGGGAACGGGACTGGGTCTGTCCATCGTGAAACACGCGGCATTAGCGCACGGGGCGACCATAGAAACGCAGAGTGAACAGGGCGTTGGAACGGAGATCACGGTAAGATTTTCCCATGTAACTTAAAATGTGTATTGTGCGACAGATGGGTATATATCCTAATAACACACACTGCGATGGCGGGATAATTTATCCCGTCATCGCTGTTTTCTTTTCAAAAATTGAGCCGCATAAAACAAAGAATAAGCACAGCAAAAGCTGGGTTGGCAAAACGCCGACTCAGCTTTTTATCACTTGCGAATATCAGCATAATACTGCTCGTAAGGAATCTCCCCCGCCAGTGCCCTATCCCTAATTTCGGACGCAAACCGCGACCACTCCTCAAACTCGGCAACCGTCATTTTCTTTTTCATATAGCGGGCATAATGCGCCTTGTACGCTCTATTGTAGGTCTGCCACACGGGATCATTTTTGCACTTCTCATCGTATCGCCGCTTTGAACCCACATCGCGGCAAGTCTTTTCAGGATCGTCGGCAAGCGGATTATCGCAGTAGGTATAGTACCATGCGCCGCGAATTAAGAAAATTTTTCCGCAGTTTTTACACAAGTTCGGAATGTAATTTTGCTTCAGCCCTTTGAAGAAATCGTAGTAGAGAAATGAGCCTAAATCGTTAAATTTTATCTCCTCGCAGAGTATCTGTTCACCGTTTTTATCGGCAATGGCTCTGTAGCCGAACGACTCCATTTTGCATTTAATGCGGCTGAAATTGATGCCTTTGTCGCGGTTGAATTGCTCGAAGCATCGAGCCGTTTCACTCGGCGAGAGAAACGCTTCCTTGCAGTGAAGATAGTCACAGATAAACGGTTTGTAAATCCGCTGAACTTGTAAATATGCGTTCAAAAACTTGATATAAATATCGAAAAAAGAAGAAATAGTTCCGTTCAATTCGCGCAAATCATCGGCAACGTCCTCGTCCTCCAAATCGCTTTTGTCAAGCGGCATAAGGTCGAATCTATTCAAGCGAAGATAATAATTTCCAATGTCGTCCTTTTCACCGTAGCCGTATTCGTTGGAGA
>JAMPFE010000053.1 GCA_023664705.1 Lachnospiraceae bacterium | reverse complement strand
TTTCCTCCTCCTTCGCAGGTTTGCGCGCGTGGAGGAATTGTTTATCGCGTCAATCCTCTTGCGCTTCAACCGTATGTTATCGTCGGTGGTCTCACTGTATAGGAACCTTTTTTCGAGGGGTACACAAGGGCGGTGTTATTCCCGTTAACAGACTGCTGACAACTGTTCTCTAAATTCCAATTTATCGTAACATAACACAGACTGCAATTCACTGCAAACTTTTCCCCCGCCGAATTAGTTAGCACCCCAAATCCCAGATTTTAACATAAAATAACAATATTTCCAAATATTTCCACCCCAAAACCGCAAAAATCTGCATTTAACTGCAAAACAACTGCAAATCCCTGCACGCGAACTGCAAAAAGCTGCAAGAAAAGGGACAAATCCGCCCCGATTTGTCCCTTTTCAAAAAAAATTTGCAATTTCCCGGTTAAAAACTTGCAAAAGCCAAAAAATAATGCACAAAGTGCGGCGTAAAAAATCACCCCATCGGGAACTTCCCCCGAAAACCTTTTCGCAGAGCGCTTTTACATCGGGGAAGTCCCCGTCGGCAAAATTTCCTCATCTCATCAGCCCTCCGACGCGCTCCAGAGCCGCGCGGGCCTTGGCTCTGGGAATGCTGAAATACGCGAAACCGTCCTGATATTCGTCCGTGACCCGAATGTCCTCGAGAACGTCCTCAAGCCTTTTGTTAAGGCGTTCGTCGCCGCTGCTTTCGAGCAGCTCCGCGGCGGGCGCCGCCGCCGAGTATCCGAGCTCCCGAAACGCGTCCACGTCGAGCTCCTCAAGCGCTCCCGAGCGGTACGCCGAGATGTTGTAGCGCGCTATCATGCCCTCGAAGTCGCCGAAGCAGAGCAGCGCGAGCATCACGGTAAACGCCGCGAAAAGCGCTCTCCAAACGGCGTAATCGCGTATCTGCAGCGCGATTATCAGCACAAACACCGCCGCCAGCAGCGCCATGAACCACGACGTATACACGCGCAGCAGCGTCATTCCGTACTCGCCGATGTACATCAGCATTTTCGTGAGCGCCGTCGCGATTATCAGCAGCGTAAACAGCGACAGCACGACCGTGTAAACCCGCAGTATCATCGGCTTTTTGTCGTATTCGTGCCGTTTGGTGAAGGTCTGCATCACGACGATGACCCCGAGATTTATCACTGCAATGGCGCAAAGCTCGAAAAAGCCGCGCCGCGCGAACGCCGAGTAGTCCAGCGTTTTGCCGAGGGCGCTCGCGATGTTGCCGAACTGCGTTACGATGTAAATAAGGTAGAACACGCATATCGGCGTTACCGCGACATACGAGATAACGGGCGGCAGCAGGCGGTACGAGGGCGCTCCCGTGCCGCGGGCGGGCGCGGGCTTGCTCACGGAGAATACCGCGCCGAAAAGGTACATCGCCAGCGGCACCGCGAAAAGCAGCTCCCAAATTGTGGAAAACGAAAAGCCCGAAATGCCATGAAGGAAACCTTGCATCGAGCTTGCAAAGAGCTCGTCGGAGCTTATGAGCAGCATCACCACAACGACGGTCAGCGGCACGGCAATGACGAGCCCGAGCAGCGCGTACAGCGCGTTTTTGGAGTGCGATTTGCTGCGGAACACCGAAAACGCGCTTTTCGGCTGCCGCGCGAGGTTCTCGAACGGGCGGACGAAAAGGCTTATCAGCAGGTCGAGGACGAAATGCCGTCCGAAGAGCTCCGCGCCGCTTACGGCAACGGTCAGGTAAAGATACAGTATAAATGAAAACGCCGATGCAAGAAAATTCACAAATACATTCACACTGAACAGCGGCACAAAGCAGAACAGCTCGGCAATGCCGAAGATAACGACGTGCGGCGCCCTTACGGGGACGGACTTCATCTTGACGAAAAGCGCTCCCAGAGCGCCGAAGAGCGCCCAGAATATGCCGCCCCAGACGCCGCCGAAATACCCCGCCGCAAAGTGCGTGAAAACGAAGCTCAGCGCAAGGCTCGCCCATGCGAAAACCGCGTCCGCGAGCGGTATTTTCGGCTGCTCTATGGGCATATTTTGAGTACGGTCAATTTCTTCCATGTTGATCCTCCTCGTCCTCAACAAAGTCCAGTATATCACCGGGCCGGCATTTAAGCGCTTCGCAGAGCTTTTCCAGCGTCGAGAAGCGTATAGCCTTAGCCTTTCCCGTTTTCAGTATCGAGAGGTTCGCGGGGGTTATGTCTATCTTCTCGGCAAGCTCGTTTGACGATATTTTCCGCTTTGCCATCATCACGTCAAGGTTCACAATTATCATATCGTCACCTCATATCGTGAAATCGTTTTCCTCGCGGAGGGCGATCGCCTGCTGAAAGCAGTTCTTCACCACGCGGAGAATGATCCCGAAAAAGCCCGCTGCGAACACTATCGCGAACGCAAAGGGGCGCAGTATCGAGAAGTAAACGAAGATGACCGCCACGCAGAAGCAGCAGTACGAGATAGAGCGCAGCAGCATAACGTTCTGCGCGACAAACGCCTTGTTTTTTTGGATGTTCCAAAGCAGCACATCAAGGCACACAAGCGCGATTATCCCGGGCGGCACGCAGCACATCAGCGTCGCGAGCAGCGGCGTATACAGCTCCGCGCCGCCCTCGCCGGCCTTCGCGGTGTACAGCTCCACGAGCTTTGGCGCGATTATCCCGCAGACCACTATCCCGACGTAGCATATCTTTATCAGTATCTGCGACAGGATTATTGACTTGTCTTTATTCCACATATTGATTCCTCCTTGGTTTTCGTTTTCTTTATTATAGCATATTATTTTCTATTTGTCAATAGATTTTTATCGATTTTCGATAATTTTTTATTTTATTTCGATTTGACAGGGCGAGGCTTGTTCTTTTTCCGCGGTCCTCGGCATAAAATTAGACAAGTATTTTTTTGGGGGGACGGCTATGGGGATACGCGAAAGGCTTATCGAATACGAGGAAACGGCGGGGAAGAGGTTCTCCGTGACCGTGAGCGCCGAAAGCGGCAGGGACGCGGAGCTGCTCGTCGAGAACTGCCGCTGCGTGAAAAGCTGCGACGACAATTTTATCGTGCTCGCCGTGTGCGGAATGGATATCCGCGTTTCGGGAATGCCGCTCGTCATCGAAAATTTCGGCGTCGGCAGCCTGCGGATAACGGGGAAAATACACTCTCTTACGTTTGAGGAGAACTGAAATGAAAACGCAAAAATCGGGAATGAATTTCGGGCTGGTGAGCTTTTCGGGGCTGGGCGGCTTTCAGGAAAAAATGCTCTCGGAGCTGCTCGCGGACGAGATACGCGTTTACGGGGTGCGCTTTGCGGACGGGAAAATTTACGGCGCGGTCTCGCCGTTCGACTACTACCGCACCGCCGAGACCGCCCGCAAATACGGCGTGAAGCTCCGCGCGGGGGAGCGGCGCGGACTGTACTTCACGCTGCTGAGATACCGCCGCAGAATAGGGCTGTATATGGGCTTTATGGTGTTTGCGGCAATGCTTTCGATAATGCAGACGCGCGTGCAGGACATCAGCATTACGGGCGACGTCCGCAGGGCGCAGGTGCTGAATATCCTCGAGGAATGCGGGATAACCGTCGGCGCGGCAACATCCTCGCTCAATACGTCCCGCGCCGAGCAGAAGCTGATGCTGGAGGTCGAGAACTGCGCGTGGGCGGACGTTTCCTGCGTGGGCTTCCGCGTGAATGTGCGCGTGGAAAAGGGCGTTGAAAAGCCCGAGATAGAGGACGATAAGCCGCGGAACATCGTCGCCGCGCGCCCCGCGCAAATAGTGCGCCAGATAGTCCGCGACGGCGCGTCCGTCGTGAACAACGGCAGCGGCGTGAACACGGGAGATATGCTCGTTTCGGGGACCGTGCCAGACGGGCGGGACAAGGTGCTGTTCGTGCGCTCGGACGCGGAAATTATCGGCGAATGGAGCGAGACTCGGGAGTTTTTCGTGCCGTACACCGAGACCGTGAGCGCTGCCGACGGCGATAAAAAGGTGTTTAAATGGCTCATTCTCGACGACGACGAATATCCGCTCTTCCTCGGCAAAGCGGCGGCGGAAAATTCGCTGTACGTGGAGGAAACGAGCGTCGTGCGGCTGTTCGGGCAGGAAACCTCGCTGCTCGTGAGGACGGGGACGTTCACCGAATACACGGAAAAGACCGTAACAAGAAGCCCCGAGGCTGCTGCCGCGGAGCTTAAAAAGCAAAAGGAAAATTTTGAGAAAAATTTCTACTCGGATTATGAGATAATCGACGTTGACGAGATGTATTATCCCGCCGAGGACGGCGTTCGTCTCGTGCTGGAATACACCCTGCAGGGGGACATCGCAAAGCCCGTCGTTATCGAATACGACAACGTTGAGCTGCCGCCCGTGAGCATACCGCCCGCCGAAAATTCGGCTCAGACGGACAGCTGAGCTATCTTCGCCTGTATGCGCTTGTACTCCGCGGAGATAAGCGAAGCGCCGCGCTGTTTGAGGTAAATCTCGGCGCAGACCTTGTAATACAGCGCCCTCGCGCTGAAAAAACGCTCCATTCTGCGGATCTGCTCGTAGGTGTACACGGTCGAGAGGAAAAGGACCTTTTCGCGCTCGGTGGAATTCTGCTCCAGACCGCCCATCATCAGAAAGTCGTATATCGTGTTCAGGACTATCTTCACGTCGGCGGGAGGGTACTCGCCGCTCGTTATCGCCTCGCATAAATCGAGCGCGTCGTTTATTCTCTGCGTATCCTTGGCGCGGAGCCACACGGCGCGGTCGTAGACGTAAAGCGCTCTGCAAAGCGATTCCTTCACCCTGTTGTCGCAGTGGCAGCGCATTATCAGCAGCATTCCGCGGCGGAGGTTTTTGTCGGGCTCTTGGGGGTAATTCCCGACGGCAAAGCGCGTCGTCTCGTGGTCGAGCCTTGCCGCGTCGGTAAACGGGGCGTTCTCGACGTTAAGGCAGTGCGCGAGTATCTCCGAGGCGGTCTGCTTCAGCGAGGGAAAGCCGCGCACAAGCTTCTCAAAGAAACCTATCGTGTAGGACGGCGAAACGTAGCGCCCGCCCTTTGACAGGAACTTCTTGATTATGTCGAGCGCGTATTCCAGCGCCGCCTGAGCCATATTCCAGTCGCTTTGGGAGCGTATTTTCTCCGTGCACTCGGAGAGGTAGCGCTCCCAGTTTTCGGTGTCCTTCAACCGCAGCAGCCCCGATATCATCAGCCCGCAGCGGCTCTCGAAGTCCTCGGGGTACCAATCCAGCGCCTTTGAGAACGCCTTGAACGCGCCGCCGAAATCCCACTTTCCGAGGCACTCCTGCGCGGCGGCACATTCCTCCCTGCACTCGGACAAGCCGTATGTATCCGCGCCGCCGTCGTCCTCGTCGATAAGCTCGCTGAGGTCGGTCTCGAGCACAAACTCGTCGGGTATCGACGCTTTAAGCCCCGAAAGCAGCTCCTCGCGCGCGTCCGAATACGCGATATGCGTGCCGCAGTAGCAGCAGAAGCCGCTGTCAAGCTCGCTGTCGAGCATTATCATGCGCTGACATTTCGGGCAGACGCAATATTCCAGCATATAACCATCTCTTTTCACAAAAGATCAAGGAAACATATCCTCCCACACCAGCTCCACACGCTCGTCGCGGGTCTGATTGTGAAAGACGAAAACGGCTCCCGAGGCGTTCTCCTCAAGAGAGAACCATTCGCCGTTTTTGGGTACCGAGAACCGATATTCTCCTTGTTTTACCTCTTTTCCCGAGGAATTATCCCTGCAAACCATTTTGAACCTCAAGGCGTTGTTGGGAGGAAAGGGCGGATACGACACGAAAAGCTCGACGTCGTATCCGCCGTCCGACGCGGAAAACGTTTTGTAATGCTCGTAATCCGTCCATTTTTCCATTGCCGCCTTGAAACCGAGCAAAAGCCCCGCGAGCACGGCGGCGGTGCAGACAATGATGAGCGCGGCGTTTCGCGCGATCCTTGATTTACCGCCTTTCACGCGATGCTCCAGTCTATCGGCTCGACGCCCTTGGACTTCATAAACTCGTTAGCCTTGACGAAATGCCCGCAGCCGAAAAAGCCGTTGTACGCCGAGAGCGGGCTCGGGTGGGCGCATTGCAGTATCAGATGCGCGGGATTTGTGATGAGCTTCGCCTTGGCGCGCGCGTTGCCGCCCCACAGCAGGAACACTATGGGCTGCCCGCGCCCGTTCAGCAGCTCGATGACCCTGTCCGTGAATATCTCCCAGCCGTGCCCGCGGTGGGAATTCGCCGCGCCCTCGCGCACGGTGAGCACCGTGTTCAGCAGCAGCACGCCGCTTTTCGCCCACGCGGCGAGCTCTCCGTGGTTCGGTATCGGCAGCCCGAGCTCGGCGTTTATCTCCTTGAAGATATTTTGCAGCGACGGAGGCGGCGGAGTGCCCTTCTTTACCGAAAAGCAGAGCCCGTGAGCCTGCCCCGCGCCGTGATAAGGATCCTGCCCGAGAATGACCGCCTTGACGGCGCTGTACGACGTGTAGCGCAGCGCGTTGAAAATGTCGTTCATCGGAGGATATATCGTCCGCGAATTGTACTCCGATATTAAAAATTGCCGCAATTGCAAATAGTAATCCTTTTTGAACTCGTCGGCAAGCAGCGCGTCCCATTCGTTTCCTATATTTACCATATCATTTCCTCTTTTTCCTTATTTTGGGATTTTTGATGTTGACCTCTTTGACGCGCTTCTGCTTGCAGGAGAACCCGAAGCTGCCTATCTTCTTGCCGAGCGCGAAATACGTTCCGTGCGCGTAGGCGAGCAAGCCCGCCTGCTCTATCATCAGCCTGCCCTTTTCGTCGAGCAGCGACTTGTCGATGTTGACCGCGAGGATATCCGCGATGAACATATCGTGCGAGCCTTGGGGTATCACGTCCGTCACCCTGCACTCCAGCGTTATCCTGCTCTGCTCTATCTGCGGCGCGGATATCTGAGCGCACGGCGCGGCGGTGAGCTTTCTCTTTGCGAGCTTGTCCTCGTTTTTCCCCGACTTTATCCCGCAGTAGTCCAGCGACTTCACGAGCGCCGACGGGAGCATATTTACCGCGAACTCGCCGCTTTCCTTGATAATGGCGTGGGAATGGCGCTCAGGGCGCACGGAGATATACGTTCTCGGCGGGTCGGAGCTTATAATCCCCGTCCACGCGACGGTAAGCGCCGTCGGCTTTTCGACGCTGCCGCAGGACACCAGTACCGCGGGCACGGGCGCGAGCAGCGTTCCGCCTTTCCATGTAACCTTTTCCATAAAAATTTCCTCAATTCATATAAAACTCTCTAATTATTTTAACATATTTTTGTACTTATTTCAACAGTAAATTGTTGAAATTTTTAAAAAAATATGCTAAAATAGAAATAAAGAGATAGGAGATAAGAAGTAAGACTAATTACGCCATCTTACCTCTTAAATTCTTACATCTAAAGGGAGGAATTGCAATGCCTTTTATCAACACAAAATATTCGGCGGACATCACCGCCGAGCAGGAGACCGCGATAAAATCCGCGCTCGCCGAAGCCGTGCAGCTCATAGGAAAGACGGAAAGCTGGCTTATGGCGGGCTTTGAGCCGAACTGCTCGCTTTATTTCAAGGGCGAGAAGTCCGAGAAGATAGCGTTCGTGGATGTGAGCCTTTACGGCAGCGCCCCCAAGTCCGCTTACGAGCAGCTCACGGCGGCGATATGCAAGACGCTGAACGCCGTCCTCGGGGTGCCCGCCGACAAGGTCTACGTCAAGTACTCCCCGACCGAAAACTGGGGCTGGAACGGCGGAAACTTTTGACAGTTGACAGTGGATAGTTGACAGTTAAAGCGAAATAATTAAAACGCGCATTGGGAAGCCAATGCGCGTTTTTGGTTATATAACTGTCAACTGTACACTATACACTGTCAACTGTCTTGCGGCGCTTGATGACCTTTTGTCTGGAGAACTCCTCACGCTCCTTTTCCTCGAGGGCGTTCGTGATAAAGCTCACCTGATTTTGGAAGCGCGGTATCATGATATTTTTCAGCGCGTTCGCGCGCTTCTGAGTCTTTTTTATCGCGACCGCGAGCCTGTAAATGCTGTTCTCCACCTCGGCGAGCCGCACGGTTATCTCCTTTGCCTTGTTAAAGCAGATATACGCGTAATCGAACGCGGAATTCGTAAGGCTCATGGGATAGACGGGCTCGGAAACGGGCTCGATATCCGCGCTTATTTTCGGGAGCTCGACGCCCATTACGCTGCGCACGGACAGCTTCAGCGAATTTTCCGCGGGGAACGTTTCCGCGAGCCCGCTTACCACGCCGAGCGTGGTGTTCGCGTGCTGAAGCGCCCTGTACGCCTCGGAATACGTGCTGTCGATGCTGACGCGCAGCTCCTTTGCCTCATCCGTAAGCGAGACCATTTCGCGCACCAGAATATTGCGCTTTCTGTCCATAAGCTCATAGCCGAGCTGCGCCTGCTTGAGCCTGCGCTTGGACTTTATCAAATTGCCCTTGGTGGGGAAAACCTGTTCTGCCATAGCGCCCTCCGTTTACAGCTCGTTGGCTATATCCGCCGTTACCGTTGACGTGCCCGCGTCGCCGAAAAATCTCGCGGCGCGCTCGGGGTCGTATTTCTCGTCGAGCAGCTTTTCGTCAATTCTGTCGAGCTCGTTCTTCGGCAGCGCACAGAGCAGATCCCAGCCGAGGTCGAGCGTTTCGTCAATAGAGCGGTTCTCGTCGAAGCCCTGATTGAGGAAATGCTCCTCGAACAGCGTGCCGAAGCGCATATACGCCTTATCGCTGTCGGAGAGCTCCTCCTCGCCGATAACGGACGCCAGCGAGCGCGCGTCCTGAACTTTCGCGTAAGCCGCGAAAAGCTGATTTGACACGGCGGCATGGTCGCCGCGGGTGTAGCCCTCGCCGATGCCGTCCTTCATAAGCCTCGAAAGCGACAGCAGCACCGACAGCCCGGGATAAACGCCCTTCTGGTCGAGGTCGCGGTCGAAAACTATCTGCCCCTCGGTGATGTACGCGGTGAGGTCGGGGATAGGGTGGGTGATGTCGTCGTTCGGCATCGTCAGTATCGGGATCTGCGTTACCGAGCCCGTGCTGCCCTCGACGACGCCCGCGCGCTCGTACAGCGCCGCGAGGTTGGAGTACAGGTAGCCGGGATAGCCCTTGCGCCCGGGTATCTCGCCCTTGGAGGACGAAAACTCGCGCAATGCCTCGGCGTAGCTCGTCATATCGGTCATAATGACCAGAATGTGCATATTCTTCTCGAACGCCAGATACTCGGCTGCCGTCAGCGCGCAGAGCGGCGTGAGCAGGCGCTCGATTATCGGGTCGCTCGAGAGGTTCAGGAACATGCAGACGCGCTCAATAGCGCCCGTCTCCTCGAAGGAGCGGCGGAAGTAATCCGCGACGTCGTTCTGCACGCCCATTGCGGCGAAAACAATGGCAAACTCCCCCTCGTCGCCCGTAATTTTCGCCTGCTTCGCTATCTGCACGGCAAGCTTGTTGTGCGAAAGACCCGAGCCCGAGAAAATGGGCAGCTTCTGCCCGCGGATAAGCGTCATAAGCGCGTCTATCGAGGAGATGCCCGTGTGGATATAGTTGCGGGGGTACTGCCGCGCGACGGGGTTCAGCGACTGCCCGTTTACGTCGCCCATTTTTTCGGGGAACACCGCGCCGAGCCCGTCGATAGGCTTTCCCGCGCCGCTGAACACGCGCCCGAGCATTTCGGGAGCGAGCGGTATTTCAAGCGGCTTGCCCGAGAAAACCGTCCTCGTGTTCGTAAGCGAAATGCCGTTGGTGCCCTCGAAAACCTGCAATATCACCCTGTCGCCCGCGAGCTCGACGACGCGCCCTATGCGCTCCGTGCCGTCGGTGAGGCGTATCCTAGCTATCTCGTCGTAGGCGACGCCGCGAACGCCCTCCAGCGCGACAAGAGGTCCGTTTATGTCCTTCAGCCCCATATACTGCAAACTCATAACAGCCCTCCCGTGACGGTCAAACCGCCGATTTTTTCGTCGATCTCCTTGAAATATTCGTTGAATTTGCCCAAATCGTCATTGGGGATATCGTACTTTATCTTGACAGCCTTGTCGAACAGCCCCGTCGCCGCTACGTCGGACAGCGGAACGCCGTTCTTCAGCGCCGCGAGGGACTTCTCGTACAAATCGACGATGACCTTCATCATCAGCCGCTGCTTTTCGAGCGGCACGTAGGTGTCGTCCTTGTGGTAGGCGTTCTGCTGCAGAAAGCCCACGCGCACAACTCTCGCGGTCTCTATCGCGAGCTTCTGGTCGTCGGGGAGAACGTCCGCGCCTATCAGCTTGACGATCTCCATAAGCTTTGTCTCTTCCTGTAAAATATTGGAAATTTTTTGGCGCAGCGCCATAAAATCGGGGCTGACGTTCTCGTTGAAGAAGTCCGACAAGTCCTCGATGTACTCCGAGTAGCTGGAGTTCCAGTCGATAGCGGGGTAATGACGCGCGTAGGCAAGCGACTTGTCCAGCGCCCAGAAGCACCGCACAAAGCGCTTTGTATTCTGCGTTACGGGCTCGGAGAAATCGGAGCCCTGCGGCGAGACCGCGCCGATAATGGTAACGCTGCCCTCGGTGCCGTTGAGGTTCTCGACGTAGCCCGCGCGCTCGTAGAACTCGGACAGGCGGCTCGGCAGATACGCGGGGAAGCCCTCCTCGGCGGGCATTTCCTCCAGACGTCCCGAAATTTCGCGCAGAGCCTCCGCCCAGCGCGACGTGGAGTCCGCCATAATCGCGATGTGATAGCCCATATCGCGGTAGTATTCCGCGAGGGTGATGCCCGTGTAGATGCTCGCCTCGCGCGCCGCGACGGGCATATTCGAGGTGTTTGCGATGAGCACCGTGCGGTCGGTGAGCGGTCTGTCGGATTTCGGGTCGATAAGCTCCGAGAACTCCTCGAGGACCTGCGTCATCTCGTTTCCGCGCTCGCCGCAGCCGATGTACACGATAATATCCGCGTCGCACCACTTCGCGAGCTGGTGCTGCGTCATGGTCTTTCCCGTGCCGAAGCCGCCCGGAATAGCCGCCGCGCCGCCCTTCGCAATGGGGATTATCGTGTCGATAACGCGCTGCCCCGTGATAAGCGGGCGGTTTATCGGCAGGCGCTTGGCGATAGGTCTCGCGCGCTTGATAGCCCACTTCTGAACCATTGTAAGCGGCAGCTCCGTGCCGTCCGCGAGCCGCAGCCTGATGATAGTGTCGTTTACGCAATATTGCCCGTTTTCGACAGCAAAGATCACCTCGCCCCCGACGTTCGGCGGCACCATGCACTTATGCGTGATAAGCGCCGTTTCGGGACAGGTGCAGTAGATATCGCCGCCCGAGAGCCTGTCGCCGACCTTGACCGTAACGGTGACGTCGTACTTTTTCTCGGTATCGAGCGAAAACAGACTGTTGCCCTCCGCGACAAACACGCTGTTGAGCTTGGTCATATCGCGCAGGGGACGCTCTATCCCGTCGAATATGTTGGAAATTATTCCGGGTCCGAGATTTGCGCAGACGGGCGCGCCCGTGCTCTCGATGGGCTCGCCGACCTTCAGCCCCGCGGTATTTTCATATACCTGTATCGTCGTGAACTCGTCGGTAACGCCGATGACCTCGCCGATAAGGCGCTTTTCGCCGACGTACACCATTTCGAGCATGGAGAAGTCGCGCGTGTTCGCCGCCTTGACAACGGGTCCGTTTATGGAAAAAACAGTATTACTCAAAAAATTCAAACCCCTTTCAAAAGCGGGCTTAAAGCCTCAGCTCCGCCTTGTCGGAGAATTTCTCCTTTTCATCGGCAAGCGCCGCGTCTATGGACAAATCGGCAAACAAGCCCTTTACCTCGTCCAGCGCGCAGATGCCGCCGAGTATTATCGAGCTGTCCGCGCGGACCTCGTTTTTCGTCAGCGCCCTCACCCTGTCGACGTCCTTTACCGCCGCCATGATAACGCAGCCCTTTCCGAGCGCCGCCTCGGCTCTCGCGATAGAGCTTTCGAGATAGCCGTCGTACTTATCGCTTCTCGTGAACTCGGAAAGCTCCTCGGATATCTCCGCGAAAAAGCCCTCGATAAGCTCGTTTCGATGAGCGCGGACAGCCTTTGTCGTCTCGAAATCGCAGCGCGAAAATTCCTTTTTATAGCGCGCCGCGGCGCTGTTCTGCTCCGCGTGCACCCGAGCCAGAGCCTCGCGCGCGGCGAACTCCGCCTTAGCCTTGCCCGCGGCGTTCTTTTTCTCGCGTATTCTCTCGGTCAGCTCCGAAATTTCCTCGTCCGCCTGCCTGTCTATCTGCGCGCGGAACCTCTCCAGCTTAGAGGAGTTGAAAACGTCCAGATCCATACTAATTCCTCACAATTCAAAGTTTGATGCCGATAGCGTCCTCGACATAACGGCTGATAGCGTCGATAACGCCGCTGTTTCCGTGTCTGTCGGGTATCTCGACTATCAGCGGTCTGCGGCGGTTGAGCTTGATATCGTAAACCTTGTCGTGACAAAGCTCGACCAGCTTTTCGGTCATAAGCACCACCGCGATATTCTCGTCCGCCGCGGCGCTTTCGAGAGCGCTAAGCGCCTCCTCGGCGCTGTTCGCGACGACGCCCTCTATGCCCGCGATGCGCATACCCATTTTGGTATCGGCGTTATCGCTTATCAGATAGAATTTCATATCGATTCCCCATTAACCGAACAGGATAAGGATAGAGATGAGCAGCCCGTAGATAGCGACGCCCTCGCCGAGCGCCACGAAGATAAGCGCCTTCGAGAAGGACTTGTCGTTCTCGGAGACCGCCCCGATAGCCGCGGGAGCCGCGCCGCCGACGGCAACGCCCGTGCCGATGGTGCCGAGACCCGTCGAGAGCGCCGCGCCGATGTACTTAAGCCCCTCCGCGAGACCGTCCGTGCCC
>JAMPFE010000052.1 GCA_023664705.1 Lachnospiraceae bacterium | reverse complement strand
GGGGTTGAAACAATTCAACCCCCTATTCTTACGCCCACGGAACCTATAGGTCGTGAGCTTGATGTAACATTGTTACTAAAAAGATTATTTTACATTCGTCATATGAGATAAATCGATACCTACATAGTTATATTTTGTTGGAATTAAACTATGAAAAATCATCTATTGATGTCCGAACATTAAAATTCACGCTTTGGCCGATATCATTTTTTGACAATTGCAGATGACTTATTTGAATTTGTTTTTGAGATTATCTATTTCTTTTTGTAAATCCAACAACTGCCATCTATTTTTCTGTCCGAGCGCCTGATTGTTTTGCAATAACGCCTCAGAAATAATTTTATCGGATGAGAGAAGAAAGTCTTTTGACTCTGTACCCTGAAATTTTTCGAAGTACTGTATTGCTCTTTTGGCATAAGCAACATAATGTATATTTTTTCGTTTATCACTTGTGCAGCACATTTTTAATATATTTAATGCTTCAATAAGTTGAGGTTCAGATTCGGACTCGAAGTTTGCATCAAAATATATTTGCGCATAAGTACTATCAATAGAAAATCTATTGTAATGTGAAATATTTCTTGCTTTATCTATCCAATAAAAAGCAGAAACATAATCTTTATACCTAGAAAAATATAATGCTGCTTGCTGAAAAATATATTCAGAGTCATCTTTCTCTGAACATATTTCATAAAATTCCCCTCCACCACAAAGATCATCTTTATATGCCTTGGAAACCAACATGGAATCATAGGCATATCTTCTAAATTTATCATATTGACAAATCTTATACTGAGGAACATATTCAGTAAAATCATTCAGAACTTCTTTGAAAAACTCACTTCCTTCAGGAATGGAAGAAATAATTTTTTCTGCAAGAATTCTAGAACGGCATATAAAGTAATCCTGATCATAATCTATAGAAATTTCCCCGTTAGAAAGATCTTTAATTAATCCTCCTATTCTCTCAATGATGTTATACATTTCTTGCCAAGTATACAATTCATTGCCTAAAAATGAGTAAATCATATCAAATGAGCATGGCACTCCGCACGAGTGAACATAACACACAACCATAAATACCCTTGCAGCGTCTTTATCTTGCTTGGCAAATTGTTCTATAAACTTAAAGTCAGTAATTTTCATAGCGTTTGCCAAGAGATTAAGGAGTGTTGGATCTTTGGTAAAATTACTCATATTTATATTATTCTTTTTTATTTCGACTGGAATTGCATCGACAATATTTTGAGCGTCAATTTGATCAAGCTCTGTTACATCGATCTTTGCGATATATGACATATACTGAGATATTTTATGAAATTGGCGTTCAAAATTAAAGTCACGATCTGAAAGAATAACTTGAATGTTTTTGGTTTCTAAGAGTTTGCATACGGCATTTGTGTCTCTAAAACAATTATCAACAAAGAGAAGAGTGTTTGCATTGCCTATTAAATTGATATATAACTCTATTTCAGGCAATGACGGTGCTGACATAAAATGAACAGGTCTATTGAATTTGCCGAAAACACACGCTTGCATTAATAGAGTTGTCTTGCCAGAACATCTAATTCCTATTAGAATTATATCCTTTCCGGAAGAAATTCTATCAATAAGTTTTGTATAATATTTTGTTTTAGGTACAGCTCCAGAATATATGTGTGACCACTGAGGAGCATACTCCAAAAAGAAACTCTTTATTGGATATTTTGGCAATTTAATGTCATTTTTGGGGACGCTGTATTGTTTTAGTTGAGATATGCTAGCTTCATTAACTATATTTTGGAACTCCTCAGATGTTTCGGAGATTTTTTCATCTATATAATTAAGCATTTCCTTTGTATCGCCTATGATTATATTAAAACGCAAAGACTCTAAAAAATCAATCATCTCCTCGTCTGGATTATATAATAATACCCAACGTTGAACGTTCTTCTCAAAACTAGTTTCTTTCCCATACATAGCCTCAATAGGACCAGGATCGTTAAAATTCCACCCCCAAAATAAGATAGGGTTTTTCGAAGAATCTGTCGCCAATTTTTTCCATGAAGTCTTTTCTCCTGGACGTGAAAAAGCAGAGGCAATATCAGTTACCCCAAAAAGATACTCACCTTTTTCTCTAATACTACCATGAAGTGCATAATAATCAACTATAAGACTATTTATGTTATCTTCACCGTTAGATCTTGCATACAATTTTTTTCTGTTTTTAGAATTTTCAAAAATTTTATAAAAAAGATCATCAATATTTGTAGTAAAAACGCTTTTTAAATTTATTTTGTCAAGAGAATTATATAAATCGTCATAGAAACTCACACAAAACCTTTCCTCCAGGAAATCATAAAACGATCTTTTGTCGTTTTTACTTATTTTAGTACAAGCCCGAGATAAATTGCTATAGCTATTTATATAGTTATATTTTTCTTTTAATTCATCAAGTAATTGGTCTCCCACAGGCAAAGGACTGTTGTTTCTGTCATACGATAACACAGAAAAACCAGCACCGCAAAAAAAGGTTATCCCTTCTTTTAAAGCTTGGCAGAACAAATTCTCACAATCAAATCTTTTCATAGCTATTTCCTTCCTGATTTTTTATTAGAAGATTTTAGAACTCAAACTAATTAGAATTTGTTTCCAAAATCCTAGGATAATATACAATTATCCAACGTTGGACAATCATACCCTTATATTTATTATAGTATACTTTGGAAGATTTTTCAACCCCTTTTGTGCAAAATGTCGAAATTTTGTGTAATGCACAGAAATTTCGTCTAATCCAACAAATTTTCTTGCAACACCTTGTGCAATTTCACAACAAATTGAAACTGTTGGCTTACCACGGAAAAGTTCACTCCGCGCATATGGAGATTTGTGCAGAAAAACAAAAAAGCGTCATGCGGGAGGCATAACACTTTTAAATATGCGGGCGCAAAGCGCGGCGCGGTTATCCTAGTAGCTGCGCGATATCGAGCAAGCCCATTTTTTCGATGACCTTTTTGTTGTCGGTGTTCCATATGCCGAACGTTACCGATCGCAGCTGCACATACGTCGTCTCGGACGTTTTGTTTTCCGAAATATCAACGCCTATGCTGAAAGCAAATTCCAGCCATGCTTTTCCGTCCTTGGGCTTTACAAGGTGAATAAACACCTGCTTTATGCGGACTTTAAGCGCGGACAGCGTTATGCCGCTTATGAATTCCTTTATCTTCTCGAAAATACTTGATGCGTTCAGCTTGTAGTCGTCGTTCGAGGTCATTTTTCCGAAAAGACCGTTTATCTCGTCAACGAAACTCTCAAACGGCAGCTCGTCCGTTTCGTTGTTTTGCTCCTCGGGCATTACGAGAAATTCAACGCCGTTTTCGTTCTTTTCCGCCGCGCCCGTAAGCTGCGCGCTTAAGAGCGTGAACTCCACGGTTGTGTTCATACGCGTTGCCGTTACATCGTTCGCGGACGTTTCGTGCTTATTCATGACGATCCTCCTTTTTTAGAGTTTCGATGTGATCTTTTATGTTGACGAGGTAACCCTTTAATTTGACTGCGGGAGTATTTTCTTTTAGCTTCATATAAAAGCCTTCGCCCCAACTGCAGTCGCCCGCATATCCTATGTTGTGATTTGTGCATAGCGGAACGATGTATACTGAACTGTTCGGCAGCGCGGTGGCCGCACTTTTCGCGTTTATGATTATATGACCGCCGTTTATGTACCCTTCGGTGCTGCATTTCGCGTTTACCTCGTTGTTTTGCACGTTGATTTTATTAAACTTGCATTCGATACCTTTATTGTTGATATAATAGAAATTACCGTCGGTACAGCATGACGGATTATTATTTTTGGTCAATTTCTTCCACCATGCTATCCAACTGTCGGCAGTATTCGGGGGAATTTGGTCATTGGAGCTGCCTATAACATTCGCGAAGGATTTTACAGGGGCAAAATAAGAATTCGGAAAAAGCGTAACTACGTCCCCGCCCGTCGCTTTCAGCGGAAGAATGACATACTCATCCGAGTAAGTTTTATCGGGCTCCCACAATCCCGCAAAATACGCGCCGCGGTCATTTTCGTCCTCGCTGAGCTTATATACAACGCGGCAGTTTTTTTCCTGCTCCTCCGTGAGAACGAGGTTCGCGCTCTCCTCCGATACGGGATAGTTATCCAAAAAATAAGCCATATGTTCGCTCCTATTCTATGACCCCCAACGCCCTGAGTGCGCGTTCCTCCGCCTTCGTAAGCGGCTCTGCAAGTGTGTTGTCAAATGCGGTGACCATATCCGAACCGCTTATTTCGATATGTATCTGACCGTTTAAAATATCGCCTTTTTTCAGTCCGAATTTGCCGAGGTCGATGCTGTAAACATAATCCTTGTCGTCATCGGCGTTCGCCTCTATGGAGCTTTGATTGCTCAGCAAAACTCCCGTATCGGACATCATATCGAAATATTTCAATGCGCCTAATCCGTTTGAGCCCGAATTCACTTTAATGCCGGACGTATCGCAGCTTATTTTGTAATTCGAAATGTAAACGGGCGAGCCGCCTACCGCCATATTGTTAAAACTCAGCTTCATCATCGGAGCGCGGCTCGCCGACATATCGCCATCCGTATTCGAGGACGCACTGCTCGGTCCTACGAGTATCTCCTTGTCGGGCGAATGATTCGCCGATAAATCGCTTGAAATGTTTACTTTCGTTGTCGCGGGGAGGTCGTACGCTACACCGTTGCCCGACGGGTCGTTCGGGAAAATGACGGACACCTCGTAATTGGTATTGGAATTGAACACGTAATTTTTTGTGCCGCCGTTACTTTCGCTGCTCTGAAAGAATTTCACTCCGCATATCTCGGTATCCGCGACCGCGACCCTTATCCCCGTTTCCTCGTCTACGTAAGCGTTTCCGAACGCCTTGGATAAGCCCTGACAAATTTTTCCTATCAATGCTCCGCCCGAAAGCAGCGTCGAAATAATTCCCATATCATTTTCCTCCCTATTTTGAAGTCAGCCCGAGGCTTTCGCACAAAAACGCGCTTATCTCGCCAAAGCCGTTTTCCGCGGCGGTTTTATCCGCATGGTTTTTGATGAGCTCGGCGCTTTGAGATGTTATGCTGAACTGCATTATTCCGCTCAAGGTATCGTTTTCCTCGTAGCCCAGCGTATAAAACGGAATGGAATAACTCGTTTCGTTCAGCTCTCCCTTTACGCACTGTATCGGCTCGCGCAGGGTCGCTTTTATGCCGCTCGCCGATTTGAATTCCGCCGATGCCAAGTCTCCCAGCCCCGCGGTGGCAAAGGATATTTTAAAGCCGCTGACGGTCGCCGTGATATGCGTGTTCGGCATTTCGAGAGTCGTTCCGTCGAGCGCCAGATCCTTAAACGCGACTATCACCCTGTCGTTTTCGGTATCCGCGCCGTCGCTCAGGTCGAGCTTTTGTACGTATATCGGAAGATCGGGCGAGAGCGAATTCCAGTCGCCCAGCTCCAGATCGGCTTCCTTAAACGGCGGAATAAAGACTTGAAATCCGTCGGTCTTTCCGAAACCGTTTGGATATGTAACGCACGCGTACATGTCCGGGTCGAGATTGAGCGCGTGGAGCATGGGACTGCCGTCCTTTACTACCTCGGTAAAGCGCACGCCGTTTATCTCCGTGTTCGCCGCCTTTAGGCTGCACACCGAGCCGTCCGCACAGTTTACCGTCTTGACTATCCCCGATTCCGCTATCATCTGACACACCTTTCCGAGGATGCTGCCGCCCGTGAGCAGCGTGGATATGATGCCCATAAAATCATTCCTTTCTGTTTATTTTATTTAGGTTTATGACGCTTATCAGATCCGAAAGCTCCTCCTGTATCTCCTCAAGCTTATGTGAAGCCGTCGGTTCGCGTTTTTTGCCCATGCTGTTCTGAGCCTCAAAATCTCCCGCGTAAAAATTATTCGCGATGAGCACGCCGCTGCTGTCGAGTCTTAGATTATACGCCGTATTGTTGTAATCGACGAGGTACAGCGATTCTATGCTTTCGTTTCCGTTCGCCGTTACAAGAATCGTTCCCGCCGTCAATTCCTCGGCTTTTATCATGCCATCCGTCGTCAGCATCGGGTGGTCGCGCGAGACCCGTATATGGTTCGCGCCCGACGTTTCTATATACACCAGCTGCTCCTCGTTGCCCGTGACGATCTCGGATACAGAACGCATGTCGCCGTCCTTTGTCATGACCTTATCGCCGACCTTTATCTGTTCAATAGGCAGGGATTTTCCGTTCTCCATTCTTATGAGCGTATCATTCGCGAAACAGCCCCACAGAATATTTATGTACGGGATTTTCTTGTACGACGGGTCTTTGTGCTCCTCCCCATCGCTTTGGATAACGATAGGTACGGATATCCCGAGCGTGGTGTTTATGTACATCTTGCGGTAGAAATTCATATCATTGGCGCAGGTAAGCTTGTTTTTGCTCAAAACGTCGTGCCAGTTATCGGGAAATTCCCACGTCAGAACCGAGCCTGTGACGTTCCATTTTACGTTGCCGATATATTCCATATCGAAGTTCGCGCAGCCGTTGCGCATATTTTCTATCTGGAGGACGATCTTGTCCGTATCTATGGGATTCTGCGAATCGGGCGCGTATATCCCGTTAAGCTCCACACTGCCCGAAAACGGCATATACACGGCTATCTGGGTGCTGTCGTATTTTACTCTTGAGTATGTATAATCCGCGCCGTTGCCGTTTCTGTTGTAATAAACGACCGTGTGGTCGTTCCCCGTGTGATTTACGGGCATCGGGTCGTTCACGGTAAGCGTCTTGACTATCGTTTGACTGTCCTGCGATTTCAGCGCGTCCATTTCATCGTCGAGGGTCTTTACAACGTTGTTTCCCGATTCGTCCTTTTCGATCACGATAAAAGACGACTTCGCGATAAATCTCCGCGACCCGTCCGAGGTTATCGACGAGGCGGGAGTGGAGCTGCTCGCCGACAGCGTGTCCGTATCGTTGTCCGAAAGGGCAAAGCCGTCTATGCTTTTTCCCGTGTCCTTGTCCGTTATGTCCCCGATTATCGCGAGTGAGGATTTACTTTTTTCCATTTCCATTTCGGAAACGGACGAAAGCGTGGTGTCCTCCGTGTAATTCAGCGTGCGTATCTTGCAGGAATCCGCCGAGCCGAATATATAATCATCGTCCTCATTCGCGGTAAAAACGGGCGCGGTTTGGAGCCTTTTGCGCGTGTTAAGCACAGCCTTGTAAAGCTCGGGATATTTTTTTCGGAGATTCTCCTCGCCGCCTATCAATTCAAGGGTTTTCCCGAGATTTTCCTCAAGCGGTACGGTGCGTGGAATTCTTTTACTCAATTTTTTTACACGCTCCTTTTATTTTTTAACATCAAGTTTAAGCGAAAAGCGCTCGTTTATATCCTTTGCCCTTCTGCCGTAGGAATATACCGTGCCGCCCAGCGAGAACGTTCCGAGGTGTATTCCCGCAAGCGAGTATTTCCCCGAGGCGAACGGCATAAGTATCGGCGCGCCGCTGTCGCCTGCGGCGGCGGAATATGTGAAAACGGATATGTTTTTGATATTCATAAAATCAAACGTCGGGTACGCGACCGTTCCCATGCGCGCAGCGCCGTCGCTTTCCGAATATTTTTCAACGACAGCGCCGCATATGTATTCGGGAGCAAGTCCGTTTATGCGCGGATTCGGCGCGACGGATATCTCGTCAGAACACTTGACCCCACCGTCAAGCCCGATAAAAGCCGCGTCCATAACGGACGAAAACTCGAAATCCGTTACCGTGCCGATTTTGTTTTCGCCGTAAAATACGCCCATGCCCTCTTCGATCTCGGAAAGGTGTCCCGCGGTGACGATGCCGCGGACTTTTTCGGCGGTTTTGGCGGGATATCCCGCGGTAAAATAACATTTTCCGTTCGTCAATTTATCCGCGGGGCGCAAGGAAATATCGGTTTTCAGCCAATCCAGACGCTCGACGGAAAATTCGTCTCTCCCCAACAAGATGTCGGTATCTTTAAAATCCTTTGTTACCGCAAGAGTTATCCCGCTGTTTTTTATATCGATTCCTGCTCCGACAATGCCGCGCGCCGCGCTGTCGGGGCCGCTCAATATCTCTCTGCAAAGCTTTGAAAGCTCACGAAAGCTGTAACGTCCTCTTGTAAAACGGATATGCTCGTTTTTTATATCGGAGGGGATCGGCTCGCATTGCCGCTCTTCGACAATCTGCACGCATAAATTCCCGCGCTCGTCGAAATAAACTCCGCCAAACCAATCCGAATCGCGGAAATTATATTTATGATATGCTTTGAAAAAAGGCTCAAAGCGCTCGTTCAGGTACAGCAATTTATCTCTCCGTTCCTTAAAACAAGATACTGCGCGGTCTGTATACGATTACCTTGCTTTGGTAAATTATTCCATATACTAATTATAGTATATTATGGAATATTTTTCAACCCCTTTTATACAAAATATTGAAATTCTGCGCAATTTGCATAAATTTTGTTTAAATTCCCAAAATCTAACGTTCGCTTTTGTACAGTTTCACAATGACCGCGATCCTTTTATGGACTTACATTACTATCGACATGCCCATGTTTTCGGGCTCGTACCGATTCTCGCTTTCGTTCAATTCCTCTCTCAAATCGTGCGAAACGTCCGCGTTTTCCTCGGGGTTTGACTGCGTTGCCCGCTGTGTCAGATCGCGGTTGATTTCGGTTTCGATCAGCCCGATGACGAAATCCTTTTGGGTCATGTTGTTGCGCTGCAAATAATCCTTGATCTGCTGAAACAGCTCCTCCGGCACCTGAAACGCCAGCGTCCTCATATTGCCCATGTTCTTGTCCTCCTTGAAATTCAGCTTGGGGTGAAGTTCGTCCTGAAATGCTAAAGTGACGAAATCCCCCATTGTCATGCCCTTTTCCTCAATGTATCGCTTGACCTCGGCGTGCAGTTCTGCGTCGATTTTGACGGTCACGCCTTTTTTCTCGTTAGTCGACATTGTTGTTCGTCCTTTCCATAAATTTCCTAAAAGCAGATTCCGCAATCTGTTCGACTGCGGAATCCGTTTGAGCCGCCTCAATCAGAAGCAGCTCGTAAAGCTGTGCAGGAATTTCAATCTCCATTTAACCCCTTTCTCATTTCGAAGCCGCCCTTGAAGGCGACCGTTACGGTGTCCTTGCTCTCGACCGTGATCTTGTCAATCAACTGCCTCACTGCCACGTCATCATATTCGGTCATGGTGAAGTCCTCGTTCTCAAGCCGATTCAGTACCGCGTCCAGCTCGGCGGAGCCTCTTTGAGTCGTTGCTTGTTTCGCTTTTTCGGTTTCGATGAACTCGCGGAGCGTTTTCATTTCATCGCTGAATCGTGCGATATCGGACATTGCCGCGGCTGCCGTTTCGGGGACGGTCGCCAGCTTTATCAGCTCGTCGATATTGCGGGCGAGTTCATCTATACGCTGCTGTGCCGCTTGTATGCTCCCGTTGAGGTTAGGGTCAAGGATCTCGGTTATGCTTTCCCGAAGCACCTGCGCCACATCATCCTTTACCATGCAGAACTCGTTTATCGTGCTCACTATCGCCTTGTGGAGCGCTTGCTCGTCGACGGTGGGGGAGCAGTGGCATTTTTTCTTGCCGTATTGGATTCGACTAATACAACGCCACTTTATTTCCTTGAAGCCTTTCGCCGTCCATGTTACTCGGCGGTAGTGTGAGCCGCATTCTCCGCAAATCAGCAATTCCGAGAGTGCGTATTTCGCACTGTATTTACCCTGCTCGGTTTTGGTAAGTTTATCCGCTATCACTCGCTTCGCCGATCGCCGCGCCATTTCTTCCTGCACTCGATTAAAATCCGCACGGGAGATAATCGCCTCGTGGTGGTTTTTCACCAGATACATCGGCAGTTCGCCGTTGTTTTTGCGGCTCTTTTTGGTAATGCAGTCGGTTATGTAGGTCTTTTGCAGAAGCGCGTCGCCCGTGTATTTTTCGTTGGTTAATATGCGCTGAATTGCGATTTTTCGGTAAGGCGATCCGCTGCCCTTTGTCGTCAAACCTCGACAGTTCAAGCTGTCAGCTATCTGCTCCATGCTCGCGCCGTCAAGGTAGCGGCGGAAGATTTCGCGAACGATTTCGGCTTCATCGGGAACGATTTCGGGAAGTTCATTTTCGCCTTTTCTGTAGCCGAGGAGCCGCGCGTACTGCATCGGAACGTTGCCGTTTTTGAAACTCTGACGAATGCCCCAAGCCACGTTTTTGCTTATCGATTCGCTTTCGGCTTGGGCAAAGCAGGACATAATCGTCAACATCATCTCGGTGTCGGTTTCAAGTGTATTTAAATTTTCCTTTTCGAATACGATCGCTATGCCAAGCGCCTTGAGGTCGCGGATATATTTTAAGCACTCGACTGTGTTTCGCGCAAATCTCGACAATGATTTGGTCAATATCATGTCAATTTTTCGCTGTCGGCAAAGACGGATCATTTTCATAAATTCGGGGCGCTTTTTGGCTTGCGTTCCCGTAATACCCTCATCCGCGAAAATCCCCGCTAACTGCCACTCGGTGTTATTGCAGATTTTGTCGGTGTAGTAGCTGATCTGCGCCTCGTAGCTGCTTTCCTGTTCCTCTTGGTCGGTGCTGACGCGGCAGTACACCGCCACCTTTAAGCGCGTTGTGCGCTGAATTTCGTCGCGCGATTTCGCGGGTATCATCACCACCCGCATATCGCTTTGTATTGCCGTTCCTGTCATGTTCTAACCTCTCTTATGGTTGCGTATTTTAATTGAGCGCACTCAATTATAAGCGCCTCAGCCTTTTCCTTATCGGGATTTTCGGAATCGAGCAGACGATTAATTTCGTTGGTCATTCGCTGAATTTCAGCGGTCGGCTCGTATTCCGTTGCCGCTATCTCAATCGGTCGTGATTCGTCTTGTGGAGCGGGTTTACGGTAGGTGTTCCGCTCCGTCTTTATGCGAGCCGCTTGCTCGAAGTCCTCGGCGGCAATGATCTGCGGATAGCTGTTCTCGCCGAGATATTTTTCGTTTTCAAGCACTCGGCAAACCATGTTTTTGTTCCAGACTGCCTTGCTCGAATTGTAGGGTATCTGCATTTCGGCGGCTATGGTTTTCAGCGATTTGCCGCCTATGTAGTCCGTGAATATTTTCCGCACGGTTTCCGCTTCGGCTTCGTTTATGGCGTACTTACCGTTTACCATGCAGTACCCGAACGATATGCTCCTGTTTTTAAGCACTTTGTATCACCTCTCGATCCGCTCTGTAAAGCCGATGCTACCGATTAAGTCAAACCGTATTTCGGTTTCGGACAGCACGGTGATTTTTTCAACGATTTGCCCGAATTTAATTTCGTCGAATTCCACAATCGGCTCGGTTCTGTCGAAAATCCCGATCAGTTTTCGCAGCTCGTCAAGCCGTTCGCTGTCCTTGTCATCAAGGCTGGCGTGGAGCTGCTTTTGGGCGGTTATTAGCTTTCGGTCGAGTTCTTGGGTTCGCTCCTTAAAGTATGCACTATCCAATGTCCCTTGTGAATTCAGCATAGTTAGCAGATAAGACTGTTGCTTGATATCCGCTATTTCCTTGCGCAGTTCGGCGAGTTGGACGTTGCCCGATTTCTCCTTTTCGAAGAGCGTTTCAAGTTGGCGAAACATTGGCGCGAGAATAGCCTTGTAATGCGCTTGCAGCTTATTCCACAATCTCACGAACGCTATACGGAATTCATCTTCCCGTATCTGCCGAATATTGCAATTGTCCGCTGATTGGTCGTGATTTCTGCATACCCATCGTGCGCCGTTTGTGCGCGTTTTCAGTCTGAATGTCGCTCCACAATTTCCGCAATGTATTTTGCCTCTGAACGGGCTGTTGTCTGCCGCGTATCCGCTTGGCTTTTCGCGTTGGGAAAATATCTTTTGGGCGGCGTCGAAAACCGATTTTTCAATGATAGGTTCATGAGTGTCGCTGACATAATATTGCGGCTTTTCTCCGCGGTTTATTGCGGTTTTAAATGGCAGCGTATCGGTGGTGTATCGCTTTTGCAGCAGTCTGTCGCCGATATAGCGTTCGTTCGTCAATATGCACCGAATTGTCCCGTGCCGCCAGATTTCTTTTCGGACACCGAGTGAATTCAGCCGTACCGCTATTTCATTCAACCCGATTCCGCTCACATACCAGTCGAATATTTGTTTTACGATTTTGGCTTTTTCGGGATTGATTTGCAATTTGCCGTCGGAATAATCATAGCCGAACGGGGCGGACGGATTTTTATAGGTGCCGTCTGCCATGCGCTTTTTAATTCCGAGCCGACAGTTTTTCGATATCGACATTGATTCCTCTTGCGCGAACTGACTGTATAGAGCCAACATCATTTCCGAACTTATTTCGCTCGTGTCGATACTCTCTTTTTCAAAATACACGCTTATGCCGAGGGCTTTCAATTCGCGTACCGCCTCAAGGCTGTCTTTGGTGTTCCGCGCGAATCTCGATATTGATTTCGCGAGTATACGGTCGATTTTTCCTTTTCGGCAGTCGCTCATCATTCGCTGGAATTCCGTGCGTTTTTCTGCCGATGTTCCTGATATGCCTTTGTCGGCATACATATCCACGAACACCGCGTCTGTGCTGTTTTGGAGCAGCTCGGTGTAATACCGTATTTGCGCCGCGAATGAGTTCAGCTGATCCTCGCTGTCGCTCGAAACGCGGGCGTAAGCCGCCGTCCTGATGATTTCGTTGGAGCGGTCTTTTGCGGGAATAATCGTTATTTCAGCCATTTCATCAGCTCCCTTCTACGACACATTATACCGAAACGGTTCGGGTTTATCTATCACCAATGTCACCGAAATATCTGCGGTTTTTCATGTCAAAATCGACAAAAGCGGACGAGGGTTCAGACCTCAGCGAGCCGCTTTATAACTGCCTTTTCGATTTTTCTGCGCTGCGTTTCGGTGATAAGGTTTTCGCTCAACAGCTTGTCCAGAAAAT
>JAMPFE010000051.1 GCA_023664705.1 Lachnospiraceae bacterium | reverse complement strand
TCCTTTCGCATAATACTGCAGTCTTTTGCAGTTCGCGTGCAGTAATTTGCAGCCGTTTTGCAGTTAATTGCAGATAATTGCAGTTTCGCGATGTAAATATTTGGAAATACTGTAAATTTAAGTTAAAATTTGGAAATTAAAAAAACCGTCCGAAAATTTGCATTTTTTTGCAGTTGAAAATGTGCTTTGTTCAAAAAATTCTCGGCAATTATGACGAAAAAAGGTTTGGGAATTACGCAAATTGCAAAATAATTATCTGCCGAGAAATTCTTCGGTCGGCCCGCAAAGGAGTACAACAGCGCATATCCCGCAAGGACGGACTTGCGGGATGTACATAGCTCTCAATTCCGCGGGCAGCGTCACGCCGCTCGCGGAGTTTTTTTATTCAGCGCAGCGTGCCCGTGACTCTGAGAACGGTCACGCCGGGAGTTACGCTCCAAGCGCCCGTGCTGTCCGAGGAGAAAGCCGCCGCGGGAACGGTTATCCGACCCGCAACGGTGTTGAAAACGCCCGTCGCCGTGTTGTAGGTGTAATCCGTGCCCTCCGTAAGCGGCGCGGAATCGAGTGTCACGGAGATGTTGTTGAGAGCGGGGTCGAAAGTGTCCGAAACGGAAACGTTCGCGTCTGCGGCAGCCGCCGCGCCGCCCCTGTTCTGGATAACGAACGTGTACGTGATCTCGCTGTTTTCCGTAACGGTCTCGGGCGAGAGCGTCTTGGTTATCGACAGGTCCGCGTCGTTCGCGTGGTCGACCGTCTTGCTCGCCTCGACGTCGTTCGGCAGGCTCGTGCCGCTTACCGTCGCGGTATTTGTGATGCTCGCGTCCGTGCCGAGGGGCGCGTACTCGTTTGCGTATGCCTTGTATACGAGCAGCACGTTGCCGTTCGCGGGGACGGTGATCCCCGTTACGGTCAGCGGAGAGGTCGAGGAAACGGTGGGCGTAGGCTGGAGAGCGCCGTTGCTGAAATACCGCAGCGAGCCGTCAACGTAGTCGAGCGGCGTAAGGCTGCCCGTGCCGAACGTATATTCGCCGAGGTCGTCGGATACGGTAAGCCCCGTAAACGCGCTGTTGCCCGAGTTCACGATGCTGATGAGATATGTCGTCGGGCAGTTCGCGTCGTATTCGTCTTCAAGGGCGGTCTTATCCGCGGAGAGCACCTCCGCGAGCTCGCCCGTAACGATATTGGAATCGGTGCTGCCGTTGTTGTAGGTCAGCGTTGCCTTATTGTAAAATGTTGCCATATAAAAAACTCCTTTTGAAGATTTGTGAGGTTCTTCATCAAGGGACCTCATCACTGTATAATATGCGGTTTGCGGGATATTGTGAAACCGCCGAAGCGCAAAAAAACGCCGCCCGAAGGCGGCGTTAATTACGGGAGCTCAGACGGGCTTTTCCCCGATGCTCTTGTCGAGCTCCTCTAATCGCGCGGTCTCGCGGCGATGAGCGTCCTCAACGCGCTCCGTAAGCCCCTCCGCGTATATTTCGGAGCGCTTTACGGTGCCGAGCTCGTAATACTCGCGTTCGCGGCTCTCGAGGGTGAGCCTTATCGCGTAAAACGGCGCTCCGCCGCGCTTCGTGAGCTCATTGACAGTGAGCAGTATCTCGGCGGCGTTCTCGGCGGAAAGCTCGTCGGTAACGACGTACAGCGTGATCAGCCCCGCCTGCTCTCCGAGCCCCGCGATATCGTAGACGCCGTCGGGCTCGAGAATGGCTTTGGAAAGCCCGAAATCGTACTCTTCGTCGTAGTCGTCGCCCTCAAAGACCAGCTCGCTGTAAGCGATGTTGACCACGGAGCCGTCCTTTACGCGGTACGGATAGGAGGGGCTGTTGAACACGGAGTTTATCAGTTCGCGGTAGCGCTCTTGGATACGCGAGCGCGTGTTCCCGCCGTTCGCGACGCGGCTTTCGTAGTCGTCTCGGGCGAACTCCCCCTTGTAGTTAAAGTACATGCCGAACGCGCAGTCCTCGCTGTCGGGAATGACGGCAGCCGCCGTATAGCTCTTGAACTTGAAATTAAAGCTCACGCCCTCGAGGACGTAGCCCTTGTCGGCGTAGTTTTCCGCGATATATTTTTCGGCGGCGCTTTTGGCTTTGTAATACGATACGGGGTTGCCGAGCAGGTCGGTCGCCGCCCACAAAAGCCAACCTATTATCGCGAAAGCGATGACCGCCGCGATTATCCGAAGCGGCAAGGGGCGCTTTGCTATCGCGTTTTTAAGACTTTTTACAGCGTTCATTTTCACCGCTCCTTTCCGATTTTGCCCTGCCGAACGCGTAATGCAGCAGCATTGCCGCCGCTATCCCCGCGAGCGCGAACAGGATGTAAAATATTACCATAAGAAATTCGGCGCCGTCCCCGCCGCCCAAGAGCCCGAGAACCGTTATCAGCACCTGCATTATCAGCACTATTACGGGCACCGCGAACAGGGCTCTCCAACGGAAAACCAAGTAGCCGAACGCGCCCGCTATCGGCATGATAAGGCAGTTGAGGAACATATCGGCGCTGTCCGTAAGGCTCAGCCCGAAATACAGCCCGAGCAGCATAAGCGCCCCGTAAACGCCGTTCAGCCAACGCTTGGCGCGCAAAAGCGCTTTCGGAGACGCCGACGGCGCTTCGGGAGTTATTTCGCCGTCAAAAAGCGCCGCACATTCGCCGCAGGCCGCGATATGTCCGCGCACGGCAGCCTCGCTGTCGGCGCTTGCGACGCCGTCCCCGACGAGCGGGATAAGGTCGCGGCAGATGTCGCAGGTTATTTTATTTTCATTCATAATCGAAGCCCTCCTCCTTTAATTTTTTGCGGATCTTCTCTTTGGTTCTGAAGAACGTTACTCTCGCGGAGCTTTCGGATATGCCGACGGCTTTGCCTATCTCGTAGAACGAATAGCCCTCCGCGCGCATGAGAGCGACCCTTCGGGAGCGCTCGGGCTCGGCGTTGATGAGCTCGTAAACGCGTTTTACGAGCTCGCCGCGGAGAAATTCATCCTCCGCAGACTTGCCGCTCGGCTGCTCGAGCTCGGTGAGCTCGTAAAGCTCCGCCGCCTCGGGAGCGCGCTTTTTCTTGCGCAGATAGCTGTACCAGCGGTGCCGGGCAATGGAGAACATCCATGTTTTTACGTCGCTGTCCGCGCGGAAGCTGCCGATGGATTTTACCACCTCCAGAAACGTCTCCGAGGCGAGATCCTCCGAGAGCGGAGCGCTGCGGCAGAGGCTGTACAGATAGCGGTAGACGTCCTTGTAATATTCCGAGAAAAGCTCCTCCAGAGCCGTCATGCGTTTCACCCTCTTTCGTAAGATTAGTGTCCGATTTTCGGATTTCGTTACGGGGCTTGTAAAATTTTTTTGTTTGTTATTATTATATCAAACTCGGGCGGGTTTGTCTATATTGTATTACTCCCACAAATTGTAATAAAATGTATCTATCTGGAAATTATTTTGCCGCTTTTTTCAAAAAGTGTAAAATGCTGTAAAATTTGGCTTTGTTGTGCGATTTTTTTAAGAATTTTTTGCGTAAAAATATTGAATTTTAAAATGAAATGTGATATAATAAAATCGGTTTATCGGGCTTTGTTTAAGGCTTTTTTTCGCGTTTGTGTAATTATGTGGGTTTGTTTGAAAGGAGTTTTTTTATGATGAACAAAATAATGCGCCGCGTTTCGGCGGCGCTGCTCGGGGCGGCTTTTCTGCTGACGGGGTGCGATACGGAGAAGGCGCCCGATGATAAAAGCAGAGCCGACAGCGGCGCTCTGACATGGGTAACGTGGGGCGGCTATGACAATTTCTGGGAGCTGCTCGGCGAGACTTATCCCGATATCGAGATAGAGTACGTCGGCTATGACGGTTCCAACTACTTGGGCTACAGCTGGGCGCAGATGCGGGCGGACGACATTTCCGACCTGTTCAGCACCTCGCAGCTGCTTGACAAGGAGCTTGCGAAGGAGCGCCTCATCGACCTGTCGGTTTACGATTTCGTGGGAAATATTTCCACGTCCATACTCGACCAGATGTCCATTGACGGCGGGGTTTATATGCTGCCCGTAAACAACGGCATGTACGGAATACTCTACAACAAAACCCTTATGGAGGAGCACGGCTGGGAGGTCCCGACAAACTTTGAGGAGCTTGAAAAGCTGTGCGGCGAGATCGAAGAGGCGGGGCTCATCCCCGGTATCCTCGGCACGCAGCTTACCGGCGCGAGCTTCGCGGCGGTGTTCAACCTTGCCAAGACCGACTGGCTCACCACGCCGCAGGGTCTGGAATGGGAGCGGGACTTCCTTGCGGGAAGCGCGTCGGCAAAGGACAATGACAATTGGAAAAAAACCTTGGACTACGCTCAAAAATATATTGATATAGGTATGTTTGAGACGCTGCCCGACGACCCGTCCAACACGGCGGTCATGATCGACTGTATGTCGGAGCGCAAAGCGGTGTTCTTTACAATGAGCGCGCTTCTGGACAGCCCCATGGAGAACGGTGACGAATGGGGCATGATGCCGTATATCGGCGAGGACGGCAGCAAGAACGTCTATATGTACAGCCCCACAAGCTACATAGGCATAAGCAAAAAGCTTGCGGAGCCCGGAAACGAGGAAAAGCTGGAAAAGGCCGTGCGGGTTATGTCGCTTATGTTCTCGGATGAGGGGCAGAAGGCCTTTATCGGCGACGACAAGCCCTGCGTTATGGACGTTCTTACCACAACAGACCTCCCGGAGAATTCCATTATATACGACGCTCAGCAGGCTATGCGGGACGGACGGGCTTTCCGTATGACATACGCGGGCTGGGAGAATATTCTCTCCGACGTGGGTCAGGGCTTTAAGGAATGGTTCAGGGGCGAAAACGGTATGGACAGCGCAAAGGCTCTCGAACACATGGACGAGCTTCAGAGCAGCTATCTGCGGAACAGGGAGTCGACGTATTTCTGCGAAAGCACGGCGGACTTTACTTTGGAGCAGACCGCGCGGCTGGTCGCAAAGGCGCTCGGGAGCGCTGCCGGAGCGGACGCTGCCGTGGTCGCTTACGGAACGGATTACAGGGACGGAAAAAAGCTGAGAGCGGGCGTTACGGGCAAGCTTTACGCGGGCGGAATAAACGCGGAAACCTCCTACAGCATAGTTCCCGGCGGCGACGGCGAATATACCGTGATGACTATGACGGGCGCGGAGGCTAAGGCCGTTGCCGGGGCGGGTCTCGACAGGTTCGGCGACGGCGATAATCTGCCCTATGTTCTTGTGACCAAGGGCGGCGCGGAGCTTGACGATAATACGACCTACAAGGTCGCGTTTGTAAACAACGGCTACACAGAGGAAGTGAAAACGGCTTACGGCGCGGTCAACGAGGTTGGCTCTCTTAAGGAATTTGTACGCAATTGGCTTACGGAGCAGAAAACCGTGTCTCCCGACGGAAATCCGTGGGAGTGACCGAGGTAGAGACGTATGAAAAGAATTATTGGTCTGATTTTGGCGGCGGCGACGGCGCTCGCTGCGCTGTCGGGCTGCGATAAGGACGCCGCGGAAAGGGAAAAGGTCACCGTGGCGCTGTGGAGCGACCAGCTTACGGAGCAGTACGGGCAGTTTTTGCGCGAAAAGTTCCCCGAGGTGGATTTTACGTTTTATGTCGCGACAAACTCCGTCGATTTTTACAGGTTTAAGCTGAAAAACGGCGACCTGCCCGATATACTGACCGTGCGGAGGTTCGCGCTGCGGGACGTTGCCGATTGGAAGGACGCGCTTATGGATCTGAGCGATACGGAGCTTGCGAATACCTATCGGCAGTCATATCTGAGGAGCTACACCTACGGGGACGGCACGGTCAACTGGCTGCCGACCTGCGCGGAGGTGGACAGCATTATCCTCAATAAGACCTTGTTTGAGGAGAACGGCGTCGCTGTTCCGACGAACTACGGGGAGTTTATCGACGCGTGCGGTCGGTTTCGCGAAAAGGGGATACGCCCGTTCGGCTCGAATTTTGACGCGGACTATACCTGCATGGAGATGCTTCAGGGGCTTTCCGCTTCGGCGCTGAGTTCCCAAGAAGGGCGCGAATGGCGGCAGCTGTACGAGTCGGAGCAGACGAATACCTTGAGCGAGGACGTCTGGCTGCCCGTGTTCGAGCGCATGGAGGAGTTCATCGAAAGCGCGGGGATAACCGCGGGCGATCTGGAGACCTCGCAGGACGACGTGTTCAATGCGTATACAGGCGGCAAATTCGCGATGATACGCGGCACGGGCGACGAGCTGGAGCGCTGCAATATCGGCGGGCTGGAGCCCGTGATGCTGCCGTATTTCGGGGACAGCGAGGGGGATAACCGCTACCTTACCTACCCCGCGTTCCAGATAGCCGCGAACGGGGCTGCCGAGGAAACGCCCGAGCGCAAAAAGCTCATCATCGACATTATGGAGGCGATGCTGAGCGGGGACGGGCTCCGCAGGATAGCCGCGAGCCAGAATATGGTGTCCTACAACGAGATGGAGCTGGAGCTTTCGCCGTCGCTGGAGGGCGTTAAGGAGTACGCGGACGGCAACCGCCTTTACATTCGGCTCGCCTCGGCGGATATGTTCTCGGCTTCTCGGAAGGTCGTTCGGGGAATGATAGAGGGCGAATACGCTGACGCGCGCGCCGCCTTCGACGCGTTCAACGCGGAGCTGGAGACGGACAAGGGCGAGTCTCCCGCGGCGGCGCACATTGATAAGGGCTATTCGTATGCGTTCGGCGCGGACGGCGGCAGCAAGGCGGCTTCCGCCGTGATGAATTCCGTCCGCGAGGAGACGGGAACGGAGCTGCTCATAGCGCCGTGCGCCTATGTCGCGGGGGATATTGCCGAGGGCGACTACACGAGGGAGGAGCTCGATTTCCTTACAATGGGGGAGGGCACGAACGTGCTTGTCTGCCGAATGACGGGCGAGCAGGTGCGCAGATACGCGGAATATGTGCTTTCCTCGGAGGGAAAGCGCGGCTCGGTCGTAAACGATTCCACGCTGTACGTGTCGAGCGGCTTTGAGATGACCGTCGAAAGGAACGGGAACGGCTACGGGCTGAAGAATATCACCGTGAACGGCGCGGATATCGAGGCGGAGAGGACGTATTCCGTGACGGTCGTGGGAAATCTTTCGCTGATGCTTGCCGACG
Organism: Lachnospiraceae bacterium; assembly: GCA_023664705.1. GTDB lineage: Bacteria > Bacillota > Clostridia > Oscillospirales > Ruminococcaceae > CAG-115. The sequence goes on along the minus strand of JAMPFE010000051.1, from coordinate 5,872 downwards.
CGCTTGAAGCGGCGGGCGTCGCGGAATACGAGAGTTACGGCGCGGAGTTTAAGCAGATCGTTGCGGAGCGGCTTGCCGAGGGACGGCAGCTCGCCGAGCCGAGCGATTACATTACACTGACGGACGGATAAGAAACGGATAGGTTGGAGGCGTAAAAAGATGAAAGCCAAAAATAAAATAAAGCATTTTATTCTTCCCTTGGTGCTGACAGCCTGTCTGCTTTTGTGCTTTATAGCGGGGGGGATCATCTTCAAAAATTACCTCGACGCGAAAATTTTTGAGGAGCGCACCACGCAGCTGATAGAAATTACGTCGCAGGTGCGGACAAATCTTTCAAACGCGCTTAATTCCCACTGGCATTACATTACCGCGGCGGTAAACACTCTCGAGCGCACGGAGTTTGATTCGGCGGAGGACGCGCCGAGGCGGCTCGCGGACTTGGAGCGGCTTCTGGAGACGGAGCAATACAGCTCCCGACTGATGCTGCTCGACAGCCGCGGAAACTGCTACGACGCCAACGGCTCGCACGGGGTGTGGTCGGACATCGACGTTACTTCGGGCGGCAACGGACGCTATACGTTCATTTCGGACAGCAATGTGTACGAGGGGAGCTATTGGACGTTCGTGCAGAGGCTGGACGCCCCCGTAACCGCGCGGGGAGACGGGATAACGTTTACTCATCTGATACTGCTGAAGGATATTCGGATGTTTTCGGAATACTATGACAGCGCCGCTTACGGCAGTCACAACGAGACATACGTGCTGAAGGGCAACGGCACGCGTATGCACGACGAGCTGTCGGGGAACAAGAAAACCATTCAATCCTACAACGTTATAAAGGTGCTGGAGGAGATGAAGGGGCAGAAATACACCGACATCAAGGGGGAGCTCTCAAAAAACACTACGATAAGCTCCAGCTTTGTGAGCGAGGGCGTGGAATACTGTTACAGCATTACCTCGCTGGAGGAATACGATACGCTGCTGCTGTTTCTGATACCCTCGCAGTTCGTCGCCTCGGGGACCGTGAAAATGGTCGGCACGATAATCCGTATGCTGCTGCTTCTGGGCGTTATTATGATACTGCTTATGGCAATGGCGGGCGTTGCCGTTCTGCGGCAGAGGAACAGCGCGCGCATGTACAGGCAGGAGCAGGAAAATCTGCACAGACAGGAGGAGCTGAACTCGAAGCTCGAGGAGAGCAACGCGATGCTCGCGAGCGCAAAGGAGACGGCGGAGCAGGCGTTTAAGATCGCCGAGGAGGCGAACCGCGCGAAGAGCTCGTTTTTGTCGAATATGAGCCACGATATACGCACGCCGATGAACGCGATAATCGGGTTTTCGACGCTTATGGCGAAGGACGCGGAAAATCCCGACAAGGTGAGGGAATACACCAAAAAGATAACGTCCTCGGGGCAGCATCTGCTGGGGCTTATCAACGACGTTCTCGATATAAGCAAGATAGAGGCGGGCAAGACCACGCTCAATATGTCGGACGAAAATATCGTCGACCTTATAGAGGGCATAGACGGCATAATCCGTCCGCAGATGAACGCGAAGGGGCACACCTTCGAGGTGTTCAGCGAGGAGCTGAAGCACGAGCAGGTCATTATGGACAAGCTGCGCCTTAATCAGATACTGCTCAATCTGCTGTCGAACGCCGTGAAATACACTCCCGCGGGGGGGCGCGTTACGCTGACGATACGGGAGCTGCCGCAGACGGCGAGCAGGATAGCGAATTTCCGCTTCGTTGTCGAGGACAACGGCTACGGCATGAGCCCCGAGTATCTGAAAAATATCTTCAAGGCGTTTACCCGAGAGGAGGACAGCGTTACCAACAAGATACAGGGAACGGGTCTGGGCATGGCGATAACCAAGAACCTTATCGACCTTATGGGCGGCACTATCGAGGTGGAGAGCGAAAAGGACAAGGGCTCGAAGTTTACGATAGAATTGGGGCTGCATATCAGCGAGCAGGGGGTCGACAAAACCTTCTGGAAGGAACACGGCATTACGAGGATACTGGCGGTCGACGACGAGGAGGTCATCTGCAAAAATATCCGCATAGCTATGGAGGATACGGAGGTGGAGGTCGATTACGCTCTCGACGGGCAGTCGGCTATCGACAAGATAAAGCGGTCCGAGGCGGAGGGGCGGCTGTACGACGTGATCCTTATGGATTGGCAGATGCCCGTTATGGACGGCTTGGAGACCTCCCGCCGTATCCGCGAGGAGATACCCGTCCGTATTCCCATAATCGTTCTCACATCTTACGACTGGACGGAGACCAACGAGAGCGAGGCGATGACCATTGTGGACGAGTTCCTTTCAAAGCCGTTTTTCCTTACGGCGTTCCGCCAGAAGGTGGAGGCGCTGACGGGCAGCGGACAGAAATACGAGGAGGAAACGAGCGGGCAGAGCGTGCTCCGCGGAATGAACGTGCTGGTTGCCGAGGACAACGAAATAAACGCGGAGATACTCAGCGAGCTGCTTGATATGGCGGGCGCCGAATGCAAGCTCTGCGAGAACGGACAGCTCGTTGTTGAGGAATTCGAGCGCTCCGAGCCCGAGCAATATCAGCTGATACTTATGGACGTGCAGATGCCCGTGATGAACGGCTACGACGCCACAAAGGCTATCAGAGGGCTTGAGCACCCGTGCGCAAAGACGATTCCGATAATCGCCATGACGGCTAACGCGTTTGCGGAGGACGTTAAGGACGCGCTGGAATCGGGAATGAACGCACACGTCGCAAAGCCGCTGGACATGACCGTGCTTGAACAGACGGTCGAGAAAATCATATCTTAAAAAGCGCCCTCCGCACCGCGCGGAGGGCGTTTTTACTCGGAAAGCTCCAAACTTTACGGATTTTACTTGACTTTTCCGAAACTTTGTGATATAATGTTATTTGTAAATGCTGCTGTGGCGAAATCGGCAGACGCAAGGGACTTAAAATCCCTCGGTAGAAATACCGTACCGGTTCAAGTCCGGTCAGCAGCACCATGAAACACTGACAAAAAAGATTTTTTGCCCACAAACGGCTTGGTTGAGCCATTTGTGGGCAAAAAATTTGTAAAAAAAGGAAATCACACACCGTAGATATTTTCGACACGAAAGTGGACGAATCGAACAAGTTCGACCCTCGAATCCCCTACGCGTAGAAAAAATTTGGTCAATTTTGGTAAATATTCCCAAAGCGCCTGTGAATGGTCTCTCACTTCCGAGAGGTCACTCGCGGGCGCTTTTCTTGTTTTCGGAATCTTGACAAAAAAGATGCAGACGGGATTCGAACCCATTTAGCAACAAAATTTTTGCGGTTGAATTTAGGCAAAATGACGAAAACGAAAACAGAAAGGTTGGTGATAAACAAATCATGTACCATATAAAAGTGAACGGTGTGATGCTTCAAGCATCCGTTGAAAACAGGTCGCCGACGGATATCGACCCTTACAAGGAATTGGCGAACGCCGTTATTCTTCAGGCGGTCGAAGATTATCGCAAATGGACAAAGGAATATTCTGATAGCCGTGATAACCGAAAATTGCGAAAAGCACTCGTTGAACTGAAAGAATTCTTTCGTTCGGAGTGGTTCACAATGCTCACGAACCTTGACGGAGAACAGCTTTTATCACGGTTGAAAGCCGAACTTGAAAAACAAGAGTGTTACGTTTTTTGAGCCTGTAAATTGCTTTTTAAAGCAGTTTGCAGGCTCTTTTTTTTGTTTTCCGACAACACGATGTTGTGTCGCAGTCTGCCCAAAAGCGGCGCAAGGATGCGTCGCAACAAAGGCAAACAGACGACAAAATTCGGAATGGTAAGCACACCGGCTCCACATGGAGCTTAAATATATTTATGGAGGATCAATAACATGATCAAAGCAACAATTCAAAACTCTCCGTACTGTACGGAGATGACACTCCCGTGTTCGGAGAAGCAACTCTTGGCGTGGCTCGACGAGCTGCGGATGAATCCTGAACACCTCTCCCCTGCCGCTACGGTCACGCAGATCGAGCCGTCGGAGCTGTCGATGCTGGAGGACTGCGAGATAAGTTTGGACGCGTTGAATTACCTCGCCAAGCGGTTGGACGGCATGGATGAGCTGGAGTGCAAGCAATTCTTCGCGGCGCTGACTTGCGACGAGGTCAACATCGGGTACGGGCTGAAAAACATTATCAATCTTACGTTCAATCTCGACCGTTTTACGCTGATCAGGGACACGAGCGACCCCGAAAAAGTAGGTCGGACGCATATGCTGAATATTCGCGGCGGAATCTCAACCTCCGAACTTGAAAACAAGGAATGGCTCATCGAGGAGGGTAGGAAGCTACTGGATTCGGGCAAGGGCATTCAAACCGAGTATGGCTTGCTGTTCGTGAATAGCGAGATAAAATTCGAAGATTTTTTTGAGGGAACAACTTTTCCGCAATACCTTTGCGACCCCGACGCGGTCATGTCGGTCGAAATCGATTACGGTCGCCGAACGGAAACAGTCGAGCTGCCGTGTGAGGATATTTCAATCAAAAAGGCGCTTTTTCGGCTCGGCGTGGAGGGTATCAAGGACTGCCATTTAATGGTGGACACATTTAGGGATATCCATTCTGAGTGGCAGGATAGGTTTGTGGAATTCGAGAAATCGCGGGATATTTTCGGGCTGAATAATTTGCTGAAAAGCACGGATGTCCGCATGGAGCAGCCGCCGAGCGTTTTTATGACCGAGGTTGAGCGAAAACTGCGCGGCGAGGGTTACGACGTTGCCAAAGAAGGGGATTTTCTTGTAATTTCGCAGAATGACCACGCTATTGCGTGCGTGAACGATATTCGGCTGATAAATGCCACGAACGACAATTCCGACGCGAGCTATATAAATATAAAAGGTATCGTTCGGAATATCAACAATTATTGCTCCGTCTATGAAAAGGCTCCGCTGCTGAGTGCGAACGGGCTGTCGGGAGATTATCGGTGCCTTTCGGAATTCAATGGAATTGTTTTGGCGGCGAAAAATACCACGCTTGGATTTGAATTCGTGACTTGGGAGCGGACGTTTGATAATTTAGGCGTTACGCAGGGGAATTATTATTCCGATTATTCGGCGGCAAAGGAGAATTTCGCGGTTCGTTCGGGATTGGTCGATAAACATAAAATGTTCGACGTTGAGGAACTCGCGGATATTCGAAAATGTGTGGATTTCACGCTTGAAAATGACGGAAATCTTCATTTTGACGAGTACAACGAACTCAAAAAATTGTCCGAAAAAATTACGGAAATCGTCCCCGAACAGCGGCAGAGCGACGCTCCCGAAATGTCGATGGGAGGTGTATGATGAGCATTTTTACAAGCGAGATTTTGCGGAAATTGCGCGAGGAGAATTACAATTTTTCCGTTGAAAACGACATGATAATTGTAATTCTGAACAGCGGCGGAATCGTCAAAATCGGCTCGGAGGGCGGGCTTTATTTCGACCGATTTTTTACGGATAATGAGCGCGCGGAATATTTTTCTTTGGCGCGGCTGATTAACGAGATTTCCGAGTATGTTTCGGATTTTGAAAATGCCGAAAAGAGCGGCAAATTTCGCGTAATTCTGGAGCATAATTCGGTGGTACTTGCAGCGAAATACGATGATAATTCGGGGTTTGAATTCGCAACCTTTTTACGCAGCGAAAAGGGTAAAATCATTTCCGAAAATCTGTTCGGCGATTACGCGAACGCAAAGGCGAATTTCGCGGTTCGGGCGGGGTTAACTGACGGCGATAAATATTTCAGTTGCGAGGAATTGGACGCAATAAAATTTGCCGTTGAATTGGCATTAAAAAATTACGCGTATCCGGACGGAAAAATCCGCGAGGAATTGGAAAAATTGCGCGAGAAAATATGCG
>JAMPFE010000050.1 GCA_023664705.1 Lachnospiraceae bacterium | reverse complement strand
GGGTCACCATAAGTGTATGCTCTCAAGCGGCTCTGCAAGACGCTTGAGAGCTTTTTCATTTCTCCCAAATCAGCGCTCTGTCCATTACATGTCCATTATTCTCGAAAAACTGTCCATTGCGGTCAAGTGCTTGCCTTTTTCTTCCCCGAAAAGTCGAGAACCGAAGCGATGGCGTCTCCCGCTCTTGCCTGTGCCTGCTGAAAGACGTGACAGTAAATTGAGGTTGTAGTCAACCTCTCAAAAGGGCACACATTGCTAAAATCTTCCTAAACCGCCTTGTTAAGCGGTCTCGCTGCTCTTATCCGTTTCGAGGAATTTTTTGTGTGGTAACGGTTTTTCGAGCAGCTTGTAATAAATGTGGATGTCGCGCGGTCTGTCTTTTGCGTACTCGTCAACGGTTATGTACTCTATCAGCTCCAAGCACATCTCACGAGTCAACTCTTGGACATCTGTATACTTTTTCAAGCGGCTGATAAATTCATCAACATCGCTTTCGTCCTGCTTCACGGCATTGAGTTTTGCTTCGAGCATCGCAACTTCCTCCGACAGTGCTTTTTGCTCAGCCTGATATTTTTCCAAAAGACCAACGCAAACCTCTTCGGGAATTTTACCAAGAACCTTGTCCTCGTAAATCAAGGGAATGAGCTTTTCGAGTTCGGCAAGGCGGTATTTACCGTCATGAAGCCGCTTCTGTTCCTCCGCTGTTTGCTGCGAATTGATCTGCTCTTTCTTTGAGAGGAACTGCTGGCGAGCAGCGGCTTCATCCTCAACCACCAGCGCCGCCATCGAGCGAATATCCGCAAGCACAAGCGCATTCATATCGTTCATTTTTATATAGTGGCTGTTGCACGCCAGCTTTCCGTTGCGGTTGTAGCGTCCGCAGTTGAAATTGTGTCTAATATACTTTCGCGGCTTCTTTTTGCTTCCGTTCGTGGTATTGTTCCAACCGAGCCGCATTTTCTCGCCGCAGTCCGCGCAGAACATCAAGCCGCTTAAAGGCGCTACAAAACCCGTTTTTGTTTTCTTGCCTTGACTTACCGAAGCCTCGACTTCGCGGCATTTGTCCCAAATTTCTTGCGAAACAAGCGGCTCGTGAGTATTTTTGCTCACAACCCAATCCTCTTTATCTTTATTTACGACCTTATGATTTTTATATGAAACAGTTGTCGTTTTTAAAAGGTAAAGGTTGCAGAGGTGAATCGGATTATTGACGATTGACATTATTCTTTCCGCACACCAAAGGTGAGTTGTACGGCGTGGATTGGGCTTGCCTATTTTCGCATAGTAATAATCGGACGGGATAGGAATTTTCTCCTCATTAAGTGTATTGGCGATGTGACGAGGACTAATTCCCTGAGAACGCATTTTAAAAATTCGTCTGACAATACCTGCTGCGGGTTCGTCCACTACGGGCAAGTGGTTTTCATCATCTCCTTTTGCATATCCGTAGGGAGCGCAGTTCGTCCGATATTTTCCTGCCTTAGCGTTTGCTTCGAGAACTGCGCGTATCTTCTTTGATGTGGACGCCGCATGCCATTCATATCCGAAAACACGATTAAGCGATTACCTCGCAATTGTCAATAAAAATATCGTATTGATTGATCATACGGGCTATATGCGTGTGGTAAATGACGCGAAATCCGAACGGAACGCAATTCATATAAAAATCCAATACACGGTTTTCTTGAACAACGACCTTCTTCACTATTTCGTGATAGATCTCGATGTTATCCGAGTCGCTGTTTTTGGCGCTGCCGATCAAATCAATATAAGCGCGAATCCCGTTGAGCTGTTTTTCGTGCGCTGCGGCTATGTCCTGATTTTCGGTGATCTCTTTAGTAAGCCGCGCAATCTCGCTGTCATAAAAATCAGCCTGCTCTTTTAGATCTTCTTTGGAAAGCTGATCCTCAAGCATCAAATCAAAGGCTTTACGCTTTTTCTGCTTCAGCTTTTCGATCTCAGCTTTCATTGGAGCGGTGTCTTTCATAGGCAGTACGCCTTGGGTTTGCTTGACCTCGTTCAGCAAGTCACTGATAATATCCTCGCTCGTGATTTGAATTTGCTCTAGAATATGCTTTACGCATCTTTCAAGAACGTGTTCATTTACGGAATTGTTATCGCAGCCCGTAATATCGCCGTTGAGATCTAACTGAATTTGAGTTCCGAACCGTGCGCGGTTTATACATCTCAGCGTTCGATTTGGCAGCGTGTTATTTCCCGTTATTGTGAAAGGCTTGCCGCATTTTCCGCAGCATACTTTTCCGCTAAACCAATATTTTCCCGAATGTTTTCTGCCCTCGCTTATCATTTTCCCGCGTTCTTCAAGCTGCTTTTGCACCGCGTCCCAAACGTCTCGCGAAATTATTGCTTCGTGATGGTCGCGGATCGTTATGATAGGCGCGTCGGGATTATCGCCTTTGTTCGGTACGCGCTTATGTGAAAGATAACTCTCCGTGCGGTATTTCCATTGAGTGAGATCACCGACATATTTTTCATTTCGGAGCATTTTCAAAACCGTATGAGATCCCCAAAGTTTTCCGTTGAGCGTGGGGATATTAAGCGCATTTAAATCACGCGCAATCATTGTAGCGCCTTTCCGCTCATAAAGATAGCTGTGGAAAATCTTTTTTACAATCTCACATTTGGTTCGCTCGGATATTTTTCTTGACTCTTCCTGAACCGGCGAAGCCATTATGGTAAGCCTCAATTCTCCGTCCTTGTCGCGGGTATCTATGCCGTCGCTCATAAAAATCACACCTACCTTTAACTCGGACAACCGGCGCGTGTAATTCAGCGTGTCCACCGTGTTGCGGGCAAATCTGCTGACTTCTTTTGTAAGGATAAGATTAATTTTCCCCGCTTCGCAGTCAGCTATCATACGGTTAAAACCGTCGCGCTTTTTGGTGGAAGTTCCGGTTATACCTTCGTCAAAATAGACTTCTGTAAGTTCCCACTCGTCTTGGCTGCCGATGTAATCCGTGAAGTATTTGATTTGTGCCGTGAGCGAATGGATCTGGTCGGATAAATCCGTTGAAACGCGGCAGTACGCCGCCACCTTGATCTTGTTATACATTTTACCTCCTCTCCCGAATGATCGGGACATTCAAAAAAATTCGGACATCCCCCTGCACTTTTATTATATCACATTCGGGCTTTAAAGTCAAGAAGATTTTGAAATATTTTTAAAATTTTATGTAGGGGATGTCCTGTTTTTTGTTAAGCGGCTTTATCGCTCTGTAAAGAAATAAGCTGCTCAAGCTGTTCGTTCGTGATCAGACCTTGCTTGTGAAATTCCTTGTAATATCCGATTTTCATTGCTTTGACAAATTCCGATTTGCATTCTACGGGAATCTCAATCGTCTTTTCTACGGCGGTATTGTTTGGTGATACATTTCTGATCATTACTCTCCTTATCTGCCGCGATTTTTGGCGGCTAATTGCTGTTCTTGCTGTTCAATTTGAGATTTTTCAAAATCACCGAAACGCACAAATCCCACGTCGTTGACATAGAAATATTGCGCTTTTTCGCGGTCTTTCACAACAATAACAGAGCCTATTGGAATTGAATTTTGCAAATAAATCTCCTCCAATTTATCCGCGATTTCTTCACCGTCAACGTCTATCCAATTCCCCTCGCTAACTTGAAAATAATCATCGATGTTCGGGAGTTTGGACAGTTGTTTGTACGGTAATTGCTCCACCGTTTGAGGACAATAAACGGTGTATTTTTCTTGCTGCATTGCTTGCAATTTTGCATTTTCCTGCTCGGTCATTCGTTCTCGCGAAATTCTTACCAAGCGGGAAATATAGTCCTCATCGGAACACGTTTGTATTACATTTTCATATACACCTCTTTTCTTTTCGAGCGCTTGCAATTTGCTTTTGAGTTTGGCTATTTCGTCGTGTTTTTTGAAAAAGCGACTTTGCAAGATTTCAAGCTGTTCCTGTAATTTACGGATCTCGTTTTCAACATCCGCTGCCTTGTTTTTCACATCACATAATGTAAATAATCCCTCCTCGTTAATAATTCGCAGCTGCTCTCCAAGCATAGCCGTTGTGTCCTTTACGCTTTGCGCGAAAGAAAATTTCCGCGTTTCAAAGCCGAATTTATTTACCGTCTCGGCAATAATTTCTCCGACCGTTTTGCCCCTTGTGGCAGCATATAAACGCTCGAATATTCTTCGAGAAATGCTCTCCTCGGTGTACTCCGCGCCAAGCGTTTTCAAGCGAACAAACCGCTGCTGTTCGGGCAATTTTACCGAGATATATTTGCCGCGCTTTACGGTAAAATTCAGTTCTTCCAGTCGGCGTAATAAATCGTCGAGGTTCACCGATGATAACATCAGGCTGTCAATTTTTCTGCGGATAATTTCTTTCCAAGAGGTTCCGAATTTTCGGTGCTCCCATTCTCCATAGCACACACCGATGGGAATATGATTTTTATCCGCCGTTGACTTTTCCATTTCAACGATACCATAACTTCGGCAGATCTCATCGGAAATCGAACGGATCCGCGCCAGCGATCTTTTGTTGCTGTTGAATTTGATTCCGTTGAGATCGTAAGGGCAAAGACAGATGTGATTGTGAATATGGTCGCGGTCGGTGTGAGTGCAAACGACCGCTTGAAATTTCCTTCCGAAAACGCTTTGCACCCACTCCACACCGATTTTATGAGCAAACTCCGCGTCACATTCCCCTGCCTTGAACGACTGAATAATGTGGAACGCCTTAACGGGAGATTTTCCGTTTTCCGCGAGCGGAGCATAGAAATTTTTATGCGAAAAATACTCATAAGTAAGCCGAAATTCCTGCTCGGCAATCGCAATATCCTCGGAGCAATTCAAGCCGGTTATGTACTGATTTTCTCCGAGTTTGTCGGTATTCGCGATATATTTCAGGCAGCCTGCGACCGAATTCCCGATAGAAACGCACTTGATATACGGCATAATTCCTCCCGAAATTTCTCGATTTGACGCAACTCATCGTTCGTGACATAGCCGCTTGTATTTGCAACCCGCGCGATCTGATTTATGTTGTTGCCGATACGGTTGATCGCGGTGATCGCACCGTGATATTTCTCCATATTGATCACAACTATTTTACCGTTCAGCGCCATTTGCTTAATGTAAGTTGCGGTTTTCAACTTGCTGATTTTTGCGTAATTAAGAATCCTCTGCCATTCCTCGAACGTGAACGTCAGGTTCTTGTACTTTCTGTTCGTCCTCAATAGGCGCACCCCTTTCTTTGTTTAAAATTTCTTCAAAGCGTTCGGCGGTCATTTCTTCACCGTAATAACGGCAGACAATTTCGCCGAGCTTGATAAGATTTTCGTTGCGGATTCGCCTCTTTTCGGCGGCAATAGCCGTTTCAATTTCGCGCAATTCTTTGTCCGCAGTTTCCATTTCCGCTTTCATGGAAGCTTTCTTTTTCGCTGCTCTTTCGAGCTTTGCCTCCATAGATTCCAAAGTAATTTTTCTGGGCATTTTGCACCATTCCTTTCTGTCGGGCTCGGTACAAAATACGGATTTTTGTACCAAGCGTTTAAATAGCTGTAAGGATAAATCTGCGCAGATTTTTTCCGATGAAGGGCTTGGGTTCCCTTCATCAAAACCGAAATGTAGTATTACATTTCTATGCTTGCGAATGCTTCCCAAAACGTTTTGTTAAGCCGATTCAGCACTATTCATTTTCCCTTTCCGATAAATTGCCGATCAGCCAAAGCAGCCTGATTTGTTCCCGCTCGTCCAACTCAAAGCGGAGAATTTGAGGCAAAGTGTTCCCGCTTATTCCGAGAACGTTGGATAATTTTTTCGAGTGAAACGTTCCTTGCATTCCCAAAATTCTTGAGCTCGAATTTATTATATCACGGTACTTGACAAATGTCAATAGATGTGGTATAATAACTCTATCATCGGATATTTCACATCTATTTTTAAGATACTTTCTATTTTTGATGTGAACATCTTCTATTTTTTATTGGGGGGAACGGCTCTATGACTGAGTTTGACGCTTACTTTTACGACAATAAATTTTATATTGGCGGAAGGAAAGAATACACGTTAGGGGAGATTCTCACAAAATTTCTTTCAAAAAATTTTAAGGATTTGGATTATTATTTGAGAAGGTGCAGGGATTATGTTGCTGTTTTGCGTTATCCCGAAGAACAATCCGAGAAAGAAAACTGCGATGAATTTTTTCAATCGGCGATGATGTTTTTCGGTGAGATCGAGAGTATTATTTTTTCGCTGCCGCCGTATAATTCGATGAATATTTCACGCAACCGCTTGTATGATCTGTTGGTTGAAAATCCGTCAATTTGGGAAATTGAGACCGATGAGAAAGGCAATCGGTTAGAGCTTCTCGAGCATTTTGATACCATGCTGATGATAAGCGAATTGAACGACCCCGATTTGATCGATGATGTTGTTAAATTTAACGGCAAAGTCAAGGCGCTCGCAACGGAATATGCGGTTTTTATCGAGGATTTGATTCGGCTTGAAAAGGTTTATAAGCCGTTTTTGGATAAATTACATAGCCAATGCCGCTATCTTGATAACTCCGAAACGGCTGCTATCGTTGCCGAATTTATTTCCGAAAATTCGCACAAAACTCAAACCTATGATAAGCTCCAACCGTCGGGAAACATTCGGCTGAGCTATACCGTTTTGGAGAAAAAGAAAAACCCGATCTTGTGCGAAAGTTACCACTTCAACACTATCGGAGCGTTCCTTTATATTGAATTGTTCAAGGGATTGGAGCAGCGTTATCTGCCAATCAAATGCGGACATTGCGGACGTTATTTCCTACTTGAGTCGGGAAAATTTTCTCAATACTGCACCCGTCCGATAAAAGGGAATGAGGGCAAGGTTTGCCGTGACGTTGGTTTCCGCGAAAAGTACGCCGATAAAATTAAAAGCGATCCCGTATGGCTTATTTATTCTAGAGCCTACAAGCAGCATTACGCGCGGTATCTCAAAAAGAAAATGTCGCAGGCGGAGTTCCAAAGGTGGGCGGACTTTGCGCTAGAGCTTAGGCAAAGAGCGATTGACGGGGAGATTGGAATTGATGAATATGAGGGGAAGATGAGGAAATAATCCGCATAATTCCTTGCTGCATTATTATAATGAATAATAGATGTACTTAAAGTATTATTATCGGACAAATATACTCTTTGAAAAAACGTCAAAGTGGTTGCAAACTCAAAAGAAATGTGTTATAATAAAAGTTTATGAGTTAAAAATCATATACCGTGCGAGCAAAAAATATACCTCTGGTATAATTATCGAACTATTATACCTCCTGAAAATGCCAAAGTGGTTGCAAACTCCAAAAAAATATGTTATAATAATTATACAAAGAACACTTGGAGGAAAATAATGGAATGAGCAGCATTATCTATGAGAAAAATTTTGTGTTTGACGCCGACGCGTGTTGTATAACGGAATATCTCGGCATGGACAGCGATGTGGAGATACCCGAAACGCTAGGCGGCAAAAAAGTTCAAAGACTTGCAAACGACTTTTTCGCCGATTGTTCGGCTCTGACAAGCATAATTATACCGGATAGCGTGACAGAGATCGGTTATGAGGCTTTTTTCGGCTGCAGCGGTCTTGTGAGCGTAAAACTCCCCGACGGTCTGAAAATAATTGATGAGGCTCTGTTTTATAATTGCAGCAGCCTTATAAGCATAACTATTCCGAAAAGTGTTACGGAAATACATTCGTGTGCGTTTAAAGGCTGCGAAAGGCTTTCGGATATAACGATACCCGATGGCGTTACCTTAATAGGCGGAAACGCGTTTGGTGAGTGCAGGAGCCTTAAAAGCGTAGTACTCCCCAACAGCCTATCGGAGATCTATCATTACACTTTTAATGACTGCCGCAGTCTGGAAAAAGCAGTTATACCGGACGGCGTGAAAACACTTGACTACTATGTTTTCAGCGGCTGTTCCAAGCTTAATAGCATAAGTATTCCCGACAGCGTGACCTCAATAGAGGCATGTGCTTTTAATAATTGCGAAAGTCTTTCAAGTATAATTATTCCAAACGGTGTGACCGTATTAAACGACTTCACTTTTTTAGGCTGCTCTGATCTTACAAGCGTAACTATCCCCGAAAGCGTGACCGAGATCTGTCGCGGGGTTTTTGAGGACTGCACCGGTCTTACAAGAGTGACTATCCCAAACGGAGTTACGAAGATAGGGGACTCCGCCTTTTGCGGATGTTCAAATCTTACAAGCGTGGAAATTCCGGACAGCGTTACAGAAATCGATTGCTTTGCTTTTGAGAGGTGCAAGGCTCTTACAAGCGTGAATATTCCCAACGGTATAAAGGAATTGAGCGAAGGTCTTTTTGTAGGCTGTACCGGTCTTACAAGCATAACGATACCCGATAGCGTAACGCATATTCAAAACGGTGCTTTTTGGGGATGTGTAAATATTACCGGAATTTCCTACAAGGGCAAAATCTATGGGCGCGATGATATGTGCGAGTTGTACAAGGCAATAAACGGTGATAACTTTACCGTTTAGAAGAGACAATCTCATGGAACGAACGAAAGAAAAAGTGACGGAGGTATTATAATGGACAAAACCGATATTATTTATGAGGGAAATTTCGCGTTTGATATTGATAGAAACGAGATCACTGCATATCTCGGCATCAATAATAAATCAATAACGATACCTGAGATGATTGGAGGAAACAAAGTCAAAGGGCTTGCAGACCAATTATTTAAGGATTTTACCGAGCTTGAAAGCATAATCATCCCGAATAGTGTGGAAGAGGTTGGAGAAGATGTATTCCAAAGCTGCACAAACCTTTCCGAAATAAAGCTCCCCAACAGCTTAAGAACCATTCGCAAGAGAACCTTCCAAGATTGTAAAAGCCTTGTAAGTATAACGATACCCGAAAGCGTTAAAGAGGTACACGATGAAGCATTTCGTGGGTGCGAAAGCCTTAAAAGCATAGTTCTTCCGGATAGTATAACGGAGATATACGACTTTGTTTTTTTCGGATGTTCAGAGCTTGAAAGCATTGTTATTCCGAACGGTTTGACTTTTATCGGCGATGATTTATTCAACGGCTGTAAAAAACTTAAAAGCATTATCATTCCCGAAAGCGTCGATACAATATGCTGGTTTGCGTTTGAAGGCTGTGAAAGTTTGACTGGCATAACTATCCCGAATAATGTGACCGAATTAAGAGACCGAGTTTTTGCATCTTGCAAAAATCTCACCGAAATAAAACTTCACGACAATATAAACAAGATAGCTTGTCAAGCTTTTGCAGACTGCGAAAGCCTCACCCAAATATCTATACCCGACAAAGTAACTTATATAGACAATGAAGTTTTTTGCGGGTGCAAACAGCTTACATCATTAACGCTCGGAGACAACATAAAAGCGATCTATTATGGCGCTTTTTACGGCTGTACAGGGCTCGCCGAAATAAGATTGCCGTCGGATTTAAAAGCCATTTGTGATGAAACATTCAGCGGCTGCACAAGCCTTAAAAATATCGAGATTCCAAACAGTGTTGTTGTGATCGGCGCACATGCGTTCCGCAACTGCACGAGCCTTGTAAGCATAACGATACCGGACAGTGTGACCGCGCTCGGACTGCCAATAGACTATCCCGAGCGCTTACGCATTAACAAAGACATGCCAAAATGCGGAGTTTTCGACGGCTGTACAAATCTCCAAAGTATTTCGTACAAAGGAAAAACCTATGACCGCGAGCATATCGGCGAGCTATACAAGGCAATAAACGGGTGATAACCTTACCGTTTAGAAAGGACGATCTTATGGAACTATCAAAGAGCACGATAACCGTTTATCGCGGCAGTCACCAGATAGGCGGCTGTGCGACGGAAATAGCAACGGAAAACCACCGTATAATTATCGATTTAGGCGCAAATCTTCCCGATACCGAAAACGCCGCCGTATCCGACGAGAAGCTTGCCGCCGCCGTTTTCGACGGCAGACCGTGCAACGGAGTTATGTTTTCGCATTACCACGGCGATCACATCGGATTGTACAAAAAAATTCCGCAAAACGTTCCGATGTACATCGGCAAAACCGCGAAAAAGCTGTTGAAAATACTCACGGAACGGCTTGATAAAAGCCCCCGCGTTTCCGAAAAGGGTCTGCCGATAATTCAAAAAATGTACGGCTATTCACCGAACAAAAAGCTGATTTTCGGAGATATTACGGTAACTCCGTATGTGGTCGATCATTCCGCATTGGACGCATATATGTTCCTTGTCGAGGTCGGCAGCAAGAGGATATTGTTTACGGGGGATTTCCGCGAGCACGGCATTGCGGGCGAAAACAACAGGCTCGAAAAGCTGCTCGGCGCTTACGTTCACGAGGTCGATATTCTGATAACCGAGGGCACCATGCTCTCGCGCATAGATGAGACGAAACACAATCCCATTCTCACGGAAAGCGACCTTGGAAAACGCGCTGCGGAGCTGTTCCGCGAAAACAAGCAGTCGGTGATATTGGTGTCCTCGACAAACTTGGACAGCATTATGGAGTTTTATCAAAATTTGCCGTCCGATATGGCTTTTGTCTGCGATGCATATCAAGCGCGGCTTATGTTTGCGGCTATGAAAGATAAGGGGCTGTATTATCCCGAATACCGTCCTAAAATCATAAACGGCAAGCCCCGCGTTTTACATATCGTGGGAGATATGGACGGTCTCGGAGAAAAAGAAAATTGCCGCAAAGCCGATTTTTATAAGATATGGAACAGCGGTTTTACAATGCTCACGCGGACAACGCCGATGTTCACGGGAATAACAAAAAAGCTCGACGATCCGCTGATAATTTATTCGATGTGGACGGGCTATTTGAGCGGAAAGCATCATAATCCGAAAATTACGGAATTTATCGGTGAACACCGAACGGAGATACTTCACACAAGCGGTCACGCGTATATTGAAACGCTCGAAAAGCTGATACGGCTCACCAAGCCGAAAACGGTCATTCCGATGCACACAGAGTGCGCCGATAAATTTGCCGAGTTTCCCGAATTTACGCCGTATCGAGAGAGCGTAAAGGTTTTGCAAGACAGCGAGAAATTTTTCTTTTAAATCAAGGAGGACACGGATATGAGGAAATTAAAAACAGTCACGGAAAGAGACATTGTAACATTTGCAGTTGAATTCGTAAACAAATTGAGCAAATTCGACATACGGCTGCTTGGTGGTTACGAAGACGATGCTTACAGTATACGCTGGAGCAACAAAATGACAACGCTTATCGAAATATATGAAAACGAATTAACGGTTGACGGCGTTTTGGAACACTGCGATCAAACCGACATGGACGTTAGGGAATTTACGGGAGACGATAATTGCGTTGCTTATCTTGTCTGCGAGGGCGATCTGTACGAAAAGATGTATAATTGCGAGGCATACGGTGACGGAGGCGAGCAGGCTAAGAAGCTTCTTCAAGCGGCGAGATATTGTGCAGATAAGAACGGAATGCATTTTGATTGGGCAGGCGGGGCTTTGATGCTTCGCAGTACGCGGGAGACTGTCCTTGAGGACTTTAAACCCGAGACTGGAAGATATGTTTGCGGCTCGGCGTCTATCTGCCGAGAAGAACGGCAGTACTCGTTGTTTTTGTACAACATTTTGCGTAAATTCTATTCGGAAAGAAGGCGCGATGAAAATCACAAAGCGGTCAAAGACATATTCAAAGCTTGCTCTTTGCCGTCTAATTCCGATATTAGGGAAGTTTTCTACGAAGCCGCCCTTATGAGGGACATCTTTGAAAGAAACCGCCGTTTGGTTTTGTGCAGCGATCCGTATATCAACATGTACAGCAAGAAATTTAATCCCGATCCGACCGGCAAATTCAATTCCTCAAACAGCTTTAACTACAAGCTGCTTGAATATCTCAAAGAGGAAAATTACATCGATCCGAACACGCCATACGATTTCAAGGACGAACGCAATCTTGGCGGAAAAGACAGCAATTTCGGCGATATCGTAAGGGAAATGATGCAGGCAAAGCCCGACATTGCCGTCGTTTACTGGGTGGACGGAAGCTATTATCTGCTTTTTTTGGAGTGCAAGTTTGAATCCGATGAAAAGCCCTACAAAAGCAAGAAAAAGCAGCGGGAAATACAATGGTTGATCGCGGATTTTTTGTGCAAATATTATTTTACTGATCTAAAGGTTTCTCCGCTAATGGAAAACCGCAGATCCTGCCTTGTTCGATTCGTCAGAAATGAACCGAAAAAACCGAACGAAATTGAAATAACGACGCTTATCGATCTCAACAAGGAGTTTTTATCATAATATGAGTACCTATGTAATGAGCGACATTCACGGCTGCTATTACGAATTTCTCGCTATGCTCGAAAAAATCGATTTTTCGGGAAATGACCGCCTCATCATCGCGGGCGACTACATAGACAGGGGCGGTCAAAGCTATGAAATGCTGCAATGGTCGGAGAAATGTCCCCCGAACGTCACGCTTTTGCGCGGCAATCACGATGAGAAATTTTCGGAGTACGTTGAGCTTATGCTTATGCTCGACCACGATGAAGAACTCGGCACGGATTTTTCCTCAAACGAGGACGCGATAGCGCTGTATAGATCGGTGCGGTATTTTATCGAGTCAAACGCACTGACGTTTCTTGATTTCGATTTGTACGGTACGATTCAAAAACTGTTGACGGAACATAATGTCACGCTTAGCTGTTTGTCAAAATGGGCTGCGATATTTCAGAAAATGCCGTATTACGCAAAGCTTGAAATAAACGGCAGAACGTGCATCGCGGTTCACGCGGGATATACCGAAAGCGCCGATATTTTGGGAGAAAATTTCGACTGTGTTGAAGATTTTTACCTTTACGCGCGCGAGGAGAGTTATTTGCTCGGCGGTATACCACACGGAATGATAATCGCAGGGCACACACCGACAATAGCCGATGAAAAATTCGCGTACACGGGCGGCGAGGTTTTCCGATATTACGATACGGAAAAGGACTGCATTTTTTACGACATCGACTGCGGCTGCGCGTTCCGAAGCATAAACTGCGACGCAAGGCTCGCGTGTATTCGCTTGGAGGACGAGAAAATATTTTATATTTGAAGGGAGATTTTGTTATGACCGACAACACTTTGCAAATGCTGAACGAGGTACGGCTTGACGCTTTGGAAAAATCGAAGATCCGAAACCCCTCAAAGCGCATTTTCGATATGATCCGGACGATGTGCGAGGCGTCGCTTATCGCACGGGAAAAAGGGCTGCTGGCTATGGAAGAGCATACCTTTACTGCGATGCCGTTCGTCTGTGACGTCGGGGCGGCGCTCGACCTTATAGTAAACGTCGTTCCGCTCGACGCTTCGGCGGAAATACTCACAAAGCGCTATTGGACGCGAAAATTTCAGGACGACGGCGCGCTGGTGTATTATTTGCTGACCTTATCCGTGCTTAATATTATGAAGGGAATAAACACGCGGGAACTTGAAGAACTGTTGCTCTCAAATTTACCCGATGAAACGGCAAAGCAATATTCGGAATACGAAAACGCCAATTCGCAGAAAGGAACGGTAACGATCCTTTCCGAAAGAAGCGGATAAAGCTGCGGAGTTCATTTACAAGGTTTATAATTGCGATACTTACGAGATCGGAATGAACATAATTTGTCAGTGCGAATACGGTCAAAGCCGCAGCGCAGGCTGTGCTGCTGCAATTTTGGAGCATTTTTCCCACGCGGGAATTTCGGTTTTCTCGGATCGCGATTATTACCCGAATAAATTGGTTTATAATAAATTTTTGGATGCGCTTGAACGCTGCAAGGAGAAGCACAGCTGCTTGGAGATCCCGAACGGCGCATACAGATTTGAAAGGAAAAGATGAAATTTATGGAAATGCAAGTAAAACAGCCGCGAAAGGATAACGCGCAAATAAA
>JAMPFE010000004.1 GCA_023664705.1 Lachnospiraceae bacterium | reverse complement strand
AACCATGACTGGTTTGTTATGGATTTACCCGACAATTATATTATAGTAGGAGGTGTTTTAATTGATTCCGAATTTACTTCAGATCACCACGATCCCCATACAGATAGAGATCAAGGTGACGAACGCAAAATTTGAGCACTCCGACGAGTACGTTCAGCCGCAGGTAAACATAAAGAGCCGCAACGGAGGCTTTGTAATGGAAGCGGAGCCGCTTAAGCTCAATATCGACACCTATCAGGCGCGCAAAAGCCTCGGCTTCGGCAATATGACCGACGGCGATATGCTTAAGCAAAAGGCTCAGGAGGGCTGGTCCATCGCGTTTCAGGGCACCGCGAAGGTCGCCGAGGAGGGCGATCAGCTCGCAAGGGGAATGTCCCCCGCCGAGATTGCGCTCAATAACGCGCGTGCGGGCGCGACCGTCCAGACGATAATGGAGTTTCTCCCCAAGGAGGGCGCGGATATTACGTTCGATGCGGGCAAGCTGAATATCGAGTATCAAATGGGCGAGCAGGATATCGACTGGAACGTCCACCCCGATTCGCCGCTGGAGTTCATCCCGGGCAGCGTTGAGTTTATCGTCCACGACAGACCCCGCGTAGAGATCGAGTATATAGGCGACCCCATTTACGTTCCGCCGAGCGCGAACCCGAATTACGAGCCGCCGCCATTCTTAGATGTTAAGGGTTGATAAAAATGAAAATCAAAACAAGAGATTTCGGAGAGATCGAGATCAACGAAAGCACGATAATCAGCATACCCGAGGGAATAATCGGCTTCGAGAGCGTCAAGCGCTATACGCTGATATACCCTCTCGGGGAGGATACCTTCCCGATGTGGCTTCAGGCTGTCGACAGCGTGGAGCCGTGCTTCGTTGTCTATAATCCCACGCAGATATATCCCGATTACCGCTTCGAGATATCCGACGAGGAGCAGGAGCTTCTGAAGCTCGACGAGAGCACCCCCTACACCTGCCTTGCGGTCGCGATAGTTCCCGATGATTACAAGCAGACGACCATAAATCTGCGCTGCCCGATAGTTCTGAACCTAAAGGACAATATCGCCGCGCAGGTGATGCTGGAGGACTACGATTTCAAGTGCCCCGTGTATGCTAAGGAGGGTCAATAATGCTGGTAGTAACGCGAAAGGCAAACGAGAGCATTACGGTCTCCGACAACATAGAGATCACGGTGCTTGAAATATCCAAGGACAAGGTAAAAATAGGGATAAACGCCCCCAAAGAGGTCAAGATATTCCGAAGCGAGCTCAAAACGCTCCGCCAGACGAACGAGCAGTCCGCTCACGCGTCGGGCGCGGCGATAGAGCAGCTTCTTAATTCACATAAACAGGAGGAGAAATAAGATGGCAAGTGATATAATGCGTCTCAGCGGCATCAACTCGGGCTACGATTCCGAGGCAATGATCGAACAGATGATGTCAAGCTATCAGACGAAGATAGACAACCAGAACAAAAAGCTGACGAAGCTTACATGGCAGCAGGAGGCTTACCGCGATATAACCGCGAAGCTCACGGCTTTCCAGAACAAGTACTTCGATATCCTGAAGAAGGACAGCTATCTGATGAGCCCGACCGCGTTCTCGAAGTTCAACACGACGATAACCAACAAAACCGAGGCGGGCAAGGATACGGGGCTCAAGGTCAGCACGACTTCGTCCGCCGTTGAGGGCACGCATAAGCTGAACGTCGCGCGCACCGCGACCGCTTCCACGCGCACGGGCTCGGTTCTCGGCACACAGAATTTCAACATCGACCTCGAAAAGGCGCTGAACACCTCCGAGTACACCGAAAACGACGACGGCAGCAGGACGTATTCCTTCGCGCTTGACGTAAAGGTCGGCGACGTTTCCAAGACCTTGGAGTTCACAGCCGACGTAACTCCCGCGGCTGACGGCAGCATTTCCGCGGAGGCTCTCGCGCAGGCGAAGTCCGACGTTATCGCCGACGTAAATCAGCAGCTTAAGGACTACTTCGGCGAGACAGACAAGGGCAGCGGAAATTATTTCCTGCAGGCAAAGGACAACGGCGACGGCGTCATCGGCTTTTCCGTAAACGGAAACTCCGCCGTTACCATTACCGAGAAATCGGGCAACTTCGGTCTTGCGAGACCCCAGACGAGAATTTCGATAGCCGCGCAGTCCGCCGTTACGGGCGAGAACTCCATTACGGTAGACGTCGGCGGCGTTGTCAAGGAGGTCAAGTTCGACGCCGTTTCCGATACATATTACGACAGCCGCAACGAGGCGGGCAACGAGAAGATCCTTGCCGAGTACAATCAGCTCAAGAGAGCCGCGTACATCAAGGACAAGAAGGCGATCCCCACCGAGGAGCAGCTTGAGGAATACACCTATACCAGCACGCAGGCGGCCAAGGACAAGAACACCGCCGCTATCCGGAGCGCGATGAATTCCGCTTTCAAGAGCGAGGGCATCCAATTCGATATTACGGGCACGTACGTCACCGCGACAAAAGGCGGCGAGGTCCAGAGATTTTCTCTTACGGCGACCAAGGGCGGCACGTTCGGTCTTGAAAAGGGCACCGTTTCCAACAAGTTCACGGATAAAACCGAGCTCTACAACCTCGGTCTCGCGCCCAATTCCTCCGACAAGGACGGAAACGCTCAATACTCGCTTACGATAAACGGCAAGGAGATAACCGTCGACAAAAACGCGACCATCGCCGACCTCGTTTCCGCGGTCAATAAGAGCGACGCGGGCGTTACGATGACCTATTCCAAGCTTGAGAACAGGTTCATTATAACCGCCAACGACCTCGGCAACGGCGGCGACGTCGACATCGACGAGAGCGACGCTTTCGCGCAGGCTCTCGGTCTTACGGCGAGCGCGGGCGGAACCTACGAGCTCGGCGAAAACGCCAAGTTCACGATAGACGGCGTTGAGATATACCACAACGCGAACACCTACACCATGGACGGCATTACTTTCGATTTCTCCGAGGTAACGACGGACACGGATATCACGGTCGGCGTAAGCAAGAGCTACGACGACATCAAGCAGACGATAAAGGACTTCGTAAACGACTACAATCAGCTTATCGACGACGTTTACGCGCATATCGGAACGTCCCCGAAGCGCGACTCCAAAAATAATACCTACGAGCCGCTGACCGATGCCGAAAAGGAGGATATGTCCGAGGACGAGATAGAGAAGTGGGAGAAAGCCGCAAAGACGGGCGTTATCTACAACGACTCCACCGTTTCGGGCATTATGTCCAAGCTCAGAATAGCTATCTATAACAGCGTTACACTCGACGACGGCTCGTCGTTCGGTCTGTTCAATATGGGCATTAAGGTAAAGAGCGCGCTTGACGACAGCGAGGCTGCAAAGCACGGTAAGCTCGAAATAGACGAGGACGCTTTCGATAAGGCTTTCGAGACCAATCCCGACGCGATAGTGAAGCTCTTCACCGACCCCGACAAGGGCGTTATGAAGCAGATCGACAACATCATCGACGACGCGGTAAGCACCTCCAAGATAAGTAGCAGCACCGTAAGGGGCTCCCTTATCCGCAAGGCGGGTCTGGAGAGCGGCTCCACAGCCAAGAACAACGCGATCTACCGCCAAATGGAGCAGATAAACAAGCGCATCAGCCAGCTGCAGGACCGCTACGACGCCAAGGAGGACTACTGGTGGAGCGTGTTCACCAACCTCGAGAAGATGATGTCGGATATGAACAGCCAGTCCAATTATCTGGCAAGCTACCTCGGCAGCTACGGCACCACAGGTTAATAATACGGTAAGCCGCGTTTGCGCAAGCTTGCGCGGCTCATCTTAAAATAAGAAGGGATAGCTATGGTAAATCCTTATTCCCAATACAAAAAGCAGTCGGTAACGACCATGACCCCGGTCGAGGTCGTTATCAAGCTGTACAGCGAAATAGAGCGCCAGCTCGCAATCGGCATGGATTTTGTCGAAAAGAAGAACTACGCGAAATCGAACGCCGCGTTTATCAAGGCGGAGGACTGCATTGACGCGCTCAGAGAGGCGCTCGATATGTCCGTGCCCATCTCCCAAAATCTGGAAAGTCTGTATATCTTTTTCTACAAAGAGATTGTAAAGGCAAACGTAAGCAAGGACTGCACCGAGATAAAGAAAATAATCCCGATGATAGGCGAGCTCCGCGACGCGTTTACGCAGATAAGCCAGATGACAAGGGAAGAAATAGAGGCACAGGAGAAACAAAATCAGAAAAAGGGCATATTATAATACAGAATGCCCGCGCGGAAAGAGGGGAAATTTATGGCGGAGCTTTTTGGCTGCGAGAGAGTGAACGAGATAATGACGCAAATACTCGCCACCCTCCAGGAATACGAAAAACAAACGGACAGCATGATAAATGCCGAGCTTGAGATCCTTCAGCAGGGGCTTATCGCCAGAAATGAGTTGATAGAGACCCTCGAGGATTTGAAAGAGGACCTTGACGCGGTCGTGGAGTGCGAGGCTCCCGACGAGCAGACCTTGCTGAAAGCGCTGATAAACGGCAGCTACGTCAGCATAACGCTCGACGAAACGCATAAAAAGCTGCAGCTGCTCCAGCGCAATGTCGCCGTCGCAAAGCAGCGGATACTCGACAAGGACAAGGTCATAAACGGGCAGTTCAAGGACAGGCACGTAGACTCGCGCCGCGAGCTCGAGCAGCTCAAGCAGACCAAGCAGAAGATAGGCTACTACAACAGCGCGGTCGTCGGCAGAGCGACGGGGCAGTCCTTAAACAAAAATCTGTAACAAATGCCGCCGAGCAAGGAAGCAAGGCGGCGTTTTATTGTGTGCGGGAGGATAACGTGATAAAATGAAATGCGAACTATGCCCGCGAAAATGCGGCGTTGACAGGGAAAAAGCCCGCGGCTATTGCGGCATGGGCGCGGAGATCTCCGCCGCCAAAGCCATGCTCCACCGCTGGGAGGAGCCGTGCATATCGGGAGAACGCGGCAGCGGCGCTGTGTTCTTTTCGGGCTGCACGCTGAAATGCGCGTACTGCCAGAATTACGGCATCAGCACGGAAAACAAAGGTCGCGAGATAACCGCGGAGCGCCTCGCCGAGATATTCCTCGAGCTTCAGCAGCAAGGCGCGCATAACATAAACCTCGTCAACCCGACGCACTTCGTCCCGCAGGTGATCCGCGCCCTCGAAACGGCAAAGCGAAGCGGCTTGTCGCTGCCGATAGTGTACAACTCGGGCGGCTACGAGCGCACGGAAACGCTCCGAGCGCTGGACGGCATAGTCGACGGCTACCTCCCCGACGTCAAGTATTTCGGCAGCGACCTCGCCGAAGCGCTCTCCGACGCGCCGAATTACTTCGACACGGCAATGTCCGCCGTTGCCGAAATGGTACGTCAGACGGGCAAGCCGAAGCTCGCGGAAAACGGCATACTGCTGCGCGGAACGCTCGTCCGCCATTTGGTATTGCCGTGGCAATACAAGGACTCGATAGAGATAGTAAAGCGCCTCGCGGAGCGCTTCGGCGGCGATATCCTGTTCAGCCTGATGAGCCAGTACACGCCCTTCGGCAGGGTCAAGACCGATACGCGTTTTGAGAAATTCAACCGCAGAATTACCACATTCGAGTATCAAAAAGTCCTCGACGCGGTGTATTCGGCGGGGCTCAACGGCTATATGCAGGAGAAGTCCTCGGCAAAGGAGGAGTACACGCCCGAGTTCGATTTTTCGGGTCTATAACAAATCGCGCCCGAGACGAACTCGGGCGCGTAATAATATATGTTGTCAGAACGCAATTCTCTCCTCGATATACGCCCTCACCTCGGCAAGCGGTATCCTCACCTGCGCCATAGTGTCGCGCTCGCGGACGGTCACGCAGCCGTCGTTCTCGGTGTCGAAGTCGTAGGTAACGCAGAACGGCGTTCCGACCTCGTCCTGTCGGCGGTAGCGCTTTCCGATAGCCCCTGCCTCGTCGTAGTCGACCGCGAAATGCTTGGACAGCTCCTCAAACAGCTCCGTCGCTTTCTCGGAGAGCTTTTTCGACAGCGGCAGCACAGCCGCCTTTATCGGCGCAAGCGCGGGGTGGAGGTGCATAACGGTTCTCGAAGTGCCGTCCTCGAGAGCCTCCTCGTCGTAAGCGTCGCAGACCACCGCGAGGAACAGCCTCTCCACGCCGAGCGACGGCTCGATAACGTAGGGCACGTATTTCTCGTTGGTCTCGGGGTCGAAGTATTCAAGCGACTTGCCGCTCGTGTTGATGTGCTGAGTGAGGTCGTAGTCGGTTCTGTCGGCAACGCCCCACAGCTCTCCCCAACCGAACGGGAACATAAACTCGAAGTCTGTCGTCGCCTTGGAGTAGAACGCGAGCTCCTCGGGGTCGTGGTCGCGCA
This sequence comes from Lachnospiraceae bacterium, assembly GCA_023664705.1. Taxonomy (GTDB): domain Bacteria; phylum Bacillota; class Clostridia; order Oscillospirales; family Ruminococcaceae; genus CAG-115. Next base: position 138,396 of record JAMPFE010000004.1, on the reverse strand, counting down.
GACGAAGGTTCTCCTCCTTGATGCCGAGCGACAGCAGAAAATTCTTGCAGTACGTCCTCCAGTAGTCGAACCACTCCAAGTCCGTCCCCGGCTTGCAGAAGAACTCCAGTTCCATCTGCTCGAACTCGCGCACGCGGAAGATGAACTGCCCGGGGGTTATCTCGTTTCTGAACGACTTGCCCACCTGCGCCACGCCGAACGGCACCTTTTTGCGCGAGGTGCGCTGAATGTTCGCGAAATTTACAAAAATTCCCTGCGCGGTCTCGGGTCGGAGATACAGCTCGTTCTTGTTGTCCTCGACGGTGCCCTGCGCCGTCTTGAACATAAGGTTGAACTGCCGAATGTCCGTAAAATTCGTGCTCCCGCAGTTCGGGCACTTAATGCCCTTTTCGCGGATATAGTCCATCATTTTATCGTTAGCCCAACCGTCGGCAGTCGTCTCGCCGAAGTCCTCGATGAGCTTGTCCGCGCGGTGGCGGGTCTTGCAGTCCTTGCAATCCATAAGCGGGTCTGAGAACCCCCCCACGTGCCCCGACGCGACCCACGTCTGCGGGTTCATCAGTATCGCCGAATCCAGCCCGACGTTGTACTTGTTCTCCTGCACGAACTTCTTGCGCCAGGCGCGCTTGATGTTCTCTTTCAGCTCCACGCCGAGCGGACCGTAGTCCCACGTATTCGCCAAGCCGCCGTATATCTCGCTTCCCGGGTAAACAAAGCCCCTGTGTATACAAAGCGTCTTTATCGTCTCCAGTGATTTCTCCGTGTTCTTCATCTAAAAAAGTTCCTTTCTCAGCCTCTCGGCAGGATAGTCGCGTGTATCTCGTCGATTCGCGCCTCATACAGCCGCATTTTCTCGGGGTCCTTCTCGCTCATTGCCTTGGAAAAAATATCCATCGTCTCGTCCTTCAGCGCCAGAACGTCCGCGGGTATCGACATTCCCGTAAGCACGTATCTGCGCGTGATAGCGTCGAGTATCTCGTTCACAAGAGTTTTCGTATGCTGCGTCATATTTTTACCACCCATCCGAATTCATCGGGCAGCCTGCCGTACTGAATTCCCGTCATTGTATCGTAAAGCCTCTGCGATATAGCGCCGATCTTGTTGTCGTTGATAGTCATTATCTTGCCGCCCCACTTGAGGTGTCCCACGGGCGAAATAACGGCGGCGGTGCCCGTTCCGAAGACCTCGTCGAGCTTGCCCGCGTCGTAAGCCTCCGCGACCTCCTGAATGGTTATCCTGCGCTCCGTCACCTTCATTCCCCACTTTTTGCAAAGCTCAATGGAGGATTTTCTGGTAATTCCCGGAAGAACCGAGCCCGTGAGCTGCGGCGTGATGACCTCCCCGTCGATAACGAAGAATATGTTCATAGAGCCGACCTCTTCGATGTACTTCTGCTCCACGCCGTCCAGCCAGAGCACCTGCTCGTAGTCCTGATTATGCGCCTCGTCCTGCCCTTTAAGGGAAATAGCGTAGTTCGCGGCGGTCTTGGCGAAGCCCGTGCCGCCTCTTACGGCGCGGACGTACTTTTCCTCGACGTAAATTTTAACGGGGTTCAGCCCCGTAGAGTAGTACGCTCCCGACGGCGAAAGGATTATCATAAACAGGTAGTGATCCGCGGGTCTTACGCCCACATACGGGTCGGTCGCGAAGATAAACGGGCGAATGTACAAGGAAGCGCCGTCCGTATGCGGCACCCAATCCTTTTCCACCTCGACGAGCTGCTTCAAAGCCCCGAGAACGAACTCCTCGTCGATAGGCGGAATGACCATTCTCTCCGCGGAAACGTTCATTCTCTTGAAGTTCTCGTCGGGGCGGAACATCTGAACGGAGCCGTCGGCGGTGCGGTAAGCCTTCAGCCCCTCGAAAATCTCCTGCCCGTAGTGCAGACACATAGCCGCGGGCGACAGCGATATTTCGCCGTAGGGTACAATACGCGCGTCATGCCAGCCCTCGCCCGTATCGTAGTTCATAACGAACATATGGTCGGTGAAGATGTGCCCGAAGCCGAGCTTTGTCTCGTCTGCGGGCTTTGCCTTAGGTGAAGCCGTCTTTTGGATTTTGATTTCCATGATAAATTACCTTCCTTTTGGTATGGGTTTGACCCGAAATTTATTTACACGTATTTATTTTACCACTTTTTGCCGCGCTTGTCAACCACTTTAACGCATATTCCCGCTTTATTTCCAGTCCCTGTTATAGCTCGGCGCCTCCAGCGCGGGGTTGGAGGTAGTGGGCTTGGGCTTGCGCCGCACGGCAACGAAATCCGACAGCACGAAGGGCTTTTTCTCGGGGATATTCTTATATTGCTCGAGGTAGTACAGCACGGAGCGCTCCAGCCGCTTGGTGTTCCCGAAGCGGTTCTTTACGGTCACTTCCCGAACCGTCTCGAACATGCCCGCGTTCAGAATATCCGTATCGAATTCGACGCTCCCGTCCTCGGCAACGTGATAGCCCAGCCTGCCGCTCTCGAAAAAATAGAGGCGCATCTCCCCCCTGAACGTAATGTCGTGCGGCGATCTTATCGGGTCTCTTGAAACGCTCTCCAGCGTCTCAAACGGGATAAAATACAGCCGCCGCAGGATAGTCCTGTCGCCCCAGCTCACGTATTCCCCTGCGTACTCGCTGAACACCATGCCGCACGGCAGGAAGTCGAAAAAGGTGTAGCGCGCGTGGCGGCGCTTGTATTTTTCGGCAACATACACCGCCGAAAACGCGAATATCATACCGAGCAGCACGCTCCCCGCGATGACCGCGAGCAGCATGACGGCTATCTCCGAGCGGTAGTTGAGCACGATCTGAATGGTGCAGAACACGCACAGCGCGATAATGGGACCGTTGACGATTATCAGCAGACGCCGCAGGCGTTCGCCGTACTTCGAGGTATCCGCGTGGAAAAAATATCTGTAACGCACAGCGCCGCCCCCTTTCAGAGTATACATATATTTTACCACATAGCTTTAAAATAGTCAATACAAAACTGCCTATTGACTTTACGGCAAAAAAGCTGTATAATTAAAGGAGCGCAGACTTTCTCGGAGGAAAAAATGCAGAAAATACTCGGATACATACGCCGCGCCTGTCAGGAATTCGATCTGATAGCCGACGGCGACAAAATAGCCGTCGGCGTTTCGGGCGGCAAGGACAGCCTTGTGCTGCTCGCGGGACTGGCGAAAATGCGGCGGTTCTACGAAAAGAAATACGACCTCGCGGCGATAACGCTCGACCCGCGCTTCGGCGGCAGGGAGACCGATTATTCCCCCGTCGAGCGGCTCTGCAATGAGCTCGGCGTGGAATTTCACCTGATAAGGACCGACATCGGCGAGATAGTTTTCGATATCCGAAAGGAGCCGAATCCCTGCTCGCTTTGCGCGAAAATGCGCCGCGGTGCGCTGCACGACGCGGCAAAATCGCTCGGCTGCAATAAAACAGCGCTCGGTCACAACAACGACGACGCGATTGAGACCTTTATGATGAACCTGTTCAACGAGGGCAGGATAGGCTGCTTCGCGCCGATATCCTATCTCTCGCGCAAGGACATCACGGTGATACGTCCGCTGGTTTTCGCGCCCGAAAGCGCCGTCATGTCCTGCGCCAAGAGAAACGGCTTCGAGATAGTAAAGTCCGAGTGCCCCGCCGACAAGACTACCTCGCGGCAGACCACAAAGGAGCTGCTCGCCCGCCTCGAGCACGAGAACAGGGGCGTGAAAATGCGCATATTCGGCGCGATGCGCCGCGCGGGGATAGACCGCTGGGGCGGCAGGGAAACGGAAGAGGAGAAATAATGGGAAGAAACGTAAAGCTGAACAAAAAAATACCCGTTCAAAAAAAAGCCGAAAAGGAGAGTTTTTTCTTTTTCGTGCGCGACCAAGGCGAGGGCGCGGCGCGCATTGCCGTGATAATATTGAAGGTGCTCGAGCTGATAATGACGACGATTTTCGCGCTTTGTCTGGGGATTTTCGGACCGCTGGCGATACGCGCCATGGACGACCCGCAGATAAGCTCCGACCCGTCCTCGCTGTACTGGCTGATATCGTCGGCGCTGTATATTATCGGGCTGTTCGTGCTTATGCTCGGGCACTCCAAGACGGCGACCGTCATTCACGTTATCGCTGCCGTCGGAACGCTTGTGACGTATTCGGCGTATATGCGGATGTTCCGCGACGTGGACACGGGAAACGGTCCCACGGCGCTGTATATGCCGTGCCTGTTTATCACGGTAATGACTATCGTCGTTATGCTGCTGATAAATCTGCCGAAGTGGATAGACAAGCACGTTCAAAAGGCGAACGAGCAAGCGCCGTCCATTCTCGATGACAAGTAATATTCGCGGTATAGAGCGGTTTTCCGTTTTATGCCGATTTTTTTGAAAATTTTTAAAAAAGCTATTGACAAATGCTGTCACATCGTGTATAATATGTATATAAAAGATACACAATATAAACGGGAGGTAATCGTTATGAAATTACAGACGGTCTTTTCGGGAGCGCACTTTTCGGACGCGGCAAAAGAGGCGAAATTTCAGCCGCCGTGGATAGTGCAGATAATCATGTTCCTTATAGTGTTCAGCCTTTCGGCAACGCCGCAGAGCATTGCCGTTATGGCTGCCGTGATAGTTGAGATCATAAAGGACAGGAGCATAAGCGGCGCGGAGCAGGTCTCGGCGGCTATCACGGAGAAGATGATGAACCCCTCGGGGTGGGTAATGGTCGTGCAGCTTCTGGCGACAGTGTTCACGGCGGCGCTGGTAATAATTTACTGCCGTTTTCTGGAGCGCCGCGGTCTGCGCAGCATGGGCTTCGTTAAAAAGGGCTTTGCCGTGAAGTACCTTATCGGGCTTGCGGCGGGCTTCGCGATGTTCTCGGCGACGCTGCTCATATCTTACGCGGCGGGCGCGGTGAAATATGTTGGCACGGACGTGAGTAACGGGCTTATGCTCGGGCTGATGTGCGTCGGCTGGCTTATTCAGGGCGCGGAGGAGGAGATACTCTGCCGAGGCTATTTTATGCCGTCGCTTTCGACGAAAATGCCGCTGTGGGCTGCCGCGCTGATAAGCTCCGTGTTCTTTTCGCTTATGCACCTTATGAACGCGGGCTTTAACCTTATCGTGCTGATAAACCTCACGTTGACGGGGCTTATGTTCGCGGCGCTGGCGGTGCGCTTCGACAGTCTGTTCGTGTGCTGCGCGGCGCACTCGATATGGAACCTCGCGCAGGGGAATTTCTACGGGCTGCCCGTAAGCGGTATGGACGCGGGACCGTCCGTGTTCCGATTTGAGCTCGCGGAGGGCGCGGAGCTCTGGACGGGCGGCACGTTCGGGCTCGAGGGGAGCTTGTCCGAGACGATTGTAATGGTTGTCGTTATCGCGGCGCTGGTATTTATTCCCAAGAGAAAAGGAAAAGCCGCGGATTTGGCTTAATAGAGCCATTTGTGAGCGGTTCGGCGTTGCCGGGGCGGCGGTTGTTTCTCGAATGTGCAAAAGCCGCGAGTTTGGCTTAATAGAGCTGTTTGTGGGCGATTTAGCGTTGTCGGGGCGGCGATTGTTTCTCGAATGTGGAAAAAGGCACTGATTTGGCTTAATAGAGCCGTTTGTGAGCGGTTCGGCGTTGCCGGGGCGGCGGTTGTTTCTCAAATGTGCAAAAGGTGCGGATTTGGCTTAACAGAGGCGTTTTTGGGCGGTTCGGCGTTGTTGGGGCGGCGGTTGTTTCTCGAATGTGTAAAAAGGTGTGGATTTGGCTTAACAGAGCCGTTTATCAAACCTCTCCCGACTCGGAGGGGTTTTTCTCATTTTTGCGATATTTGTGTATTAAAAATTGGAAATTCAAAAAAATAAATGATTAGTGACACAAATCGACAAGAAAACTTGGTATTTTTTGCAGCTTTTTGCAGTGAGCGTGCAGTTATTTGCAGCCATTTTGCAGTTATTTGCGGATATTTGCGGTTTTGGGCTGTAAATATATGGAAGTGCTGTAATATAATGTTAAAATTTGGAAATAAAATCGCTTATTTTCGGGTTATTTTTAAAGATTTGCGGTTTTTTGCAGCTCGGAAAATGCTATACTTAAGCGGCGCGCGTTGGGGCTTGCCGCACAAAAGCATTTTGCCGCCGCGGCGTGACCTTTGAAAAAAGGGGCGGCGCCCGAACTGCCAAAGGCGGCACGCCTTGGGGGCTGCCTTAATTTGGCTTCGTGCGTTAAAAATGCGGGTTTTTGCAGTTCGGGGCGTGTTATCCTTAATTGTGAAAAAAATTTCACATTTTTTAATTTACCCCTTTATTTTTTTGTGAATATATGTTATAATGTATATGTATAAATTTGTTCGCCACGTATGGGGGCGGGGCGCGGGTTGGCGTGCCGAAATACGATTTTTGATTTTTTTGAAAGAGGTGTCCGAAATGGCTTTCAGCGACTTAAAGCCCGTAAGCGTCAGCGATGACGACGGCGGACGTACATACATTATAGGAAGTGTGTTCGCGGTGTACGGGGTGGGCTCGGAGCCGCCGCTGGTTTACAGCTGGAATATGGTGCGGCAGGTGACTGTGACGCGAAAGGGCTTTACCGTGGAGACCGCGGGGAAGAGCTTTTCGTTCGCGAACAAATCGTTCGGGGATATCGAGGAGGTGCTGCGCGCTATTGCGATAATCGAGTGCCGACAGAAGGAATACGGCTTCGGATATCAGCACGAGAAGCGGATGTTCCCGCTGAAATCGCAGTACATGGAGTGCTCGCCGGGGAAGGAGACTTATATCGGCGAGGGGATGCTTGACGACGGCGAGACCGCGGCGGCGTTTATTATGCTGCTGAATTTCAAGCTGGTGAAGTTTTTGTGGCTGGTGGCGCTGCTTATTATGTTTGTGACGCTCGGTATCCTGCATATTATGATAGGCATAACGCGCGACAATATTCTGTATTTCCTGCCCATATCGCTGGCGGCGGGCGGCATTGCCTCGCTGCTCGTGCATATTATAACGCACGCCGTCGCGAGGGCGAAGTTTAAGAGGCTCGCGGACGCCGACCCCGCGACAAGGCAGCCGATAACGTTCGTTGTGAGCAGAGCGGGCTTCGCGGCCTGCGAGAGCTGCACATACGAGAGCAGAGACCTTGTTCCGTGGAGCGAGCTGGACTATTTTATCGAGTCGGATAAGATGTTTATTCTGTATAAGAACAACGCTGCCGTGGCTTATATCCCGAAGAAGGCGTTTGAGAAAAAATTTGTGGGCGGTATCGCGGATATTATCGCGCTGAGCCTTGAACAACGATGATACGGTAAAGGAGTGAAGTGCAATGAGCGCCGAGGTAAAATCCGAAACGATTGACGTGAACGGCAGAAGCGTGCAGCTTGTCTCCGTGAAGAACGGGGAGGCGGCGATAGGCACCTGCTTTGCGGGACATACCGAGCACAGCGGGAGCGCGAGCACGGAAACGAGGCTGTTCTATATTGGCAACGACCCCATTATAAATCTTATCTGCCCGAACCATTCAAACAAGCAGAGCGACAAGCTGGTTTCGTTCTGCCCCGGGTTTCAGGGGTACGAGCCGAAAATTCACGACGCGCTGGGAAACAGCTTTGCCAAGCTGAACGAGGGAGAGTCGCTGGCGGCGGGGCTGCACGATATTTTTACGCTGCTCGAGGACGGCGTGTATACCGTTTATATGGCGGATTACTATCCTACGGACGGGAGCGGCGTGTTCTTCTGGGGAGGGTACAACATTTCGCACGAGGTGCGCGGAACGGCGGAGAACAACCGCGTTATCGGAGAGAGGACGTTTAAGCCGTGCTTTCTGGTGCCGACGGAGTCGCTGGACTACTTTACCGCGCGCACGAAGGTGAACACCGACGAGCAGGTGAAGCGCCGCCGCGTGCAGGGGATAGTTTATCATCTGACGGGGCTTCATTCCGCGGTGCTGAAGGGGCACCACGGGGCGGTTTCCTGCGTGGACAGGGATATTCCGTACAGCTGTGCCGTTATCGAGAAGATAACCGAGCCGTATACCGATATAATTTACGACGAGGCGCCCGCGCCCGCGCCCGTTGAGGGCGAGGAGGGCGAGGCGGAGGTTCGTCCCGCGGCTCCTCCTAAGCCCGTGTTCGTGCCCGAGGGGATAACGGGCTTTCGGAGCCCGTCCGTGAAGATACCGCTGGGGGCGTTCCCGAGGGAGATGCTCAGGCTGATTATCGAGGGCAGACCCGAATACAAGCCGAGGCAGTTTTCCGTGCTTTCGGCGAAGCTGAACACCGTAAGGCGCAAGGCGGTAAGCAACAACGTGCTGCCGTTTTCGGTGCTGGAGCGCTCGGAGCAGATGCCCGACTGCGAGATGATAGAGTCCGCTTACGCTATCGACGTGCTGACGGACGACGAGCTCAACTGTTTGCTGCGCGGAGACGTTGAGTGCAACGGGGAGGTCATCGTTTCGCCGAACTTCTATTCGAGCATCGTGACCGCTTGCAATTTCCTGCAGTTCAGCGATACGCAGAGGTTTGTGGACTTCTCTATCGCCATTATGGATAATCCCGACCTTGCGGCGACGCATGAGTATGTTGCGCACCGCGCGGCGGGGCAAGGCTCCAGCAGGAAGCTGTACAACTTTTTCAAGAGCGCTGTCGACGGCGGCGACGCGAAATATGAGAAGATACTTCCCGTGGCGCAGACGTTTGTGAATAGGTATAAAGACCAAGCGAAGTGATGCCGAGGTCGGGGGCGTTTGCGCGGTGGAGTATAAGAGGCTGCGCGATACGGCGTTGGCGTGAAGCGTGAGAAGATACTTCCCGTGGCGCAGACGTTTGTGAACAGGTATAAGGACCAAGCGAAGTGATGCCGAGGTCGGGCGTGTTTGCGCGGTGGAGTATAAGAGGCTGCGCGGATACGGCGTTGGCGTGAAGCGTGAGAAGATACTTCCCGTGGCGCAGACGTTTGTGAATAGGTACAAAGACCAAGCGAAGTGATGCCGAGGGCGGGCGCGTTTGCGCGAATACGGCGTTGGCGTGAAGCGTGAGAAGATACTTCCCGTGGCGCAGACGTTTGTGAATAGGTACAAAGACCAAGCGAAGTGATGCCGAGGTGATGGCTGTGGGCAGAGTGATCGTGTGGAGAATAACACGGGACTGCAATATGAAGTGCAAATTCTGCCCGTACAGCGCCGAGGTCGGGAGCGTTTGCGCGGACGAGGCGGAGGTCGAAAGGCTGTGCGCGGTGCTGGGTGAGTATCGGCGGCTGACGGGGGAGGATATTCTCGTGAGATGGACGGGCGGCGAGCCGTTCCTGTGGGGGAATATCATCCCGTTTTCGGAGAGGCTGCGCGGATACGGTATCGGCGCGGGCGCGGTCACTAACGGGCTGCCGTTGAATAAAAAGGAGCTGCGGAACGGGGTCGTGAGCTGCTTTTCGGAGCTGGCGTTCGGTCTGGACGGGTTTGCCGAGTGCGACGACGCCGTGCGGCAATATTTCGGGCATTTCGACGCGGCGTCAAGGAACATCAAGGCGCTCGCCGATATGCGGGACGAGCGTATGAGCGGTTTGAGACTCAAGGTCAATACCGTGCTTATGCGGCGCAATATCGCGCGGTTTGAGGAGTTCTGCGAGTATCTGCTGTGGCTGGGGGTCGACGAGCTTGTGTTCGGGCGGCTCGACTGTCCCGATAAACCCGATGAGCGGCAGGAGGAGACGTTTGCGAAACGGCTGCCGACGCTGCAAAAAGACTTTGCCGAGCGGGGGTTTATTATCCGCGGCAAGGAGGAGCCCGACGCGTTTATTAACGAGAGCGGCGTTGGGTGGCTGCCGAGCGGGGGGAGCTTTGAGATTAAGGACGCGGAGGACCTTAAAAGGGTCTTTGAATAGCACAATGCCGCCGCGCGGGTATTTCCGCGCGGCTTTGCGGTAACGGAGGTTTTTATGAATAAATCGCGCAGATTTTTCGCGGCGGCGGTCGCGGCTGTTATACTGACGTCGGGCTGCTCGGGCGGCGGCGTTGAGAGCACGGGCGGCAATGAAAGCTCGGGCGGCTCTTCGGCGGCGGCTTCGGGGAGCTCGTCGGGCTCGTCGGGCTTGCAGAGCGTTCCCGAGAGCGGCGGAAGCTCGGGCGGCGGCTATGTTCCCGTTGAGGGGGACGGCTCGCGGCCTACGGGCGGGGGGCTCTCGGCGGCGGGGAGCGGCTGCGAGGGCGTTGAGGGAACGGGCGACTTTAATTACGGCGAGGCGCTGCAGAAGTCGCTGCTGTTTTACGAGCTGCAAAGGAGCGGCGATATTGACGAGGAGACCGCGCGGACGAACTGGCGCGGCGACAGCGGTATGTCGGACGGCGCGGACGTCGGGCTCGACCTTACGGGAGGGCTGTACGACGCGGGCGACAACGTGAAGTTCAATCTGCCGATGGCGTATACGGCGGCGATGCTCGCGTGGAGCGTTTACGAGGACAGGGCTGCCTACGAGCAGTGCGGGCAGCTGGAATACGCGCTCGGGAATATCAAGTGGATTTGCGACTACCTTATTAAATGCCACCCCGAGGACGAGGTGTACTACTATCAGGTCGGGGACGGAAACGTTGACCACGGCTGGTGGGGGGCGTGCGAGGTAATGCAGATGAACCGTCCGTCGTTCAAGGTGGATAAAAATTCACCGGGGTCGACGGTCGTCGGGGAGGCTGCCGCGGCGCTGGCGGCGTGCGCTGCCATTTACAAGGACATCGACGGGGCTTACGCGGAGGAGTGCCTTAAGCACGCGAGGTCGCTCTACAAATTCGCCGAGGACACCAAAAGCGACGCGGGCTACACCGCCGCGAACGGCTTTTACAACTCGTGGAGCGGCTTTTACGACGAGCTGACGTGGGCTGCCGTGTGGCTGTATACGGCGACGGGCGAAAATTCGTGGCTTGACAAGGCGCGCGAATACGAGACGCAGTGCGGCGGCGAATACAAATGGACGATGTGCTGGGACGATAAGTATACGGGCGCGGTCTGCCTGCTGGCGAATATAACGGGCGAGGACAAATACAAGCAGAAGATTGAGAAAAATCTCGACTGGTGGTGCGGGATAGGCGGCGAGAGCGTTACCTATTCGCCGAAGGGGCTGGCTTGGATAGACCAGTGGGGAAGCCTGCGCTACGCGACTACCGAGGCGTTTATCGCGGCGGTCTACGCGGAGGGCGGGCGGTGCTCCTCGGACAGAGCCGAGACGTACATGGGCTTCTGCGAGGGGCAGATAAACTATGCCCTCGGGAGCTCGGGGAGGAGCTTTGTGGTCGGGTTCGGCGAAAATCCTCCCGAGCACCCTCACCACCGCACGGCGCAGGGCTCCTGGGCGGACAATATGAACGAGCCGAATTATCATCGGCACACGCTTTTCGGGGCGCTCGTGGGCGGTCCCGACGCTTCGGACGGGTATACCGACACGGTGTCCGACTACAACAAGAACGAGGTCGCGGACGACTATAACGCGGGCTTTACGGGGGCTCTCGCGAAGATGTACAAGAAGTACGGCGGGCAGACGCTCGTCGATTTCGGCGCCGTGGAGACGATAGGCGAGGAGATGTACGTCGAGTACCGCATAAACGCGAGCGGCGAGGGCTTTACCGAGATAAAGGCTATGATATACAATCAATCGGCGTGGCCCGCGAGGGCTGCCGACGACCTTGAGCTGAGATATTTCGTGGATCTGTCGGAGCTTTCCGACCCGTCCGCGGTGACGGTTTCGCTGAATTACGCGGAGGGCGCGGCGTTCGGGGGCTTGTACGAATGGGATAAGGACAACGGCATATATTACGTAAGTATTGACTTTAGCGGCTGCAAAATTTATCCCGGCGGGCAGAGCGCTTATAAAAAGGAAGTGCAGTTCAGAATGGCGGCGGGGGGCTGGTCGCCCGACAACGACCCGTCCTTCGCGGAGCTTGCGGGCACCAACGGCTCGGAGCTTGTCCGCGCGAACTCGCTCGCGCTGTACGAGGGCGGGACGCTCGTTTTCGGCAGCGAGCCGAACGGGCAGAGCGCGGGGCTTGTAAAGCCATCGGATACGCCGAGCTCCTCTTCGTCGAGCTCTTCGGCGAGCGTTCAGCCGCCCGCTCCCGTTGATACCGCCGCGGACAAGGACGGGCTGCGCGTCGCGATGAACCAACAGCAGTCGAGCGGAAAGGGCAACACCATTCAATTCACAGTGGAGCTGCAGAACGGCACGGGCGCGGCTGTCGACCTGTCGTCGCTGGAGATAGACTATTTCTTCACAGCGGACGGCAAGAGCGGGCTGAATTTCTGGTGCGACTACGCGGCGACCTCGGGCGGCAGCTATGCGGCGTTGACCGACAGCGTACGGGGCGAATTTTCGGCGGCGTCGGGCGAGAGCTGCGACACGAAGTGCGCCGTGAAATTCGGCGGCGGCACGCTCGGCAGCGGAGACTCGCTCACGGCGCAGATACGTATCACTGCCGACGATTGGTCGGAATTCGACCTCGGGAACGACTTTTCGGCGGGCAATGCCGAGCGGCTGTGTGTAATGAGCGGCGGCGCGGTGATATTCGGGAGAATGCCGTGACGGCGGGGAAGCGGCTCTTGGTAAAAAATTATCGGTGTCGAGCGAAAACGCTTGACACCGATTTTTTTATGAAATGAAATGCATACGGCGTCACGCCGCCGCTTTGCGCTTGGAGGTTATGATTTGCATGGCAATGCCGAGCGCCGCGCAGATGAGGACCGTGATTATCCAGATGAACGCGCCCTTGTGATACGAGAGGAGGTACTCCCGGTCGGGAGGGGTCTCGGGGGTTATCAGAGCCATGTTCCGCGCTCTGATAAAGTCACCGAGAAGCTGCCCGACGATAAGCCCGACGACGTTGCCGAACGTGATGCTGTACGAGATAATCGTCTTGTCGAAGGGGATAAGAAGCAGCGCGGGCACCCATATGTAATAATAAAGCCCGCGCGACGCCCATTCAAAAAGGTAGACGCTCTTCAAAAAAGCCTGCGAGATTATGTACAGAACGCCGAAAACGGCAACGGTAACGATAAGCGCGATAAGCTTGCTCTTGGGGTTTCGTGTTAATATGTTTGTCATGATAAATTCTCCTTTCGAGGTTGCTTTTTACAAGTATATTTTATCACGCGGGGGGCGCAAAGTCAACTACAAAACGGTTACAATTCGGTTACGATTTGGTTACAAATGGTTACAAAAGGTTACAAATTCGACCCTGCCGTTGTTGCGGCAGGGTCGCTTTTTTACGGGGTCTTGTCTCTTTCGATGAGCAGCTCTATCGCGCGTATCGCGCATTTTATGCCGCGCGTGGTGTCCTCGGTTATCGTGTCGGGCATATTCCGCTTGGAGCGCTCGGCGTTCCAGAGCGCCGTAAGCACGCCGCCGCAGCGTATTTTTTTCGGGTATATGCTGCGCACCAGACCCACCGCGTAGATAGCCGCGCACTCCATTTCGGAGGTAAGGCAGCCGCATCTGAAATAGCTGTCCCAGCGCGATTTTATATTATCCTCGACTGCCGAGCGCTCGGGGTTCGTTTCGCCGTAGAAGCTGTCCTTGGAGTGCACTACGCCGACGTGGAAGCGGTTTCCGTCCTTGTCGCCGGAGAGCTCCTTCGCGGCTTGGGCGAGCGCCGTCGTGACCTCGAAATCCGCGACGGACGGATAGCCCTGCGGCAGGTATTCATAGCTCGTGCCCTCGGCGCGGATTGCCGCCTCGGCGATGATAAGGTCGCCGCCGAACACCGAGAGGTCGACGCCGCCGCTGGTGCCTACGCGGATAAAGGTGTCCGCGCCGCTGTCGATAAGCTCCTCGACAGCGATAGCTGCCGAGGGTCCGCCTATGCCCGTGGAGCAGACGCTTACCTTTTCGCCGTTCAGAAAGCCCGTGTAGATGTTGTATTCGCGGTTCTGCGCTATCTGCGCGGCGTTGTCGAGATACGCCGCTATCTTGGGAACGCGCCCGGGGTCGCCCGGGAGAATGACGTATCTGCCGACGTCGCCGTTCTTTATTTTTAAGTGAAAGCGCTCGCTTTCGTTCATTATGGTCGCCATAGTACCTCCTTATAATATTGCCGTTATTCCACGAAAAGCCCTTTCATCTCTCCGATGAAATCCTCGCCGTATATTTTCGGGTAGAACCCGAAAACCAAGTCGTAGAACTGCTTGTCGGAGAGCGCGTCGAATTCCCCGAAGAGAAAGCTCGGGTAGCTTTTCATGGCGTCGCACATCGCCGCGGCGCGGTCGCGCTGTCCCGAGACGATCTTGGCGTTTATCCTGTCGTTGCCGAGAATGAACGCGGGGATATGCTTTACCGCCTTGTCGAAATCGTAATCGAGCACGGGGTATACCTTGGAAAGATACGGCGCTATACTGCCGTAAAACGTTTTGTTTTTCGCTCTGACGCCGCGCCCGAGGCTGCCGAGAAGCTTGGCTATGGGCTTTTTCGGGTCGTTGACATGCGACAGCACCGCCGAAAGCCCGTCCAGCAGCGCGGGGACGTTTTCAACGCCCTTGCTGTCGCGTATGGCGAGATACGCCTCGCGCGATATGAGCAGCACGCGCCCGAGCGCGTTTTTCTCCGAAAACGGCATACTCTACCTCCCTGCGGAAATCCCCCGCTCCGAGGGGCGGGGGACATGCTGTCATTCCTCGGGAACGAGCACCGCGTAGTTGCCGTCCTCGCGCTTGTACACTACGTTTACGGCGCCCGTCTCGGCGTTTTTGAACATAAAGAATTTGTGGTCGAGCAGGTTCATTTGCAGGATAGCCTCGTCGACGGACATCGGGCGGAGCCGAAAAGTCTTTTGTCTTATGACCTCGTAGCTCTCCTCCTCGTCCTCGGGAGCGAGCCCCGCGAACGCGTCCGCGCGGAGGTTCTTTTCGACCTTGGTCTTTTGCTTTCTGATCTGGCGGATAATGCGGTCGATCGTCACGTCGAGCGCGTCGTTCTTGTCCTTTGCGGTCTGCTCCGCGCGGCAGATAATGCCGTTATATTTTACGGTAAGCTCCAGTATGATCATATCGCGGCGCTCGGCAAGGGTTATCTTTGCCTCCGCCTCCTCGGGGAAAAATCTGTCCAGCTTTGCGTTCAGCTTCTGCTCCGCGTAGTCGTTGAACGACTGCGAGATGTTGAGCTTTTTCGCGGTTATCGTTACTTTCATGCAACTCATTCCTTCCGTTAGTTAGAGTAAGGCAATGCCTTTAATATATTTTAGCATATTACAATAATTTTTGCAAGTATCGGAAATGAATTTTAGATAATTTTCACAAATTCAACTGTAAATTTATGTTACATAAGGGGAGGATTTTGATCAAAATTTAACGAACTCGGCTTTTCTGCCGCGGAAAACGGCGTAGTACTCAAAGCCCGCAGCCTCGAGGGCAGTCTGTGCCTTGTCGAAATCGGCGGCGACGCGGGAGCGGTCGTGAGCGTCCGAGCCGACTGTGATAACCTCGCCGCCGAGCTCCTTATAGCGCCGCAGTATGAACGCGTGGGGGTGGGGGTAGCCTATGCCGCTCGCGACGCCCGCCGTGTTCACCTCTATGCCCTTGCCTTTGGAAATCAACGATTTGAGTATTTCGTCGATCATTTCACGGTAGTCGAGCGGCTCGTAGGCTTTCTCGGGAGAGTAGCGCACGACGTAATCGAGGTGCCCGTAAACGTCGAAATTATCAAACGCGCGGACGTTCGCGAGAATGCTCTCGAAATAGCGCAGAACGCCGTTTTTGCTGCCGAGAGTTTCAAAATACTCGGGATAATACGGGTCTTTTCCGTCGACGAGGTGCGACGAGCCGATTATGAAGTCGAAATCCCAAGCCGCCGCGAACTCGTTCAGGCGCGGCGCGAGGTAGTCCATCAGCCCGAGCTCCACGCCGAAAAGCACCTCAAGCCTGCCCGAAAACATTTCTCGGACGCGCATAAGCTCCGCGCGGTAGGCGGCGGTATCGAGCCGGAATTCGCCCGTCGGGTAGTCCAAGTCGAGGTGCTCCGTAAGGCATATCGTTTTCAAGCCCTTTTCCGAGGCGGCTTTTGCCGTTTCGGCGAGCGGCTCGGCGCTGTCCGAGGAAAACGACGAATGAGTGTGCTGGTCGGCGTATATCATAACGGTGTCCCCCTTTTCCATAAATCACTAAAAATATTGTAACATATTTTCAAGGATTTTGCAACGATTTTTACAAATAATAACCGCGAAAGGAAGTGTTTTTTATGGACAACTACATCTGCCCGTGCGGCTATGTTTACAGCGAGGAGCGCGGCTGCCCGTCCATGGGGATAGCGGCGGGGACGAAATTCGAGGACCTGCCCGACGATTGGGTGTGCCCCGTGTGCGGGCTCACCAAGGACAACTTCGGCTCGCGCAACGAGGTCATTGACGCGGTGAAATAAGCGAGATCCGCTCTCGGCGACGAGAGCGGACGCTTGTTATCCCAACATTGCGAAGTAGTCCCTGTACTCGGCGTAGCTTGCCTTGTGGTTGAGCGCGAGATACTCCCCGCCGATGTCGAAGTATCTGTAACAGATGCCGCCGTTGTCGTAATAGCCGCTGCGGCGGAGATAGCAGAAGGAGTTCCAGCCCGAGTCGACCCAGATCATGCGCCCGTCTATCTCGGCGAAATTCCATTCGTGGTAGGAGCCGCTTGCGCCGCTCAGGAACGTCTGCCCGCCCGAGACCGACGAGCCGTGAACGTTCCAGCACTTTATCCCCTGCGCCGCGCAGAGCGCCGAGGTCATATTCGAGTAGCCGCCGCAGACACTGCTGTGCCTGTCCAGCATATACTTCAGCGAGAGGGTCTCCTCGGGAACGCCCTTGTCGTAGGCGGGGTAATCGTAATAGATATTTGCCGAGACCCACCGCGAAATTGCGCGGAGCTTGTCGTAGTCGTTTGTCAAGCCGCTGCATATCTCGTCGGAGAGCGCCTGTATCTCTTCGAGGACCTCGCGGATATCCTTTGCGGCGCCGCCCTTTACTATATACTCGGCGACCTGATTTTGGGGCTGCTCTATCGCGGTCTCGGCGACTCTTCGGTTGTTTTCGGCTATATCGGAGACGTCGGCGGGGGCGAAGCCGTTTTCCGTGACGGCGAGCGTTACGTCGTCGGCGTGCCCGTCGTTGTAGGACAGGGTGAGCGTGAGAAAGCCCGTTTCCGCGCCCGTGAGCGTTATTTCCGCCGTGAAGCCGTTTTCGTCGGAGTCGAGCGATATTTCCGCGCGGGGTGTGGACAGGGAGACGCGGTATATGGGGCTGTCGGCGGTCTTGCCTTTGACGACCGCCGTCGTGCCGTTGAACTCGATGGTCTTTTCGTTTATGGGGTCGTGTGAAAGCACGAGAATTTGCGGCTCGGGTTTAGGCTCGGGCTCGGGAACGGAGCTTGCGCTTTCCGTAGAAACGGGAATGCTCGTGCTCGTTTCGGGGCTGCTCGAGGAGGTCTGCTCGCTTGAAACGGAGCTTGAGCTCTCCGGGGAAACGGGCGCCGCCGAGCTTGCCGACGAGGATGATGAGGAGCTTGTTTCCGCGCTTGTGCCGCTCCCGGAGGAGGATACGGGCTCGGAAGAGCTCTCCGGGACCGATGAACGGCTGCTTTGGGAAGAGCTGCCGGAAAACGAGAACGACGGCATATCGGGCACACCCCCTCCGCACCCCGCGAAAAGCAGAGCCGCGGCGCATATTGAAAGCATTAAGACCCTCTTTTTGATAGGAAACACCCCCGCTGTTGTTGGTTAAGGCAGCGCCGCACTTGCGCGGCATTGCCCGCACATATTATTGTACAACAAAAAGCGGGGATTGTCAAGCAAAACTATTTTTTGGCAAGAACCGTCACCAAGCCGTTCGCCTCCGAGGAGGAGACGTCAGCGCCGACTATCTCGCCGTCGATGACGAGCAGGTTCGCGCAGATCGGCACGACGGGGTCGGTTCCGTCGGAGCCGCTTATTTCATATGTATACTTTTTCGCGTAGCAGGCGCGGTATTTCATCAGGTCGAAGCCCTGCTCCTTCTGGAGCGCGTTATATTGTGTGTACGCCTCGTCGAAGCGCGAGGGTATGCGGATCTCCTCTATGCTTGACGGAACGGGCGCGGAGCTCCAGCCGAAGCTTTCTATATATTGTACGCGCTCCTCGTTGGTCGCTCCCGAAATATGCGAGCCCCCGCCCGACGACAGCCTGAATATGCACCATATCCCCGCAAGCAATATCAGAAGCACGCCGAATGTAAGGCTTTTGCTTCTGCGCGGCTTTTTCCCCGACATACTATACCCCCAATCTCAGCTCAGTTGAAAGTGTACAGTGTACAGTTGACAGTTAAGGAAATAATGCGTACCATTACGTTTATAGCGCTTCGGACAAGCGCCTGCCTGCCGAGGCGCTACAAACGTGACTGCTCGCATCCGTACATTAACTGTCAACTATACATTGTTAACTGTAAACTGATTTATTATATGCGGTAAATTTCACAAAAAATACAATATATTGTGTTATTATTACCAAAATCTTTTGCGGGTCTTTGTGTGATATGCCGAAAATTCGGCTCAGTCATTGACGTTGGAGCAAATTCGGGCGTTTTTTTGTGCAATATGACAATCGGGACGGCTGATTTTACGGGTAAATTTGTAAACGTTAGTGAAAGTATATAAACGAATTCAAAAATATTTGTTAGTTTAGGCTCTTTTTTTTTTCGCGCGGTTTTGGTATTATATTATTAGCGAAGTATACGCTGTTATTTTGTTATATTTACATTTAGGAGGTTATATAAATGGCAAGTTTATCGGCAAGAGGCATTTACAAGCGTTACGCGGGCGGCGTTGTGGCGGTTTCCGACTTCACAATGAACATCAAGGACAAGGAGTTTATCGTACTCGTTGGTCCTTCGGGCTGCGGTAAGTCCACTACCCTGCGTATGATCGCGGGTCTGGAGGAGATCTCCGAGGGCGAGCTGTTCATCGGCGACCGTCTTGTAAACGACGTTGCTCCCAAGGACAGAGATATCGCGATGGTTTTCCAGAACTACGCGCTGTATCCCCATATGACCGTTTTCGACAATATGGCGTTCGGTCTGAAGCTCCGCAAGGTTCCCAAGGACGAGATCAAGAAGCTCGTTGAGGAAGCGGCTAAGATACTCGACATCGCTCACCTGCTCGACAGAAAGCCGAAGGCTCTCTCGGGCGGTCAGAGACAGCGTGTGGCGCTCGGTCGTGCTATCGTCCGCGATCCGCAGGTGTTCCTGCTCGACGAGCCGCTGTCCAATCTGGACGCTAAGCTGCGCGCGCAGATGAGAACCGAGCTCTCCAAGCTCCACAAGAAGCTGGGCACTACGTTCATTTATGTAACGCACGACCAGACAGAGGCTATGACCATGGGCGACAGAATCGTCGTTATGAAGGACGGTTATGTTCAGCAGATAGATTCGCCCATCAATCTGTACGAGTCGCCCGTAAACAAGTTCGTGGCGGGCTTTATCGGCTCTCCGCAGATGAACTTTATCAACGCGAAGCTCATTATGCAGGACGGCAAGTACACCGTGGAGTTCGGCTCCGAGGATACCAAGACCGCGAGAGGACGCAAGTTCTATGTGGAGCTGCCCTCCGCGAAGGCCGATACCGACGCGCTGAAGTACTATGTGGATAAGGAAGTCGTTCTGGGCATCCGTCCCGAGAACATTCACGACGAGGAGATGTTCCTCTCCGCGGCTAAGACGGGCATTATCGAGGCTACCGTTGACGTAACCGAAATGCTCGGCGCAGAGACGTATCTGTATCTCACCTGCGAGGGCGTGCCGCTTACCGCGCGCGTTTCTCCGAGATGCACCGCTCGTCCTCAGGACACTATCAGACTTGCGCTTGACCCGAACAAGATCCACCTGTTCGATCCGGGAGACGAGCACAGTCTGCTCAACTAATTCAATTCGGCATTTTTGCGGCGCGGCTGTTTTAGCCGCGCCGTTTTTACTTAAAGGAGTATATAATGAAAAAATCTTTGGCTGCAGCTTTACTTATAATCGGCGGTCTTACCGCGGTTTTCGGATTAACGATTTTGGGAATTTTGTTGTTTTTCGGGCTTATGGAGCTCGGGCTTCTCATAGGCATTGTTGTCGCGCTGGGCGCGGCTTTCGGCGCGGACAGACTGCGCGTGCTGTTTCGGAAAAAATACGGGCTGAACGCGGGAGTGTTTTTCCTGTGCGCGTACGTGCCGCCGCTGGTCGGCGCGGGGATAGCGTTCGTCACGGTGCTGCTCCTCGACGAAGCGGGATATTTCAGCGGATTTCTCGCGGGCGTGCGTGCGGCTATTTTCGCGCTGGCGAGCCTTATTGCCGCGGGGGTGTTCGCGGCGGCGGGGGGCGTTATGCTCCTCATCTCGGCGATGATAGAAAGAGCGCGCTCGGGGAAGCCCGTGTTCGGCAAGCCCGCGGCGCTCGCCGTGCTGATACTCGGAGGCGCGCTGCTGTGGACGGCAATGACGTTCGGTCTTACGGCGCTGTACGAAGAAACGCGCAGCGCGATACCGTCCGTCGTCATAATCGCCGCCGTCACGTTCGGGCTTGACCTGCTCGGACGGGTCTACAAAAGGAGCTTCGGCGTCGGCGCGGCGCTGTACTATCCGTGCGCGTACCTCGGCGCTCTCGGCGGTAAGATATATACGTTTTACGTCTATTTTCTGAGGCTGAATGTCGATAGGGAATACGGCTTTCCGACTGCCGAGGACAACGCGTTTTTCCTGCAATACGCGCCGATAGAGACGGCGGCGATCCTCGTCTGCGCGGTCGGCTGGTTCCTGATATTCCGAAGGAGGAGGAAAAGCTTATGAAAAAGCCCCATGTGATAATTCTGCTCGCGCTCGGCGGCACGCTCGCCGTGTTTGCGGCGGGGTACGCGGATTTGTTCGTCGCGTATTACTACTATGCGCTCTTCTATTTCGTTCTTTTTACCGCGGAGGGGCTTGGCGGTGCTCTGCTCGCGAACCGCCTGCGCAAGCCGTCGGCAAAACGCGGCGTGGGAACGGTCGCGTTTATGGTCGCCGTCTACGGCGTGCCGCTTGCGGTCTGGGGGATATTTGCCGTATTGACGGCTCTTGACCTGATATGGGACTTGGATTTTGTTTTGCTCGCGCTGGTGTGCGTCGTTGCCGCGGGAGCGTTCGCGGCGTTCGGCATTATCGTGACCGCCGTCTCGCTGATGATAGAGCGCAAACGCGCGGGGCTGCCCGCGCTCAATCAACCGATAGCGCTGGGGGCGCTGCTTGTCGGGAGCGCCGCGCTGTGGTCGGCGGAGCTGTATTTTGCGTCGGAAGCGGATTACATTTTACATTCCCTGCTGCTGCCGACGGCTGCCGCGATCGTTACGGCGTTCGGTCTGGAGCTGCTGAGGCGGCTGTACCGCGCCAAGCTTGCCGTAAAAGACGTGCCGTACTTCATCTGCGCGTACCTGCCCCTGCTTTTCTGGACGGTCTACGGCGCGATAGTCGAGTATAACGAATTTACAAAATCTTACATTATTATGAATTTGACAACGCTGCTCTGCGCGGCGGTATTCCGCGCCGCGTCGGCGATTTTCGACAGGCGAAAGGAGAACACATGAAAAAAACTCACGCGACGGCTCTTTTGATAATCGGCAGCCTTGCGGCGTTTTCCACAATTGCTTCGCTTGTTTGGAAAATATCCTTTATATCCGATATTATGGCAATGCTCGGCATAGCGCTGCTCGCCGCCTTGGGCTTTGCCGCAAGCAGAATTTACCCGCTTTTCCGCGAAAAATACGGCTTTACGCGCGGAAAATTCGCGCTCGCGTGCTATTTGCCATGCTTTTTGGGCGCGCTGCTCTGCTTTGCCGTAACGGCGGCGGGCGGCTCGGACATGACGTGGGCGGCTCTCGGCGTTACGGGAATGTCGCTCGTCTACCTCGTCTCGGGGACGGTTTTCGGCTTTTTGGAGTTCAAAAAGCGTGATTGAAGGGAACTGCCATGAAAAAATCTTTTGCGCTTATCCTGCTCGCGTTCGGCAGCACGATAGCCGTTTGCGCGCTTACGCTGCTGAATATGCTGCTGACGCTTTCGATGGAAATGCTCTGCTGGGTCGGTCTGACCGTCGGCGCGGCGGCAGCGGCGTTCGCGGCGTACTGCCTGCGGAGACTGTTCCTGCGGAAATTTCCGATGAAAACGGCGGCGTTTTTCCTTTGCGCCAACGCCCTGCCGCTGATAGGCACATGGGTATTTTTCGCCGTCGCCGCGCACCTTGCCGACGTTGATTTCAATGAGTATTACGAGCTGCTGCTTGTTTCGCGGTTCGGCGTTGTGACCTCGGCGGAGTTTGCGGCGGCGGGGCTGCTGTGGGCGAACGTTCTCCGAGACGGGCAGCCGCAAAAGCCCCTGCTCGGGCTTTTCGCGGGAGGGCTCGCGGCGGTGCTCGCGCTCTCGGGACCGAACCTTTGGGCTGTTGCGAACGGGCCGACGCTGCTCCTTGCCGCTGCGTGGACGATGGCGGCGGCTCTGCCGTTTGAGCCGCTGCGCCGAAAACTCGCGCTCGACATGAAGCGCTTTCTGCTCTGCGCGTATCTCCCCTCGCTGATTTTTTCGGGGGCGGCGGCGCTCTCGCCGCTCGTCATTCCCGCGCTGTGGGAGTTTAATCCGCTTATTATCGGCGCTTTTACCGCACTGCCGACATCGGCGGCGATGCTCCTCGGGGCGGCGCTTTGGCACAAGATTTTCAAATTGCTCGACAAACGAAAGGAGAAGCCATGAAGAAAATTTATACCAAGCTGCTGCTCGGCGGTCTGGGGGCAAACATCGCGGCGGCGCTTTTCCTGGCGCTGATGTTTGCGCTCGCGGGCGGGTCGTATTCTTTCGGCATTATAATTATGCTCGCGTTCGGCGTGTTCATCAGCCAAATACGCGCCGATATGCGCGACGGGCACGGCATGCGCGCGGGGACGTTCTTCCTTTTATGGAACGCGCCGTCTTGCGCAATCGCGGCGGTGTTTTTCGTGCTGGCGACAGCGGGTTGGACGCTGACGATAGAGGACTTTGCCGCTGCGCTGGCGGTCGTTTTGCCGATGTTGGCGCTGATGTTTATCGCGCCGACGATGCTGCTGTCGGAGCTGCTGTGGCTGGGGGTGGCGGCTTTGAGAAAAAGGAGGTCGCGATGAAAAAATTTTTCACGGCGGCGCTGACGGTATTCTTGTCGGTAATATGCGGCGTTCTCGGGAACGCGCCGTCCTGCGCAATCGCGGCGTTCCTTATCGTGTTGGCGGTGACGGGCTGGACGCTGCCGATAGAGGACTTTGCCGCTGCGCTTGCGGTCGTTTTGCCGATGCTGGCGCTGATGTTTATCGCGCCGACGATGCTGCTGTCGGAGCTGCTGTGGCTCGGGGTCGCGGCTTTGAGGAAAAGGAGGTCGCGATGAAAAAATTTTTCACGGCGGCGCTGACGGTATTCTTGTCGGTAATATGCGGCGTTCTCGGGAACGCGGCGGTCTGCTTGGTCACGGTCTACCTGTGGGGGATAAGCGCGGGGTTCGGAGTTTTTGGCGGCGCGTTTGCGGTGTGCGCGCTCGCGGCGCTGCTGACCGCCGTCGGAAAGCGCGTCCGCGGGCTCGGCGTGAACCGCGCCGCGTTCCTGCTCTGCACGCAAACGCCCTCGCTGGCGATTTTGAGCGCGGCGCTCGTATCGACGTATAACGATATGAACAGCAGCGGAAACGATATGTTTTCGGGTCTCGGGCAGGGTCTCGCGAGGGGATTTTTTCAGGTCGAGCTCGTAATGCTCATCGCTGTCGCGGCGGCGACGGTCTGCGCCGTTATCGCAGCGCTCTTCGGGGAAAAGCTGAAAAGCCTGTGGAACAAACCGCTGTAACAAAGGAGGCGCTGTGATGAAAATATTTGCGGCTGCGCTGCTTATACTCGCTGCGGCGGCGGGCGTTCTGGGAATATGCGTATACGTCTCCGCGAGCGGCATAGAGGACGGTTGGGGAGCGCTCGCGCGGGGAGGGCTCGGCTTGCTGATAATAGGCTTGGCGCTGCTGCTTGCCGTTTCGGGCGCCGCCGTGTTTTTGGATCTGTACTTAAAAAACAAACGGAACGGAAAAGCGGGAACGCTGCCGAAAATCGGCGCAGCAAACACATTTAACGAAAGGAACAAACAAAATGAACCCAAGAATTGAACAGCTTATCAAGAACATCGAGAACGTCATCATCGGCAAGCACGAGGTCATCGTGAAAATTATCTGCGCCATGATAGCGGGCGGACACGTGCTTATCGAGGACGTGCCGGGCGTGGGCAAGACCCTGCTCGCGGAGACCCTCGCGAAGTCCGTTTCGGGCAGCTTCGGGCGCATTCAGTTCACGCCCGACCTTATGCCGTCGGACGTTATCGGCTATACGGTCATCGACCAAAAAACGGGCGCCTCGGAGTACCGCGCGGGAGCGGCTATGTGCAACTTCCTGCTCGCGGACGAGATAAACCGCACCTCGCCGAAGGTGCAGTCTGCGCTGCTGGAGGCTATGGAGGAGCTGCAAATTTCCGTCGACGGCATAACGCACAAGCTGCCCGTGCCGTTTATGACGCTGGCGACGCAGAACCCTATCGAGACCTACGGAACGTATCACCTCCCCGAGGCGCAGCTCGACCGCTTTCTGATGCGCATTTCCATAGGATATCCCGACCGCGCCGCCGAGCTGCAGATGCTCGAAAAAATGCCGCATAACATCGAAGTGCAGCCCGTTATGACGCTCGAGGAGGTCGTTTCCCTGCGGGAGATGTCATCGCGCGTTGCCGTGTCGGAGCAGGTCAAGGCGTATATTCTGATGATAGTCGGCGCGACCAGAAACAAGCGCGAAATAAAGCTCGGCGCTTCCCCGAGAGCCTCTATCGCGCTGTACAGAGCCGCGCAGGCAATGGCGCTGATAAGCAACCGCGCGTTCGCCACGCCCGACGACGTGAAAACCATGGCGCCGTCCGTGCTCGGGCACAGGGTGATACTCGCGGCGGGGCAGAGCGAATACCTCTCCTCCGACGAGATAATCCAAAAAATACTCGCGGAGACGGTCGTGCCGATGTAATTGAGTGATATACCTCTTGTAATTATTTTGAGGGTTTTGTCTCGGGGTATAATATTTCACATTTTTAAGTGAAATTTCCAAAAACCCCTTGACAAGGCTTTTATAATGAGGTATAATAATTTAATGTGAGTAGCTGTGTACGGGATAAGTATATCCCGATGCAAATAAGCAATTGAGGAGGAAATGAAAATGAAAAGAACTTACCAGCCCAAGAAGCTCCAGAGAAAGCATGAGCACGGCTTTATGAAGAGAATGGCTACCAGAAACGGCAGAAAGGTTCTCGCGCGCCGCCGCGCAAAGGGCAGAAAAAGACTCTCTTACTGATTGACGGGTGCCAATGTCTCGATGACAGATTTCAGAAAAAGGTACGTCGTTATCAAAAGCAACCGCGATTTTACCTACCTCTTTAAAAAGGGGGAGTCCGTGGTGAACTACGGCTTTGTGTGCTACATAAAGCCGCGCAGGGCGGGGAAAAACCGCCTCGGCATAGTCACGGGGAAAAAGGTCGGAAACGCGGTCAAACGTAATCGGGCAAGGCGGATAATCAGAGAGGCTTTCCGCCTTTTTGACCCGATGGTCAAGGAAAAAACCGACAGGCGCTTTGATTTCGTGTTTGTCGCGAGGGCAAAAACGCCAACGTTAAAAATGCAGCAGATATTAAATCTTATGAAAAAGAATATTCTGCCTAAGATAAACAAGGCGGACTGACGCGTCTGCCGCTTGGTCGAAATGAAATATATTTTTTTGGGAATTATCAAGCTGTATCGACTTACGCTGTCAAAGATCTTACCGCCGTGCTGCCGCTTTTATCCAACCTGTTCCGAGTATGGTATGACCGCCATTCGGAGGTTTGGCGCGGTCAAGGGCGGTTATTTGACATTTTGGCGGATTTTCAGATGCAATCCGTTCGGAAACGGCGGGATAGACCCCGTTCCGAAAAAATTCTGCCTGCGCCCCGAAAAGCTTACCGTGTCGCGCACAAAAACGCAGATAGGCAAAGACTGCGCGGAGCGTTACCGCAGGCAAAGGTCGCGAAAGAGATCCCCGTACAAAAAACGGGGCTGAGACAGAGTATGTGTGGAATGAGAGCGTTCGGGCGGATAAAGAACGGGCGCGTGAAAGGTCGTGGACGTTATTCAATTTTTATACAGCCTGATAGGTACGCCTTTGGGGTACATTCTGTACTTCATCTATAAGTTTATATGCTCGAACGTCGGTATTGCCATCATCATTTTCACGTTCATCGTGAAAATAGCTATGCTGCCGCTTTCAATAAAGCAGCAGAAAAACTCGGCGAAGTCCGCCGTTTTTCAGCCCAAGGTCGCGGAAATCCAGCAGAAATACAGAAACAACCAGCAGAAGATGCAGGAGGAGCTCGCGAAGCTTCAGGCGCAGGGCTATAAGCCCATGTCGGGCTGCGGCTCTATGCTGCTGTCGTTTCTGATACTGTTCGGCGTCATCGACGTCGTTTACAAGCCGCTGACGCATATCGTCCATATGAACGGCGATTCCATAAACGCCGTCGTCGAGGAGTCCTACAACGTGGAGCTTACCTCGGTCATTGTAAACGAATACGTCAAGCCCGCCGAGGATATAGAAAAGCTCAACGAAAAGGAGCGTATCAAGCACGAGGATATCCTCCGCGATTCCGCGAAATTCGTCGATTACTACAACGCGCACTGCCTTAAGGACGGCGAGAGCGCCGTTGACGTTACGGTGTTCAACACTCTCGACGACAAAACGGTCAAGGTCGTAGAGGGCATTATCAAGGCGGCTATAAGCGAGGCTTACTCGCAGGATAAGTCCAACGTCCAGCTCGCGAACACCGATATTTACAAGATAACGGACGAGGAAAGGGCGGCTCTCGACGCGATGTCCTCCGAGGAGGAAAAGACCGCCTACCGCGCCGCGCAGGGCTTCAGCAACAACTTCGTGACCGTTCTGAACAACGTTCAGGCGCACTACGGCGCGTATAAGGCAACGGGCGACGACGTTGTGGCGTTTCAGGCGACAACGAATATGCAGCGCGAGCTGTACGCGCTAAACTGCTTCGGCACGGAGACCGAAAATTACAGCTGCAAAAACGCCTACAGCGAGGCGGCTGTGCGCCCCGAGGTGAGAGAGGAGCTCGAGGAGCTCTACGGCAACCTCAACTTTATCGGAATAAAGCTCGGCGTGGTGCCGAAGGACGAAATGCGTTTCCCGATGATACTGGTGCCGATAATCTCGTTCCTTATGGCGCTGCTGCAGACGTTCGTTTCCAACAGAATGATGGCGAAGAGCAACCCCGACGCGGCGGCTTCAATGGGCTCCATGAAGGTAATGATGTACGTCATGCCGCTTATGTCGCTCTGGATAGCGTTTACCGTACCTGCGGGCGCGGGCTTCTACTGGACGATAAGCTACGCCTTCGGCATACTTCAGACGATACTGCTCAACAAGCTTTACGACCCCGCAAAGCTTAAGGAGCAGGCGCTTGCCGAGTTTGAGGAGAAAAACAAGCGCAGCAAGACCGTAAACGTCGACGCGGTAAAGGTCGTCAACGAGGACGGCAAGGAGGAAACGCTCTCTCAAAAGGAAATCAACCGCCGCAAATTAGCGGCTGCCCGCAAGGCGGACGCCGAGAAATACGGCGAGGAATATCACGAGGATGACGACGACTGACCGCCGTCGGAAAGGGGAACAATATGGTAAAAGAATTCACAGCAAAGACCTTGGAAGAAGCGAAGGCTCTTGCCGCAGAGGAATTCGGCGTAAGCGCGGACGAGATAGACTTTGAAATTCTCGAGCAGCCGCGGAAAACGCTTTTCGGCGGGTTGAAGGGAGAAGCGAGGGTCAAGGCGGTTTACCTCGAGGCGGCGTCCGACGGGCAGCCCGCGGCGGAGGAAAGCAAGCCTGCGGAGACCGTTGAAGCCGCGGCGGAGGACGCTGCGCCCGAGGAGGACGGCGGCGAGCTCCCCGAGAATTTCGACGTAAGCGGCAGCCTGAAGGTCAAAATGGCTGTCGAGTATCTGACCGACGTTCTGCACGCGCTCGGGCTCGAGAAGTTTGAGATAACCCCGATAAAGCGCGACGGAAACGTGGTTCTGAACATCACGGGCGAAAAGCTCGGCATCGTTATCGGAAAGCGCGGCGAAACGCTGGACAGCCTCCAGTATCTGACGATACTCGCCTCCAACCGCTCCGAGGAGAGCTACTGCCGCATTTCGCTCGACTGCAACGATTACCGCGACAAGCGCCGCGAAACGCTCGTCGCGCTTGCCGGAAAGACCTCCGCAAAGGTCATCAAGCAGGGCAGGAGAATCGCTCTCGAGCCCATGAACCCCTACGAGCGCAGGATAATCCACAGCTGCGTTGCGGAGATAGAGGGCGTTTCAAGCCGTTCCACGGGCACGGAGCCCTACAGAAAGGTCGTAATTTACGCCGATAAGCCCAAGTTCGACAACCGCCGCCGCGGAAACCGCCGTTCCTCGGACGGAGCCTCAACGCGCAGCTATCGCCAGTCGAGCGGCTTTTCGACAAGCTTCGAGCGCGAGTACAAGCGCAAGCAGTATCAGCCCGACGAAAACGCAAACGCGGGCGAGTTCTCCAAGGAGACCGTGGATACCGAAAAGAACGCCGCGCTGTACGGAAAAATAGAGCTTTGATTATCATACCCGGGAGCATTGCTCCCGGGTATGTTTCATAATATTCAAAAAAGTCCGAAAACCCCTTGATTTTTTCGGTAAAATGTTGTATAATAGTATAGATATTGAAAAAATGCTTTCGATTATGGGGGCAGACCCTGTGCAACGGGGAACTGTGAACCATGTCAGGCGGTGACCCGAGCAGCATTAAGCGGATCTCCCTGTGTGCCGCAGTCAGTCTGTTCCCATAATCGAGGGCGTTTTGTTGTCGGGGGTGAGCGTTTGTATCTTGCGTTATACAGGAAATATCGTCCGAGAACGTTCGACGACGTTATCTCCCAAGAGCATATCACAACGACGCTCAAAAATCAGATAATCAACGACTCCGCTGCGCACGCTTACCTTTTCACGGGCTCTCGCGGCACGGGCAAGACCACCTGCGCCAAGATACTCGCCATGGCGGTAAATTGCCTGAACCCCAAGGACGGCAGCCCCTGCCTTGAATGTGACCGCTGCAGGGAGATCCTGAACGAGACCACCACGGACATCATAGAAATGGACGCCGCTTCAAACAACGGCGTCGGCGATATGCGGCAGCTTTGCGACGAGATAGAGTATACGCCCGTAAGCTGCAAGTACCGCGTTTACATTATCGACGAGGTGCATATGCTCTCGCCCGAGGCGTTCAACGCGCTGCTGAAAACGCTTGAAGAGCCGCCGCCGCACGTAAAGTTCATCATGGCGACGACGGAGGTCCATAAGGTCCCCGCGACCATTTCGTCGAGATGTCAGCGCTTCGAGTTCAGGCGCGTGGACATCGCCGACAGCGCGGAGAGACTGCTCTCCGTTGCCGAAAAAGAGGGCATCTCGCTCGAACGCGGCGCCGCCGAGCTTATCTCGCGGCTGTCCGACGGCGGAATGAGAGACGCTCTCTCGATACTCGACCGCTGCATTTCGGCGGACACGCACATCACGTCGGAAACGGTTCGCGCGTGCGCGGGTGTCTCCGACAGAAAGCATCTGTTCGCGTTCTCCGCGATGATAGCGCAAAAGGACACGGCGGGCTGCATACGCCTGCTCGGGGAGCTGTACAAGGGCTCAAAGGACGTCGCGCTCATCATGG
The DNA here is from genome assembly GCA_023664705.1 of Lachnospiraceae bacterium. Taxonomy (GTDB): domain Bacteria; phylum Bacillota; class Clostridia; order Oscillospirales; family Ruminococcaceae; genus CAG-115. The sequence continues at coordinate 108,657 of JAMPFE010000004.1, read as the reverse complement.
ACGAGCTTTCGGGGCAGTTCCGCGACCTTATGCTGTACAAGACCGCGCCGAACGACAAGGAGCTGCTGGGCGCTCTGCCCGACGAATACGCGGAGGTCGAGCGCATCGCGGAAATGTATTCGCTCGAAGAAATACTGCGCTGCCTAACGCTTTTGCAGCAATGCTCGGAGGGTATCGGCAAGGTAAAGCAGCGCAAAACGCTTGCCGAAATGTGCTTTGTGAAAATGTGCACGGGCGCGGAGACCGCTGCGGCAAAGGCTTCCGCGGCTGCGTCAAAGCCCGTGTTCGAGATCAAGGAGAAGCCCAAGGAAAAGCCGCGCCCCGTCGAGGAGCTGTCGCATACAGAGCGGAAAACGCGCGAGCTCCTCGAGGAAACCGCCAAGCTCGTAGATAAGCCCGCCGCTCCCGAGCCGCCGCCCTTCGGCGACGAAGACGCTCCCCCCATCGCGGGCGACGAATACCCCATACCCTCTCCCGAGCCCGTTCCCAAGGCTCCCGAAAAGGAGACGGTTCAAGAGCCGAAAGCGCCCGAACCCGTCCGCGAGGTCTCTCCCGAGGAATGGGAGAACGCGGTCGCGGGTATAAGGGAGGCGGATTTCGCCGTAGCGTCCATGCTCGGCAGCTCAACCGTCCGCACGGAGGGCGGTCGGCTGATAATACGTTCCTCAAACGCAATGCTGCTGAACCACGCCAAGGGCGACGAGCTTACCCGTATCGAGGGTCTCATCTCGGACGCGCTCGGCTTTCCCGTCCACGCGGCGATAGAAGCCGCGGTGCAGGAGGAAGCGCCGCGGGAGCTTTCGGATATGGAAAAATTTCTCGACAAGGCTCGCAGGCTCGGCATTGAAGTGAATATCAAAAACGAATAAAGTTTCGACATAAAACGAGAGGAGAACATTATGAAATCAAGACTTCCCAAGGAATATCAGGGCTCCAACGCCAATATGAACCAGATGGTAAGAAAGGCTCAGAAAATGCAGGAGGACATCACCCGCGTTCAGGACGAGCTGGAGGAGAAGGAGTTTACAAAGCAGGTCGGCGGCGGTGCTATGGAGCTCGTTATGACGGGCGGCAAAAAGCTGAAGTCTGTCACGCTCAAGCCCGAGGTCGTTGACAAGGACGACATCGAAATGCTCCAAGACCTCATCATCAGCGGCGTAAACGAGATAATCCAAGACATTGAGGATTACAGCGCGGAGGAAATGGAAAAGGTAACGGGCGGCGTTTCCCTCCCGGGGCTGTTCTGATCGCTTTGAAGCCGGACAACAGCAAGAGGGCGTTGCTTAATCTTCCGTTTGTCAAATTCGCGCCGTTTATGGCGGTCGGGATGTTGACAAGATATTTCGGCGGCGGCTTGCTCTGCGGGATCCTTTTCGCGGCAGCCGCCGTTTTCGCGGTCTGTTCCGCGGCAAAGCGCAGCAGGGCGGCGATATGCGCGGTCGGGCTGCTGTGGGGCGTCGCCGTAATGAGCGCCTATCTCGCGCTGTATTGCGAGCCGATAAAGGAATTTGCGGGCAAGACCGTCCAAGCGGAGCTCGTTGTAAACAAAAGCTCGTCAATGTTCGGCGGAACGAGGGAATATACCGTTGAGATGAACCTCGCGGGGCGAAAGGCTCTCGTTGTGATAAACGACGGGGAAAAGCTGGAAACGGGCGATATGGTCAATGCCGTTGTGGAGCTGCACGAAACGGACAGCGACGATATGCTGCAAAACCTCGCGGACGGCGTGCTGCTCTCGGGCGAGATAACGGAGCTTATCTCCGTCAAAAGCGGCAGCGCCGGCGTCTATTCGGCGATAAGAGCCCTCCGCGGGCGTATGCTCGAGATGCTGAACGGAAACATTTTCGGAAGCGCGGGCGAGCTCGCGCCCGCAATGCTCCTCGGAGAGAGCTCCGCGCTCTCGCCCGAGCTTCGGGAAAAGCTGAAAATTTGCGGCGCGTCGCATTATACGGCAGTCTCGGGCTCGCACTTCGCGCTGTTCGCGGCTGTGCTTATGGGTATGCTCCCCGAAAAGCGCCGCCGCGCAAAGCAGGCGCTTTCGCTTTTATTCGCGCCCGCGGCAGTGATATTCTTCGGACCCACGCCGTCCGTCCTCCGCGCGTCCGTGATGTTTCTGCTGTACAGCCTCGCGCCGATATTTTATCGAAAGGCGGATACGCTCAATTCGCTCTGCATCGCGGCAGCGCTGATATGCACGTTCTCTCCCGCCACGATACTGGATACGGGCTTCGGAATGTCCGTGCTTGGCGTGCTCGGAGCGGGCGTCGTCGGAACGGAGATCTCGAAAAAGCTCCGTATGCTTCTCCCCGACAAGGCAAAGCCGCTCTCGCCCGCCGTTACCGTGCTCTCGGTGTCGGTCTGCGCGGTCGTCTGCACCTCCCCGATAAGCGTTTTCGCGTTTAAGGGCGTCTCGCTCATGGGCGCGTTCTCGTCGGTGCTGCTTATGCCGCTGATGACGGTAAGCGTCATATTTATGGTGCCGCTCGGCGTCACGGGGCTCAGCCTTTTCGCGCTGCCCGTCGACCTCGCAATGAGAGCCGCCGCGGCAGTCGTGCGCTTTCTCGGCAGCTTTCGGGGCTTGTGGCTCACGCTGGATTTCAAGTATGCGTGGGCATTGTCGCTGTGCTGCGTGTTGGCTCTTTTGGCAGCGGCGTTCGGCAGCATGAAAGCCTTCTCGTTTTCGGGCAAGCTCTTCGCCGTGTTTTCCGCCGCCGCGATGCTCGTTTCCTTGGCGGTCTGCGAGCGGCGCAGCGAGGTGCGCTTCGTCGGGAATTACAGCACAAGCGCGGCAGTGATAATCGAGGGAAAAGAAGCCGTCGTGTTCATTTCGGGCAGCGGCGCGGGCTTGGCGACGGGCATTTCCCGAACAATGCGCGAGCACGGCGCCGTCGGGATAACGTGTATCGCGGCGTTTGACGCGGATCACAGCGGCGCGCTCGCGATACGGGAGCTCTCGGAAATGACGAAGATAGGCGCGGTCTATTCCAACAGCCTCGTGAAAACGCTCCTCGGCGGGTCGGACGTGCAGGTCGTTCCCGAAAGCTCGCGCCTGTCCGTCTCGGGGGTAACGTTTGCCGCGGCAAAGCCCTCCGACAAGGAGACCTCCGCGGACATAGTGCTGTACAACGGCAGGCTCACAAAATCCCCCGAAAGCCCCGCGCGGTACGCCGTGTACTTTTCGAGCTCCGAAAAGGCGCTTCCCGAAAACTGGCACAACGCGCGCCGTAACGGAGATTTTTACATAAAGCTTGAAAACGGCGCGAAAAATATTTCGGTCGTGCAATAATGAAAGGTTGGTTCTATGTCGGAGTTTGTTTCATTTCCGCTGGCGCTTGCCGCGGAGCAGTTCGCAAGGCTTCCCGGTATCGGCATCAAGACCGCCCAGCGGCTTGCTTATTATATGTTAAATCTCCCCGAGACCGAGGTCGAGGATTTCGCGGAGAATATCGTCAAGGCGCGCAAAAGCGTCCGCTTGTGCAAATGCTGCCAGAACTTTACGGAGCGCGAGCTCTGCGGGCTCTGCGGCGACGACAACCGCGACAAAAGCGTCATATGCGTCGTCGAGTCCCCCAAGGACGTTTCTGCGCTCGAGCGCGCGGGCGGCTACGACGGGCTGTATCACGTGCTGCACGGGCTGCTGTCGCCCATGGACGGCGTGAGCGCGGAGGACCTGAAGATAAAGGAGCTCATCGCGCGCCTTGCCGACGTAAAGGAGGTCATAATGGCGACAAACCCCACCGTCGAGGGCGAGGCTACCGCTATGTATATCGGGCGGCTGATAAAGCCCATGGGCGTCAAGGTCACGCGTCTGGCTTACGGGCTGCCCGCGGGCTCGGCGCTGGAGTTCGCCGACGACGTGACCTTGGTAAAGGCTCTCGAAAACCGCAGCGAGCTGTAAAAAAAGCCGTATTCGCATCGGAATACGGCTTTTTTATGTAATTTGCTCGTCATTCGCTCTTTTTGTCGGCGTCCTCGCCCTCGTGCGAGGGGTGCGCGGAAATAACGTCTATCGCGTTCGCAACGGCAACGTTTATATCGATAGTGCTCTGGCGCACGGTAGCGGCAAGCTTTGAAAACAGCTCCCCGTTATGCGTGCTTACATATCTCGACGGCAGCTGGTTCAGCGCCTTTGCTTTCATATCCTCGAAGCAGCGCTCGCACTTGCAGCAGTCCTCCGCCTCAAGCATACGCTGAAGTTTTTCCTCGACGATGTTTTCCATTACGTTTACAAGTGCCATAAGCTCCTCCTGAAAGATGCCGTGCAAAGCGCGGACTGATCGGACATACCCTCTTACACAATATTATACAACAAATATTATCGTTTGTCAAGAGTTTTTGTGAAATGTTTTGTTTTTCGGGCGCTGCTTGTCATATTTGTCCGCCGCGGGGCATAGTTATAGAGCAGTTATAGCAAGCTATGATAATTATTTTTTCACGGAGGGGAATATATGAGAGCTATCACATTCACAAAAAAACAGATCAAGCGTATCGCCGCGGCGGCGGGTCTCGCGGTGGTCACGGCGGCGGTCGGCATAACTGCGGCGGTCGCTTCCGTCGGCGGCAGGGCGGGTCAGCGTCAGCTCCCCATCTACAGCGTAGAGCGCGGCGACAAAAAGGTCGCCATTACGTTCGACGTCGCTTGGGAAAACTCCAACACCGACGAGCTGATAAAAATCCTCGGCGACAACGACGCAAAGGCGACCTTCTTCGTCACGGGCGACTGGTGCGACCGCTATCCCGACGACGTTAAGGCGTTCTTCGACGCGGGTCACGAGATAGAAAACCATTCCGACCAACACCCCCACGTCGAGGGCATAAACGTCAACGACCTCATCAACGACACCAAGGAATGCAGCCGCAAGATAAAGATGATAACGGGCAGCGAGCCCACGCTGTACCGCGCTCCCTACGGCGAGTTCGACGACAGCCTCATCACCACGCTCGACGGCATGGGCATGAAGGTCATCCAGTGGGACGTCGAAGGGGTAGACGCGGATGGGAAAGCCCTTTGTTACGCGGTTTGCGGCGCGCGCTGAAAAAAGCGCGTTTTTTTTGCAAAAACCTCTTGACAACTCGCTTTCAATGTGATATAATCTATGTTATACAACAGGTGTTATATAACAAAGGAGGTGCAATATGCCGCCCAAGGCAAAAATAACAAGGGAAATGGTCGTCGAGGCCGCGTTCGACGTCGCGCGGGAAAACGGCGCCGAGGAGATAAGCGCGCGCTCCGTCGCGGAAAGGCTCGGCTGCTCCACGCAGCCCGTAATGTACCATTTCAAAACCATCGAGGAGCTTAAACGCGCCGCCTACGCAAAAGCCGACGCGTTCCACACGGAGTATATCACGGGCTTTCAGGCCGAGCCCGGCGACATTATGAAAGGCATAGGACTGCGGTATATCCGTTTCGCCGCCCGGGAAAAAAACCTGTTCCGCTTTCTGTTTCAGTCGAACCTCGCCGAGGGCAGCATCGCGGGAATGATAGATTCCGAGGACGCCGCCCCCATAACCGGAATGATGAGCATGGCAATGGGTCTCGACGCGGAGCGCACCAAAAAGGTGTTTCTGGCGGTTGCGATGTTCGCGCACGGCTACGCAAGCATGCTCGCGAACAACACGCTGGAGTATAACGAGGACGAAATAATGCGGCACATGGAGTTCGCCTACAACGGCGCGGTGCTCGCGGTCAAGGAGGAAAACAATGAAAAAACTGTATGAAAAAAACGAGCTCGGCTTCGCGCTGATGTGGATAGGCATATATCTTGTCGCCATGACTATCGGCGACAACGTTTCGGAGGTGCTCGGGCTGTATAAATCGGTCACGGCGGCGCTTGTCATTGCGCTTATGGTGTTCGTCATCATCTGGCTCGGCAAAAACGGGCTTCTCGAGAAGTTCGGTCTCGGCAAGGCCAAGTTCGGCCCCGCGGCGTTTCTCTTCTTTATCCCGCTTATCGCAATTCCCTCGGTGAACGTCTGGTACGGCGTAACGGCGCACATTGCCGTGCCGTGGGAGCTCGAGACACCTCGGGAGCTTACCGCTGCGGAGCTCGCGCTCGCCGTCGTCAGCATGATAGGGGTCGGCTTCCTCGAGGAGCTTATCTTCCGCGGCTTCCTGTTCAAGGCTATCGCCAAAAGCAGCGTAAAGCGCGCCGTCATCATCTCCGCCGTAACGTTCGGCGTCGGTCACATCGTCAACCTCTTCAACGGCAGTCAGGATCTTCTCCTCACCGTGCTTCAGATCTGCTACGCCATCGCGCTCGGCTTCCTGTTCACGATAATTTTCCACCGCTCCGGAACGCTCGTCCCCTGCATTATCGCGCACCAAGCGGTAAATTCGCTCTCGATATTCGCCGTCGACCGCACCCCCGCGCAGCTTATCATCATCTCTGTGTTCCTGATAGCGCTCTCCGCGCTGTATTCCGTGTGGATAATATTCAAAACCAAGCCCAAAAATACATAACCCCCAAGCCCGCGCCGAAAGGCACGGGCTTTTTCGGCGCCCCGTTCCCGCAATTACAGCATATCGTAATAATAACTGCAATTTACTGCAAATTTTTTCCCCGTCAAGGCAATTTCCATATTTTTACTTTATTTTACATTGCTTCCAGATATTTACATCTCAAAACCGCAAAAATCTGCAAATAACTGCAAAACGGCTGCAAAAAACTGCACCCGAACTGCAAAAGACTGCAAAATAATACACATATTTCGCGAATTTGTGTATTTACGAAAAATTTTTGCAAGTTCCCAGCCAAAAAAATTCATTTCGACAAATTTCGCGAAACGAAAATCACGCCCCTTGACATAAAATAAAAGAAGTGCTATAATATATAGGTATAAAATGTCCCATAGGGAAATTTAAGGAAAAACGCTATGAAAATGGTAATTATCGGCAACGGCAAGGCGGGAAACAGCCTTGCTTCCATGCTTTCAAACGAAGGACACGACGTGACGGTCGTCGACATCAACGCCGCCGCCCTCGAAAAAACCCAGAACACCGAGGACGTCATGTGCATAGAGGGCAACGGCACAGATGCGGACGTTCTGCGGGACGCCGGCGCAAACAAGGCGGCGATCGTCATCGCCGCCACCCACTACGACGAGGTAAATCTGCTCTGCTGCCTTATCGCGAAAAAGCTCGGCGCAAAGCGCACCATATCACGCGTCCGCAACCCCGAGTACTACAAGCAGATTGACCTGATACGCGACGAGCTCGGGCTTTCCATGGCGATAAATCCCGAGGCGATAACCGCCGACGAGATACTCCGCGTTCTGATAACCCCAGAGGCGGCAAAGGTCGAGGTGTTTGAAAAGGGCAGAATGGAGCTCGTCGAGTATAAGATACCCGACAATTCGCCGCTTTTGGACTGCAGCCTTATCGAGATATACAAGCGCACCAAGATAAAGCTGCTTATCTGCGCCGTACAGCGCGATTCCGAGATATACATACCGGGCGGCAACTTCGTCCTCCGCTCGGGCGACAGGATAAATATCGCGGCTACCCATAAGGATATCGAGCAGTTCTTCAGATTTAACGGCTCTATCAAGGACAAGGTAAAGTCCTGTATGATAGTCGGCGGCGGCAGAATTTGCTACTACCTCACGAAAAGTCTGCTTGGAATGGGTATGCACGTAAAGATAATCGAAAACGACCTCGAGCAGTGCAGGATGCTCGCTCAGATGTTCCCGAAAGCGTCCGTTATTCACGGAGACGGCACCGACCAAGACCTGCTGCTGGAGGAGGGCATACGCGACGCGGACGCGTTCGTCGCCATTACGGGCATCGACGAGGAGAACATCATCATGTCGCTCTACGCGAAAAACAATTCCAACGCAAAAGTAGTCACCAAGGTCAACCGCGAGAGCTACGTCAATCTGACGAGCCAGATAGGTCTCGATTGTATCATTTTCCCGAAATATCTTACGACAAGCTCCGTGCTCGGGTATGTGCGAAGCCTCGACAATACCGAAAGCAATATCGAGTCGATTTATCACATAGTGGATAACCGCGTAGAGGCGGCGGAGTTCAAAATAAAGGAGCATATCCCCAAGCTTACGGGTATCCCGCTTAAAGAGATAAGGCTCAAAAAGAACATTCTGGTATGCTCGGTGGTAAGAGGTCGGCAGGTAATGATCGCCGACGGTAATACCGCTATCGAGCTGGGCGATTCGGTCGTGGTCGTTTCCAAGGAGCACCGCTTCGCCGATATAAGGGATATTCTGGAATAGAGGTGAACAGCGGGCTTAGGGTCTGCTTGAAATGAACAAGGCTTTGGTTTTTCATTATTTGTCGAAGATGACGCTTGTCGGGTCGGCGCTGTTTCTGCTGCCCGCTTTGGTGAGCCTTTGCTATGGGGAGTTTGACGCGGTGCTGGCGTTTATCGTCTCGGGGGCGGTCTTGGCTGTGCTGTCGCTGCCTATGACGCTCGTCAAGCCGAAATCCTCCGAAATGTACACGAAAGAGGGCTTTATCATTGTCGCCATGCTGTGGATAGTGTTCCCGCTTGCGGGAGCGCTGCCGTTTTACATAAGCGGCGAGATACCCCGCTTTGTCGACGCGGTGTTTGAGAGCGTTTCGGGCTTTACCACCACGGGCTCGACGATACTTTCAAACGTGGAGGGCTTGTCGCACGGCATGCTGTTCTGGCGCAGCTTTTCGCACTGGATAGGCGGCATGGGAATACTCGTTTTCGCGCTTATGGTCTTTCCGTCGTCGAAGGATTCGATGTACCTTATGAGAGCGGAGTGCCCGGGACCGCAGGTCGGAAAATTCGTGCCGAAGGGCAAAAACACGGCGGTCTATATGTACTCGATATACGGCGCGCTTACGCTGGTGACGTTCATACTGCTCTGCGCGGGGGGAATGCCCGCGTTCGACAGCGTGTGCCACGCAATGGGCACGGCGGGCACGGGCGGCTTCGGCATCAAAAACGCGGGCATAGCGTATTATAATTCCGCGTATATAGACGTTGTTATAACCGTTATGATGATGCTGTTCGGCGTGAACTTCAACATATTCTACTTCCTGCTGATAAGGCGCTTTAAGGACGTCGGCAAAAACCTCGAGCTGCGCGTTTACGTTATAATAATCGCGGTTTCCACATTGCTTATCGGCGCGAGCATCTATCCCATATACAGGTCGGTAGGTCAGAGCCTCCGTTACGCGGCTTTTCAGGTCGTTTCGATAATGACGACGACGGGCTTCGCAACTGCGGATTTCAACCTCTGGCCCGCGTTTTCGCAGATGATACTGGTGCTGCTTATGCTTGTCGGGGCGTGCGCGGGCTCGACGGGCGGCGGCTTTAAGGTGCAGCGCCTGATAATCCTCTTCAAGAACACGGGCAAATACTTCAAAAAGCTGCTCCATCCGAAATCCGTGAGTCTTGTGACCAGCGAGGACAAGGCAATGGACGCGGACACGGTACACGGCGTGCATTGCTACCTCGGGATATATCTTTTCCTCATGCTGTCGTCGATGCTGCTTATCTCCGTCGACAACTGCGATTTCGCGACGAACCTTACGGCGGTGACTGCCTGCTTCAACAATATAGGTCCCGGAATAAACAAGGTCGGTCCTATGGAAAACTTTTCCTTTTTCTCCGACTTCTCCAAGATAGTGCTGTCGATGGATATGCTGCTCGGCAGACTGGAGTGTTTGCCTATGATGATGCTGTTTGTGCCGTCTATCTGGAGGAAAAAATTCTGATGAAAAAAGCCCGCTTTAGGGTGCGTGCGGTATAGAATTATTTCGGTGTCGAGCGAAAACGCTTGACACCGAAATTTTCTATGATACGAAACGCCGAAGGCGGCACGCCTTCGAGAGCGGGCTTTGTTTTTCTGTTTCGGGGTCAGCCGTTTTTGCGCCCGAGAACCGTCCTTATCAGCCCGCAGAGCTGCGGGAGGTCAATGGGCTTCGGCGCGTGGGCGTCCATGCCCGATTCTATCGAGCGCTTTCTGTCTTCGGCGTAGGTGTTTGCGGAGAGCGCAATTATGGGTATATCCGCGCGCGCGTCGCCGAGCGCCCGTATAGCCCGCGCCGTGTCGTAGCCGTTCATTCGCGGCATCTGGATATCCATTAAGATAAGCCCGTAATGGTCGGGCGCGGCTGCCTTGACCATTTCCACGGCAATATCCCCGTCGGACGCGGTCTCGATGATGAAGCCCTCCTCGGTGAGGAGTTCCTCGGCTATTTCGCTGTTTATCTCGTTGTCCTCGACGAGCAGCACGCGCAGTCCCTCGAGGGATATGGGCTCGCCGTGCTTTGCCGCCGCAGGCGCCGAGACGTTCCCGAGCTGCTTGAGAGTGACCGATACGGTAACGCGGCTGCCCTTGTTCGGGACGCTTTCGACGGATATTTCGCCGTCCATAAGGTCGACGAGGTTTTTGACCACGGTCATGCCGAGACCGCTTCCGAGAACGCCGCTCATGGTGGTGTTGCTTTCGCGCGAGAACGGCTCGAACAGGTGCTCCATAAACTCCTCGGAGATGCCGCAGCCCGTGTCCTCGACCGTAAAGCTGTATTTTCCGTAGCCGTCCGTCTGCGGCTCTTCGGCGGCGAGCAGAGAGACGCTGCCGCCGTTTTCCGTGTATTTCACGGCGTTGTCGAGCAGCTGGACGAGTATCTCGGAAAGCCGCGTGAAATCGGCTGTTACGCGCGTGTGGACTATCCCCGACCTGTCGAGCTTAAAGCGCAGCCCCTTGGCGCTCATGGCGCGGCGGGAGTTCTTTTCCGCCTCGTCGAGCATTTCGGCAAGGTCGCCCTCCGTCTCGGCGAGAGCCGCCTTGCCCGACTCCATGCGCGCGACCTCGAGCGCCTCGCTTACGATGCTGAGCAGCTGATTGCCCGAAAAGCGGATTTTTTCGAGATAATCCAAGGTTCTTCCGCGCTCGCCGACGTGCAGCTTTATAAGGTCGGCAAAGCCGAGAATGGCGTTGAGCGGGGTTTTTATGTCGTGGGACATATTCGAGAGGAAGGCGTTCCTCGCGACGGACGCCGCCTGCGCCTGCTGAAGAGTCTCGTTGAGAAATCTGCGGCGGTCGGACTGCTCGGTTATATCCTTGATGATGATGAGCGCGCCCGTGGAGCCGTCCTCGGTGTTTCTTCCGAGCAGCACGGCATAGTGCAGCAGGTGACGTCTGCCGAGCTTGTCCGGGGTATATTTGTCGTAGACCTGTTCGAGCTCGCCGTTGTCGCAGCATTTGATAAGGCGCTTGGAATCGAAGAAATCCAGATATTTTTGCCTGTCGCTGGGCGAGGCGAACTCGGCGGCGCTTTTGATAAACTCGGAGACGCGCATTTCGGACATATTCAGGGAGCTTATCATATCCGAAACGGGGAAGATGTTGTTTTCGCCCGTTTGCTTGACGGCGGTGACAAATCTGTCCTCTGTGAGGTCGACCTCGTAGAAGAAGAGCGCGTCGTAGAGTATCGCCTTGCGGTATTGGCTTTCGCGCGCGGAGATGCGCAGGAGGTTTTTGTTCGCGCGTTCGAGGCGCTCCATGCGCTTTTTCATGCGCTCGGTGTCGTCGGAGATGAAAACGTAGAAAACGTCCCCGAACGCGTCCGTGTGCAGAAAGCGCCCGTAATCCGTTATCCACCTTGTGGAGCCGTTTTTCTGCTTTATGCGGTATTCCACGAAGTCAAGCTTGTCGTCGTTTGCGGAGATCTGGTCGGCGATGCTGCGCTCGACGCCGTCTAAGTCCTCGGGGTGGACCATTCCGCGGAAGGAGTTCCCCGTGAGCTCTGTGAACTCCTCGAGCGTGTCGCACCCGAAAATTTTCAGCGCGGCGTTGTTTATATGCAGCACCTCTTCGCCCTCCCGGGCGCGGTACACGAAAAAGCCGCCGGGCATCTGCTCGACGAAATTGCGGAAAAAGTCCGCCGAGCCCTTGCTTATGGCTTTTGTGAATTCCTCAAAGCTGTTGTCCATTGACCTTACCTCCAAACCGTTTGAAAACCCTGTCTATATTTTACAACAATTGCCGCTTTTTTTCAAGGGTTTTTCGGAATTTTGAGAATATTTTAATTCCGAGCTTGCGGGGGTCGCCGAAAAGTCACGATTGTCCATATCGAAATCGCTTTTTGGCTTGTTGAAAAATAAAATTATATAGTATAATCAAAGTAATGAAAACGTATACATTCTTTTAAGAGGAGGATTTCACTATGGCTTTTGGAAATGTTATCGTCGGGCAGTCGGGCGGACCTACCTCGGTCATCAATTCCAGTCTTGTCGGGGTGTTCAAGACCGCGAAGGACGCGGGCTGTCCTCATGTTTACGGTATGCGCAACGGCATCGAGGGGCTTTTGCAGGAGCACTATGTCGACCTGTCGGAATACGTGCGCAACGACCTCGACATCGAGCTTTTGAAGCGCACGCCGTCGTCGTTCCTCGGGACTTGCCGCTACAAGCTCCCCGACTTTGAAAAGGACGAGGACACCTACAAGAAGATATTCGCTATCCTCAAGAAAATGGACGTCAAGCACTTTTTCTACATCGGCGGCAACGACTCCATGGACACCATTGACAAGCTGTCGAAATACGCGGACGTTATCAAGAGCGATATTACGTTTATCGGCGTTCCCAAGACCATCGACAACGACCTCGCGATGACCGACCATACCCCCGGGTACGGCAGCGCGGCGAAATATATCGCCTCGGCGATGAAGGAGATAATCCGCGACGCGAACACCTATCCGAACGAGTCCGTGAACATCGTGGAGATAATGGGACGCGACGCGGGCTGGCTGACCTGCGCGGCGACGCTCTCGCGCTCGGAGGACTGCGCGGGACCCGATATTATCTGCCTGCCCGAGACGGTTTTCGACTACAATAATTTCATCAACAAGATAAACGAGGCGCGCTCCCGCAAGAGGGTGGTGACGATCGCCGTTTCGGAGGGCATCAAGACTGCCGACGGGAAGTACGTCTGCGAGGCGAACAGGCGCTCGATAAGCGAGGACGCCTTCGGGCATAAGGCGCTCGGCGGTACGGCGCTTTATCTCGCGGACTTTATCGGCGCGGAGCTGGGCGTGAAGAACAGGGGCATCGTGTTCTCGACGCTTCAGAGGTGCGCTTCGCATATCGTTTCCCGCCGCGACATCACAGAGGCGTTCACTGCGGGCGCTGACGGCGTTCAGCTCGCGCTGAACGGGGAGACGGGAAAGATGATAGTTTTCGAGAGGATCTCCAACAATCCCTATCAGCTCAAGACGGGCTCCTGCCCCGCCTCCGCGGTCGCGAACGTGGAGAAGCTCGTTCCCAAGGAATGGATAATCAACGACGGCACCTACGTTTCAAAGGAGTTCTTTGAGTATGCGCGTCCGCTGATAATCGGCGAGCTTTCGCCGTTTATGGTCGACGGACTGCCGAGGCATTTGTTTATTGACTGAGTTTACGGATTGTTTTTTGAGAGCGGCGGCGCGGTTGCGCTGCCGCTTAAAAATTTTTGTAACGTTTTTGCGTTTCGGGAGTCTTATGTTTGAAGAGAGCAATGCGGGGTGATTTGGTGGACGAATTTGACAGAATATACTCGGAATATTACGATACCGTGTTTCGGTACGCGCTGTCGCTGTGCGGAGACGAGGGGTTTGCCGAGGAAATAACGCAGGAGTCCTTTTTTAAGGCGCTGAAGAGCATAGACAAATTTCGGGGCGGCTGCAAGCTGAGCGTGTGGCTGTGCCAAATCGCCAAGAACACGTTTCTGACGCTCGTCAAGCGGCGGAAGCGGAACATCGATTATACGCTTGAGGCTATTCCCGAGGAGGGCTCGTTTGAGGAAAGGCTTATTGACGGGGAGGACGCGCGGCAAATTCACAGGCTGCTGCACGGGCTGGACGAGCCGTATAAGGAGGTGTTTTGGATGCGCGTTTTCGGGGAGCTCTCTTTCGCCGAGATCGCCGCGCTTTTCGGCAGGACGGAAAGCTGGGCGAGGGTGACGTATCACAGAGCAAGGGCAAAGATAAAGGAGGGCTTACAATGAATTATCCGTGTAAATTGATACAGGACCTGCTGCCGCTGTATCATGACGGCGTGTGCAGCGGGGAGAGCCGCGCGGCGGTCGAGGAGCATCTGGCGGGGTGCGCGGAGTGCTCGCGCGCTTTAGAGAATATTCGCGGCGCGGAGGGCGTTTCGGCGGCTGCCGAGTATGACCGCGAAACGCAAAAAGCGGATTCCTTGAAAAGGGTCAAGCGGAAAATCCTGAAGAAACAGGTGCTCATTGCCGTCGGCGTTCTGGCGGCGGCAGTCGTGGTTTGGTTCGGCGCGTCGATACCGCTGAAGCTCTCGGAGAGGGCGGTCAAGGCGGAGAATATTTCAGTGACCGTGACGGGCGGAAATGCCGTGGCGCGGCTGTACGGGAGCTTTCCCTCGGGTATGCGCATAAAGAACGTGGAGGTAGCTCCCGACAAATATTATATGTTTTTCGGCATTGAGGAAAGCCTGTGGGACAGGCTCACGACGCCGAACAGCAGATACACGGATATGGTGCTGGCGTACGGCGAAAAGGGCGCGGCGGATATTGAGCGCGTGTATTGTTACGGCGGGGACCTGACGGGGCTGGAAACGCTCTCCGAGGAGGAGCTGAACGGCGTTATCGAGCAGTCCGTGCTGATGTGGAGCAGATGATTTGATTTAACCGCATAAGTATTTCGGTGTCGAGCGAAAACGCTTGACGCCGATTTTCTATGAGACGAACCGAAAAAGCGCGGTCTTTTTTTAAAAAAGCTCTTGACAAAAGTACTATATAGTATTATACTATATAGCAGGAGGTGCGTGACATTGTTGGAGAGGACAAACGGCGGGTTTCTTATCAGCAAGGTAAAGCAGATACAGGGGCGAGTGTTTGAGCGGATGTTGGACGAAAACGGGATAAGCGAGTTCAACGGGGCGCAGGGGCGGATACTGTTCGTGCTGTGGGAGCAGGACAATATCCCGATAAGCGCGCTTTCCGAAAGGACGGGGCTTGCAAAGACAACGCTTACGGGCATGCTGGACAGGCTGGAGGGCTCGGGGCATATCCGCAGAGCGCCCGACGCGTCGGACCGCCGCGCCGTGAGGATATGCCTTACCGAACGCGCCGAGGCTCTCCGCGAAAAATACGAGCGCGTTTCGGCAATGATGAACGAGGTGTTTTACAATGGCTTCAGCGACGGTGAAATACAAGCCTTTGAGGAGGGGCTTGGGAAAATTCTTAAAAATCTTATCGAAAAGGAGAATGAAAATGGACAAAAAAATTAAAAGCGATATCCGCGGATTGAGGGACAAATGCAGCGTTGCGTACGTCGGCTCGGTGAACGAGGAGGGGTTTCCGCAGATAAAGGCGATGCTTGTCGCGGAGCACGGGGATATGCGCGTGCAGTATTTTTCCACTAACCTAAGCAGCAAGCGCGCCGCTCAATTCTCGAGGGAGCCGAGGGCGTGCGTGTACTACTGCCACGAGCGCGAGTTTAAGGGAGCGCTGTTTACGGGAACTATCGAGGTGTGCACAGACCATGAGACCAAGGCGAGCATCTGGCAGAACGGCGACGAGATGTACTATCCCGACGGCGTGGACGACGCGGACTACTGCGTGTTCAAATTCACTGCCGAGACCGTAAATTATTATCACGGGCTCGCAAATACGACATTTTCCGTCGACGAGCTTTACAACGACTGACAAAAGGCGCCCCCGATATTTCGGGGGCGTTTTTGTTGGGATTGCCAAAGGCGGCACGCCCTAGTGTGGCGTCCTTAACGGACATTTTAGCCTGACAGAAATTCGCCTTCGATATTTCGGGGGCGTTTTGTTGGGATTGCCAAAGGCGGCACGCCCTAGTGTGGCGTCCTTAACGGACATTTTAGCCTGACAGAAATTCGCCCCCGATATTTCGGGGGCGTTTTGTTGGGATTGCCAAAGGCGGCACGCCTTTCGTCAAGGCGCCTTGTAATAATCCGAAGTCCAAGCTAATATAAATATACAAATCAACTTGGGGAGGACATTATGACTGCATATCGGATAGTACATAACATAGGAACGCCCGACGCCGAAAGGGAGAACGTCAGGCTTGCCGCGGCAAGGGCGCTGTATGAGGAGCTGCTGAAATACTATAACGGCAAGACGGCTCAAAAAGGCTCATGATTGACGAAAGGAAGTTAAAATGACGGCTATTTACGCTCGGCAGAGCGTTGACAAAAAGGACAGCATCTCCATAGATACGCAGATAGACATGTGCAGGCGCTATTGCACGGACGAATACCGCGTATACTCGGACAAGGGCTGGAGCGGCAAGAACCTCGAGCGCCCCGATTTTCGGCGGCTGCTCGGCGATATTAAAAGCGGGCGGATTGACAAGCTGATAGTGTACAAGCTTGACCGTATAAGCCGTTCTCTGAACGACTTTTCCAACCTCATGGAGACGTTCAAGCGGTACGGCGTGGAGTTCGCCTCGACGGTGGAGACGTTCGACACGTCCACGCCGATAGGGCGCGCCATGCTTGGGATAATCATGGTGTTCGCGGAGCTGGAGCGCGAGAATATCCTACTGCGCGTCAAGGACAACTACTACGCGCGCGGCGAAAAGGGGCTGTATCTCGGGGGAGTGCCCGTGTACGGTTTCGACAAGATCCCGACCAAGCTTAACGGCATAAAGACCTCGGTGTTGATACCGAATAACGATTTGGCGACCGTGGAATACATTTTCAGCGCGTATCGGGAAAGCGGAAGCTCCCTCGGGCGGATAGTCAAGGAGCTTAACGGGCGCGGCGTTCCCTCGCCCGCGGGGGCGCTCTGGGACAGCAGCAAGCTGAGCCGCCTGCTGCGCTCTCCGACGTATGTTATGGCGGACGTGGAGGTTTACCGCTATTTCAGGGAAAGGGGCGCGAAAATTTCCAATCCCGTGGAGGATTTCACGGGGGAGAGGGGCTGCTTTCTCTACGGAAAGCGCGAGGCTAACGAACGGAAATATACCGACGTTCACGACCATGTGCTCTCGCTGGGGCTGCACGACGGGGTGATTTCGTCCGAGCTTTGGCTCGACGTTCAGCGCAAGCTTGACGGAAACTCGCAGATAAAAAAGGGCAAAAGCGGCTCGTATTCGTGGCTTACGGGGCTGATAAAATGCGGGAAATGCGGCTATGCAATGCGCGTTCAGGACGGCGAGTATTTTTCCTGTACGGGCAAGGCGAACCACGGAGCCTGCGACGGGGTTGACGGAAAGCCGCTTATCGCCGACGTCGAGGGGGCGGTCTACGCCGAGCTGCGAAGGAAGTTCGACGAGGTGCGGGATATTGCTGTCGAGGAGAAAAAGCCGTCGGCGTCGCCGAGGGCTAACAAGCTGAAAATGCGGCTGGAGGCGCTCAACGCACAAATCGACAACCTTGCCGACAAGATAGCCGAGACCTCGGAGGCGATAGGCGCGGTGCTCGAAAGAAAGCTCGAATCGCTGATAAGAGAGCGCTGCGAGGTTCGGGCGGAGCTTGACAAGCTTGGGACGTGCGCAAAGCAAAGGCTCGCCTACGCGGAGCTGCTGCCGCTGACGGACGAGTTCCCGAGCATGAGCCTTGAGACCAAGCGCGGGATAGCGCGGCTGTTTATTGCAAAAATACTGCTTTGGGAGGAGAAAATCGAGATCGTTTGGAAGTTTTAAAAGTAAAAATCCGCAATGCGCCGGGCATTGCGGATTTTTTTATTGCGTGATAAGCGCTCTCCATTCGGAAACTATTTCGGAGCACTTGTCGATGTCGCTGCTCTCCGCCGCCTCGAGCAGGCGCGGTATAAAATCCTTCTGGTCGTCGGGGTAGGAGCGGCGCGACATTTTTTCAACCGCCTCGTCGATACCGAGGACGTCGAAATTATCCAGCGCCTCCTGAAGCTCGTCGAGCAGCCCGAGCGCCTTTTCGCCCGCGTTTTCGGGGTCGATAAGCGTTTTGCCCCAATCGTCGACTATGCTGACGCACTCCCCGATGTCGCCCTCTGCGGCGGCGGTTTTCAGTCTCTCGAAGAAATCGACGCTCTCGCCGATATACTTGAACTTCGACATTACCTCGATCTCCTCGTCGACTTGCAGCGTATCGAAGTTGTCCAGCGCGGTGCGCATATGCGCCAGCAGCGCCACTATATCCTCAAACTCGGCGACGCGCTGCTCGTCCTCTTCCTCGGCGAAATACTTTTTCAGGACGGTTTTCAGCCTCCTGTATTCCTTTATCATGCCGTCGGTCTTTTCGTTGATGAGCGCGGTGTTCTGCTCGTTGCCCGCCTTTTCAAGCTCCGCAGCGGCGTCCGCGAGCGCGTCCGCGCCTATCTGGCGCGAGGTGCTTTTCAGCGAATGTACTTCTATCGCGTAGTTGCGCCAATCGCAAGCCTCCTTGTGATCGAGGATGGTCTGCGATTTTTTGTCGATAGCGGAGTAATACTCCTTCAGCACTGTCCGGAACAGCTTTTCGCTGCCGAGCAGGGAAAGCGCGTTCCCGACGTTCAGCTCCTTGATGTCCATAACGCTGTATTCGCTCTGAGACCCCTGTTCGGGCTCGGGAGCCGTATGCGCCTTTGCGGCGTCGCTGTCCGCGGGGAGTATCTTCTCCTGCGGCAGCCACTTCCGCAGCTTGGAAAGCGCGTCCTTTATGTCTATCGGCTTTGCCAGAAAATCGTTCATGCCCTCGCGGATAAACATCTCCCTTGCGCCGCCTATGGCGTTCGCTGTGAGGGCGATTATCGGCACGCCGTTGTAGCTCGGAACGAGCCGCCTTATGATATGTGTCGCCTCAACGCCGTCCACCTCGGGCATCATATGATCCATAAATATAACGTCGTATTTTACGTGATGTATCTTTTCGATAGCCTCCGCGGCGCTGTTGGCGGTGTCTATCCGCATTTTCAGCGGCTCGAGCAGTCCCGTCGCGACGGTGAGGTTTACGGAGTTGTCGTCCACGACGAGGATATGCGCTTCGGGAGCGATAAAGGAGAACCCGTCGTTCTCGCTGCCGCCGCCCTCGAGATTGATATCCTGTATGCCCATTGCGTTGTACAGGCTCATCGAATACGCGGGCTTGCTTATAACGCGCACGTTCGGGATATCTATCACGTCTATGCTGTCGTAGTCGACGAGTATAATGCACTGCATATCGGGGCGGCTCTTGATGAAATCGCGCAGGGTGTCCGAAAAGTAAGCTTTTTCCACAATGAGGAAATCGACTTTAAGGTCCTCGAACAGGCTGCTGTCCGCGAGGTCGATATATTCCGTGCCCGAGCGCTCGATGTCGCGGATAAGCTGCGCCTTTACATATCGGTTTTCGATGAGTATCGCGAGCTTCGGGGTCTTATCAAATTCGGGAACGATAGGCGCGGGGTCGATGATCTTCTGCGGCAGCTCGAAGAAGAACGTCGTGCCCTTTTCGTATTCGCTCTCCAGGGTGATCGTGCCGTTCATAAGGGCGAGCAGCTGCCGCGATATCGCAAGCCCGAGACCCGTGCCCTCGATGTTGCGGTTGCGCTTGCTGTCGACCTGTTGGAACGAGTTGAACAGCTTGTGCATATCCTCCTGCTTTATGCCGATGCCCGTGTCGCGTATCTCGGCTTTCATAAGCACGGTCTCGTCGTCGATGCGCTCGAAGTCCATTTTGAAATGCACCTCGCCCTGCCGCGTGAACTTCACGGCGTTCGTGAGCAGGTTGAGTATTATCTGATGTATGCGCACGTTGTCGCCGTAGAGGATCTTCGGCAAGCTCGGCGGGATATCCATCGTGAATTCGATGTCCTTGTCGCCTATGCGGCTGTTTACGATGCTTGCCAAGTCCTGAATTATAGACAGCGGCTCGTACTCGACCTCCACGATGTCCATTTTGCCCGATTCTATCTTCGAGAAGTCCAGTATATCGTTTATGATGACGAGCAGATTTTTGCCCGAAGCCTTTATCTGATGAACGTACTCCCTCGCGGCGCGCGGCATCTCCTCGCGCAGAGCGAGGTCGGCGAGCCCTATGACGGCGTTCATGGGCGTGCGTATCTCGTGGCTCATGTTCGCCAGAAAGTCGGACTTCATGCGCGAAGCCTTTTCTATCTCGAGGTTGCTCTTGTGGAGCTCGTAGCTGTTGTAGGCTATGCTGGAAAGCGTAGACGCGATGACGTACAGAAAATGCGCCGCCTTTTCGACCTTGTTCCTGCTTACCACGGGCACCTTTTTCAGTGCCTCGATGTATTCGTCGGGGTCTATGCCGAGCTCCACGGCGGTCTCCCGTATGCGATGCAGGTCGGGCGGGTCGACAAGCACCTGCCCGCCGATAAAGCTGCCGACTATCTCGCCGTTAGCCATAATGGGCGCGGCAAAGTCCACCAGCCCCGCGTGGCAGCTGTACGCGCAGGACTTGCCCTCTTTTTTCGTCAGCTCCGCGCCGTTTATGTCGCAGCGCTCGCAGCGCTGTCTGCCGAGCTCGGAGGGTCGGGTGTGCTTCATACAAAAATCCGTAAAATTAGAGCCCTGAGTAAGCGCGATACCGTTGCAGTCCGTTGTAAGGCTTGCCATATCCGTCATCTCGGAAAAAGCGTCCTGAATTTGCTGGAGTATCTCTACGTCTATCAGGTCGGTAAGATGCAGTTTGTTTTCATTTTCCATGATTCCTCAGCCCCTTCTTTTAATAATGTATGACTCGTCAGCCGACGAGATTTTTTATCGTGGAGGTCAGCATATTCATATCGATGGGTTTAAGCAGATACCCGTGCGGCTTAAGCGACATTACCTCCATTATCTTCTCCCTCTCCGAAACGCCCGTAAGGAAGCATACGGGGATATGCGCAGCCTTGGGGTTCGCCTTTACCCTCTTGAAGATGTCCGCGCCCGTTTCTATCGGCATCTCGTAGTCGAGAATGATAAGGTCGATAGCCTTCGCGTCGAGGAACTTGTCTATCATAACGCCGTTTATCATCGTTGTGACCTCGTATTCCTCGCCGAGGGCGCTCTTGAGCATTTTAAGTATCGTGCGGTCGTCGTCCACTATAAGTATATGCTTCTTTTCCGAGCTCGGCGCCTCGGGCTCGGGCTCGTTTTCGGCTATCTCGGCAGCCTTTGCCTCGAAAGCCGCCTGTTCCGCCTCGATAGCCGCCTGCATCGCCCGCGCCCTTGCCTTAAGTCGCTCCTTTGCCTCGGCTATCTCCTCGAAGTAGCGCGTTATCTTCAGCGCGAGGTTGTCGGGAGTTATGGGGCGGCGGATGATGATATCCGCGGTAAAGCCCGCGTTCGCCTCCAGCAGGTCGCAGGTGTCGGAGTCGGCGATAAGCACGACGACCGCGCCGTTGTAGGAACCGCTCGTTTTCAGCGTATGCAGCTGTTTGATGGTCTTTTCGTATTCCCGCTCGACAAAGCAGACGTAAGCCTGCGGGTCGAAGAGCTGAAAATGCCCGTTGATGTCCTGCCAGCAGTCCGAGGTGCTTAGCGTGTCGAAAAACATATCCGTGCGCTGGATAAAGTCCGTCACCAGACCGCTGTTTCTGCCGTTTATGAGCACTTTGTATTTCATAAAGCGTCCTCCTGTAAAGATAGTATCGTTAATTTCCTTATATAATTATATCACACCCAAAGCGATTTGTCAAGGAAATGCGGTTAATTGCAGTTAAATGCAGTGAATTGCAGTCAAAAAACGCCCCCGAAGGTTCGGGGGCTGATTTCCGTCGGGCTGTAATGCCAACGGGATATTATTTTATTTCAGCTTCGGGAAGAACTCCTTTATCCTGTTTTCGCGCCAGTCCTGCGGATTTTCGTGACCCAAGCCCTCGTAGCATTGGTAAACGAATTTCTCGCCGCCGAGAGCCTCGACCGCGTTTTTGAACGCTTCCATTTTTTGGGGGTCCTCCTCGTCGAACTCCCCGATTGCGGAGTACACCCATACGTCCGTGAACATCTCGGGGTGAGCTATCGCTTTTATCGCCGTCACGAAGCTGTTCATCTGATCGCCGTCCCATACCGAGGGCTGACCGTTTTGCCCTTTGTCGAAGCAATCCCAGACGGCGCCTTGGTCGGTGGCGGGGTCGGCGCCGGCTCCCGAAATGAAGATGGCGTTGGGTTTATACTTTCCGTAGATAACGTAGTACAGCGAGATGTTCCCGCCGAGGGAAAAGCCCGTGAGCCCGAAATTCGCCGCGTCCACGTCGGGGACGGTGTTGTAGTACTCCACCAAGGTATCGATGTCCTTGACCGTCTCCAGAAAAGCCGCGGGCGCTTGAATGGGACCGTCCTGCGACTCGCCGCAGCCCGCGACGTCTATCGCGACCACGCAGAGGGGGTGTCCCTCACATTCCGCGCGCCAAGCCATGTCCGCCGCGTCCTCCAGATTTTTCTGCTGGAAGCCCGCGTGCATCAGGAACAGCAGCGCCTTGGGCTCGCTGTGATTGTATTTGACCTCGTAGAGCGGCGTGCCGTCTATCTCCAGCTTCCTTATCGCCATGCCGCCGTTTACGCGTTCGTTGTAGGTTGACTTATCCTCCTCGGGAATGGGCATTTCCTTTACACGAGCGTAAAATTCGTCTATCTCCGCTTGGAACTCGACGGGCTCCGTGGAATAATCCTCGGGCATCGTGTTGGAAACGGGCACGGGCGCGGGAGCGTCGGCGTATTTGTCCTCCTCGGACGCGTTATTCGCGGAGCTTGTGCTCTCCGACGAGCTTTCGGAGCTTGACGACGAGTTTTCCGATGAGCTTGATGTCGTGCTTGTGCTCGAGGACGAGCTCGTTACGGAGAAGCTCTCTTGGGACGACTGTTCGCTTTCGGGACTGCCGCCGCACCCCGAAAGCAGCATGACCGCGGCAAAGAGCGCCGCAAATGCTTTCTTTTTCATAAATTTCTCCTTTCGATAGCGCGTTGTACAAAACGCTTTCCCATTATAACACAAACGCGCATTTTTGTCAAGGTTTAAGCGGCGAGGTGGCTCCCATGTGTATCGAGGGGCGACAGCATAGACTGGAAGGAGCCGACCCCCGAGCAGATAAAAAAGCGCGTGCTGAAAAAGACGGCGTCGGGCTCGATACTGCTGTTCCACAACGATTTGGCGAACACCACCGAGGCGCTGCCCGAGATACTGAAAACGCTGGGCTCGCAGGGGTATGAATTTGTGACCGTAAGCGAGCTGATATACCCCGACAACTACACGATAGACGCGAACGGCAGACAGGTGCCGACGAGCGAGAGCTCGATAAGCCTTGACGACGGGCGCATAGAAGAGGTGCTCGCGCAGTATTCCGACAGCCTTGCGGCGGCGGGCGTTACCGAGGAGCAGATAGCGGCGGCTGTCGCGGCGATAAAGCGCGGCGACCTGAGCGTGCTTCCCGCGGAGCTCCGACCGCTTGCGGAGGAGGTTCTGGCGAGGGTAAGCGCCGAGCCCTACACGGCAAACACCCCGACCTCCTCAACGTCCTCGTCGACGACAAGCACGGAGCAGAAGTAACAAAAAGTCGTCGCAGGCGCGTCTGGCGCGATTTTTCCGATGTTTCGCGCAGCGAAACCGAATTGCCTTTAGGGCAATTCGAGGAAAAACTGCGCAAGCAAAGAGCGTTCGTGCGCCGCAAAGCGGCGAACGAACGCCTTTGCGATTTGAAAACCCCTCGGCAAAAGCCGAGGGGTTTTCAAATGGCGTCGCTGAGGGGATTCGAACCTCCGACCTACCGCTTAGGAGGCGGTCGCTCTATCCTGCTGAGCTACAGCGACAAATATTGACCTATATATTATAGCACCTTTTTCGGAAATATTCAAGGCGAAAAGGATTTTTTGTGCAAAATTGCCAAAAATTATGGCGGAAATATGGTCAAAATCAAAAAGCAATGTGCAAAACATATGAAAAAACTAAAAAGATTTAGACAAATTGCATATTGACTTCGGCGAATTAAAATGATATAGTTATACTAAGGGCGATTGTAGGCGGAGTGTGCCGGGCGCCCATGCGAACAAAATATTATGGAGGATTATTTTATGAAGTTTTCTAAGATTGTATCGGCTGCCGCTGCTATTGCCGCTGCAGGTATGATGACGGTTTCCGCGAGCGCTTCTATGATGCCCACTAATGAGGCGAGCAGGGGCACGCAGATGATAGGCGACTATCATATTGTTTTGTATTATGACGGCAACGGTACTTCTGCCGACGCTAACAAGCCCGTTGGCGCTATTGAGGGTCTTGATTTGTCGAAAATCGCTAAGGCGGTTGTAACATTTACTATTGAGGATTGCGCTGACAGAGATTGGTTCGTAGGCGGCTGCGGCGGTGCTTTCACTGTTGGTATCAACGGCGGCGACCTTGGTACGGGTGATACTCCCGGTGATAAGTACAATGATTATAACTGGCAGTCCCTTGAGTGGTATGGTGTTAATGACGATGATTTGGGCTTGGTTGCCGTAGAAGATAAGGATATTCAAGCGAACAAGGTAGGCGATTACACCTATCAGTTGGTTAACGAGTTTAAAAATCCGTTGGCTAACGGCGATGCGACCACTATCGGACAGGTACAGGTTCAGTTGAATGACTGGGGTGCTGAAATGGCTCGTACTCAGGGCGTAAAGCTTGAAGTTATGGACGCTAACGACAACGTTCTTATCACGTTTGACGAGCTCGGCAACTACACCCTCGGCGGTTCTTCCGCTCCCGCTGCCCCCGCAAACAACGTCGACACGGGCGTTGAGAGCGTGGCTGCCGTTGTAGGCGTGGCTGCTCTGGCTGCGGGCGCAGTAGTCCTCTCCAGAAAGAGAAAGTAATGCGCTTTGACTGACGATTATATCCCGTCCGAAAGGGCGGGATATTTTTCGCAAAAATTTTTTTATTTTCTTGAAACTTTTTTGCAGATCGCGCCGACTACCCTTGTGAACGGAGGAAAGACCGCTCGCGGTTAATACCGAAGTTTACACATGAGGAAATATAAATAGACAGATAAAGAAAATATTGGGGTAGGTATAAACCTACGGGGGCGCGTGCCCCGCAATCACCACCGCCGCGAAAGCGGCAAAGTTCCCGATAATGCCGAGGATATCAAAGCCGAAGCAGCCGTCGTTGGGGAACGGCGGTCTTGAAATCTCCGATAGGGCGCAGCAAGCGCAATAGCGCAGAAAGCGCGTAACGGAGACGTAAAGCGGCAGAGGTAAACAAAGCATAGACCCAAATCCCGGACGGCAGCTCCAAGGCACGTTCCGAGGACAGACAACGACTCCGGCGAAAGCGGCGTGGGCTCGGCAACGAGCGGAAAATCCGCCGCCGGCAAAGGTTAGACAAGAGGTTTTGACAAATGCTCCCGCAGTTATCGCAGGCGCAGCTGTTATTGCCGTTAAGGAAAATTAAGTCGAAAATTCGGGAATTTAAACTTAATAAACCGCTCCGAGAGCGACGCTTCGTTAAGTAAAACCGCAAGGTTTTCGCCGCGAAAACGCGTGAATTTTCACGTTACGTCAATTCTCGGGGCGGTTTTTTGTTTATATTTATAAAATATTAGGTTAATTTTGTGGCAAAATCACTAAAATGTACAATTGTTATTGACATAGTGTGATAATTTTGTTATAATAAAGTGAGATATATATTCAGCTAATTTGTTGTGGAAAGGTGGATATTACTGTGACAAAAAAGCAGAAATTCGGGCTTAAAAGACTTCTTTCGCTCGCATTGTCGGCTGTGACTGCCGCGTCCGTGCTGCAAATGAGCGGCATCGCCGTGTCCTACGCGCAGGACAGCGCCGAGGAGGACGAGGTCACCGTCGATAACCTTAATATTGTCAGCAATACAAACGCTTACAAGAACTATATAAAAAGGTTCTCCGACGCGGCAAAGCCCAAGGACGAGATAACCGTCGACGTGACGAAATTCAGCGCCGCGGACGGCGCGGAGTGCGCGCTTACGTCGTGGGAGGGCGAGGATAACTGCGTTTCCTGGCTCGACAGCGAGGGCACGATCTCGTGGGATTTCGAGGTCAAAACCGCGGGTCTTTACAATATGGAGATGATGTATTATCCCGTCTCGGGCAATAATACTACCGTCGAGGTGGAGCTGCTGCTGGACGGAGAGTCCCCGTTCGATGAGGTAAGGCTCGTGGAGCTCGACAGATACTGGCGCAACAAGACCTCCACCATTCAGTACGACGCGCTCAACAAGAACCAGAAGCGCCCGCCGCAGGTGGAGTACGACTGCTGGGTGACTTATCCTATCAAGGATAAGGACGGTCTTATCAACACGCCTTACTACTTCTATCTCGACGCGGGTAAGCATACGCTTACGCTCGGCGGCGTAAAGACCAACATATATATGAAGAATATCCGTTTCTACAACCCCGACGAGCTGCCGTCCTACGCCGACATCAAGCCCTCGCAGGCGGATATCGACAACACCCCCGCGCTGACGGGCGGCGAGGCTGTCCTTGTCGAGGCGGAAACGCCGAAATATACCACCTCTTCCACGCTTTATCCCACTTACGACCGCTCGGACTATACGATAAGCCCGTCGCACCCCGTAAACAAGCGCTACAACACTATCGGCGCGGATACGTGGAGCAAGGCGACGATGACGACCGTTTACGAGGTCACGGTTCCCGCGGACGGCTGGTACAGTATAAATATGAGAGTTCGTCAGAGCACGATGCGCGGATTTTTCTCCAACAGGCGCATTTACGTCAACGGGGAAGTCCCCTGCAAGGAGCTCGACGACGTTAAAATTCAATACAGCCCGAAGTGGCAGACTATCGAGCCCAAGACCGAGGACGGCGAGCCTATCTACGTAAAGCTCAACGCGGGCACGAACGCCATAGCGTTCGAGGCTATCCCGGGCGATATAGGCGAGGTCATGGAGCGCCTTGACGATATAGTTTACCAGATGAACTATTATTACAGGCGTATCGTAATGATAACCTCCACAGATCCCGACGAGTACAACGACTATTACATTCAGGAGCAGATACCCGAGCTTATCCCGTTCTTCAAGTCGACCGTAAACGCGCTTTACGCCGAAAAAGAGGGTCTTGAGGAGATAACGGGCAAGGGCTCCGAGGCAACGACGCTCGAAACAATGGCTGTCATTCTGAATATGGCGGTAAAGCACCCCGAGGATATCCCGATGATGGTATCTTCGAGAAGCTCGGGCATTCGCGACCAGATAAACTCGCTCTCCGCTTGGATGAGAGATTACCGCGGTCAGCCGCTTGAAATGGATTATTTCGAGGTCAAGACCGTTCACGATAAGTACAAAAATTCAAAATCCAACTTCTTCCAGGCGCTTGCCTTCAGCTTCCAGTCGTTTATGGGCTCGTTCTTCGAGGACTACACCTCGATCTCCGAGAGCAACGCAAGGTCGCTGAATGTTTGGGTATCGCTCGGACGTGACCAAGCCACCGTAATCAACGAAATAGTTTCCAGCGAATACAATCCCGACCACACCACACAGGTTGGCATACGCCTCGTGCAGGGCGCTATCCTTGAGGCGACGCTCGCCGACAAGGGTCCCGAGGTCGCGCTGTTCATCGGCGGCGACTTCCCCGTAGTCTGCGCGTCCAGAGGGCTTATGGTCAATCTCAAGGAGATGCCGGGCTACAACGAGGTCATGAAGCGCTTCCCCGCGAACGTCTCCACGCTTTACGAATACGAGGACGGCGTTTACGGACTGCCGCTGACGGACAACTTCCCGATGCTGTTCTACCGCACGGATGTACTCGAGGAGATAGGGCAGAAGCCGCCCGAGACGTGGACGGAGCTTATCGAGATGCTCCCCGACCTCCAAAGAAAGTATTTGCAGGTGGGTCTTATCCTGCCGTCCAACATTTCCTCGCAGGTATTCGACGCGGGCAACACCTTCGTGCTGCTGATGAACCAGACGGGGCAGAGCTTCTACAACGACGAGCTCACTGCGACAACGTTCGACACGGAGGCTGCCGTAGAGGCGTTTACGCAGTGGACTAAGTTCTACACGGTATTCGATTTCAAGCAGACCTACGACGCGTTCTCGCTGTTCAGAACGGGCGAGATGCCGCTGGTAGTGCAGAATTACGCGGGCTTTTACAGCCAGCTCTCCGTTGCCGCCCCCGAGATCAAGGGCTTGTGGGATTTCACCCACGTTCCGGGTACGCTCAGGACGGACGAAAACGGCAATCAAATACTCGACTATACCGCGAACTCGGGTTCGTCGGGCGCGGTCATCTTCAACAGCTGCTCCGATATCGACGCGGCTTGGGATTTCATTACGTGGTTCACCTCCACGGACGTGCAGGTCGAGTACGGCAAGACCATCGAGGCGGTAATGGGTCCGCTCGGACGCTACGACACCGCCAACATCGAGGCTCTCTCAAAGCTCAACTGGTCCACAGCGGAATACGAGAAGATAATCGACCAGATGAGCAATCTGAAAGAGGTTCCCATAATCCCCGCTTCCTACGCTGTAACGAGAAACGTTTACAACGCGTTCAGAGCCGTCGTCAACAACAAGAAGGCTCCCCGCTTCCAGCTTTCGTCCTACAACCGCGACATCAACGTCGAGATTGTAAGAAAGCTCGAGGACCTCGGATATACGATAGACGACGACGGACATATCGTGCGGTGACGTTTGTGACCTATTAAATTTTAGGAGGAATCAGCTTGTTCGGTAAAGAAAAATCTCAATATATCGAGGACAGCAAGTTTCGCTACACGATGCGCGAGATGAAGAAAAACACCAGCGCGTACGTCCTCGCTCTGCCGTACTTTTTACTGTTTTTGGTCTTTACGGCGATACCCGTATTGATTTCGCTGCCCGTGGGCTTTACGAATTTCAATATGGCGCAGTTCCCCAAGTGGACGGGGCTTTCCAACTTCTATACGCTGTTTCTGGCGGACGACGTTTTCCTTATCGCCATCCAGAACACCCTCGTTTTCGCGATCATCACGGGACCGCTCAGCTACATCATGTGCTTCCTGCTCGCGTGGCTGATAAACGAGATGCCGGGTCCGCTCAAGACCGTGTTCACGTACATCTTCTACGCGCCCACGCTCGCGGGCAACATCTACGCGACCTGGCAGCTCATTTTCTCGGGCGACTCGCAGGGTCCGCTCAACTCGATACTTATGAACCTCGGCATTATCAGAGGTCCCCAGCAGTGGCTGACCGACTCGCGCTATATACTGATGTGCGTTATCATCGTGCAGATGTGGATGTCGCTCGGCGCGGGCTTCCTCGCGATACGCGCAGGCTTGCAGGGCATCGACAAGGCAGGCTACGAGGCGGGCGCTATCGAGGGCATAAAGAACCGCTTCCAGGAGCTTATCTACATAACCGTTCCCGCAATGGGACCGCAGCTGCTGTTCGCGGCGGTAATGCAGATAACCGCCTCCTTTACGGCGGGCGATATCGGAAGATACCTTACGGCGTTCCCGTCGACGGACTACGCGGCTCATACGCTTATGACGCACGCGTTCGACTACGGCTCGATAAGGTTTGAAATGGGCTACGCCTGCGCGGTCTGCTTCTTCCTGTTCGTCGTAATGCTGCTTGTAAACAATGTTATCCGCAAGGCAATGAGCGGAATACTTGATACGTAAGGGGGCTTTTGAGATGAAGTTTCTGAAAAAAGAGCTTTCCGAGGAAGGCATTTGCGAAAAGGAGTGCTCCTGCCCGATGAAGCTGTTCGACAGCGAGCTTATGAGAGTTCTCGCGGTGGGTATGCTGGCGATACTGGCGACCTCGGCAATAGTCGCTCTGGCTTGCCACACCATTAAAAGACTCACGGGAGAGGAGGACTTCACTTGCGAATAATCAAGAAAAGAAGAATGTGGGGAGGCTCCCGCGGCGGCGATATCGCGATATTCATCCTCCTCGCTCTGGTCGGCGTTTTCATGCTCTTCCCGATCTATTTCTCGATCATTCAGTCGATAAAGCCCGTCGAGGAGCTGTTCCTGTTCCCGCCGAAGCTTTACGTAATGCGCCCGACGATGCAGTCCTTCGAGGATATGCTCAAGGTCGCGGGCGGCATGGACGTCCCGTTCTCGAGATACGTGTTCAACTCCGTGTTCGTTTCGGTAGTCGTCACCGTAGCGCAGCTGCTGTTCGCGTCCTCCGCGGCGTATGTTCTGGCTAAGGTAAAGGCGCCGGGCGTCAGAGCGATGAACAAGATAATCGAGGTGGCGCTGCTGTTTACGTCCTCCGTTACATATATCGTACAGTATATCGTAATGGCGAATATGGGTCTTATCGACACCTATCTGGCGCTTACTCTGCCCTATATCGCGACGCCCATGGGCTTGTTCCTCATGAAGCAGTTTATGGGGCAGATACCCGAATCCATGATAGAGGCTGCAAAGCTCGACGGCGCGTCTCACCTGAGAATCTGCTGGCAGATAGTTATGCCGAACGTAAAGCCCGCGTGGCTCACGCTGATGATATTCGCGTTCCAGGGCGCCTGGCAGATAACGGGTTATCTGTTCGTGTATTCCGAGCAGCTTAAGCCCATCCCGATAGTAATGCAGCAGATAGCGGCGTCGGGTCTCGCGAGAGCGGGCGTTTCTTACGCGACGGTCGTTGTATTGATGCTGCCGCCCATGATACTGTTCCTTATTTTGCAGAGCAACGTTGTTGAAACAATGGCTCACTCGGGTCTTAAGGACTGACGTTTGATTTTACTTACGAAAGGATGATTTCGGTGCCATCAATAAAACGCATCGCAAGACGCGTCGTGTCCGCTGTTCTGGCGGCGGCGGTTTTGTGCACGGGCGTTGTTGCATATGCAGACGAGCCGTATACGGGCTATAACTACGACTGGTGGGGCGACCCCGTGCCGTCGCAGAACGGCTACGTCGTTGACAGGGTAGTCTCGGGTATTGATATCGGCTGCGGTCAGATGACAAACCCCGTCGACATTTTCTTCGACGACAACGATATGCTCTATATCGCGGACAGCGGCTATGTCGCGGATCCCGATTCGAGAACGCGCAAGGGCCGCGTGATCGTTACCGACAGCAATTTCGGTCTCGCGCATATAATCGAGCGCCTCGATTTCTCCGATATGGACGAATGGCTCGCCGAGAAAAAGGCGCAGGTCGACAGCGGTGCCCTTGCCGAGGACCGCTATTC
Source organism: Lachnospiraceae bacterium (assembly GCA_023664705.1). Classification (GTDB taxonomy): domain Bacteria; phylum Bacillota; class Clostridia; order Oscillospirales; family Ruminococcaceae; genus CAG-115. The sequence continues at coordinate 77,641 of JAMPFE010000004.1, read as the reverse complement.
AAGAGAAACGAATGTATACCTGAACACCCCCACGGGCGTGTTTGTCGACGAGGACAACGTCTATGTCGCCGACAGTGAAAACGAGCGCGTTGTGCAGTTCGCCATAGAAACGAGCGGCGGCGAAAGCTACGGAAAGGTGCGCGAGGTCTTTACGAGACCCGACGGCATCTACTACGACGCGGGAACGACGTTCCGCCCCGAAAAGGTGCTCATCGACGCGGCTAAGAACGTTTACGTCTGCATTACGACGATCACGAGGGGCGCGGTCGTGTTCTCGCGCGAGGGCGAGTTCAACGGCTACTACGGCGCAAACCGCGTAGAGAAAACGGGCGAGGTCATCTTAAACGCCTTCTGGAAGCTCATCATGACCACCGAGCAGATAAAGCGCATGAAGAGGAGCGTCCCCGTCGAGCTCACAAACTTCGACATCGACGACGACAACTTCGTCTACACGGTAACGAAAAACAAGAACTCCGACACGGATATCCTTAAAAAGATGAACTCCGCGGGCACGAATATATTCATCAACCTCGGCTATAACGAGTACACCTTCGGAGACCCGCTCGTCAAGTATTACCGCGGCACGACGTACAGCTCGCAGATATGCGACGTCGACGTCGGACCCAACGGCGAGATAAACCTGCTCGACCTTACGACGGGGCGCGTGTTCCAGTACGACGACGAATGTACGCTGATGTTCATCTTCGGCGGCAGCGGCGACCAGAAGGGCACGTTTTCCACGGTAAACGCCGTCGAGAGCCTCGGCACGAACGTGTACGTCCTCGACAGCAGCAAGAGCACCGTAACCGTGTTCAAGCGCACGGAGTTCGGCTCGATAGTCCACGAGGCAATGTCCCTGTTCAACGCGGGCAAATACAACGAGGCAATGGAGCCTTGGCGCGAGGTTCTGCGCCGCGATTCCAACTACTGGATGGCGTATATCGGTCTCGGCAACGCCTACCTCAACGCCAAGGACTACGAGGCAGCCATGGATAATTTCTACCTCCAGTCGAGAAGCGGCTATTCCGACGCGTTCAAGAGCTGGCGCATGAACTTTATCCGCGAGAACTTCACGCTGTTCGCCTTGATAATCGTCGCGATATTCGTCGCGATCTACGTCGTCTCGTCCGTAAGAAACAAGTCGAGAGCGAAAAAACGCGCCGCGGCGGATAAAATACTCCGCGAGCAGCAAAAGAAAGAGGAGGGGTAAGCGATGCGATTTGATTTGGATCTTCCCGCTTGGAAATGGCCGTTCTACATTATGCGCCACCCCTTTGAGGGCTACGAGGATCTCCGCTGGAAGAAAGCCTACAATATGAAGGTGGCAATGGTCATCGTCCTGCTGTTCTTCGTTGTCAGCGTCTGCGACCAGCTCATGACGGGCTTCCTGCACAACCACGCAATGACCAAGGTTTTCAACATCGTCCCCGTCATCCTTCAGTCTGTCCTGCTGTTCGCTACATGGGTCATCGGCAACTGGGCGCTGTGTACGCTCTTCAACGGCGAGGGCTCGATGAAAAACATCTGCGTCAACACGGCGTACGCTCTCGTGCCGTACATCATCGGCAGAGCCGTAAACATCATTCTTTCCAACTGCCTTACAAGCGACGAGAGCACGTTCCTTACGTTCGTAAGCATCGTCACGATAGCCTACAGCGCGCTTTTGCTTATATCGGGCATGAAAACCGTCCACCAGTATAATTTCTGGCAGACGATATTGTCAATGATCTTTACGATAGTGGCAATGGTCATCATGATAATCTTGGCAGTGCTGCTCGTGTCGCTGTTCCAGCAGGTCTACCTGTTCGTTTACGCGGTATACACGGAGCTGCTCTACAGAAATCCGAGCCTGTCGTCGGCGGCGCTGATCTTGATAATGATAGGCGTTATAGCGGCGGTTATCGCGATAGTTTGCGTCGCGTATACCATGTACGAAAAAGCTCAGATCAAGAAGGAGCAGAAGAAGCTGCGTTAAATAGTTTGAAGATGGTGGTGTAAAAATGCTGCAATTTCGCAAGAAAATAATGATTTCCGCGCTTTGCGCAGTTATGTTGGCAACGACGAGCCAGAGCGCGTGGTCCGAGGCGGCGGATAATACCGAGGCGGTTCAGCCCGTCGAGGACGGCGCTGCCGATAACGCGGCGGACGGCGCGGAGCAGGAGGCTGCTTCGGAGCAGCCGCAGATAACCGAGGCGCAGGCGCTTGCCGAGATGACGGAGTGCGCTTCGTCGTCGACGCTGAAGATGTACGTCAACGAGATGACGGGCGTATTCGCGGTCGAGTGCCTCGCAAACGGCGAGGTGATCTGGAGCAATCCGTACAGCGTCGACAACGACCCGAACACAAGGAGCGCGCAGCTCAAGGCGCAGATGAAGTCCTCCATGACGATAAACAGCGCCAAGGTAACGGACAGCGACGCGCCCATAACGTTCGTGCGTTCGGCATACGACGGCTCCACGACCGTCGAAAGGACAGCCAACGGCTTTAAGTCGACGGTCACGTTCCCCGAGCAGGGCATCACGGTTCCCGTCTACGTAACGCTTACGGACGACCATTACGACGTCTCCGTGGCGCTCGACGAGGTCTACGAGCTGGAAATGGAGTCCCCCGACGAAGCGGGCGAGTCCACGCGCTCGATAGTCGACCTGAGCCTGTTCCCGGGCATGAACGCCGCGTATACCGACGAGGAGGGTTATTTCGTCATTCCCGACGGTTCGGGAGCCGTTATCAACTTCAACAACGGCAAAACCTCGTCGAATATGTATTCGCAGAAGATATACGGGCGCGATTACGCGCTTTCGCAGGAAAGAGCGCCGAAAAAGACCGAGCAGGCTTACCTGCCGATACTCGGCGTCGTCAAGGAAAATTCCGCGCTGCTTGAGGTAATAACCGAGGGCGCCGCGTACGCCACCGCCAAAGCGGGCGTCGCCGGTCAAAGCGGCACGGGCTACAACACGGCTTACTTCGAGTTCGCGGTAAGAGGCACCGACCAGTTCAACTTGGGCGGCGTAAACGCGGTAATGCTCAAAGCCTACGAGCAGGCGAGAGTCGCCGAGCCGAGGCTCACCGTGCGCTATTACCCGATAGCAAAGAGCGGCACGACCTACGTCGACATAGCCAAGCGCTATCAGCAGTATCTGCTCGACGAGGGCATGATGACGCAGAAGTCGGGCGAAAACAACCCGCTCTACGTCGAGCTTTACGGCGGCGCGGTCAAGGAGCGCTCCGTTCTCGGGATCCCGCTCAAGCTGGAGACTCCCGCGACCACCTACGAGCAGGCAAAGCTTATTCTCCAAGAGCTGAAGAGCCGCGGCGTCGACAATATGGTCGTCGCGTACAACGATTTCAATAAGGCGGGTCTCACCGACAGGATTTCCAGTTCCGTCGATTACGCAAGCTCGCTCGGCGGAAAGAGCGCGTTCAAGGCATTGCTCGATTACTGCAATTCCGAGGGCATAACGCTCGCGCCGAACGTCGACCTCACCGAATACGAGCGCAGCGGAAACGGCTACTCCAAAACGGGCGCGTCGGTCATCGGCGTTACAAAGGCATACGCGACCCAGAGCGAGTACGAGATAGCCTTCGGCACGCAGCACGACACAAGACCCAACTGGTTTATCCTCACCCCCGCCTATTACACCAAGGTCTACGGCGAGGTCGTATCGAGCTTTTCGGCGGAGGGCATAGGCGCTATCTCCGTCGGCAACGGCACAAGCCTGCTGTACAGCGATTACAGCGGCAGCGCCAACAAAAAGACCTCCCGTCAGCAGGCGGTCGAGAACCTCAAGAAGAGCTACGAGCTCATCAACAGCAGCGGCATAAAGTTCGAGGCGTCCGCGTGCAACGATTACGCGCTTAAGTATGTCGACAGCATGCGCAATATACCGCTCTACAGCAGCGGCTTTGACATCTCGGATTACGATATCCCGTTCTATCAGCTCGTCGTTCACGGGTACATCCCGTACACCTCCAAGGCAAGAAACGCGAGCGCAAGCGCAGACGAGCTGTTCCTGCTCTCCGTCGTAACGGGCACTCCCCTGCATTACGATTTCATGTACGAGTCCCCCAACACGCTCACGGACTGCAAGTACGAAAAGCTGTTCTACACGCACTACGAGGGCTGGCTCGACATCGCCGCCGAGGAATACAAGTTCTTCAGGGACAACATCTCGGGCGTATCGGGCTCGCCTATAACGGATTACAAGTACCTCTCGTCAAAAGTGGTCGAGTGTACGTTTGAAAACAGCACCGTCCTCACAGCCGACCTCGAGAATTATTCTCTGAAGATAAACGGCTCGGAGGTACAGCTGCCCGAAAAATCTTGGAAAGGAGCGACGACTGACTGATGAGTAAGAAAAATAAAGCAGCATCGGAAGCAGCGGAAAACACCCCCAAGGTTGAAGAAGCGGTCGAGACCGTCCGGGCTGAAGCAGCCGCGGAGCAGACCGTACAAGAGGCTCCCGCCGTAAAGCGCTCGGCGCATAATACGGCAGCAGCAGCCGCGTTCAATGCGGCAGGCGAGGAGACCGACGTCCGCCGAATGAAGGGCGAAAAAAGGGAGCGCAAAATAAAGACCAACAAGATCCCCTACGAACGGAAAAAGCGCATGTACGGCTACGGGTTCATTTCGCTATGGCTCGTCGGCTCGCTCTGGCTGTTCGTTTCCCCCGTCATAACCTCGCTCGCGTATTCGCTCAACAGAACCATTCAGATGTCCAAGGCGGACGCTATCGCGGCGGGCTACACCAACGCGGGCATCCACCTCGAATGGAACAACTTCGGGCACTATATAAAGGCGTTCACGGGCGACCCCGACTTCCCGAGATTGCTCGTGGAGTCGATAGGAGAGATAATCCCGCAGGCGTTCGTAATCATGATATTCTCGCTGTTCATAGCGATAATGCTTAATCAGAAGTTCAGAGGAAGGACCCTCGCGAGAGCGATATTCTTCCTGCCCGTGCTCATCGCGACGGGTCCCATAATCACGGTCATCAACGGCGATATGGCGTCGCAGGGCATCTCGGGCGCAACGCAGTTCAGCGCGCTGTTCAAAACAGACTTGGTTTCCGAGCTGCTGGAGTTCGTCGGCATCTACAACATCAACCCACAGTTCACGGACTTGATCGAGGATATCACCTCGAACATTCTCAACCTCGTGTGGAACTCGGGTATCCAGATACTGATATTCCTCTCCGCGCTTCAGAATATCCCCCCGTCCGCAAAGGAAGCGGCAAATATGGAGGGCGCGACCGCGTGGGAGTTCTTCTGGAAGATAACCTTCCCGATAATCAGCCCGATGATACTCGCAAACCTGGTGTACACTATCATCGACGCGTTCGTCTCCACGGACAACGACGTAATGAACCTGGTTCTCAAGCAGGCGCAGCTCGGCGAATACGGCTATTCGGCAGCAATGGCTTGGATATACTTCGCAATAATAGGCGCGATACTCGGTATCGTCATTCTGATAGTAAACAGGTTTGTTTACTACGAGAACGAATAAGGAGGTGCTTGAATTGTCCGAAGAAATTATCAAAACCGCCTCCGTACCCGCGGGCTCGGACGGCGAGCCCGACCGCGATAAAAAGTATTACCGCGTGACAAACTGGAGCATCATCAAAAACTATCCGCATTATACCCCCGCGGAGCGCAAGCACTACGGCGGGATCTTCTGGCGCAGGGTCGGCGGCTGGCTGTGGCCGATATTCAGAGGCGTTCTGATATTCGGTCTGGCGTTCGTTATCCTTTACCCGATAATGTATATGATAAGCGCCTCGCTGCGTCCGCAGGCTGAAATGACAGACCCGTCGGTAATGTGGATCCCGAAAACCATACGCCTTGAGAACTTCAAGGAGGTATGGAGCGCGATAAATTACCCCAACGTTCTCTGGAGCACCATAACGCTCAACGTTGTGGCGTCGGTTCTTCAGGTGGCGGCGTGCGCCGTTACGGGCTACGGCTTCGCGAGATTTCAGTTCAAAGGAAAGAAAGCGCTGTTCGCGTTGGTTCTGCTGCAAATAATCGTGCCGCCGCAGGTCATCATTATGCCGCAGTTCAACCTGTTCAGAAACTTCGACATCTTCGGCTTGCTGAACGCGCTGACGGGCGACGCGATAAACCTCACGAACACCAACTTCACGATGTATATCCCCGCGATTTTCGGCAACGGCATCCGCGGCGGTCTGTTCATCTACCTGTTCAGACAGTTCTTCCGCGGTCTCCCCAAGGAGCTCGAGGACGCGGCGTATCTCGACGGCTGCGGTCCGTTCAAGACGTTTATAAGCGTTATGGTGCCGAATGCTGCAAGTTCGTTTTTGACAGTATTCATTTTTTCGATCGTGTGGTATTGGAACGATTACTTCATCAGCTCGATGTTCTTTACGAACGCGCAGACGATGTCGCTTCAGGTCTCGAATCTTGCAAATACCATTTCGCAGTGGAAAACGGGTCTGGTGGGCAACGCCGTCGACTACATGGTATGGGTCGAGGCGGGCTGCCTTATGGCGATAGCGCCCATTCTTATCATGTATATCTTCCTCCAGAAGTACTTCACGGAGGGTATCGAAAGAGCGGGTCTCGCGAACTGATGCGGCTCGGCGGCGTTGTTATGCGGCTTGGCTGTGCTCCGCGCTTTCGGAGAGTATCGAAAAAGCGGCTCGGCGACGCTGTTATGCGGCTTGGGTTGTGTTCCGCGCTTTCGGAGGGTATCGAAAGAGCGGCTCGGCGGCGCTGTTATGCGGTTTGAGCTGTGCTCCGCGCTTTACGAGATGCCGAAAGAGCGGCTCGGCGGCGCTGTTATGCGGCTTGGCTGTGTTCCGCGCTTTCGGAGAGTATCGAAAAAGCGGTTCGGCGGCGCTGTTATGCGGTTTGCGGAGGTCTTGCATGTGGTAAAATCCGTCCCCGTTAAGGCGCGTGTGGTATAGAATTATTTCGGTGTCGAGCGAAAACGCTTGACACCGAAATTTTCTATGAAACGAATTGCCAAAGGCGGCACGCCTTCGGGACGGATTTTTCAACTTTTTGCAAGTTTTTGACTGGGAAATTGCAAAAGGAAACGATTAGCAATGCTAACTCTACAAGAAACTTGGGATTTTTGCGGTTTTTTGCAGTCGGCGTGCAGTAAAATGCAGTCGATTTGCAGTTTTTTGCGGATATTTGCAGTTTTGCGCTGTAATATTTTGGAAATTATGTAATAATATGTTAAAATTTGGAAATTAAGAGCGCTGCCGAAATATACAGACAGTAAAATACAAGCGTTTTATACAAATTCGTTGCCTTGACTTTGCGGCGGTTTTGTAGTATAATGTGACTTGAGAGAGGGTGCGAGATGAGATTTGTTGAGATTTTCAGCGACGGCGCGTGCAGCGGCAACCCGGGCCCCGGGGGCTTCGGCGCGATACTGCGCTGCGACGGCAGGGAGAGGGAGCTCAGCGGCGGCGACCCGCATACCACCAACAACCGTATGGAGCTGCTGGGGGTCATTACGGCGCTGGAGGCGCTGAAATTCCCGTGCGAGGTGCGGATAACTACCGACAGCAAGTACGTTGTCGACGGGATAACCAAGGGCTGGGCGGTCGGCTGGCGAAAGCGCGGCTGGAAAAAGAGCGACGGAAAGCCCGCGCTCAATCCCGATCTGTGGGAGCGCTTGCTGGATTTGCTGGACGTGCATAAGGCGGAGTTTTGCTGGATAAAGGGGCACGCGGGGCATGCCGAAAACGAGCGCTGCGACAGGCTTGCCGTTGAGCAGCGCGACAGGTTTGCGGGGAAGTGACTATGGAGAGGAAGATCAACTATCAGCGAAGGCTGGACGAGCTGCTGGGGAACATCGGGGGCGTGCCGAGACTGCTGCTGCACAGCTGCTGCGCGCCTTGCTCGAGCTATTGCCTGGAGTATTTGTCGCGGTATTTTTCGATTACGGTGCTGTACTATAATCCGAATATCTACCCGGGGGAGGAGTTCGCGAAGCGCGCCGAGGAGCAGAGGAGGCTTATCGCGGAGATGCCCGTTGAGAACCCCGTGGGGCTCGTTGTCGACGAATATGAGCCGAGGGAGTTTTTCGACGCCGTGAGGGGCTTGGAGGACTGCCCCGAGGGCGGGGAGAGATGCTTCGCGTGCTATCGTCTCCGTTTGGAGAGGGCGGCGAAATACGCTGCGGAGCATGGGTTTGATTATTTTTGCTCGACGCTGTCGATAAGTCCGTTGAAGAACGCGCAAAAGCTCAATGAGATAGGCGGGGAGCTTTCGGGGATTTATGGCACGGGGTGGCTGCCGAATGATTTTAAGAAAAAGGGCGGGTATCTGCGGTCGATAGAGCTGTCGAGGGAGTATGGGCTTTACAGGCAGGATTACTGCGGGTGCGTGTTCTCGAAGAGATGAGGGCGGCGAAATACGCTGCGGAGCACGGGTTTGATTATTTTTGTTCGACGTTGTCGATAAGCCCGTTGAAGAACGCCCAAAGGCTCAACGAGATAGGCGCGGAGCTTTCGGGGATTTATGGCGCGGGGTGGCTGCCGAATGATTTTAAGAAGAGGGGCGGCTATCTGCGGTCGATAGAGATGTCGCGCGAGTATGGGCTGTATAGGCAGAATTATTGCGGGTGCGTGTTTTCTAGGAGATGAGGGCTGCGGAGCGTGGGTTTGATTATTTTTGTTCGACATTGTCGATAAGTCCGCTGAAGAACGCCCAAAAGCTCAATGAGATAGGCGGGGAGCTTTCGGGGGTCTATGGTGTGGAGTGTTTGCCGAACGATTTTAAAAAGAGGGGCGGCTATCTGCGGTCGATAGAGCTGTCGCGCGAGTATGGGCTTTACAGGCAGGATTATTGCGGGTGCGTGTTTTCTAGGAGATGAGGTGAGGTAGTGCTTGACGAGGTTTCGGGGGAGAAAATAGAGGAAATTGCCTTGGAAATTATCAATATGTCGAGGAACAGGCTGCTGGTAAATCTGCGGTTCCTCGATATGGCGCTCAGCCGCTTGGAAACGGTTTCCAAGCCCGAGCTTACGAGCTGCACGGCGACCGACGGGCGAGTGTATCTGTACGACCCGAAGCATATTCTAACGTCGTACCGCGTGGAGGAAAATCTGCCCGTGAGGGGGTTTTTGCACTCGGTGTTCCACTGTGTGTTCAAGCATATGTTTGTCAATGCCGAGGTCGACGCAAGGCTCTGGAATATCGCGTGCGACGCGGCGGTCGAGAGCACGGTGAACGATCTGGAGCTGCCGTATCTCGATACTTTGCGGGCGGAGCGGCAGAAGCAGTTTCTGGAGGGCTTCGGCAGCGAGCTTTCCTCCGTGTCGGCGGAGAAGGTCTATCGGTTCCTTGTCGATAAGAGGCTGCCCGAAAAGACCGTGAGGGCGCTGGAGATACTGTTTAAATGCGACGACCATGAGATATGGTATATGACCGACGAGCAGAAGGCGGAAGCGGGGCTTGCGGGGTATCGGAAAGGCGCGGGCGGAGGCTCGGACGGCAATTCGGACGGCGCTTTTCTTGAGCTTGCGGAGGATTGGGAGAGCGTTGCCGAGAGAATGAAGATGGATATGGAGGCGTTTGTGAGACTGCGCGGGAAAGTCCCGGGGCTGCTGACGCAAAATCTTCGGGAGGTGACGCGCGAGCGGTACAACTACACCGAGTTCCTGAAGAAGTTTGCGGTGCGCGGGGAGGCGATGAAGATAAATCCCGACGAGTTTGACTACAATTTTTATACCTACGGGCTGGAGCTGTACGGGGATATGCCGCTTATAGAGCCCTTGGAATACAAGGACGTGAAGCGGATACGCGAGTTCGTTATCGCGATAGACACCTCGGGCTCGGTGGAGGGGGAGCTGGTGCAGGCGTTCATCCAAAAGACGTACAACATACTGAGCTCCGAGGAGAGCTTTTTTACGAAGATAAATCTGCATATCATTCAATGCGACGCGGCTATACAAGAGGACGTGAAGATTACGACGCGGGCGGAGTTTGACGAATATCTGAAAAAGGCGAGCTTTCACGGGTTCGGGGGGACGGATTTCCGACCCGTGTTCAGCTATGTGAACTCGCTTGTTGAGGCGGGGGAGTTTGCGAACCTCCGGGGGCTTATCTACTTTACGGACGGCTTCGGGGAGTTTCCCGCGAAGAAGCCGCCGTACGACGCGGCGTTCGTTTTCGTAAGCGAGGAATACGACGTGCCGTATATTCCCGCGTGGGCGATGAAGCTTGTGCTGAGGAAAGACGAGATATGAAAGGGACGAAAAGAAATGACTATCAAGCAGGCTAAGGACGATATAAAAAACGCGGTCTCGGCTTATCTGACGAGGGACAGGTTCGGGAATTTCGTTATCCCGACGGAAAAGCAGCGCCCGATTTTCCTTATGGGCGCGCCGGGCATAGGAAAGACGGCGGTTATGGAGCAGATCGCCGAGGAGATGAATATAGGGCTGGTGAGCTACTCGATGACGCACCACACGAGGCAGTCCGCGCTGGGGCTGCCGTTTATCGTGAAGAAGAACTACGGCGGGGAGGAATACAGCGTCTCGGAGTATACGATGAGCGAGATAATAGCGAGCGTGTACGATATGATGGAGCTTACGGGCGTTTCGGAGGGGATTTTGTTCCTTGACGAGATAAACTGCGTTTCCGAGACGCTGGCGCCGGCTATGCTGCAATTTTTGCAGTACAAGACGTTCGGGCGGCACCGCGTTCCCGAGGGGTGGGTGGTCGTGACGGCGGGAAATCCTCCCGAATACAACAACTCCGTGCGGGAGTTTGACATCGTTACATGGGACCGCCTGAAGCGCATTGACGTGGAGCCGAACTACGAGGCTTGGAAGGAATACGCTTATACGAAGAGAGTGCATACGGCGATAATCACGTATCTGGACATCAAAAGGGACGACTTTTACAGGATAGAGACCACCGTGGACGGAAAGACGTTCGCGACGGCGCGAGGCTGGTCGGATCTGTCGGAGATGATAAAGCTGTATGAGCTGAAGGGCTTCCCCGTCGGGGAGCAGCTTATCGGGCAGTATTTGCAGAACAGGAGGATAGCGAAGGGCTTTGCCGTTTACTACGATCTGTTTTGCAAGTACAAGTCGGATTATCAAGTCGACAGAATACTGGAGGGCAACGCGGACGGCGAGATTGCCGAGCGAGCGAAAAACGCGAAATTCGACGAGCGGCTGTCGCTTGTGGGGCTTATTCTGGACGGGCTTGTCGGAGCCGTGCGCGGCGTGTTTCTGGAGGAGGGCGCGCTTACGGAGCTTATGGGCTGCCTGAAAACAGCAAAATTCGACTTTACCGTTGACGAGAGCTTTGAGGACTCTCTGACGCGCCAGATAGAGGCGGAGCGGAAGAAGATTGAGGTGGGCAGGAAAGCCTCGAATATGTCGGAGGACAGCGAATACGCCGTTAACGCGGCGATAGAGGCGCTCTACAAGGAGCGCGCGGAGATGACCGAAAAGAGGCCCGAGAGCGCGGAGGAGGCGTTTGCGCTTGTGAAAGCCGACTTCGACGCGCGGAAGAGGGCGCTTGAAAGGAGCGTCGTCAAATCGGGGGAGATGCTGTCGAACGCTTTTAAATTCTGCGACGGGGTATTCGACAAGAACGGGCAGGAGCTGCTCATTCTCGTTACGGAGCTTACGATAAGCCCGTATGCCGCGCATTTTATCGGGCAATACGGCTGTAAGGAGTACTTCGAGCACAACAAGGGAATGCTGTTCTTCGAGCGGAAAAAGGAGATACTTTCGGAGATCGAGAAGCTCGGGCTCGATTAAATTCCGTTATTGCTATTGACAAAAGCGGCTTTAGGGTGTATAATATAAAATGTATATTTGTTTATATGTGTGTTCAAAACGGAAAGGTTACAAAATATGGGAATTATCAAATCTATCTTCGGAACGTATTCTTCGCGCGAGCTTAAGCGCATCGAGCCGATAAAGCAGGCTGTCCTCGACCTCGAGGAGAAGTACAGGGCTATGCCCGACAAGGAGCTTAAGGCGCAGACGGGTATTTTGAAGGAGCGCTTGGCGAACGGCGAAACGCTTGACGACATACTGCCCGAGGCGTTTGCGGCGTGCCGAGAGGCTTCCGACCGCGTTATCGGCATACGGCACTATCCCGTGCAGATAATCGGCGGCATTGTCCTGCATCAGGGGCGTATCGCGGAGATGAGGACGGGCGAGGGCAAGACCTTCGTGGCGTGTCTGCCGTCGTATCTGAACGCGCTTACGGGCAAGGGCGTGCATATCGTTACCGTAAACGACTACCTCGCGAAGCGCGACAGCGAGCTTATGGCGAAGGTGCACCGCTTTATGGGGCTTACGGTCGGGCTTATCACTCACGAGCTTAACAACGACCAGCGCCGCGAGGCTTACGCCTGCGACATTACCTACGCGACCAACAACGAGCTCGGGTTCGACTATCTGCGCGACAATATGTGTCTTTACAAGAAGGACCTCGTTCAGCGCGAGCCGAATTTCGCGATCGTTGACGAGGTGGACTCTATCCTCATTGACGAGGCGAGAACGCCGCTTATCATTTCGGGGCAGGGCGAGAAATCCAGCGATTTGTACGAAAAGGCGGACAAGTTCGCGAAGACCCTTAAAATGGATAAGGTGGTCGAGATAGACTCCAAGGAGGAATACGACAGCAATTTCGACGGGGACTATCTTGTCGACGAGAAAGAAAAGACCTGCAACCTGCTGCCGAACGGCGTGGCTAAGGCGGAGAAATATTTCAACGTGGAGAACCTTATGGACCCCGAGAATATGACGCTGCTGCACCACATCAACCAAGCTATCCGCGCGAACAGCATTATGCATATCAACGAGGACTATGTTATCGAGGGCGGCGAGATAGTCATCGTCGACGAGTTTACGGGTCGTCTGATGTTCGGGCGGCGCTATAATCAGGGTCTGCATCAGGCTATCGAGGCGAAGGAGGGCGTTAAGGTCAACCACGAGAGCAAGACCTTGGCGACTATCACGTTCCAGAATTTCTTCCGTCTGTACAGCAAGCTGTCGGGCATGACGGGCACGGCTATGACCGAGGAGGAGGAGTTCAGGCAGATATACTCGCTGGACGTTATCGAGATACCCACCAACAAGCCCGTTATACGCGTTGACAATCACGATAAGATTTACAAGAACATTCACGGGAAACTGAAAGCCGTTTGCGACCAAGTGGAGGAGTGCCATAAAAAAGGGCAGCCCGTGCTTGTCGGAACGGTCACTATCGAGAAGTCCGAGCAGCTCTCAAAGCTGTTAAAGGCGCGCGGCATAAAGCACGAGGTGCTGAACGCGAAAAACCACAAGCGCGAGGCGGAGATCGTCGCGCAGGCGGGCAAGAAGAACGCCGTGACTATCGCGACGAATATGGCGGGGCGCGGCACGGATATCAAGCTCGGCGGCAACTCTGAGTATCTGGCGCTTGCCGAGATGCGGAAGCTGGACTATTCGGAGGAGCTCATTCAGGAGGCGACGGGCTTTGCCGAGACGGACAACGAGGAAATTATCGCGGCGCGCCAAAAGTATCAGGAGCTTATCGCGAAATTCGACGAGAAGATAAAGCCCGAGGCGGAGGAGGTCCGCGCCGCGGGCGGTCTGTTCATCATAGGCACGGAGCGCCACGAGTCGCGGCGTATCGACAATCAGCTCCGCGGACGTTCGGGTCGTCAGGGCGACCCAGGAGAGAGCTGCTTTTACATCTCGCTGGAGGACGACCTTATGCGCCTGTTCGGCGGAGAGCGCGTGCAGCACCTTATGGAGACGATGAATTTCGACGAGGACGTGCCTATCGAGGCGGGCTTTTTGTCGAAGGCTATCGAGTCGGCGCAGATGAAGATAGAGGGCAACAACTTCTCTATACGCAAGCACGTTCTCGATTTCGACGACGTTATGTCGCGCATGCGTCATACAATTTATTCACAGAGGAGAAAGGTCCTCGACGGGGAGGATATTTCCGACAACATCGTGCAGATGATGAATCAGGACATCGAGGAGACCGTGAAGATGTACTGCTCGGATGAAGCTGCCGAAAACTGGAATCTGGACGGGCTGCGCTCGCACTATATGAATTTGTACCTTATGGATACCGACTTGAGGTACGATATTTCCGACCTGAACAACATCTCGCAGAAGGACGTTACCGAGCTTGTGAAGAAACGCGGCGCGCTTATGTACGGGCTGCGCGAGAAGGAGCTCGGCAGCGAGAGCATGCGCGAGATAGAGCGCGTGTGCCTGCTGAAAACGGTCGACAGGCACTGGATGGATCATATCGACGCTATGGACGAGCTGAAGAACGGCATCGGGCTGCGGGCTATCGCGCAGCGCAACCCCGTTGACGAATACCGCTTCGAGGGCTTTGCGATGTTCGACGAGATGATAGCGGCTATCCGCGAGGAGACGGTGAAGCTTGTTCTCACCATTCCCGTGCGCACGCAGGCGCCCATTCAGCGCGAGCAGGTGATGCGCCCCGACGCTCCCAACGCGGGGGCGAATGTTCCGTACAGGAGCGAGAAGCGTGCCGAGAAGAAAAAGAAGGGCAAGAAGTAACAGGAGGGAATTACCGTGACAAGATTGGAGCTTTTAACCGTGCTTTTGGCTTTGGAAAAGCTTTTGGATAAGGACGAGATCGAAGCCGCAAAAGAGCTTATTAAAGAAGTTATTGCCGAGGCAAGACGTCCGAGCTCGGATAAATAATTTGAAAGGAAACGGCGTTTGCGATGTTTAAGGACGAGATAAAAAGCGAGCTTTTGAACCATATTATCCCTTTCTGGAACGCTTTGCGCGACGACGAGCACGGCGGCTGGTACGGCGAGGTCGACAGCGCGCTGAACGTTGACAAAAAAGCCGAAAAGGGCGTTATTCTGCACTCGCGGATATTGTGGTTCTACTCCAACGCGTATATGGCGCTGAAGGAATCCGCGCTGCTGGACAACGCGCGGCACGCGTATGAGTTCCTTGCGGAGAAATGCTATGACCGCGAATACGGCGGCGTTTACTGGACGGTGAATTACGACGGCACTCCCGCGGACGATATGAAGCACAGCTACTGTCAGGCGTTTTTTATCTACGCGCTGGCGAGCTACTACCGCGCGAGCGGCGACAAAGCCGCGCTTGACACTGCCTATAAGGTGTTTGAGCTTATCGAGGGCAATCACGCGGACGACGTTGCTTATCGGGAAAAGCTCTCCCGAGACCTTAAAACGGAGCTTGCCAACGACGAGCTCTCCGAGAACGGCTTAATGGCGGACAAGACCATGAACACCACGCTCCACCTTATGGAGGCGTACACGGAGCTGTACCTTGCCGATAAAAACGAGAGGGTCCTCGAGCGGCTGAAGTTCCAGATGAACCTCACCTACGACAAGATTTTCGACAGCGACAGGCTCAGGGTGTTCTTTGACGGGGATATGAACGAGATAGGCGACGTTCACAGCTATGGGCACGATATTGAGGCGACGTGGCTTATCGACCGCGCTGCGGACGTTATCGGCGACGAGGAGTTCGCGAAAAAGTTCCGCGGGATGAACGCCAAAATCGCCGCGAATATCGCGAAAATCGCCTACGACGCGGAGAGCGGCTCGCTGCTGAACGAGAGCGACAAGGGCGTCGTCAACCGCAAGCGCGTGTGGTGGGTGCAGGCGGAGACCGTCGTCGGGTTTATCAATGCGCATCAGCGCGGCTACGGCGATTATATGGGCATCGCCGAGAGCGTCTGGCGCTATATCCGCGACAACGTTGTCGACAAGCGGACGGGCGGCGAATGGTTCTCGGAGCTTGAGGACAGCGGAAAGCCCGACCTCTCGCACAACACCGTCGATCCGTGGAAGTGCCCGTATCACAACGGCAGAATGTGCCTTGAGGTCATGAGGCGGCTGGGGTGAATACGGCGGTGAACAGGCTCTTTTGACGAAAAACGGCTGCCGCAGCAGCCGTTAATTCAGTCCTTTGATTTGTAGTACAGCATACAGTGGCAGTACCCCTCGAAATCGGGGTCTGCCATCTGCTCCCGAAATTCCTTGCAGACGCACTTGTTTTCGGGGATATGCTCGCGGCGGCAGGGGCAGTAGCCGCCCGTTTTTTTCAAGCCCTCGCGTATCATCGCGACGACCTCCTTGTCGTCGTTTTCCCTGACAGCCATTTCGATCACCTCGTGAATAGTATAAAACGGCGGCGGCGTCAATATGCGCCGCCGTTGGCAGTTCGTCCTACGGAAAATCGGGATACCGAGCGTTTTCGCCCGACACCCCGATGCTCCGTAATGCTTCGTGAGATTAGTCGATCTCGACGGAAATTTTCTCGTTAGCACGAACGGCTCCCGCGCGCATTACCGTGCGGATCGCCTTGGCGATGCGCCCCTGCTTGCCGATAACTCTGCCCATGTCCTCGGGACCTACGTGCAGATGATATACGACAACGCCCTCGTCGTTGGGCTCGTCAACGCTGACCTCAACGGCTGTCTTGTCCTCTACCAGCGCGGTAGCGATTGTGCTAAGAAGTTCTTTCATCATAACTTTCCCTCCATAGGGGTTAAATGCCGTGGTAAATTATCGCCCGATAAGATGATTGCTAAAATACCTGTGCCTATTTAACCTTTGCTTGTAATCACTTTAAAAGTCTCTTAACCGTATCTGTGGGCTGTGCGCCCTTTTTGATCCACTCTTCCGCCTTTTCCTTGTCTATCTTGACAACGGCAGGCTCCTTGGTGGGATCATAGTAGCCGATCTCTTCTATGAATCGTCCGTCGCGCGGAAAACGCGAATCGGCAACGACTACGCGGTAGAACGGTGCCTTTTTGGCGCCCATTCTTCTCAGTCTGATCTTTACTGCCATAATGTATCTCCTTTCGATAAAATGTTGTATATAAAATCAAGCGCTCGGCTTGTTTTTACCGTTTGTTATCCCAGCGCGAACAGCAGCACAAAGCCGCCTACGAACATAACTATCCCTTGGGCTAACGTCGTCCAGCCGCCCGTGTAACGCGTTCCGTGAATGCTGCTGTGCTCCTTGGGAGGGTAGAAGCGCTCCTTTCTTATCCAGTGAAAGATAAGCCCTATCCCGACAAGGATAATGACCGCGCAGAGCAAGTGAATAGGTTTTTTCCCGTAGTCGTTATTCATTCGCGTCCTCCCGCCCTTACATTCCCGGGAAGCCGCCCATTCCCCCCATGTTCATGGGAAACCTCGGCATACGCTTTTTCTTGCCCTTGCCCGCAAAGCCCATTTGCTTCATGACCTTTTGCATCTGGTCGAACTGCCGCAGGAGCTGATTTACCTCCTCGACCGTCGTGCCCGAGCCAGCGGCAATTCTGCGCTTGCGCTTGGCGTCGATAATGGAGGGCTTTTCGCGCTCTCTTTTCGTCATTGAGGAGATTATCGCCTTGGAGTGCGGCATTTTTTTGTCGTCGATGTCCTCGTCCTTTATCTTCCCCGCGACGCCCGGTATCATATTCAGCAGCGAGCGCACGTTGCCCATTTTCTCTATCTGCTCGAACTGCGAATACAGGTCGTTGAGGTCGAATTTATTCTCTTGGAGCTTTTTGACAGCCTTTTCGGCTTCCTTTTCGTCAATGGAAGCCTTTGCCTTGTCGATAAGCGTGAGCACATCGCCCATTCCGAGGATACGGCTCGCCATTCTGTCGGGATAGAACGGCTCGAGGTCTTCGGGCTTTTCGCCGATGCCCGCGAACTTTATGGGCTTGCCCGTTATCGCGAGGACGGTAAGCGCCGCGCCGCCGCGCGTGTCGCCGTCGAGCTTTGTAAGAACCACGCCCGTAATGTCAAGCGCGCTGTTGAAGCTCTCCGCGACATTCACCGCGTCCTGACCCGTCATCGAGTCCACCACGAGAAGTATCTCGTTCGGCTCTGTGGTCGCCTTTATATCCTCCAGCTCCTTCATCAGCGTCTCGTCTATATGCAGACGACCCGCCGTATCGAGAAGCACTGTGTCAAAGCCTTGGTCTTTGGCGTATTTTATGCCGTGTTGAGCTATTTCGACGGGTTTTCCCTGTCCCTCGTCAAAGACGTGCGCGCCGACCTTTTCTCCGACGATGTGGAGCTGCTCTATCGCCGCGGGACGGTAAACGTCGCACGCCACCAGAAGCGGTCTGCGGTTCTGCCCCTCCAGCCACTTCGCGAGCTTCGCGCAGTGCGTGGTCTTGCCCGCGCCCTGAAGTCCGCACATCATGATAACGCACGGCGGCTTGCTCGGGAAATTCAGCTTGGCTGTGGTGTTGCCCATAAGCTCGATAAGCTCTTGGTGAACTATATCGATGACCTGCTGCGCGGGGGTCAGGCTCTCCATGACCTTCGCGCCGAGCGCCTTTTCGCTGACCTTATTCACGAAATCCTTTGCGACCTTGAAGTTCACGTCCGCGTCCAGAAGCGCCATGCGCACCTCGCGCATCGCGTCCTTGATGTCCTTTTCGGTGAGCTTTCCGTGACCCTTAAGCTTGCCGAAAACGTTATTCAGCTTTGTTGACAATCCCTCGAAAGCCATAAGCTCCCCCCTATTTGAACGCCTCGCCTATACCGTTCAGCAGCTCCCCGAGCTCCGTTACGCGCTCGCCGCCGCCGTCCCTTTTCAGCTCGGCAACTATCTCGTTCGCCCGCGCCAGCTTCGCGCCGACGGTCTTGTGGCGCTCCGCCATACCGAGGACTCTTTCAAGCTCGATAAGGTGCTTTTCGCCCTTTTTGATGAAATCGTTCACGGACTGCCGCGATACGCCGCCCATTTCCACGGCTATCTCCGACAGCGACAGGTCCGAGTTATACCGCAGGTCCAGAGCCTCGCGCCGTCCCTTGGACAAAAGCTCCCCGTATATATCCAGCAATAACACAAAATCTATATTCATAATGCGCCCTCTCGGGTGTAAAGTCAATCGGCATTACACCGACAAATATTATTATAACAGAAAAGCTCCCCCTTGTCAAGGGGGATTTTAAAATTTTTCTCGAAGCTTTAACGCCCCCGCAAATCGAGCTCCGCGTACAGCTCAATCAGCGGAGAATCATGCTTCCCGAGCGCATAGACGATATAATAGCCGTCCGAGCTTATTTCCGTTTTAAAGGTGTAATTCCCGTGCTCGACGACCTCGATGCGCCGTCCCGTCTGCTTTCGCACTTCGCAGTCGGGGTAGCTGGCTTGCAGCTCCTCAACGGGCAGCCCGCTTTCGAGCAGCAGCGCGCCGAAATACTGCATGCCGTTGCCGTTTCCCCACAGCTTGTCGGCGATCGACTTCTTTTCGGCAATTCTGGTGTCTTCGGGGAGAGGCAGCGCGGCAAGCCCGTCGGCGACGCTTTTGGCGTGAAGGTCGTTCACAACGGGAACGGACGCGCAAAACCCGACGAAAACGAGCAGGAGCGCCGCAAAGCCTATAAAAGCTATCCTTTTCATAGATTTTCCTCCGTTATGCGGCAGGTGAAATTGCGCACCCTCACGACGCCGAGCGCGCAGGTGACGTCTATACCGAAATCGACGTAATACCTCGTGCCGTCCGCCTCGATAATAGCCATGCACGGGAATTTCCACCAGCTCGTGCTGCCGTCGAATTTGTCCTTGGGACGCTCGTCGAGGACGAGGTTTTCCAATTTACGGTACATTTTCAGTCTGCCCTCGGGAGAGCTGTCCGAAAAATCCTCCTCGGAGACGACGTTTTTCAGCTCGGGCGAGAGCATGGAATAAGTCACATACCCCTCCCAGCCGAACTGTGTAATATCGATGCTGAACTGCGTCGCCTTTTCCGAGTCGAAAATGCACAGGAAAAACAGCGCCGTGACGATAAGTACCGCGGTAAAGCACGACAGCAGAACCATAAGCGGTCCTTTGAGCTCTTTGAGTTTATTTTTCATATGAGACTTCCCGTTTTACTCGGATTATTGTGAGAAGCAGCTTTGCCAAAGCGCAGCCGATAACGCCGCCGAGCGCGTTCATCAGCACGTCGTCGAGGTCGCCCGCGCGCCCGAAAAGCGGCTGAACGAGCTCCACGAGACAGGTCGTCCCGAGGCAGATAAGGTCGGTCTGCCACCATTTCAGCCTGCGGAACGCGAAGGGCAGCAGAAGCCCGAGCGGCACGAACAGCGCGATATTCGCGCGTATCTCGAAGTCGTGCAGCAGCAGAAGCGGATTGAAGTCCACGAAAAGGCAGCGCAGCACCTCGGAATTTCCCGCGTAGTAGCCCTCGCGGAACGACGCGAAAAGCGCCTCGGGCTCTGTGAAAAGCCGCGGCACGGGGAACCACACGATGTTCACAAGCGCGGCGATGTACCCCGCGAGCAGCATTTGCGCCGCCTCCGCGAGGAGGGGCTTTCGCGGCTTGCCATGCGCCTTCAGAAAGCACAGGCGTATCGGGATATACAGTATTATTGCCGCGAAAGCGCATAACGCCGCGTCGGCGAGATTGTATGCGTAAATTATCCGTTCCATGGCATTTCCCCCTTTACCGCATTATAGCACAATTTCGGCAGTTTTTCAAGCGGTGCGGCGAAAATGTAAGAAAATCGTAAGATTATAATAATGTATAAAAGCCGTTGACATTTTTGTGAATTTATGGTACAATATATAGTGTATCGGTATTTGATTTTCGGGGAGTGAAATTATGAAGTGCGAGCGCTGCGGAAAGACGTTTGACGAGACAAAGCAGGACTACTGCGGATTTTGCAGGACGGTCCACGATAAAAATGGCGCGGCGATACGCGACCTTAAGGGTATTCTGCGGTATATCGCGGACAAATACGGCGCGGAGACCGTTCTCGACAGGCGGCGCACGGACGCGCTCATCGCGGACTATTTCCCCAAGGAGACCGCCGCGCGGCGGCTCGGGTACGTCGCGCTGTACGACGGCTGCGCGCAGAAGCTGTACGCCGTGCGCGGAAAGCCGTTCGAGGTGCGGTGCGCTGCGGCGGCGAGGTGCATAAAATCCCTCCGCGACGAGATAGGGCTCAAAGGCAGGACTGCCGCGGACGCCGTTGAGGCGGTCGGCTGCGCGGTCGGGTGTGAGATCTCGTTCAAGAAGTCCGAGGCGCTCCCCGCGAGCGAGACCGAGGGCAAAAAGAACATCACAGACCCCGCGGAGCAGTATTCGCTCGGGCGGCATTTCGACCGCATACGCGAGTATGAAAAGGCGCTGTACTGGTTCGAATCGGCGGCTCTTCAAGACCACGGCGAGGCGGAATATTATATGGGTAGCTATCGTCTGGAGGGGCGCGGCGGCATCCAAAATCTCGACCAAGCGCGGGAGTGGTTCGTGCGCGGCGCGGAAAACGGCGTTGCCCAAGCGGAATATATGGTCGGCTATTTTTACGCGGAGGGCATCTCCTGCGAGGTCGACGAGGACAAGGCGTTCAACTGCTTTCTGAACGCGGCGAAAAAGGGCTGCGCGGAGGCTGTAAATATGGTGGCGCTCTGCTATGAGAACGGCGTGCACACCGAGAAAAATCCCGAGCTTGCCGAGAAATGGCGCGGGCGGCTCGGCGGAAATACGGAGATAGTTATCGCTCCCGAGAACGAGGCTCCAAAGCTCCCCGACCCCGACGAGGAGGCGCCCAAGACGCTGCCCGACGACGGCGAGGAGCTATATCAGAGCGCGCGGCGCTGCATGGCGGAAAAGGACGCGGAGGGCGCGGCGATGTTTTACAGGCGCGCCGCCGAGGCGGGTCACCTGCGGGCGCAGTGCTCCTACGGGAAGTGTCTGTATACGGGAAACGGCGTGCCGAAGGACCCCGCGGAGGCGTTCCGCTGGTTCAAGTCCGCCGCCGACCAAGAGATGAACGTCGCGCAGTATAATCTCGGGGTCATGTATTTAAAGGGAGTGTACGTCCCCAAGGATATGACCGAGGCGCGGAGCTGGTTCGACAAGGCGGCGAAAAACGGGCACGAGGACGCGGCGAAAATTCTAAAGAAGCTGAAGTGAGACGGAGGGCGCTTTTAAGGAGGGTACATATTGTAATGTTTGGTGAAGTTCGAATGCTTTTTTGGCTTTTAATCGCCGTAGCCGTAGTAATTGTAATAGGATTTATAGTAGGATTTGTAGTTGTTGCTGTTGCGGCATTTGCTCGTAGTGATAAGCTGCACGAACAGTTGTCCGACTTATCAAATAACGGCATTGAAGTTACCCCCGAGGAGTTTTTTAAATTGAGAAATTCGAGTATGGGAGGGCGCGGGAGAAAGCATATTTCGGCGAATTATGAGTTTTCGGGAGTTTATATCCTGTTTAATCATACGAAAAATAAGTATTATGTCGGACAGGGGGTAAAAGTGTTTCAACGTGTCAACAGCCATTTTACAGGTCATGGCAACGGCGATGTGTATGCAGATTATAAGTACGGTGATCAATTCACCATAAAGCTGATAAAGCTTGAGGGCAGCGGCTTTGGGTCGCTAAATGAATTAGAGCGAAGGATGATAGGGCATTATAATGCGTTCTCAAATGGTTACAACAAAACCAGAGGGAACAGAGGGTAGATTTACATACGAATATACCTATTAAAATCAAGATACGGAGGAAACACAAGCTATGTCTCAATGGACATTCAAAAAGGAACGTCACAAAACGCCGCCCGACGGGCTTCGGATATTCCTTTGCGGCAGCGAGAACGAATATGTGGGCTATGACGAGTGCGCTTTGGTGCTCGGAAAGCTGTATTCGCTTTTCGGGGAGCCGATCTTGGGCGCCGATTTCGACAGCACTTATGTTTATGAGATAATTGCGGAGACCTCCGAAAAAGAAACGGCGTATCTTACGATAGACGAACACGACAACCGAGCGGCTGTCCTGTATTCCGCAAACGCCGAGGACGCGGCGCGGGCGCTTGCCGAGGCGGTCGGCGCGGCACAACCCGCCGATTACGAATATAATTGGAAAGAAACGGAAGCCTTTCGTTGGATAACTTATTTCGCAAAGGACGGAAAAGCAGGTCATCGGGACAGAGCTATGACCATCATGGAGATATTCGACGGAGACCCGTCTCCCGAGGACATAGAGCAGTTTTCGGAGTTGGGCTATGATTTGGGATAAACGAAAAACTTTTATATAAGGAGAACGATTTTATGAAAGCAGCGGTAATTTTAACGAAATGCAAGGAAAACCACGAGCTGTTCGGGATACGCACAGAGCAGCGCGAGGACGGCGACTGGTACGCCACATGGGCGTTTAAGGTGAGCGAGCGCACGGCGGGGCGCGAGAAATTCGGCGACACCGAGATCTCGGGCAACGTGTACGTCACGACCGAGTATCCGTCCTGCCCGCACTGCGGCGCAAAGGGCTTTTTCCAATGCAGCGAGTGCGGCAAGACCACCTGCTGGGACGGCGAGAACGAGACGGTCTGCGAGTGGTGCGGAAACGCTGCCGAGACCTCCGCGGAGGAGAACTTTGAGTCGCTGTCGGGAGGCGGCTTCTGATGCTGAGGATAGGCGACAGCGTGCCGCTGGAGCTCGGCGGCAGCGCGACGATAACCGAGGTGCTCGGCTCGGGCGGTCAGGGCACGGTCTACCGCGCGGAGTTCGCGGGGAAGGAGTACGCGCTCAAAGTCTACTTCCCGAACAAGCTCCGCAGACCCGACATCTTCCGCGACAATCTGCGCACCCTCTGCGAGGAAAAAGGCATGAACGCGGCGTTCCTTATGCCGCGGCTGCTCACGTCGCGGATAGACGACAGCTTCGGCTTTTTAATGGACGTTATCCCCGAGGACTACAAGCCGTTTTCGGATATTTTGAACGCGCGCGTTAAGCTTTCGGGGCTGTATTCCGTGGTGAACTCGGCAATAAAGATAACGGCGGCGTTCCGCGAGCTGCATAACGGCGGACGGAGCTATCAGGACATGAACGACGGGGGATTTTTCATTCGCCCGAGCGACGGCGACGTGCTCATCTGCGACTGCGATAACATCGCGCCCTACGGGGAGCATCTCGGTATCGCGGGCAAGCCCGGGTACATGGCGCCCGAGATAGTGCGCGGCGAGAAGGCTCCCGACAAGTACACCGACCGTTATTCGCTGGCGGTGGTGCTGTTTCGGCTGCTGCTGCGCGGAGACCCCCTCGAGGGCGGCAGGGTGCTGAAAAGCGTCTGCCTTACCGAGGAGGCTGAGCGTCGGCATTACGGCTTCGAGCCTATTTTCGTGTACGACCCCGAGGACGACAGCAACCGCCCCGTGCGCGGCGTTCACAACAACATCATCAAATTCTGGCGCATTATGCCCGACTACATAAGGGAGGCGTTCGAGTTTTCGTTCACGACGGGGCTTAACGAGCCCTCCAAGCGGCTTATCGAAAAGCAGTGGCTCGACCTGCTGAAGCGGCTGCGCGGCGATATTACGGCGTGCCCGTGCGGGATACAGAACTTCCTGCCCGCGGTCGAGGTTGACGGCGAGGGTAAGCTCGTCTGCCCCTGCGGAACACACTACGCCAAGCCGCTGTCGCTTGTCGGCGCGAAAACGAGCGTGCTGCTGTTCGACGGCGCGAAGCTGTTCAACGAGAGCGTCTCGCTCGAAGCCGAGGTCGTCCGCAACAAGAAAAACCCCGCGCTGTGGGGCTTGAAAAACCACGGCTCGGAGGACTGGCGGTGCACGCTCCCGAACGGCGACGAAAAGACGATAGCGAGCGGAAAAGCCGCGCCGATATTCACGGGAACGAGCGTAGTCATCGGCGGCGAGAAATACGAAATAAAGGACTGAAATTCACAAAATGAAATACACAAACCCCGTACTGAAGGGCTTTTACCCCGACCCCTCCGTCTGCGCCGCCAACGGGAAATACTATCTCGTTTGCAGCTCGTTTCAGTACTTCCCCGCGGTGCCGCTGTTCGAGAGCGAGGACTTGGTGAACTGGCGGCAGATAGGACACGTGCTCACGCGGAAAAGCCAAGTGGCGCTGGATAAAGTCCCGAGCTCGGGCGGCGTGTTCGCGCCGACTATCCGCTTCAACGGCGGGCGGTTCTACATGGTCACGAACAACAACACCGCAAACAAGAATTTCTACGTATATACCGACGACATCTACGGCGAATGGAGCGAGCCCGTTTACGTCGACCAAGACGGCATCGACCCCTCTCTCTACTTCGAGGACGGGCGCGCGTATTTTATGAGCAACGGCACCGACGACGAGGGCAGGGGCGGCGTGGTGCAGTGCGAGATAGATATCGCGACGGGCGAGAAGCTCTCCCCAAGCAAATGCCTCTGGCAGGGCTCGGGCGGGCGCTTTCTCGAAAGCCCCCACCTGTATAAAATAGACGGCGCGTATTATCTCATGGCTGCCGAGGGCGGCACGGAATACGGGCATATGATAACCTGCGCGCGCTCAAGCTCGCTGTGGGACGGTTATACGGGCTTCCCGAACAATCCCGTGCTCACGAACCGCGACAAAGCGCCGTACATAATCCAAGGCGCGGGTCACGGCGACCTCGTCCAAGATAAATACGGCGATTGGCATATTCTCTGTCTCGGCTTTCGGCAGCTCGGCGATTGGACGCCGTATCACAATCTCGGGCGGGAGACGTTCCTCGTTCCCGTCACGTTCAACTCCGACGGCACGTTTTTCGCGGGCAATGACAAAACCTGCGAGTTTGAATACGAGATAAAGGGCGGGTTTTCCCAAGAGGAAAAGCGCCGCTACACGCTCGCGGACAAGCTCGAATGGATATATCTCCGCTGCCCCGTAACGGAAAATTACGAGCTCTCCGCCGAAAAGGCGATATTGCGCGGCACGGAAAAAACGCTCGACGGCGTTGACAGCCCGACGTTCCTCGGGATACGCCAGCGCGAGTTCGTCGGCACTTTCCGCGCGCGGGTAACGCTCGACGGCGGCGAGGCGGGAATTACCGCCTATATGTGCGAGCAGGAGCACTACGATATTGCCATACGCAAAACGGACGGCGGCTTTGAGGCGCTCGCCAAGCTGAATATCGGCGGCATAAAGCACATCGAAAGCGCCCTCCCGATAAGCGGCGGCAGCGCGGAGCTCATCATCAAAACGGATAATTACGGTTACAAGCTGATAGTCTCCGATGAAAGCGGCGAGAAAATTCTCGGCTGCGGGCAGGCGAAGTATCTGTCCAGCGAGGTCTCGGGCGGCTTTACGGGCACTGTCCTCGGGCTGTACGCCGCAGGCGGCGCCGCGGAGTTTACCGCTGTCGAGTACTCATATTAAGGAGAAGCCATGCCGAAACAAATAAGGCTCATAATAAACATGGTGTTCAGTCTCGGGCTGTTTTTTCTGCTGCTCGCAAAGGCGGCGAAAACTATCCCTAACATCGAAGAGCTCGCGGAGCTTTGGGAGCTCGACGAGCCGATAAAGGACGTGACCTCGGTGACGGCGTGGTTTTTCGTGTTCGGCGTTTACGCGGCGATCGCGCTTACCGCGGCGGCTGTGTGGACGCGCGGCGTGCCGCCGATAGTTTTAAGCGCGATCGGCACTGTCGGTTCGTTCGCGCTGTATTGCTTTGAGCTGCTGCTCGCGGGGCTGTACGAGCTGTTCGAGGTCGACAAGTACATCGGCGGCGACCCGCTCGTCTCGGCTATGGTTTTCGTCATCGCGTGCTTTACGCTGGCGATTTCCATAGCGGAGCTTGTCATCGCCAAAAAGAAAAAATCGTATTAGGAGCGCACAATGGAAATAAGCATAAGAAAAGCCGAGCCGCGCGATATTCCGCGCATAATGGAGCTCCTGTCGCAGGTGCTGGAGGTGCACGCGGCGGGCAGACCCGACCTCTTCAAGTCGGGCACGACAAAATATTCTCCCCACGAGCTCGGGGAAATAATCGCCGACAGCGAACGCCCCATTTTCGTTGCCGAGCATGACGAGGTCGTTCGGGGCTACGCGTTCTGCGTGTTTCAGCGCCACGAGGAGCATAACGCGCCGCGCTACACCACGCTGTATATCGACGACCTCTGCGTCGACGAAAGCTCGCGCGGCATGCACGTCGGGAGCGCGCTGTACGGGCACGTCCTCAAATTCGCCAAGGAAAGCGGCTGCTACAACGTCACGCTGAACGTCTGGGCTTGCAACGAAAGCGCCATGCGGTTCTACGAAAAATGCGGCTTGCAAGTGCAGAAGATAGGCATGGAAAAGATACTGTAAAAAATCGGGGGAGCGCAATGCTCCCCCTTTATTATATAGGGCAGGAAATTAACTTTAAATTAACCTTAATTTACGGCAATGTCGGTCTCGCCGATAATAAGCGCCTCAATGTCGGAGACGTTTACGGGGTAGAGCCACTCGAATACGGGGTCTTGCGCGTAAGTCTCGTCGCTGTCGTAGGTGCGGTTTGAAATGTCCTCAAACGTTTTGAAAGCGCTCGCGTCCATTATCGTGCCGTCCTTGAGCTTTATCTTGAACTCGCCGTATACGGCGTTCACGTCGAGCGCGCCCGCCGAGACATTGCCGTTTTCATCGGGAGCCTCGACGACCTGTCCGCCCCAATCGACCCTGAAGCAAACGCTGAACGGCGTGAGCTGAATGTGCGTAACCTTTCCCTTAACGCCGTTGGAAAGCGCGACCTCGTGATCCTCCAGCAGGTCGATGCAGCCGCTCTCGTCGACAAATCCGAGGTCAACGCTGTACTCGCGCTTCTCCGAGCCGATGTAAGCGAAAGCGCCGCTGTCGTCTCTGCCGAGACCGCCGACCTCAAGCGATACCGTTCTGCCCGCCAGCGAAGGACCGAAGACGGCGTTCTTTAAGCAGAAGTGCGCAACGTTCCCCTCGCTGCCCAGATAAAGGACATGCTCCTGCTCCGTCGTGTGTACGTGTCTCCAGCTCCACTCCTTTGAGAAAACGGGGTCGTCGTTCGTGCCCGCCGCGCTCAAACGGCGGTTATAGTCTATATGCATGGAGAGGTCAGCCCAGGTGTGCATTGCGCGTATATTCTCCATTTCCTCTTCCTTCAGCTCGCCGTCAACCGCTATGTCGTAGAACAGCATCATACTGTGCGGGTCCGCCGCGACGCCCCTCATACGCACCTCGTACCCGTCGAACGTCAGCACGTCGTTAAGCTCCGTGCCGCCGACGGTCGTAAAGTTGAACTCCTTGAAGCTCACGCCGTCGGGAATATTTTCCGAGCGCTTGCCGAAAATAGCCGACACCGCCGCGGGCAAATTCCACTCATACGCCGCCGATACCCCCACCGTCGTCACCGCGAGCACAGCCGCAGCCGCCGCAGGTATCAATATCGCCTTTCTCCCGAATTTCTTTTTGTCCGAATTTCCCATATTTTCCGCCTTTCTGTCAAGAACCGCGCGAAGCAGCTCATCGTCGCTCATTCGGGGAGCAAGCTTGTCAAAAAGCATCTTGTATTTGTTTTCCATATTCAATCCTCCCTCAAGAGCATATCCTTCAAGCGTTCCCGCGCGCGGGAGAGCCGCGTCGTCACAGACGTCGCCGAAGCCCCGATAATATCCGCTATTTCCTTTACGGAGTACCCCTCGTAGTAGTACAAATGAATTACGGCACGGTATTTGGGCGGCAGCGACCTCACGACCTCCAGCAGCTCGAATTCATCCTTTTCGAGCGCGGGGAGGTTCTCGTCCAGCTCCTCCGTTTGAGAACGCCTCGAGCGCAGGAGGTTTTTCGAGAGATTTACCGTAACGCGGATAAGCCAGGCCTTGCAGTTTTCGGGCGCGTCGAAGCTGCCCTTGTAGTCCAGCAGCTTTACGAAAGCGCTTTGGCAAATATCCTCCGCGTTTTCGCAGTTGTGCACGTAGCCGAGCGCAAGACGGTAAAGGATACCGTGGAACATTTTTACATATCCCGTAAGCTCCTCGTCGGTCATTTATCTCTCGCCTCCTCTTGAAAGCTTTCACTTATAAGACAATCCAATCTCCCCGTTTGTCACATTTAGATAAAAATTTTTCTATGCGGATTAGAGCTTTTAGAAGTAAGAGGTAAGAAGCAAGAGCTCGTTCTTACCTCTTACCTCTAATAAAGAAGCCCCCGCCGAGCGGAATGCCCGACGGGGTAACACAAAAGAAAGGAGGTAAAAATGAAAACAATGAAAAACATTGAGTTTGTCAAATGAAAGGGACGCTCGGACTGTCAGACCACGCCGCCCTTGCTGATGTAAACGGGGAAGTCCGCCGAGCCCGTAATGGTGCGGTTCTTGGTAATGGTAACGTCCTTGTCCGCGATAGCGTTGATAAACGAAGCCTTTTCCTCGATGACCGCGCCCTGCATTACGATGCTGTCCTTGATAACGGCGCCCTTGCCGACCTTAACGCCGCGGAACAGCACGGAGTTCTCGACAATGCCGTCGATAATGCAGCCGTCCGCCACGAGCGAGGACTTTACGGAGCAGTCTATGCCGTACTTCGCGGGCGCGACGTCGCGCACCTTGGTGTATATCGGCGTCGCGAGCGAGAAAACCTCGCGCGAAATGTCGCGGTTCTTCATATCCATGGTCGCCTTGTAGTAGGTCTTCATGGAGTCGATTATCTCGAAATACTTGTCGTACTTGTAGCCCATTACCTTGTAGTCGTGCAGCTTGTGCTGGAGGATATCCGTCTCAAAGCTGTACAGGCTGCGGCATTCGCTCTCGCGGATAAGCCCGTCGAGGAACGCCCTGCGCATAACGTAGATATTCAGCGCGACGTTCATCTCGCCGCTCATGGCGGGTCTCGACAGAACGTCGTAAACAACGTTCTCCTCGTTCACGCAGAGGATAGTCTGCGCGGTCGCGCGCTCAACGGGATAAACCACGCTTCCGTAAACGCAGGTTATGTCCGCGCCGCTCTTCTCGTGGAAATCCACGATAGGGCGCATATCCATATTCGCGATAACGTTGCTGTCCGCCATAACGACATATTCCGCGTTGCTCTCGCGGATAAACTCCGCCGCGCCCGCAAGCGCCTCAAGTCTGCCGCGGTAAATGCCCGTGCCCTCTCTGCCGTAGGGCGGGAGAATGTGCAGACCGCCCGTTTTCCGCGCGAGGTCCCACTCCGAGCCCATGCCGAGGTGGTTCATCAGCGAATAGTAATTCTGCTTTGTGATAATGCCGACCTGCGTAATGCCCGAGTTCACCATGCCCGACAGCGGAAAATCCACCAGACGGTACTTGCTTCCGAACGGAACGCTTGCCATCGCTCTCGCCTTAGTCAATTCGGGAAGGGTTTGTTCGTGCATATTAGCAAAAATCAAGCCCAGAACTTTAGCCATACTTGCCATATCAAACGATCCTCCTATATTATATATCCTTAGAAATCATAGCCTTAGGCGGCGCGACTGCCTTGTCCGAAACGTTCACGCTGTGCCCTATAACGGCAACGCCCCACTCGTCTTTATTCTCGATAAGCTCGGGACGCTCGCCGATATGCGCGCCCTCGCCGATAACGCAGTCCTCGCCGACGATAGCGTACTCGATGACGGCGCCTTTCTTGATAACGGAGTTCGGCATTATAATGGAGTCGCGCACGATAGCGCCCTCCTCGACGGTAACTCCCGCGAACAATACCGAGAAATCTATCATACCGTTTATCTCGCAGCCCTCCGCTATCATCGAGTTCTCGATGCGCGACTGCGGACCCGCGTAGTGCGGCGGCATAACGGGGTTTCTGGAATAAATCTTCCAGCTGTCGTCCAGCAGGTCAAGCGGAACCTTCGGGTCAAGCACGTCCATATTCGCCTCCCACAGGGAGTCGATAGTCCCGACGTCTTTCCAGTAGCCGTCGAAATGGTAAGCGACCATTTTCTCCTTATTCTCCAGCATCGCGGGGATTATGTTCTTGCCGAAATCCTTGGTAGCGCCCTCGTCGTTCTCGTTGTCGATAAGGTACTTGCGCAGCTTCTGCCAAGTGAACACATAAACGCCCATAGACGCGAGGTTGGATTTCGGCTCTTTCGGCTTCTCCGCGAACTCGTAGATAACGTCCTCGTCGTCAACGCTCATGATACCGAAGCGGGGAGCCTCCTCCCACGGCACTTCAAGCACCGCGATAGTCGCGTCCGCGTTGTGCTTTTTGTGGAAGTCCACCATTTTCGCGTAGTTCATCTTATAGATATGGTCTCCCGAAAGAATAGCCACGTACTCGGGATTATAGCGGTCAATAAAGCTGATGTTCTGGTAGATAGCGTTCGCCGTGCCCGAATACCACGATTTGCCCGAGGCGGTCTCATAGGGCGGCAGAACGTGCACGCCTCCGTGCGCTCTGTCGAGACCCCAAGGCTGACCGTTGCCGATATACTCGTTCAGCACCATAGGCTGATACTGCGTCAGCACGCCCACGGTGTCGATCCCCGAGTTTACGCAGTTGGACAGCGGGAAATCGATGATACGGTACTTTCCGCCATACGGTACGGCGGGCTTTGCCATGTCCTGAGTAAGCGCGTAGAGACGGCTGCCTTGACCGCCCGCCAACAGCATAGCGACGCACTCTTTTTTAATGTGGTTCATATATATTCCTCCTGATATATTATTTGCCGTTATTTTTGTCCTTTTCCTCGGCGGGATTTCCGGCCTTTTCCTCGGGCTTCTTGTCCGTATGCGGGTGAGCGAGCGTCTCCGTAAACTCCACATCGACAGCCTCCTCGGGGTCGCGGATATTCAC
Organism: Lachnospiraceae bacterium; assembly: GCA_023664705.1. Lineage (GTDB taxonomy): Bacteria > Bacillota > Clostridia > Oscillospirales > Ruminococcaceae > CAG-115. The sequence goes on along the minus strand of JAMPFE010000004.1, from coordinate 46,138 downwards.
GGGCTTGAAATACATCACCGACATCGGCGGTATATCCAGCGCGATCCTGTACAGCTCGCTGTGCATTGGCTCCTTCTTCGCGGCGACCGTCTTGTTGGTAATGCCGCTTCCGCCGAATTTCGCGTCGTCCGAGTTGAAAATCTCCTTGTAGTCCGCGTAGTACGGCACGCCTATCTCGTACACCTCGTGACGGACGGGCTGGAAGTTGCACACGACGATGACCTCGTCCTTGTTCTTGGCGATACGCCTGAACGCGATAACGGAGTTCTGGTTGTCCTCCGCGGATATCCAGTGGAAACCCTCCCAGCTCGTATCGCACTCCCACAGCGCGGGTGTCTCCTTGTAGAGCTTGTTAAGCGCTTTCACATACTCGTGATACTTGTAGTGCGGCTCAAACTCGAGGACCTCCCAATCCAGCTGCGACTGGAAGTTCCACTCCTTGTACTGAGCGAACTCCTGTCCCATAAACATCAGCTTTTTTCCAGGGTGCGCCATCATATATCCGAGGAACGTCCTCATCGAGTGGAAGCGGTATTCCCTCGGACCGCCCATTTTATCCAGCATCGAGCACTTCCCGTAAACCACCTCGTCGTGGCTTATCGGCAGCACGTAGTTCTCCGAGAACGCGTAGTAGAACGAAAACGTCACCAGATTGTGGTTGTACGGTCTGCCGAGCGGATCCATGCTCATATAGCGGAGCATATCGTTCATCCAGCCCATGTTCCACTTGAAGTTGAACCCGAGCCCCCCGATGTCCGCGGGCTTCGTCACCATCGGCCAAGCCGTCGACTCCTCCGCTATCATCAGTATATTCGGGTGCTCCTTAAACACCGCCGCGTTCACCTTCTGCAAAAACGCGATAGCCTCGATATTCTCCTTGCCGCCCTGCTTGTTCGGACGCCACTCGCCCTGTCTGCGGTCATAGTCGAGATACAGCATGGAAGCCACGGCGTCCACGCGCAGCCCGTCGATATGATACTTCTCTATCCAGTAATTCGCGTTGGAAACGAGGTACGACTGCACCTCGGGCTTGCCCCAATCGAAAATATGCGTGCCCCAGTTCTTATGCTCGCGCTTGAGAGGGTCAATATACTCGTAGCAGCTCTCGCCGTCCCACTCGTACAAGCCCGCCGCGTCCTTCGGGAAGTGCGCGGGCACCCAATCGAGGATAACGCCTATCCCCGCCTGATGACACTTGTCGATAAACGCCATAAAGTCGTGCGGCGTGCCGAAGCGCGAGGTCGGCGCGAAATAGCCTATCTGCTGATACCCCCAGGATCCGTCGAACGGATATTCCCCGATAGGCATAAGCTCAACGTGCGTATAGCCCATCTCCTTGACATAGGGAATGAGCGCGTCGGCAAGCATCGTGTAGCTGAAGAAATTATCGCCGAATTTCTTCCACGAGCCGACGTTCACCTCGTAAATATTTATCGGGCTCTCATAGACGTTGGTCTTTGAAAGCGCGTCCATATACTTTTTGTCCTTCCACGCATACCCCTCGATGTCGAAGAACTTCGTCGCGGTATTCGGGCGCAGCTCCATATGGAAGCCGTAGGGGTCCGCTTTCAGCTTGATAAGCCCGTCGGGAGCCTCCACGCTGTACTTATAGTTGTCGAACTGCTTGATGCCCTCGACGAAGAGCTCCCAGATACCCCCGTCGCTGATCTTGTTCATATAGTTCAGCGTTCTGTCCCAGTGGTTAAAATCGCCGACAATACTTACCGACTTGGCGTGCGGCGCCCAGCATCTGAAGACCACGCCGTTTTTTTCCTTGTGAGAGCCGAAGAAATCATAAGCATGCGCGTTCTCGCCCTGGTGGAACAAATGCAGCGGTACGTTGTATTGCTCGGGAACAACAATTGCCATGTTACTAATACCTCCCTCTGTAAAAACACGTCACGCCCGATTTGATGATTTTAACCAAAAACCAAACCCAAGCGCCGTATTTCTTTATGACTATTGTATCATATATGCCAAAATTTTGCAAGGGCTTTGTTAATTTTTTATGTAATTTAACATTTTATTGTTAAAAATTTGGCAATATTGCACAATGTTTCCAAGGGGAACCAATGAAAACGTTTTCATTGAAAACAAAAAATGAAATTTTTTGCAATATTTGGAAGCACAAATTACAGTTTAAAGTATGCGGTTGACAGTTAATGTATGGTTGAAAACGGTCATGTTTGTAGCGCCTCGGCAAGCGAACACTTATCCGAAGCGCTACAAACGTAATGATACGCATTATTTCCTTAACTATCAACTATACACTGTCAACTGTAATTCACCGTCCGACGGCAACGGCGATAACGCTGATGTCATCGTCCCTGCCGTTCTCCGAGGAGCGCGCCGCCTTGGCGATGCGCTCCGACAATTCGCACGGCTCCGCGCTTTGCGAGAGCTCCCGCGAGAGCCATTGCTCGTCGAGGACTGCCCCGTCGGTGGTCATGATGATAACGTCCCCCGCGCCGACCGTAAACCTCTGCGCGGGCACTGTAAGCTTGCCCCCGAGCCCCACCGGCGCCGACGCCAGCGTCGCCCGCACGAGCCTGTCCGCGGACTTTATGTAGGTCGTCGCCGCGCCCGCCTTGTAGACCGCGCATTCGCCGCTGTTAAGGTCCAGACGGCAGATGTCGAGGGTCGCGAAGCTCTCGTCGGCGCTTTTTACCATAAGCACGTTGTTGACGGTCTCAAGCGCCGCGGGCAGCGATACGCCGCCCTTCAGCAGCTTGGACAGCACGGAGCACGCCATTGCCGAATCGACCCTCGCGCGGCTGCCCGTGCCCATTCCGTCCGAGAGTATAACGTACAGCGTCCCGGCGGCGTCGGTAAACGTGTCGTAGCAGTCGCCGCAGACGTTGTTCTGCCCTTTCGGCAGCTGATACGCGCCTATCTTCGCGGAAAGCGCGGTGCGCTCGTTGGCGGTAATGCGTATGCGCCCGCTGCTGCCCGTTATCTCGGGGAGCTCCAGCTCCCGCCCGAGCGTCTTTATCAGCAGCGTTCCGAGATATTCCCTTGTAACGCGCGGCTCGGTGGTGCCGTAAGCCTCGAACCGCAGCTTTCCGCGCCTGTCGAACATTACGAACGCCTGCGGCAGCTCCACGCCGTTTTCGCGTAGGAGCTTTTCGGCGCGTTTTTCGGCAGCCCGCGCGCGGTTGACCGTTTTGACCTCCGCCTTGAGCTTGCCCATATCGCGCAGAATGTCCCTTACGCCTTCGAGCTGGTCGACGTAGATACGCCGCAGCTCGCGTATTCGGCGCTCGTCCGACGCTGCCGAAACGTACCTTGAATACTCCGACGATATCGCGCGGATAACAGCGTTTTTGTTTACGCACTCCTCGGCGCAGTCGGGCGACATCGAAAACTCCGTGAGCTCGAAGCCCGTGCGGAGCTGAGCGACGAGCCGCGAAAACTCCTTATGGAACTGCTCGTATTTTTTCCCCCAGCAGACCATGGAATTAGGGCAGGAGCGGCAAGCCCTGTCGGCGGCGCGTTCCGCTATCTGCTCGGGGTTTGTCGAGTATTTTCGGTCGAGAGTCTCCGCGGCGGCGTTTATGCCGCTGCCGATGCCGCCGATAGCATCCGCCGCGAAATTGAGCCGTTCGCGCAGCATAAGCGCCACCGTGCTGTCCGAAAAATCGTTTTCGGGGACCTTGATTTTTTCTATCGGAACGAGGATGAACGCGACCGCCGCTGCCGCCGCCTCGATGAATATTTTCCAAGAGCTTCCGTCAATTCCGACGACCACCGTGCTCGCTGCGCAAAAGAACACGAAGCCCGCCGCCCGCGCGATTTTTCCGTATTTCGTGAACGCGCCGCTCGCTATTGCCGAAAAAGCGATTACCGCAGCGCCCGCCGCCGTGCCGTTCGCGCAGAAGCCCAGCACCGACGGCACGGCAATTGCCGCGCACCACGCCAGCCCGCGCCTTGCCGTGACGGTGAGCAGCAAAAATCCGAGTATCAGTCTTCCTATATTAACGAACGGGTATTCAAGCGCCCCGAGAGAAAGAAAGCCGAGCGCCGCCGCGACGCAGCAGAGCGTGCAGTCGCGCGGCTCGGAGACGTCGACTCCGCGCGTTTTCGCGGCGTCGCAGAGCAGGCAGACGCAGAGCGCGAGCACGCCCGAGGTCAGCGCCGCGATTATCGTCATCAGCAGCTCCGAGGTGTCGCCGACCTCCGCGACGCGCGCGAAAAACACCGCGAACGCCGCCGCGAGAAAGCGCTCCGCGGCGCGCAGCTTTGTGCTGTTGAGGTCGGGGATTAGGCGCGCCGCGAGGACTATCGCCATTGCCGCCAGCCCGAGCAGCGCGTTCGGGAAGCCGTGCAGCACAGCGCCCAGCGCTCCCCCGAACGCCGCGCAGATGCACTGCGTTCCCGACAGCCCCGCGACGAGCGCTGCCGCTGTCGGGGCGGCGGAGAGCCCCGAGGAGCCGAGCTCCGCGCCCAGCCCGAGGACTGCCCATATTGCGTTTTCCTTTAAGAATTTTCCCCAATGCGAGAAGTCGGTCTCCCGCTTGAATAATGCCGCTTTTTCTGTCATATTTTTTATTGTCCTTTCCGTTATTTTCCCCTTGCGGTTATTAAATCATAGCACACCCGAGCCGAAAAAGCTGTCGCAATCGGTTGTTGCTTTATAAGGGTTTACAGCGTTTTCGGATAAATGTTTGACAAACGCGGAGGATTATGATACAATATAAATACAGTTTAAAGTTGACAGTTGATAGTTGACAGTTAATGTATGGCTGCGGGCAGTTACGTTTGCAGCACCGCGGAAAAGCGCTTACTATCCGAGTGACAATAAACGTAACGAACCGTATCACTTCCTTAACTGTCAACTATACACTGTACACTGTCAACTGTAAACCGACAAGGGGGTATACATATGCCGAGAGTTGATAAAACCAACTACTATCTGGACATCGCGCAGACCGCCGCGGAGCGCGGCACCTGCCTGCGTAGGAATTTCGGCGCGGTAATCGTAAATCACGACGAGATAATCTCCACGGGCTACAACGGCGCGCCGCGCGGGCGCAAAAACTGCTCCGACCGCGGAAACTGCCGTCGGGAGCAGCTGGGCGTTCCCAAGGGGCAGCGCTACGAGCTTTGCCGCTCCGTGCACGCCGAGGCGAACTGCATTATCTCCGCGCCGCGTTCGGATATGCTCGGGGCGGAGCTGTACCTCGCGTGCCTCGACGCGAAAACGGGCAGCCTCTACGGCGCGGTTGAGCCCTGCTCGATGTGCAAGCGGCTGATAATCAACTCGGGTATAGAGCGCGTGACCGTGCGCACCGCTCCCGATGAATTTAAGACGTTCCTCGTGAGCGATTGGGTCGGCAACGACGACTGCCTTGAGGAAAACGACGGATATTAACGGGAGACGGTCTTGGAATTAACGAATATCAACACAATAAGGGAGCTGTTCGCGCGGCACGGCTTTTCGTTCGCGAAGTCGCTCGGGCAGAATTTCCTGATAAACCCATCCGTCTGCCCGAGGATAGCGGAGCTGGGGATCGAGGGTGCGGATGACCCCTCGGAGGTCTGCGCTCTCGAGATAGGCACGGGCGTGGGGGTGCTCACGCGGGAGCTTGCCAAGCGTTATAAAAGGGTCGCGGCGGTCGAGATCGACAAAAGGCTGAAGCCCATTCTGGAGGAGACGCTCGCCGACTTCGGCAACGTCGAGGTCGTTTTCGCGGACGTTATGGAGACCGACCTCGCGGACGTTATCGAAAAGAAATTCGGCGGCGCGCCGACCGTCGTCTGCGCAAATCTTCCTTATTATATAACGTCGCCCGTCATTATGCGCGTGCTGGAGAGCAGACTGCCCGTGCGGTCTATGACGGTCATGGTGCAGAAGGAAGCCGCGGACAGGCTTTGCGCGCCGACGGGTACGCGGGAGTGCGGGGCGGTGTCGTATGCCGTGAGGTATTACAGCGCGCCCGAGCTGATGTTCAAGGTGAGCCGCGGCAGCTTTATGCCGTCGCCGAACGTCGACAGCGCCGTTATCCGAATGAGGATAGGGCAAAAAAACAGCCTCCCCGAGGACTTGGAGAGACTGCTGTTCCGCGTGATCAAGGCGGGCTTTTCGCAGCGCCGAAAGCAGCTTGCGAACCCGCTTTCGGGGGAGCTGCGCAAAAGCAAGGAGGAGCTCGCGGCGCTGTTTTCGGAGCTGGGCATAAAGCCGACGGCGCGCGCCGAGGAGCTTACCCTCGACGATTACATTAGATTAGCGAAGAGTTTGTAAAGACGGGAGAAAAATATGAGCAACATCATTTGGTTCGACAAAGAGGGCGACCTCGCAAATTGGGAAAGTCAATGCCTGCCGATTGGCAACGGCTTTCTGGGAGCGTCGATGTTCGGCGGCGCGCGCCGCGAGCGTATCGTGCTGAACGAGAAGAGCCTGTGGGCGGGGGGACCGTGCGAAAGGCACCCCGACTACCGCGGCGGCAACAAGCGCGGACGTTACAAATACGTTGCCGAGGTGCAGAAACTGCTCGCGGACGGGGAATACGACCGCGCCGCCGAGCTGCTCCCCGAGCTTACGGGCGACGGCGATTTCGGCGCGTATCAGCTGCTCTGCGACGCGGTTTTGGAGTTCGAGCTCCCCGAGGGAGAGCCCGAGGGCTATATCAGAAAGCTCGACCTCGACAAGTCGCTGTATTCCTGCGAATTTTCGCTCGGGGGCGTTCGTTATTCGCGGGAGGCTTTCGCGAGCTTCCCCGACAGGGTGATAGCGTTTAAATTTTCCTGCGGCGGAAAGCAGAGCTTTACGCTGAAATTGGAGAAAACGCACCCCTCGAAAATATTCGCCGACGGGGATACGCTCGTGTACAGCGGCGCCGTCGAGGACAACGGAATGAGGTTCGACGCGCGGTTTTTGACGGTCACGGACGGTGACTTGACGGTTTCCGAGGAGGGCGTCTCCGTGCGCGATTCGCGCGAGACCGTGATATACTTCGCCGCCGCGACGGATTATGCGATGAAGTACCCGAGCTATCGCAGCGGCATAGCTCCCGAGACGATAACCGCGCCGCTCGTGGAAAGCGCCGCGGAAAAGGGCTGGGAGAGCCTTTATTCGGCGCATTTTGCCGATTATTCGGCAATGTACGGCAGGGTAACGCTGCAAATAAACGAAAAGCTTGCCGAGCTGCCCGCGGACAGGCTGCTCGGGGAATACCGAAACGGGAACAGGGCGGCGATGAACCGTCTGGAGACGCTCTATTTTCAGTACGGGCGGTATCTGCTTATATCCTCGTCGCGCGTGGGGGCGCTCCCCGCGAATTTGCAGGGCGTGTGGAACGAGAGCAACACGCCGCCGTGGTGCTGCGATTATCATATAAACGTCAATTTGCAGATGAACTACTGGGGCGCGTACAACACCAACCTCGCCGAGACGGCGTTTCCGCTTATCGATTTTCTGGACAGTCTGCGCGAGCCGGGGCGCGTTACGGCGGCGGAGTATTACGGCATCGTCTCCGACGGGAACGCTCCCGAAAACGGCTGGACGGCGCACACGCAATGCTCGCCGTTCGGCTGGACGGCTCCCGGGTGGGATTTTTACTGGGGCTGGTCGACGGCTGCCGTGGCTTGGCTTATGCAGAATATTTGGGAGCATTACGAGTTTACGGGGGACAAGGAAACGCTCCGCGAAAGGATATTCCCGATAATGCGCGAGAGCGTGCGCTTTTACACGCAGTGGCTGCGTTATGACGATCGGCAGGACAGGCTCGTTTCGACGCCGACGTATTCCCCCGAGCACGGTCCCGTGACCGTCGGGAACACCTACGAGCAGAGCCTTATCGAGCAGCTGTTCATCGACTTCCTTGCCGCGTCCGCGGAGCTTTCCGAGGAGGGGGAGCTTCAAGAAAAGGCAAGGGAAATGCTGCCGAAGCTGAAGCCCTATCATATCGGGAAAACGGGGCTGCTGAAGGAGTGGTTCGAGGAGGACGAGCCCGATTTCGACCGCTCGAAGATACAGAAAAACCACCGCCACCTTTCGCACCTTATGGGCTTGTACCCGGGCAAGCGGATAACCTCGGAGACCCCCGAGCTCATGCGGGCGGCGGTCGCGTCGATGAACGACCGCGGCGACGAATCGACGGGCTGGGCAAGGGCGCACCGCCTGAACCTGTGGGCGAGGACGGGCGACGGAGAACGCGCCTATAAGCTGCTGCGCGGGCTTTTGAGCGACTGCACGTTTGAAAATCTCTGGGACTTCCACCCGCCTTTCCAGATAGACGGCAACTTCGGCGGCTCGGCGGGTATCGCGGAAATGCTGCTGCAAAGCCACGGGGGCGTTATCCGCGTTTTGCCCGCCGTTCCCGAGGAATGGCGAAGCGGAGCGTTTAAGGGCTTATGCGCGAGGGGCGGCTTTGTTGTCGACGCGGAATGGAGGGACGGCGCGGTTACGGCGCTGTCCGTGACCTCGAAAAACGGCGGCTGCTGCTCGGTAACGTATCCGACGGGGGACGGAGCTGCCGCGGCGAAAATAAAATTAAAAGCGGAGGAGAGTGTCAAAATAGTATGATAAGACATATCGTGATGTGGAAATTCAAGGAGGGCGAGCGCGACAATATGCTGCTTTTTAGGGAGCGGCTGCTCGCGCTGAAGGGCAAAATACCCGAGATACGCGCTATGGAGGTCGGCGTGAACATAAACCCCTCCGACCGCAGCTTTGACGCTGTGCTCGTTTCGGAGTTCGACAGCCTCGAGGCGCTGAAAGCGTACAGTACGAACCCCCTGCACGTCGAGGTATCGGCGTTCTGCAAGTCGATACGCACGCAGTCCGTGAGCGTGGACTATGAGCTCTGAGCGCGTAACGCACGAGTTCCCGCCCGTTTTCGACGGGCGCTCGCGGGTGCTCATTCTCGGGACTATCCCGTCGCCGAGGTCGCGGGAGCTCGGATTTTATTATATGCACCCGCAGAACCGCTTCTGGAAAATGCTTTGCGCCGTGCTGAACGAAAAGCTCCCCTCGGATATCGAGGGGAGAAAACTGCTTTGTCTGAAGCACGGGATAGCGCTCTGGGACGTGCTCGAAAGCTGCGACATCAGCGGCGCGGAGGACAGCTCGATAAGGAACGCCGTGCCGAACGACCTGCGTCTGATAATCGACGGCTGTCAAATACGCGCGGTGTTCACGACGGGCAAAAAGGCTCACGCGCTGTATCGGCGGCACTTCCCCGGGCTTATGCCCGATATCTGCCTGCCGTCCACAAGCCCCGCGAACCGAACGATCTCCGAGGAGAAAATGCTCGGGGAGTACATGAAAATTTCGGAGTATTTATGACAAGCTCTGCGACCGCTCCAAGCCGTATTTCTCGTAAAAGGCGGCGACGTCCTCCTCGCTCCTCACGAGCTCCGCGAAGAGCAGCTTTTTCTCGGCGGCGCTGTAAAAGCCTATGGTTTTCTCGCCCGTGCAGACGGAGCTTTCGAGCCTTATATCGCGCTGCGTGAAGCCCTCGGGCAGGGGCAGCGCTTTTTTGCGTTTCTTCATTCGTTATTCGCCCCGTTTCAGCCTTTCCTTTATCTTTATCCAGCGCTCGCGCGTTTTTTCGCGCGACTCCTTTATCTCGGCGGGGATGCTGCGGAAGCGCATTATGTCGTCGGTGATGTTGTCGAGCATAACGAAAAATTCCTCTTGGATAACGCTCTCGCGGCGCTGAGACCGACCGCTCATGCAGCGCTCGACAACCGCGCCGTAGCGGTCGTAGGCGCGCTTTACCGATGTCTCCCACGATATGTACACCTCGTTCATGGCGTGCTCGCCGATTTGGTGCATCTCCTCGCGGTGCCCGACGGCAAACTCCAGCTTTCCGGCTATCGCGGCGGGGTCGGCGGCTGTGAGAATGCCCGTGCGCCCGTCGGTTATGCCCTCCGCGGCGCAGCTGCCCTCAATCAGCAGCGAGCCCACTCCGCACGCGGCAGCCTCGCGCACCACTATGCCGTTGGTGTCGTACTCGGACGGGAACAAAAACAGCTCCCCCGCCGTATAGAACACGCGGAGCTCCTCGCGGTCGCTCACAGCGCCCGTGAAAATGCACTTCTCCGAAAGCCCGAGCTCGTTTGCGTAATCCTCCATTTCCTGCCTGTCCATGCCGTCGCCGACGAACATCATGCGGAAATCCAAGCCCTTTTCGGAAATTATCTTCAGCGCGTCCAGAATAAGGCGAATGCCCTTATACCACAGCAATCTTCCGACGAACATAAACAGTATAACGTCCTTGGGAACGTCGTAGGCTTGTCGGAGCGCCTCCGCGTCGTTTCTGTCGGCTCTGCCCTTGGGGAAATCCACGCCGTTCTCCATTACGACAAGCTCCCCCTCGTAGCCGAGGCTGCGGAGATTTTCGCCCGCGCCGCGGCTTACCGTCCACACCTCGTCGCACGCGGAGATGTTGTTGATGACGAATTTTATCGCCTGCTCCGCCATAAGCTTGTTCGGCAGGGCGCGCTTTATGTCGACGTCGAATTTCGTGTGGTAGGTCATCACGATAGGCACGTTCGTCTTTTCGCGCAGCACCCTCGCCATCATCGTCGAGGCGAACGGGCAGTGGCTGTGGATAATGTTGAATTCCTCCGCGGCGAGCGCGTCCAGCTTGCTGCTCGAAAACGGATAGCCCGCGCGGTAGCCGCAGAGCTTCTCCGTGATGTTCATGCTGCGGTAGCGCACCACCTCAAACGGATAATCGTCGACCGCGCCGGGGTATTCGGGCGTCACCACGACGGCTTTTCCGAGCCCGCCCGAGATAACGCTCGCGTAATTTATGACCGCGTTCGCCACGCCGTCGATAACGGGCGGAAAGGAATCGTTCATCAAGCATACATTCATATTTTTACTCATAGTGAAACCTCTTTTGAAAAAATATATTTACAATTTTTGGGATTGCAAAGGGCGGAGCCCTTTGCGGCGGGGCTGGGGCGCCCAGCCCCACACCCTCCTGCCCTCGGAGAGGGCTTCTATTTCGTATGGTAATATTATTATAGCGTAAAACGATTGCAAAATCAAGCATTTTTTGGCATTTTCGGTAAAGATTTCATAAAGATTTTTACTGCACAAAACGAGTATTTTCGCCCCGTAACGACAAAAGCGCCCGGAGCGTGACCCCGGGCGCTTTCGGCTTTATGCGATGACCTTGTAATCCTTGTCCTCGACAGCCTTTTTCAGCACCGCGAAATCCGTCTCGGCGCTGAGCTTAACGACCGCGGTCCCCTTTTCGTGGGAGACCTCCGCGCTTTCCACCGTCGGCAGCTCCTCGAGCGCCTTTTTAACGGCAGCCTCGCAGTGTCCGCACATCATGCCCTCGATCTTCATTGTGATCTCCATAAAATCGTCCTCCTTATTATTAAGCGGCAGCCCGCTTTTGTTGACCTTTTTGCGCAGCTTTCGGTCGTGCTTCGCGCTGTAAATTTTCGTGAAATTCAGCCGCAGGGCGTTCGTGACGACGCAGAAGCTCGACAGGCTCATCGCCGCCGCGCCGAACATCGGGTTCAGCCGCCAGCCGAACAGCGGTATCCAAACGCCCGCTGCCAGCGGAATGCCGATAACGTTGTATATAAACGCCCAGAACAGGTTCTCCTTGATGTTCAGCAGCGTGCTGCGCGACAGCCTTATCGCCGCGGGAACGTCCGACAGCCTCGACTTCATCAGCACCACGTCCGCGGCGTCCAGCGCGATATCCGAGCCCGCGCCTATCGCAATGCCGACGTCCGCTCGCGTAAGTGCGGGCGCGTCGTTGATGCCGTCGCCGACCATTGCCGTCTTGCCTTGGCGCTTAAGCTCCTTGATAACGTCCTCCTTGCCGCCCGGGAGAACCCCCGCTATCACCTCGTCGACCCCCGCGAGTCTTCCGACGGCCTCGGCTGTGCGCTTGTTGTCGCCCGTGAGCATTACCGTGCGTATGCCCATATTTCTGAGCTGCGCGATAGCCTCGGGACTGTCCTCTTTAACAGCGTCGGCAACGGCGATTATGCCGATGAGCATCTGGTCGCGGCAGAAGAACAGCGGCGTTTTGCCCTCGTCGGATAGCCGCTCGGCAGTCTCGCGAATATCGCGCGAAATGTCACAGTAAGTCTCGCACAGGCGCAGATTGCCCGCGATATACTGCCGCCCGTCAAGCGTTGCCGAAATGCCGCTCCCGCGCAGCACCCGGAACGCGCTCGGCTCCCGAACGTCGAAATTGAACGAGCGCCCGTAGGAGATTATAGCCTTGGCGAGGGGGTGCTCGCTGCGCCGCTCTATCGCGAACGCGCACCTCAGCAGCTCCTCCTCGGAGACCCCGACGGGTATCACGTCGTAAACCGTGGGCTCGCCGCTTGTTATCGTTCCCGTTTTGTCGAGAACCACGATCTCCGTTTTGCCCGTTTCCTCCAGAGACACGGCGGTCTTGAACAGTATGCCGTTTTTAGCGCCCACGCCGTTCCCGACCATAATAGCCACGGGAGTTGCCAGCCCCAGTGCGCACGGGCAGGAGATTACGAGCACGGAAATTCCGCGCTCCAGAGCGTATCCGACGCCGTTCCCCGTGAGCAGCCACACCGCGATAGTCACCAGCGCTATCGTAATAACGGTCGGCACAAACACGCCCGACACCTTATCCGCGATTTTGGCAATCGGAGCCTTGGTGGCAGCCGCGTCGCTCACCATTCTGATTATCTGCGAGAGAGAAGTGTCCTCGCCTACACGCGAAGCCTTGCAGCGAATATAACCGGATTGGTTGATAGTCGCCGCGGAGACCTCGTCGCCGACCGTCTTGTCCACGGGAATGCTCTCCCCGGTGAGCGCGCTTTCGTTGACCGCAGTGTCTCCCTCGATTATCACGCCGTCCACGGGAACGCTGTCGCCCGCCTTGACAACAAAAATATCGCCGATTTTCACCTGCTCCACCGGCACGGTAACTTCCGCGCCGTCCCTCATTATCACGGCAGTCTTGGGCGCAAGCCTCATAAGGCTTTTCAGCGCGTTTGTGGTCTTGCCCTTGGAGTACGCCTCCAGCAGCTTCCCGAGCGTTATCAGCGTCAATATCGTGCCCGCGCTCTCAAAATACAGCTCGTGCATATAGGTCATGACCGTTTCGTGGTCCCCGGCAGCCTGCGCGCCGCTCATCATGAACGTCGCGTACACCGAGTACCCGAAAGCCGCCGCCGCTCCCAGAGCCACCAGCGTATCCATATTCGGCGCTCGGTGGATTATGCCCTTAAAGCCGCTCACGAAGAACTTCTGGTTTATCACCATAATTATCCCCGTCAGCAAAAGCTGCGCCAGAGCCATCGCCACATGGTCGTCCGCGAGAAATGGAGGTAACCACCACCCCCACATCATTCCGCCCATGGAGATATACATCAGCACAGCAAGAAATCCCAGCGACCGGAACAGCCTAAGCTTCATTTTGGGAGTCTCCCTGTCGGCAAGCTCCCCGTCGTCCGAGGACTTCTCCGCGCCTTTAAGCGACGCTCCGTACCCCGCCGCGACTACCGCCTTTATTATCTCGGAGGGCTCGCCGCCCTCGACCCCCATGGAGTTCGTAAGCAGGCTCACCGAGCAGCTCGTGACGCCGCTCACCGCGTTCACCGCCTTTTCCACGCGCGCCGAGCAAGCCGCGCAGCTCATTCCCGTTACGTTATATTGCCGCATATCATCACCCTATTTCATCATCTTTTGCAAAGTATCGACGAGCTCGTCTATCACCTCGTCGTTGCCGTTCTTAATATTATCCGCGACGCACGTCCTTATATGCTCGCTCAGCAGCTCCTTGCCGAAGGAATTGAGCGCGGCGTTCGCGGCTGCGACCTGCACCAGAATATCCGTGCAGTAGGCGCTGTTTTCCACCATTTTCTTTATGCCGTTTATCTGCCCCGAAATGCGGTTCAGGCGGTTTATCAGCCTTTTGTACTCCCCGTCGGAGCGTTCCTTTTTCTTTTGGCAGCGCGGACAGCTTTCTTCCATACCATTCACCCCCGTATAGTAGTTAGTTTAATAGCGATTAGTTGCTGGTTGTCGGAGTTAAAGGTGCCTGCGACAACAATAACTAACTACTAACAACTATTCTCTAATAACTACATTATATACCCTCTGGGGGTATTTGTCAATAGGTAAAATAAAAAAATTTTCTTGACAACGCCTTTTTAGAGTGCTACAATATATAATAAACACACGGGAGAATAAAATGAAGCTTAAAATTTTTTTATCGATAGCGCTCTGCCTGCTGCTCGCCGCCTGTTCGGGAGCTCCCGAGGAATATTCCCATGATTTCTTCGCAATGGACACCTTTATGAGCGTCTCCGCTTACGGCGGCGCCGCCGAGGAGGGCGTAAAGTCCGCGGCTCGGCGCATAACGGAGCTCGAGAAAAAGCTCTCCGTCACCGACGAGAGCAGCGAGCTCTCCGCGCTGAACCGCGGCGGCGCGGTCGCGGTAAGCCCCGAGACCGCCGAGCTCGTCTCGTTCGCTTTGGAGATCGCCGAAAAAACGGGCGGCGCTCTCGACCCGACAATATACCCCGTCCTGCGGGCGTGGGGCTTTACGACGGACGAAAACCGCGTCCCCTCCCCCGAGGAGCTTTCGGCGCTGCTGAAAAACGTCGGCTATGAGCGCGTCACCGTCGACGGCAGCACAATAACGCTCGCCGAGGGCATGATGCTGGATATGGGCGCGGTCGCCAAGGGCTATGCAAGCGACGAAACCGCGCGCATCCTCCGCGAAAACGGCGTTACATCCGCGCTTATCAACCTCGGCGGCAACATCCGGCTCGTCGGCTCGCGCCCCGACGGCAGCGGCTGGCGGCTCGGCATAAAGGACTCCTCGGGCTCGGGCAACGTCGGCGTGCTGACCGTCTCCGACCGCGCGGTCGTCACCTCGGGCAGCTACGAGCGCTGCTTTACTGCCGACGGCAAGACCTACGGTCACATCATCGACCCCGCGAGCGGCTTCCCCGCCGACAACGGGCTGCTCTCCGCGACCGTGATATCCGAGGAGGGCAGGCTCTGCGACGCGCTCTCGACGGCGCTTTTCGTAATGGGCGCGGAGCGCTCCGTCGAATTTTGGCGCGAAAACAAAGGCTTCGATTTTATCCTGATAACGGACAACGGCGAGGTGCTGATAACGAACGGCATTGCGGATAAATTCGCGCTCGACGGCGCGCACACGGACCTCTCCGTAAGGGTCGTCGAATAGAAAAGGAAAACGCAGATGAACATTTACGATTATTCCCCGCGCAAGCTGAAAAAATACTTTGAAAGCATAGGCGAAAACCCCGCGAAAGCGATGATACTCTACGACGGCATTTATCGCCGCGGGCTGCGCGGATTTTCGGAATACGGCTTCGCGGAGCGCGTCGTCAAGCGCCTGAGCGCGGATTTCGAGTTCGCGCTCCCGCGGATAGTGGAAAAGCGCGAGTGCGGCGACGCGGCAAAGCTCCTGTTGGAGCTCTCCGACGGAGAATTTGCCGAGACCGTGCTCATGCGGCAGCGTTTCGGCAGCTGCATCTGCGTTTCAACGCAGGTAGGCTGCAATATGGGCTGCAAATTCTGCCAGAGCGGGCTGCTGAAAAAGCGCCGCAGTCTCACAACCGCCGAGATAACGGGTCAGGCGCTTGCGATTTCGGCTGCATTTAACTGCAAAATAGACGGCGTTTCGGTCATGGGCATAGGCGAGCCGTTCGACAATTTCGAGGCGGTCGCCGATTTCTGCGAGCTCGTCACCGAGGACAAGGGGCTCGCCGTCGGCAGGCGGCACGTGACCGTTTCCACCTGCGGCGTCGTCCCGAAAATCTACGAATACGCCGACCTGCCGCGCCCATGCAATCTCGCGATAAGCCTGCACGCCCCCGACGACGACCTCCGCAGCGAGCTTATGCCGATAAACAAGGCGTACCCGATAGCCGAGGTAATGCGCGCCGCGGAGTATTTCTCCGAAAAAACGCGCCGCCGCGTCACGCTCGAATACGTAATGCTCGACGGTATCAACGACACGCCCGAGCACGCGGAAAGGCTCGCGGCGCTTGTCGGCAAGCGCGATTTTTACGTCAACCTTATCCCGTACAATTCCACGGACAGCGGCTATAAAAAGTCAAGCCCCGAGACCGTCTCGATGTTCTGCGGCATTTTAAAGGAGCGCGGCGTTATCGCGACAAAGCGCCGCGAGTTCGGCGCGGACCTCAACGCCGCCTGCGGACAGCTCCGCGCGGATTACGCTTCGGGCAAATAGAAAAAATCCGGCGCCGGGGAGCGTTCCTCGGCGCCGAATGTTAAAGCTCAAATTTGCCCTCCGCGAAATCGAACGTCGCGAAATAGTCCTCGGGTGTCTCCGCGCGGCGTATCAGCTTTACGCTGCCGTCTCCGCGCAGGAGCAGCTCCGCGCTGAGCAGCTTGCCGTTGTAGTTGTACCCCATCGAAAATCCGTGCGCTCCCGTATCGTGAATTGCAATGTAATCGCCTATATCTATCTTCGGCAGCATTCTGTCAATCGCGAATTTATCGCAGTTCTCGCAGAGCCCGCCCGTCACGTCGTACTTGTAATCGCAGGGAGCGTCCTCCTTGCCGAGAACGGTGATATGATGATACGCGCCGTAAATAGCGGGTCGCATAAGGTTCGCCGCGCACGCGTCCAGACCGATATACTCCTTGTAAATATGCTTCTCGCGGATAGCCTTTGCGATAAGCATGCCGTACGGCGCGAGCATAAACCGCCCAAGCTCCGTGAACAGCGCGACGTTCCCCATTCCCGCGGGCACGAGGATCTCCTCATAAGCCTCGCGCACCTTTTCTCCGATGACCGCGATGTCGTTCGCGGGCTGCTCGGGCTTGTAGGGAATGCCCACGCCGCCGCTCAGATTGATGAACGACAGCTCCACGCCCGCCTTTTCCTTTATTTTAACGGCTTCGCGGAACATTATCCGCGCCAGCGTGGGATAATAGTCGTTGGTAAGCGTATTCGACGCAAGGAACGCGTGCATGCCGAAGCGTTTCGCGCCCTTTGTTTTCAGTATCTTGTAAGCCTCGGTTATCTGCTCGGGTGTCATGCCGTACTTAGCGTCGCGCGGCGTGTCCATAACGTTCGGCGAGCCGTCCGTCTTAAATTCCCCTCCCGGGTTATATCGGCAGCATACAGTCTCGGGAATACCCGTCAGCTTATCGAGAACCTCAATATGCGTAAAATCGTCGAGATTGATGATAGCCCCCAGCTCGAAAGCCTTCTTAAAATCCTCATCGGGAGTCGCGTTGGACGAAAACATTATGTCATGCTCCTTTGCCCCCACCTCGTCCGAGAGCAGCAGCTCTGTGTAGCTCGAGCAGTCGAACCCGCAGCCCTCCTCTTGCAATATCTTCATGATAAACGGGTTCGGGGTCGCTTTCACGGCAAAATACTCGCGGAAGCCCTTGTTCCAAGAAAACGCCGCCTTCAGCGCGCGGGCGTTCTCGCGTATCCCCTTTTCGTCGTAGATATGGAACGGCGTGGGATAGGTCTTGACTATCTCCTCTATCTGCTCCTTTGTAACAAACGGTTTCTTCATAGCGATTTCCTTTCCTTTGTTTTGTCTTTGCGTTTATTTATCGTCACCGCAAACGCCGCTGCGGTAACGAGCGGGTCAAGCACGATATGCCCCGAAAACAGAAAAACGGAGCACAGCATAACGGCAACAATGCCGAGCCTTATCCCCCAAGACAGCGCTCCCCTGCCCTTCGCGTACCACGCAATGACCGCGAAAATCGGCGTAAACAGCGTAAACACGCTCCAACCGCGTACAAATCTCCGCGAGTAGTACAGCTCCCCCAGCTCCGCGGTCAGGTAGTACGCCGCTATCATTCCCGCGCAGAACAGCAGCACGTAAGCCGCCGCGCGGAACGGGCTTTTCGTGCGCGCGCAGATAAGCGTTCCCAGAAATATCCATATGCACATTCCCGAGGTAAAGCTGCCGAGTATCTCGGAATACACGTCCGCGAGCTTTGAGAACGCCCCCGCCGCCGCGCCGAGTATCACAAACATCACGCAGAACAGCGCGGTTTTCCGAATCGGCAGCCCCTCGGGCTTGCGCACCTTTTCGAGAAAGCTCATACGTTCATGTATTTATTCAGGAACTCGATCGACAGCCCTATCCAGCGTCGGCAGTTGTCGAGGTAAAACGCCTCGTTCCAGCCCGTCGCCTTGTCGCAGGTCGACAGCCCGTGCGGTCCCTCGTCGAAGATATGCAGCTCCACGGGCACCTTGTTTGAAATGCACGCCTTCGCCATTACAAGGGAGTTGTGCGCGGGCACGCAGTCGTCGTTGGCTGTGTGCCACATAAAGATAGGCGGCGTTTTCGGTGTAACGCGGTTCTCAAGCGACAGCCTCGACAGGTCTGAGCGGTTCGGGTCCTCCCCGAGGAGAATTTCAAAGCTCCCGACGTGCGGCGCGGTCACGCCGCTGATAACAGGATAACAGAGCACGGCGGCGCTCGGACGGAGATCCTCCGGCTGACAGTTTATCGTCTTCACGACAAGATTGTCGTTCCACATGGTCGCCAGACACCCCGCGAGATGCCCTCCCGACGAGCAGCCCAGCACGGCTATCTTCGCGGGGTCGATATGGAACTCCTCGGCTCTCATGCGTATCTTGTAGAACGTATACGCCGCATCCATAAGCGCTGCGGGGAACCTCGCGTTTACGGAATACGTCACGGTAAACGCCGCGTAGCCCGCCGCGAGATACTGCAGCGCGATAGGCTCTCCCTCGCGGTCGGAGCAATGATTGTAGCCGCCCCCGGGGAATATCACCACCGACGGGCGCTTTTCGCAGTACGGCAGCCCCGCGATGCTGTCGGGGAGATACGCCCTTACAAAGGCGGTCTTTTCGGGATTTATCGAAAAAGTCTTTACGGTCATAGCTCAAGCCTCCTGTAATTAGTACATTTTCATTATAGCATTTTCTTCCTCATAAATCAAGAGGTAAAAGCACTAATTTCACCTCGCCGCCGTTTTGTATTTTCGGCAGTCTTTCGGCATCGTTCCGCGCTCCCCGCCGTTATTCGGCAAAAATCCGCGCAAAAAAATTTGTTTCGCTCCCGAATATCGACCCCCGACGCGCCCCGAACGTGCTATAATTACGGGAAAGATTTGCAAACGGGGGGAAATAAAATGCTGAAGATATACAACGACGGAAAACGCATAACCGCCGCGCTCTCGGGCGATATTGACCACCACGCCGCGCGGGAGTTCCGAACGGCGCTCGACGAGCTGATAGCCCGCTCGCGCCCCGAGCTGCTCATACTCGATATGGAGCAGGTCGGCTTTATGGACAGCTCGGGGATAGGTCTGATACTCGGGCGGCTGAAATCGGTCAAGGCGGCGGGCGGCGAGCTGCTGATAAAAAACGCGCGCCCCGAGACCGCCGCCGTGATAAGGCTCTCGGGCTTGGGAGCGCTCATCGTCGAGCCGAAAAAACAGGAGGCGAAATTATGAAAAGAAATTCCGTAAACGAATGTAAGGTGCGTTTCCCCGCCCTTTCGAGGAACGAGGGCTTGTCCCGTTCGGCAGCCGCCGCGTTCGCAATGCAGTGCGACCCGACCGTCGAAGCGGAGCTGTTCATGCGGCTCTGTTCGGACAACGCCGCGTACAAGATAAAGAACCACACCGCCGCCGTGATAAGGCTCTCGGGCTTGGGAGCGCTCATCGTCGAGCCGAAAAAACAGGAGGCGAAATTATGAAAAGAAATTCCGTAAACGAATGTAAGGTGCGTTTCCCCGCCCTTTCGAGGAACGAGGGCTTGTCCCGTTCGGCAGCCGCCGCGTTCGCAATGCAGTGCGACCCGACCGTCGAAGCGGAGCTGTTCATGCGGCTCTGTTCGGACAACGCCGCGTACAAGATAAAGAACCACACCGCCGCCGTGATAAGGCTCTCGGGCTTGGGAGCGCTCATCGTCGAGCCGAAAAAACAGGAGGCGAAATTATGAAAAGAAATTCCGTAAACGAATGTAAGGTGCGTTTCCCCGCCCTTTCGAGGAACGAGGGCTTGTCCCGTTCGGCAGCCGCCGCGTTCGCAATGCAGTGCGACCCGACCGTCGAGGAAATAGCCGCGATAAAAACAGCCGTCTCCGAGGCGGTGACAAACGCGATAGTCCACGGCTACCGCGATACAAACGGCGAGGTGGAGCTGTTCATGCGGCTCTATTCGGACAACGCCGTATACATACGGATAAAGGACAACGGCAAAGGCATCTCCGACGTTCGTCGGGCAATGGAGCCCGCCTACACCACAGCCCCCGCCGACGAGGAGCGCTCGGGGCTCGGATTTACCGTTATGGAGAGCTTTATGGACAAGGTGCGCGTGCGCTCCTCCGAGGGCAGGGGCACCGTCGTGACAATGGAAAAAAAGATCGCGGGAAGGATAAATGACAAGAGATGAGTTTATCGCGGCGAACCTGCCGCTCGTCCATTCGCTCGCGAACCGTTTCAGGGGGCGCGGCATCGATTATGAGGAGCTTTTTTCGGCGGGGAGCGTCGGGCTCGTAAAGGCATACGACAACTTCGACGAGTCGCGCGGGCTGCGCTTTTCGACGTATGCCGTGCCCGTCATACTCGGCGAGATAAGGCGGCTTTTCCGCGACGGCGGCGCGATAAAGATGAGCCGTTCGCTAAAGGAGCTGGCGCTGAAAGCCGCGAAAGCCCGCGACGAGCTCTCGAAAAGCGGCTCCGAGCCCACCGTAAGCGAAATAGCCGAATATCTCGGCGTATCGCCCGAGGCAGCCGCCGAGGCGATCGCTGCGGGGCTGCCGCCCGTTTCGCTCACCTCCGCGGAGGACGGCGTCGAGTACGACCTCCCCGCGGAGAGCGGCGAAAGCGCCCTTATCGACAGGCTCGCGCTTCGGCAGTGCATCGCAAAGCTCCCCGAAAGCGACAGAAATCTTATCATCCTCCGCTATTTCCGCGAAAAAACGCAGGCACAGACCGCCGCGATACTCGGTCTGACGCAGGTGCAGGTCTCGCGCAGAGAGCGGAAAATACTCGAGGAGCTGAGGGCGCTTATGATATGATATTATCATAATCCGCGTTCAACTGCAATTTACTGCAATGTTATAGGACAATGGACAATGTACAATTGAAAATTTCGGCGTTTTTTAAATCACGCCCCGAAGCGGCGCACAATAATTGTCAATTGTGCCCGAACAGCAGCAATACGGAGCGAGACAACGCGCGGCTTTTGGCGTATTTCGCACGAAGTGCGAAATCGAATTGCCGTTAGGGCAATTCGAGCCAAAAACGCAGAATACTTCGGGCGTTAGCCCGAAGTATATTCCAAATATTTACAGCGCAAAACTGCAAAAAGCCGCGCGGCTTTAGGCTCGATAGGTACAATGTGCAATTGAAAACTTCGGCGCACGTCTTGCGCCCTGTTTTTTAAATCACCCCGCGAAGCGGCGCACAATAATTGTCAATTGTGCCCGAACAGCAACAATACGGAGCGAGACAACGCGCGGCTTTTGGCGTATTTCGCACGAAGTGCGAAATCGAATTGCCGTTAGGGCAATTCGAGCCAAAAACGCAGAATACTTCGGGCGTTAGCCCGAAGTATATTCCAAATTTTAACTTTATTTTACAGCGTTTCCAAATATTTACAGCGCAAAACTGCAAAAATCCGCAAAAAACTGCAAATCGACTGCAATTTACTGCAAGCGAACTGCAAAAAACCGCAAAAATCACAAGCTTCTTGTAGAGTTTATATTACTAACTGTTGAATTTTGCAAGTTTCCAGTTAAAAAAATTCACGATTTCCAAATATTGTAATCGAGGAATAAATCACGGTAAGCGGCGCAAACTATTAAAAAACAAAGGAGTGATGCGCCATGTACCCATATCCCCCGGACACGGAGACAGACTGCCTCGGCGGTTTCGACAGCGAAGATTTTAAAGCTTCCAGCGGCACAGATTGCACGGGCCTTATCCCCGCCTCCCCCACCAATTCCGACGAGCTGGAAAATTACAATGAGTTATATGACTTTTTGCCGAACGCCGTCTCGGACGGCAAGAACGACGGCTGTTAAGCCGTTTTCGCGAAAATTTCACTGACCCGCCGCGTGTGAAACGGCGGGTTATTTTTTTAACAAAGCCCGTCCCGAAGCCGTTTTTCAACATTGAAAAAATTACTCGCTGTTGAAAACCCTGTTGAAACAGTTAAAAATCGTCGTCGGCAGCTTGCAAAACAGCGTTCTCCCGCAAAGCGCATGAGACTGCGCTATGAGGGCTTTTGAGCGGGTTTCGCGGCGGGGTTTCGGATTAGTTTTGCGGGGTCGGTCTCGTGGCTAGGGAGGAGCGAAAAAGCGCATGGGACTGCGCTGAGAGGGCTTTTGAGCGGGTTTCGCGGTGGGGTTTCGGATTAGTTCGGAAAGGTCGGTCTCGTGGCTAGGGAGGAGCGAAAAAGCGCATGGGACTGCGCTGAGAGGGCTTTTGAGCGGGTTTCGCGGCAGGGTTTCGGATTAGTTCGGAAAGGTCGTTCTCGTGCCAAGGGAGGTGCGAAAAAGCGCATGGGACTGCGCTGAGAGGGCTTTTGAGCGGGTTCCGCGGCGGGGGTTCGGATTGGTTCGGCAGGTCGTTCTCGTGCCGAGGGGGAGCGAAAAATCGCATGAGACTGCGCTATGAGGACTTTTGAGCGGGTTTCACGGCGGGGTTTCGGATTAGTTTTGCGGGGTCGGTCTCGTGCCGAGGAGGAGCGAAAAAGCGCATGAGACTGCGCCATGGGGCACTTTTGAGCGGATTTCGCGGCGGGGTTTCGGATTAGTTCAGCGGGGTCGTTCTCGTGGCTAGGGAGGAGCGAAAAAGCGCATGGGACTGCGCTGAGAGGGCTTTTGAGCGGGTTTCGCGGCAGGGTTTCGGATTAGTTCGGAAAGGTCGTTCTCGTGGCTGGGGAGGAGCGAAAAAGCGCATGAGACTGCACTATGAGGACGTTTTCAATCGGTATCTTGCGGCGTGATTTCCGTTTGCTTTTTGAGCAGCTCGGCAATGTCGACATTGCAGAACAGCGTCGCCGTACCGCCCGCTGTGACGAGGGAGATATGCAACTTTCTCCCGAAAAACTTGCAGGACTGCGCCATAAGGACGTTTTCAAGCGGTATTTCGCGGCGCGAGCGTATCAGTATGCCCTTACATATTATTATAGTGCCGTTTTCGAGGGAATATTTCAGCGAACGGAAGTGCAGAAAATACGCCGCGGCGGCGACGCTTCCCGAGAGCCCCGCAAGCGCCGCAAGCAGCGGAAAGTGCCCGACGAGCGCCAAGACCGCTGCCAGCGTTCCCGAGAGCAGGAGCGTCTCGACGAGCCAAAAGGCGCCCCATAGTTTTTTCATAATTTTCACATTTTTCACCGCGCTTTCGCTTTACGATATTAAAATAGTATTTGCCTGTTAGGTGTTTTTATGCAATTTGCCGAAAATGGGTATGGGCTATTGACAAAAATGCTTAACAGGTGTAAAATAATAACCGTTGATAACAATATGGATCGGCGGTGAGGATTTGAAATATTTGACCGAATTGCTCGAAAGCGGCGAGATGTTCGGCGAAAAGCGCGTTCCGTGCGAGCTTTACGGGAAGCTTCTCCGCGATATGCAGCGGCATATGGCGCTTTGCCGCGCGATAATTTCAAGCGACTGCGCAAGTCAATCGGAGATAATTCTTATACACTGCGCGCTGGATTATGCCGAGGAAAACGGCGGAGAGAACATCACCGTGGCGCAGGCGGCGAAAAATCTCGGCGCGTCGCTTCCGTCCGTTTCGCGAACGCTGCGGTCGCTGTCGCAGAAGGGCTTTGTGGAGCGCTATTCCGACCCGAACGACCGCAGAACCGTGAGGATAAGGGTGACGGAGCAGGGCGAGAACGAGCTGAAAAGGCTGCTGAGGCGGATTTTCTCGGTGTTCGACGGGGCGATGCGCGGCTTTTCGGACGAGGAGATCTCGACGATGATAGAGCTGCACGGAAGATTTGTCGAGGCAACTTCAAAAATCATAGCATCGGAAAGGGGAACATAAATGTTAGAGATCAAGAACATCACTAAGGACTATGACACGGGCGGCGACAAGGTCCACGCGCTGCGGGACGTGTCGATAAGCTTCCGTGACTGCGAGCTCGTGGCTGTGCTCGGGCACTCGGGCTGCGGCAAGACTACGCTGTTGAACATCATCGGCGGGCTTGACCAGTATACTACGGGCGACCTGATAATCAACGGGCGCTCCACGAAGCAATACAAGGACAGGGATTGGGATACATACCGCAACCACTCGGTCGGGTTCATTTTTCAGAGCTACAATCTGATACCGCACCAGACGGTGTTGGCGAACGTGGAGCTTGCGCTCACCTTGTCGGGGGTCTCCAAATCGGAGCGCAGACAGCGCGCCAAAGAGGCTCTCGAGAAGGTGGGGCTGGGCGACCAGCTCAACAAGCGCCCGAACCAGATGTCGGGCGGGCAGATGCAGCGCGTGGCTATCGCGAGAGCGCTTGTCAACGACCCCGAGATACTGCTTGCCGACGAGCCTACGGGCGCCCTCGACAGCGAGACCTCCGTGCAGATAATGGAGCTCGTCAAGGAGATCGCCAAGGACCGCCTTGTTATAATGGTCACGCACAACCCCGACCTTGCCAACGACTACGCGACGCGCATTGTGCGGCTCGTGGACGGCAAGATAAAGAGCGACTCCGACCCGTATGAGACTGCCGAAAGCAAGGCGGAGCCGAAGAAGAGCGGAAAAAAGACCTCGATGTCGTTTGGGACGGCGCTGGCGCTTTCGCGCAACAATCTGCTGACGAAAAAGGGCAGGACGTTCCTTACGTCGTTCGCGGGGAGCATCGGCATTATCGGCATTGCGCTGATACTGTCGCTGTCGCACGGCGTTCAGGCGTACATTGACGGCGTGGAGCGCTCGACGCTGGCTTCATATCCCGTGGAGCTGGAGCGCGAGACCATAAACTATTCGGGGCTGATGACGTCGATGCTGGATATACACGACGAGGCGCTTGAGGAGGAACGCGAGCCCGACCGCGTGTACACCAACGATATGTCGACCGAGATGATGAAGTCGCTGCTTTCCGAGGTGCAGGAGAACGACCTTACCGCTTTTATGGACTACATCGACACGAACCCCGACAACATAAAGGACAGCATAAGCGAGATAAAGTATTCCTACGATTCGAGCCTGTATGTGTACGCGCGCGGCGTGAACGACGAGATAGTGCGCGTGAACCCCTCGACGACGATGCAGGCTATGCTCGGCGAGGGTATGGCTTCGGGCATGGAGGATATGATGGGCATGGCTTCGACATTTATGGGCGGGGATATGTCCTCGCGCGCGAACGTGTTCCAGGAGCTGATATCCAACGAAATGACCGCCGACCAGTATGAGGTGGTCGCGGGGCGGCTGCCCGAGAAATACGACGAGCTGGTGGTCATCATAAGCGAGCACAACGAGCTTTCAAACCTCACGCTGTATACGCTGGGGCTGCGCGACCAAGCGGAGCTCGGCGAGATGATGAGCCACGTTATCGCCGGGGAGACGTTCGACCTCGATACGGGCGACCTCAGCTTTACCTACGACGAGCTTATGGCGCTGCGGTTTAAGCTGCTGACCGCGCCCGAGCTGTTCGCGGAGAACGAGGACGGCGGCTACGACAATATGAGCGGCGACGAGGAGTTTATGGCGAAGGCTCTCGACAACGGCGAGGAGCTGAAGGTCGTTGGCGTTATCCGTCCGAACGGCGACAGCCTTATCTCCACGTCGTCTACGGGCGGCGTCGGCTACACTGCCGCGCTGACCGAGCATATGATCAACAAGACCAACGAGAGCGCTCTCGTGAAAAAGCAGAGAGAGAACCCCGATATTGACGTGTTTACGGGCATTGAGTTCCCGACAAAGGATGAGGAGCCCGAGGAGCCCATGTCTATGGAAGAGGCTATGGAGCAGCTTATGGGCTTTATGACCGAGGAGCAGGTAATGACGATGTCACAGAGCATTATCGAGACGCTCACGGACGAGCAGAAGATGCAGCTTATGCAGCTCCCGCCCGAGCAGCAGCAGACAGCGATCTTTACAATGGCGGAGC
Source organism: Lachnospiraceae bacterium (assembly GCA_023664705.1). GTDB lineage: Bacteria > Bacillota > Clostridia > Oscillospirales > Ruminococcaceae > CAG-115. The sequence continues at coordinate 20,091 of JAMPFE010000004.1, read as the reverse complement.
AGACCAAGATAACCGCGGCGTTTATGAGCGTTATCACTGCCGAGCAGATGCAGCAGCTCCAGGAGCTGACAAAGGAGCCCGAGACCACCGAGGCGACCTACGACGGGAATTTGCAGATACTGGGCGTTGCCGACTTGCAGATACCCTCGAAGGTGTCTATTTACGCGAGGGACTTTGAGAGCAAGGAGAACATCACGAACCTCATCTCCGACTACAACAACAAAAAGGCTGCCGAGGGGAAGGAAAAAGACGTTATCAACTACACCGACTATGTGGGGATGATGATAGCGTCCGTGTCCGACACCATTGACGCCATTTCGTATATTCTGATAGCGTTCGTTGCCATTTCGCTTGTTGTTTCGTCGATAATGATAGGCATTATCACGTATATTTCCGTGCTCGAGCGCACCAAGGAGATAGGTATTCTCCGCGCTATGGGAGCCTCGAAGCACGACGTTTCCAACGTGTTCAACGCCGAGACGCTTATCGTGGGATTTGCGGCGGGCGTTATCGGAATATTGGTGACGCTGATACTGAATATACCTATCAATATTATAATAGAGTACGTTACGGACATACCGAATATGGCTAAGCTCCCGTGGCAGGGCGGCTTGATACTGATACTTATCAGCATGCTGCTCACGCTTATCGCGGGACTGTTCCCCGCGAGCATCGCGGCGAAGAAGGACCCCGTGGAGGCGCTCCGAACGGAATAAAATTATAATACACAATTGCCGCCCTTATGGGCGGCGATTTTTTTGCAGTTGACAGTTGAAAGTTGACAGTGTACAGTTAAGGTGCGCCGCTTTGCGGCGCGATTTAAATATTGCCGCCGTAAGGCGCCACCGAAACTGTCAACTATCAACTGTACACTGTCAACTTTTATTCGAGCGGAGGGAGGGACGCCGCTTCGGTTGTAAGCGCCATATTCTTCTTGTCGTAGGATTTGTAGAAGCTGTTCAGTATGCGCTCCGTGACAAGCTCCGCGCTTTCGGTACGGGGCTCGGTGACGATGACCATGCACTGCACGCTGCTGAAGCGGAACGTTATCATGGAGGAGCTTACCGTAACGTCGATAGCGCTTTGCAGGTACTCCATTGCCTCGTCGCGGTCGGCGACCGCGAGGGACTTGCCGACGGCGGGAGTTACCGTGATAAGCACGAGCTGCATTTCCTGCTTGTTCTTTTCGTAGATGCCCTTTACGAGCTCGTAGATCCTTTCAAACTCGGGAGAATCCATTCCATAGACCGCGCCGTCCGAGCCGCCGCTGGCTATCATTTTGATGAGCTGCTCGAGGTCGAGCCCGTAGAGCCTGCCGTTTGCGCCCTTTTCGGACTTTTTATACAGATAGCAGCCGTCCTCGCCGAGCTGCTTTACGTAGAACAGCGCCTTGTCCGCGGCGATGAGCAGCGCCGCGAGGTCGCGCCCGGCGTCGGACGAGAGCGCGCCGCCCACGCAGATGAGGTTATCCTCGTATTCGGGTATGGCGCGGAGCTTTTCGCATATCTCGGAGCAGAGCCCGTTCATGAGCTTTTCGAGAGCGCCGCTTTCGGTCTCGCTTTGCGTGAAGCAGAGGAAGCCGCTGCCGTCGTAGCGGACAACGGCGAGCCCGTCCCTTGCCGAAAGAGCCTCGGAGACGGTTCTGAGCACTCTGTCGCCCGCGACTATGCCGTGCTTTTCGTTTACGCCGAGCAGATTGGTGATGTCGACGATAAACAGCCCGCCGTCGCCCTCGGAGAGCCGCGCGGAGATGAGCTTTTCGCCCGCGCTCCTGCTGAGCACGCCCGTGAGGTAATCGTGCTCGTTGTCGTAGGATTTTTCCTTAAAGCCGATGACGCTTTGCAGCAGGTCTGCGCTGCGCTCGGCGATGCCCTTGCTTTCCTCGGCGGTATCGTTGTCGGGGCTGAGGTCGTTGAACCTGCCCGACTCTATCATTTTGATGAATATTTCCGTGAGCTTGGGGTCGAACTGCGCGCCGCTGCATCTTCTCATCTCGGAGATGACCTTTTCGTTCGTGAGCCGCTTGCGGTATACGCGGTTGCTAGTCATGGCGTCGTACGCGTCGGCGATGCCGATTATGCGCGCCATTTCGGGTATTTCCTCGCCCTTTAAGCCGAGAGGATAGCCGCGCCCGTCGTAGCGCTCGTGGTGGAACTTCGCGCCCTCGTCGAGACCGTCTATCATATTGTTGCCGCTGAGGATATTGCCGCCTATCTCGACGTGCTTGCGCATAAGCGCGTATTCGCTGTCCGTGAGCTTTCCGGGCTTGTTGAGAATGGAATCGGGTATGCCTATCTTGCCGATGTCGTGGAGCAAGCCGATGTACTTGACGTTCGCGACGCGCTCCTTGTCGTAGCCGAGCTCCTCCGCAAGCGCGGAGGAATATTCCGCGACGCGGTAGGAATGACCCTTTGTATACTCGTCCTTGGCGTCTATGATGTTCGCTATGGTGGTTATCGTTTGCAGCGTCACGCGCTCGAGCTGCTTCTGCTTGTCGTCGATGGACTCTATGTACGCCTTGTTTTCGGCGACTATCTTGTCGTACAGGCTTGACGCGATATACGCGAACACGAAGCAGAAAATTATCATGCCGAGCTGTATCTCGACGTCCTTGATGTCCTCGGAGGTGACCATGCCGATTATGAAGAAGCGCACGACGCAGGCGATATTCGCCGCGAGCGCCACGCCGCCCATAACAAGCACGAGCCTGCGCGAGTGGTACAGGACGATGAGCGAGAGCATGGGGATAATGTAGCCGTAGGTCATTACCGTGTTCGTGTTCAGCAGCACGAACGTGTACATGAGGAGATAGCCCGCGACCGCGTAATACCGCAGCCTTTGGCTCGAGGGGTTCTTTATGAAATAGATAAGGCACGCGGCGGCGGGTATTATCGTGACGGTAAGGAACATCGACATATACGGCCAGTCGCGGTGCCCGCGGGCGAGCTCGCCGAAATACGTCACAGTAAGCACGACGACTATCGCGAGCCAGCCTATCATAAGATATCGGTTTATCTTGCTTAATTTTCTGTCCATAAAACTCTCCTTTATACGACATAAGTATATAAGGTTCTCGTAAATGTAAAGTTTTACTGCATTTTCCTGCATTTTCCGATAATATTATAACATAATTATCCAAATCCGTCAAGGGCGCGGGCGGCTTTTTTATCGTATTTGCTCACTATCGCGCATTATGGGAAATAAAAAGGGAGCGTGAGGGCACAGTTATCAAATAAACATTATATCCTTACAGAAATCCGCCCCCGAATTATCGGGGGCGTTTCATTGGGACTACAAAAGGCGGCACGCCTTGCTCCCTTTGTTTTATTTTACGCGAGCTCCTTTGCGAGAGCGGCTATCTGCACCTCGCTCTCGGCGCTGAGAGCCGACTTTAATGTTACCGTCGTGTCGGTAAACGTGATGCTCTTGCTCTTCTCGAACATTCCCTTGATGACCTTTGCGGCTGTGGGCGCCCAGCTGCCGTTTTCGATAATGCCGATAGTGCGGTTCTGATAATTGCGCTCGGTGAGGTTGTGGATAAATTCGCGCATAAACGGGAAGATATCCGCGTTGTAGGTGGTCGTCGCGAGCACGAGCTTTCCGTAGCGGAAAGCGTCCTCGACAGCCTCCGCCATATCGTCCCGCGCGAGGTCTGTGACAACGACCTTCGGGCATCCGTTTTCCCTCAGCTTTTCCGCGAGCAGCTCGACAGCCTTTTTGGTGTTGCCGTAGACGGACGTGTACGCGATAACCACGCCCTCGCTCTCAACGCCGTAGCTCGACCAGATGTTGTACAAATTCAGGTAGTAGCCGAGGTTCTCCTGCAATACGGGACCGTGCAGCGGCAGTATCTTTTGAATGTCGAGCGCCGCCGCCTTTTTGAGGACTGCCTGAACCTGCGCGCCGTACTTGCCGACGATGCCGAAATAGTAGCGGCGGGCCTCGCAAGCCCAATCCTCGTCCGCGTCGAGAGCGCCGAATTTGCCGAAGCCGTCCGCGGAGAACAGCGCCTTGTCAACGTCGTCGTAGGTCATGATGACCTCGGGCCAGTGCACCATGGGCGCGGTGATGAACGTCAAGGTGTGCTTGCCGAGGGAGAGCGTGTCGTTTTCGCCGACGACGACCTGTCTGTCCGCGAAGTTCTCGCCGAAAAACTGCGTCATCATCACGAAAGCCTTTGCCGAGGCGACTATTTTCGCGTTCGGGTACTTGTCCGCGAAAACCTTGATGTTCGCGGAGTGGTCGGGCTCCATGTGCTGCACCACCAGATAATCGGGGGCTTTTCCGCCGAGAGCCTTCTCCAGCTTTTCGAGCCACTCCCCGCCGAAATGCGCGTCCACCGTGTCCATTACGGCGGTCTTTTCGTCGAGGATAACGTAGGAATTGTACGCCATTCCGTTGGGAACGTCGTACATTCCCTCGAACAGGTCGACCTCGCGGTCGTTTACGCCGATGTATTTGATGTCGTTTGAGATTTCCATAATTTACCTCCCGTAATTTATTTACACCACGATTATAGCACAATTTTTGGTCTAAGTCAAGTATTTTATTATAGTTCCCAAAAGGGGCTTGATTTATGAATTTTCGACAAAATGCGATATTTATTTTAAATATTACCAAAAGTATACTTTCTCTTCGGGTTGATTTTTTCGCGATTGTTATCGCAATTGTGCGGAGTTGGAAAAATTTTCCAAAAATTTCCGAAAAAGTATTGCAATAATTTCCAAAATATGGTAAAATTAAATCACACCAAAAGAAACGGTGACGAAAACCCGAACGGACAAGTTATTCTTGCCGCAAATCGGAAAACATTGGAGGAAAATAAAAATGACAAATCAGATCAAGGTACTTATCGGAAACGACAGCGCGGACTGCGGAATGGCATGGGCGGGCGCGCTGAAAAACGCGGGAATGTACGCGATAACGCGCAGATGCGACGGAAATTCCGTGCTTAATTCCATTAAGTCCGAGGCTCCCGACGCGGCTGTGCTGGAGGCGAAGATGCCGTTCTGCGACGCTATAGAGGTCATTCGCAGGCTTAAGGTCGAAAAGAAGTACGTGCCGAATGTGATAATCGTATCGAACAGCGCCGACCCCTCGCTCGAGCGCGAGGCGGCTTCCCTCGGCGCGACGTTCGCGCTCAAGCCCCTCGACCCGCAGTTCCTTGTCGAGAAGATAAACCGCATGTGCGGCGTTGCCGAAAAGGCTCCCGAGGTTCCCGACGAGACCGACCTCGAATGTGCCGTTACCGAGATAATTCATCAGGTCGGCATTCCCGCGCACATCAAGGGCTATCACTACCTGCGCACCGCCATAATGCTCTCCGTCAACAACGACGAGATGATAAACAGCATTACAAAGCTGCTCTATCCGACGGTCGCCAAGCAGTACGACACGACATCCTCGCGCGTGGAGAGGGCTATCCGTCACGCTATCGAGATTGCGTGGGACAGGGGCGACATCGACGTGCTGACGAAGATTTTCAGCTACACCGTGCACATCTCCAAGGGCAAGCCCACGAACTCGGAGTTCATCGCGCTTATCGCGGACTATCTGCGGCTGAAATTCAAGCAGAAGGCCAACAACAAGGGCGCGCTCGCCGTGTTCTGATGCATACAAATCGGCGCCGAGTGAAATACTCGGCGCCGAAACGTTTTATATCATAAGTCCGCAGAGCGGAACGTTATCACGCCTCGCACCATACGCGGCCCGTCGACGCGTCTACGAACGCCGTAGCGTACACGCCGTACTCCTGACCCTTCGTCGACCAGTCGTCCATGTAATACATCTCAAACGACCAAGCGGGTATGAGCGTGTGCTCGCACGATTCAATGTCCATCTCTGTGCTTGTCATGGCGTATTCGAGACGGCAGCCCGTCACGTTCATCGCGTAGGGGAAATCAGCCTCGCTGTATGCCTGCGTGAGCAGCTCGAGCGCCTGCTGCGCGGAAACGTTGATGTCGACCGTTCCGATAGTCTCCGCGTCTGCCGCGGGTATCGGGTAGGTGTTTATCTCGTCTATTCCGTCTCTCGTGACCGTCACCTCTATATACGCGCCTTCCACGCTCTCGTCGAAGTCGTAATGGGTCATATTGCCCGAGTATGAGCCGCGCAGAGCGACGGGAATGCCGTTGAACTCAACGGGGTAGGTGAGATAGTACACCTCGTCGTCCTCCGTCCACCTTGTCCACTCCTGCACGTTGTCCTGCTTGTCGTGGTACTCCTGCGTTTCGAGATACGCGTTCGCCTTGTCCGCCTTTATCGCCCACACCTCGGGCGTGCCGTAATGCGTTATGCCGAGCTTATCGAGCATTTCGTTAGCTCTGCTTACCGCCTCCTCGGGGCTAAAGCCGTCGAGCTCCTTGTCGTCGAATACGCTCTCCATATTGTAGCAGTCGAACGTGCTGCGGAGAGTTCCGTACTTATGACCGTCGGGGAGATTGAAATAGAAGTCGCCGCCTTGGTTGCCGTTATATCCCATAAGCAGGAGACGGTCCGTGTTGTTGATGTAAATGGGCCAGTCTATCTCGGGGAAGTACTCGTTTTTGCGCGTTTCCTCATGCGTGCAGTCCACGCCGTCGAGCAGCACCTTTTCGGGCAGACCCGCCTCGAACCAGAACGGCTTTGTCCTGAGCGTCGCCAGCTGCGACGGAGCGCTCTCGGGGAGCTCGCAAAGCAGGTTAAAGGTAGCCATGGGCTCCGCGGCTTTGCTTTCGGTCACGCTCGATACGGCGGCGATCTCGTTTGTCAAGGGAGCCGCCGCGGGAGCGGGAGCCGCGTTCGGCGAGATGATGTCGATAGGCTCCGCGTTTTCCTGGCACCCCGCCAGCATAACTGCCGAAAGCGAGAGCGCCGCGATGGTGATGATGTGTTTTTTGTTGAACATAATAGTTTCCTCCGTTTTCTTAAAATTTATACTATCCCGTAGCATTTGGAGCTGCGGTCCCCGTCGCGCCACGACGTTACCGCCGACGGCAGCGCGATGATCTGCAGCGTGCTGTTTTCGGGAAGATATTCCTCGGGAATGTGATAAAGGAACGTTTGTTCCTTTTGCTCGTCCGACGTGCCGAGCACGAGCGTTTCCGCGCCGAACGCGTTGGACGGCTTTCCGTCAACGAGCGCTATGAGGTAGAGCGGGTTCGGCGTCGGGTCGTCATCGTCGTTACTGCCGAACATTTGGTTCATCGACGCTGTGATGTAGGCGCTGTCCGCGGGTATCTCCTTGACGGCGACTTGCTCGATAACGCTCGGGTCGCTCGTCACGTTCAGGAAGCTTGAAACGTATTGGCTTTCCTCGGCGTCGACGTATTCCCCGACGCTGCCGCCGTCGATACCGCACGGAATATCCGTTTCTTCGGCATAGGCGTTGCCCGCGCTCTGTATAAGGCAGAACTGGCGCTCCGCGTCGCCCGGGTAGAATACGCACACGACGGACACGGCTTTTACGTATTCGTCGGCTGTGAACGTCAGCGGCAGCGAATAATCAGCCTCGGGGACTATCGTGAAATCGCGGAACCACGTTTCGTGACCCTTGTACGCGAACCGCGTCTGCTGACCGTCCGCGAAGACGTACAGCCTTGTCGGTATGTGCGCGTCGAGCGAGCCGTCCGAAAGCCGCACCGAGAAGGAGAGCACGGCGCCGACGGTCTGAGATATATCCGCCCCGAACACGCAGTACCAGTCCTCTTTTGGCAGCTCGAAGTCTACGTTGTTCCACGGAAAGCTCAGCGAGCCGCTTCCGAGCATAAGCGTCGCGGAGGGGGTATCCGAGGGCTCGGAGCTTTCCTCGGGGCGCGTCGAGCCCGCCGCGGGAGCGCTGTCCGAGGAGTATTGACTGCTGTTGGAATTTATCAGCGCGAACTGTCCGCTGTCGATAAACGACGACGTCAGCAGCACCGCCGCGACCGTGACCGCCAGACAAGCGGCTATGGTTGAAAGCGTGTTGAAAATGCGCTGTCTGCTTATTCGGCGTATGCGCTGATCGCGCTGCGCCTCTTCGAGATATTTCTCGTCTATCCTGTCGAACAGCTCCAGAAAATCCCTGTCGGTCATATTTCAAAACCTCTCTTTCTTAAGTATTCCTTGAGCGACTTGCGCGTCCTGCCGAGCGCCACCACGACTGTGTGCTCCTTCATTCCGTACATCTCCGCAAGCTCCGCGGTACTGTAAAGGTACCAATAGCGGTTTACGAACATTCGCCGCTTTTCGCCCGAGAGCTCCGACAGGAAGTCGTTTATCGCCGCCAGTATCTCGCGGCTCTCGGCGCTGCTTTCCACGCTGCTGCCGCCCGATATCATATCGCCGAGCTCGTCGAACGACAGGGGAATATCTCCGCCGCCGCGCTTTTCGGCGTGATAGGCGTTGTACAGGTCGATAGCCGTGTTTTTGGCGATCCTCGCGACGTATGCCGCAAGGGATTCGGGCTCGGACGGAGGTATGGAGTTCCACACCTTGAGATAAGCGTCGTTGACGCAGTCCTCGGCGTCGGCGCGGTTTTTAAGGATATTTTCGGCAATGGAGCGGCACAATCTCTCGTACTTCTTCTGCAGCTCGCCGAGCGCGCGTTCGTCGCGCCGCAGAAACAGACGGACTATCTCTTTGTCGTTCATTGTCTCACCTCTTTTTTCCCCTCTGCAAATTAAGACGGGATAATTTTTCCAAGGTCACGGCTTTTCTGTAAAATTTTCAAAAAAATTCTCAAAGCGCTTGCAAATTATTGAACGCCGTGGTACAATATAATGTAGAATAATTTACCGCTCTCGGCAGTAAACTATTGTAAGAAATTTTTTGTCTGGAGGAATTATTATGTGTACTGCGGTCGGTTTCACGGGAAAGGACTTTTATTTCGGGCGAACGCTCGATTACGATTTTTCCTACGGCGACAAGGTTACGGTCACGCCGCGCTGCTATTGCTTCGATTTCGGCGAGGCGGGCAAGTGCGCGGAGCATTACGCGATGATAGGCATGGCGCATATCGCGGAGGATTACCCGCTGTATTACGAGGGCATAAACGAAAAGGGTCTCGGAATGGCGGGTCTGAATTTCGTCGGCACGGCGCGCTTCGGAAAGCCTCTCGACGGGAAGATAAACATCGCGCCGCACGAATTTATACCGTTTGTAATAGGTCAGTGCCGCGACCTCGGCGAGGCGCGCGAGCTGCTTAAGAAGATAAATCTCGTCGACAGGGCGTTTTCCGACAAATATCCCGTCGCGGAGCTGCACTGGATGATAGCCGACAAGTCGGGGGCGCTGGTCGTCGAGTCGACGGAAAGCGGCTTTCACGTCTACGACGACCCCGCGTGGGTGCTCACAAACAACCCCGAGTTCCCGCAGCAGATGCTCCAGCTCAACAACTATATGGGTCTCTCGGCAAAGGACCCGCAGAACAGATTTTGCAGCTCGCTGCCGCTCAAAACGTACAGCCGCGGCATGGGCGCGATAGGTCTCCCGGGCGACGTTTCCTCGGAATCGCGCTTTGCCCGCGTGGCGTTCGTCAGAAACAATTCCGTCTGCGGCAACGCGGAAAACGAGTGCATTTCGCAGTTCTTCCATATCCTCGGCGCCGTCGAAAACGTCAAGGGTTGCTGCGAGCTTGCCGACGGAAAGTACCAGATAACGCGCTACACGAGCTGCTGCAACTGCGACAAGGGCGTTTATTACTACACCACCTACGAAAATCACCAGATAACCGCCGTCGATATGCACCACGAAAATCTCAACTCAAGCAGGCTCATATCCTACGAGCCGCTGTATGAGGAGCAGTTCAAGCGGCAGAACTGAAAAAGAAAAACGCCATACCGAAAAGTATGGCGTTTTATTTGGGCGTTTAGTTGGAATGAGCCTTTACGTACTCGACAACTTCCTCGGCATAGCAGAACGCCATCGAAACGACGGTATCCGCGCAGCCGTAGTAAATCGCTATCCTGCCCGTATCCTTGTCGCAGAGAGCCGCGCACGGGAACGTCACGTTCTGAACGTCGCCCACGCACTCGTAGTACTCGCGCGGATTGAGGAGGTATTCCCTGCAGCGGTACTTTACCTTCCACGGCTGATCCTTATCGAGAATGCACGCGCCGAAGCTGTAAACAAAGCCGTTGCAGCTCTCGAGAACGCCGTGATAGAACACCAGCCAGCCCTCGGAGGTCTCAATCGGGATAGGACCCGCGCCTATCTTCTTGGACTCCCAGCCCTTATCGGGCGCCATAACGTGTCTGTGCTTGCCCCAGTAGGTCATATCCTTGGAGTGCGACAGATACATATCGCCGAACGGCGTGTGACCGCTGTCGGACGGACGCGAGAACAGAACGTACTCGCCGTTTATCTTCCTCGGGAACAGAACGCCGTTTCTGTTGAACGGCAAAAACGCGTTTTCGCACTGGTGGAACTCCTTGAAGTCCTTCGTCCAGCCCACGCCGATAGTGGGCTTCCAGCCGTAGGCGTTGCACCATGTTATCCAGTATCTGTCCTCGATCCACACGCAGCGCGGGTCGTAGCCGTACTGCCACGGGTTAGCTTCCTTGGCGGCGGGGTCGTCGTTTATCCACTCAACTCTTTCGGGGTTGATGTTCCAGTGGATGCCGTCGTCGGAGAAGCCCGCGTGGATAGCCATATTTCTTTCCTTATCGTCAACGCGGAAAACCCCCGCGAACTTGCCCTCGAACGGAACGACGGCGGAATTGAAGATAGAATTGCTGTTCGGCAGCAGGTCGCGCGGGATAATGGGATTTGCGTCATAGCGCCAAACCACGTCCTTGCAGCCCTCGGGGCGGTCCTGCCACGGCATATTCGGAATGCTCTGCCCGATAATTTCCAAACTCATATTAAGCACCTCTCAAGAAAAAATTTTCGCGGTATACAAATACCTATCAACAGTATAACAAATCGCAAACGTTTTTTCAATAGGCTTTTTGGCTAAATATTGCCAACTCTTTTAGTATATATTTACCTAAACGACAAACTTTATCGTTTGTTAATATATCGGAGAATATTAAGTTAATATTAAATTGATAAAAAATTGAAAAATTTTCTCAAAAAAAGCGAAACCGTTTTCGTTTTCATTCGGTATTATAGTTGAAAGCAAAAAACGCACTTCATTGAAAGCGAGGAATAAATATGAAAAAATACATCTCGGCATTCACGGCAATAGCGGCGGCTCTGGCGCTTACGGGCTGCTCGTCGGGCGGCGTTTCCGCGACGAACGGCTCGGCTCCGACGGGCGGCGCGCTCTCGGGCGGATCGCTCTCGGGGGGCGCGGCGGAGTACTCCGCCACAGACATCGGCGGCAAAAAGCCCTCTCTCGGCGATAAGATAAGCGGCATTTTCGGCGCCGCGGAGGATAAGACCGACGGCGCCTTCTTCGCGGAGGCTGCTTCCGAGGGGGGCGCGGACGGTTTTGCCGAGGAGACCAACGGCGAATGTTATCCTCCCGTCGACGAGGACATTAACGCGATACCGCCGCAGTCGGGGCTGCTCACGGGCGGCGAGTGGAACGACAACGACCACTGGACGGACTGGAACGCCCTCTACGATACTCAGACCTCTTGGAGCTCTTACAAGGAAACGTGGCGCTCCGCGACGGAATACCGCCTGAGAGTTGCCGTAAAAGCCGACGGCAAGCCCCTCGAGGGCGCAAAGGTCACCTGCGGGGGCTGCAACACGGCGCTCACAGACAACAAGGGCTTCGCGTATCTCTTCTCCGACAGCCAACCCTCCGCATCGGTCGCAGTGGAGTGCGGCGGCAAGAGCGTTCAGCTCTGCGCCGATTGGGTGCTCGGCGCGAAAGACCTCTATCTCACGGTAGACCTTGACGGCGCTGTCTCCCCGATAAAGCCCAAGCTCGACCTGATGATAATGTGCGACACCACGGGCTCTATGGGCGACGAACTCGAATACCTAAAGGTCGAGCTGGAAGATATTGTAAAAAGCATCAAGTCGCAGAACGCGAATATCCCGACGCGCGTTTCGGTCAACTTCTACCGCGATACCGACGACGAGTACGAGGTTCGGCAGTTCCCGTTCAGCGAGAATATCGACGAGGTCGCCGAGGCTATCCGCGCGCAGGACGCAGCGGGCGGCGGGGACTTCCCCGAGGCGGTGCACACGGCTCTCGACAGCGCCGTAAACGGGCACGACTGGAGCGCCGACAGCGTGAAAATAATGTTCCTCGTGCTTGATGCGCCCCCTCACAACGATGTTCAGATAATCGACAGCGTGAACAAATATGTCGCAAAAGCCGCGGAAACGGGCATACGCATCGTGCCGATAGCGAGCAGCGGCATCGACAAGTCCACCGAGTACCTCCTCCGCACCATGGCGTTCACGACGGGCGGCACCTATACGTTCCTCACGGACGACAGCGGCGTGGGCTACGGGCACATCGAGCCGACCGTCGGCGCGTACAACGTCGAAAAGCTCAAGGATATGATGATAAGGATAGTCAACGGCTATCTCGCCGAAGCGGCCGCCGTTTTCGCCGAGCCCGTGAAAACCGACCCCTCCGAGCTCGTCGAAAGCTACCTCAACAACGAGGTCGGGCTCAGCTGCACGGTCGTCGACTGCGATTTTCGGCGTTACGCCGACGGCGAAATGGGCGGCTTGTATATGTACACGTTCAAGTGCAGGGACGAGCTCGGCTATGAATTTAACGCCACGTACACAAGCTACGTCGACATCTCGCCGAGCAGTCTCTCCGAGCTGATAATAGACAAGACGCCGCCGATGATGAGGGGCAGCCTGCTCGGCAACGACCTTTCGGAGGTCGTCGCGGTCACTCACACGATATACGGCAAGGACGAGCGGATAACGCTCTCCGACGCGGAGTGCGCGGCGTTCTCGGAGTGGCTCGGCGCGCTGAAATACGAGCCGCGCAGCTTCCCGTTCGGCGAGACCCCCGGCGACAGCGACGGCGGCGAGGCATACGGGCTGATATTCTCCTCGGGCGAGGAGCTGTCCTATGTCATGAACGGCTTCGACAAGCACTATCTGTTCTGCGCGGGCGAGTGGTACGCCGTGACAAATCCCTCCAAGCCGCCCATTGCCGCGCGGTAAGCCCTTTAGTCATTTTCACGGCAGCCTTTGATTTTCATATCCTCTCCGCCCGAATTTTCAACACTTCGGGCGGAGATTTTAGTGCACAAAACCGTTTTTTGTTGAGAATTAACATGTAAACATAGCGCATTACTGGGAATTATAGGAAATTGCTTTTTCGCATTGCAATGCGGTTTTGTGCACTATTGTTGAAAACCGATGTTTATGTTGATTAGATTGTTGAAAACTTTTTGTGCAAGATAAACAAGTATTGACGTTCTCATTCGTGAAATATACGTCAAAAAACAGAAAATTCAATTTGAAATGATAAAATTTTGAAAAGACGGTTGACGAGATGAAAATATTTGGATATACTAGAGTTAAGAGAAAAGGAAGCGCCGATCATATAGATAAAGAAACGGCGGATACTTCGGGCGGCTTTATTCTCTTGACGCAAAGGCACACAGAAAGAGAACTTAAAGGCGGCAGACCCGCCGAAGAAAGGTTGCTCGCTGACTAAACACAATTGTAATGGAGGTTGTTATTTATGTGCATGAAAGACATTGAAGTGAAAAACCAGGTAGGTTTACACGCAAGACCCGCTACATTCTTCATCCAGAAGGCAAACGAGTACAAGTCGTCCATCTGGGTTGAAAAGGAAGAGCGCAGAGTAAACGCCAAGTCCCTGTTGGGTATCCTCTCGCTCGGTATCGTAGGCGGCGCACAGATCCGCATAATCGCCGACGGCTCCGACGAGCAGCTTGCCGTAGACGGACTTGTAAAGCTCGTTGAGAGCGAATTTGCCGAGTAATTCGGGCTGAAGCAAAAGCATTTGGGGCGGAATTTACGTTCTGCCCCTTTATTTTATGGTGAACAGAAGATGAAGAAGTTTTTACGGGTCATTTTTCCGATAATGCTCGCGCTTATGCTTGCGGGCTGCACGCCCCTCCCCGAGGAGTACGGCACGGTAAAAAAGGCGAAGGAGCTTTACGAAAAGCTGGATTCCGCGCGGGTAGTCATGCTCGACAACAAAAGCGGAGAGGAGCTTATGGATTTCCGCTTCTATATAAATAAGAAAGACGAGATGATATTCAGCTACGAGAGCTTTGAAAACGGCGACCGCGCTTACAGCGACGGAATGCAGTTTTTTTACAGAACGGACGGCGACGGCGGCTGGACGGCGATAACTCCCAAAAACGAGGAGTACATTTACAATATCTACAACCGCAAGTACCGCTATCCCTACGCGCGCGGCGGGCTCTTTTTCCTAGACGGCACGTCCGTAAGCTCCGCCGAGACCTCCGAGGACGGCGGCGACAGGCTGATAACCTACGTCTACGACGCCGAAAAGCTCAACAAAAACGCGGCGGGAACGCTCGACGGGGTCTCGGCGTTCTCCTCGCTCACCTGCGTCTACCGCGTAAATTCCGACGGCTATATCACGGAATTTACCGAAAAGGGCGCGATAACGGATGAAACGGAGACGGTCCTCGAAATAGATTTGACTTACCAAGTACTGGAAATGAATTCCATAAATTCTATCGAAAATCCCGTAGATTACGTGCTTTCGGAGTAAAAAACAGGGCATTTTGCCGAAAATTCGCGAAAGGTGTTGCAAAAATTCCGAAAATATGATAAAATAAAACAGAAGCGATTTGTAATTGAGGAGTTTTTATGACTTTTACGGATAATAAGCGGCGGACGGAGCGCCCCGCCGCGAAAAAAACGCCCTACACCGTGATAGCGTCCATGGGCGAGCTGTTTTTTCAGGCGTTCCTCTCTATTCTGATACTCATCTGGCACGGCATTCTCACGCTCATCGCGGCGATTCTGCGCGTGTACGACAGGATAAAAGTCCCTCTTAAGAGAACTTTGCGCAGGATAAGAGATTTTTTCACCCTGCCGTTTATACGCTACGCCAAGGCAATGAAAATGGGCGGCGCGGAAATATCCAAGGCACGCAGCGAAAATGGCGCGTTCGGCGCGGCGATAGCGTGGTTAAAGGTGTCGTGGAGGGTCGTTTTCGGAAAGCGCGGCTGGATAGTCACCCTCGTGAACTGGGCGCTGCCGATATGCTCCTGCGTGTTCCTGTTCAATATCGTTACATACGCAAACAATCAGAACTACGCGCTGAAGCTCACGGTAAACGGCGATTTTCTGGGATATATTTCCAACGAGACGATTTTCACCGACGCCGAGAAAATGGTGCAGAAGCGTATCAACTACACGGGCAGCAGCACGGAAATAATCACGTTCGAGCCCGCTTACGAGGTAGACCTTATAGGAACGGGCTCCACGCTGAATACATATCAGCTCACGGACAAGCTGCTTGAGATGCTCGACGCGGACATCGCCCACGGCTACGGCTTGTACGTCGGAGAGGCGTATTACGGAACGCTCACCGAGCACGAAAGGGTCGACGCGGCGCTCAACGCCCTGCTCGACGCCTACCGCACGGGCGAGGAAAAGGAGCGCGTCGAGTTCGACCGCGACATAACCTATACATACGGGCTTTACCTTGTCGACAGCTTCGTCACCGAGGACGAGATAATCCGCCAGCTCACGTCAAAGCGCGAGGTCGCCTCGTACTACACGGTAGAGGACGGCGACTCGCCGAGCCTTGTTTGCTCCAAGCTCGATATGACCTACGAGGAGCTTGCGCGGCTCAATCCCGACTTCAACGAGGACACGGTGCTCCACACGGGCGACCTGATACAGACGACCACCGACGTGCCGTATCTCACGATAATCATAACGCGCGAGGAGCGCTACAACGAGCCGATACCCTATTCCACGGAGTATACCGAGGAACCGTATCTCTATGCGGACAATAAGCGCGTGGTCACGCTCGGCGAGGACGGCGTGCGCTTCGTCGTTGCCAACGTCTCGTATATCAACGGCAACGAGATAAGCCGACAGGTGCTTTTGCGCACCACGGTGGAACAGCCCGTAACGGAGGTCATCGCTATCGGCACCAAGCCCCGCCCCGCGGACGCGGCTCCCGGGCAGACCATTGAATACGGCAAGCTTTTATGGCCCGTGGGCGGCTACGACGGCGGTCTTATCGAGGAAATGGTCTACGGTCACGGCGGCTATGCGGATTACGGCGGTCACAAGGGCATAGACATCCTAGCCTCCTACGGCACGCCGATATACGCCGCGGCGAACGGCGTCGTCGTTTCGGCGGTATTCGACAACGGCTATAACGGCGGGCGCGGAAATTACGTCACGATACGCCACGACGACGGCGGTCTGTCGACGAATTACTACCATATGAGCTACGTTTACGCCTACCCGGGGCAGCGCGTCACGGCGGGCGACCGCATAGGCGAGGTCGGCATGACGGGCAGAGCCTACGGCAACCACCTGCACTTCGAGGTGCGCATAGGCGGCGACGGAACGGGCACATGGCTCAACCCCATCGACTATCTGCCATGGCACGCGCGCGTTGCGGGAATTTCGGAATGGTAAAGGCGTGCCGAAACTGTCAACTATCAACTGTACACTGTCAAACGAAAGGTGCGCCCCGAAGAGCGCACCTTTTCTTATTTAATAGTATACGACAGACCCCTGCTCCGATTCGGGATAGTCGTGATCCGTAACGGTAACATAGGTTTGTACATAGCCGCCCTCGATAAGCTCCGTCAGCATAGCCTCCGCCTCGTCGAGCGTTATGGTGATATATTGCCCGAAATCCACCTTCCATATTTTCCCGTAAACGTTGTCGTTAAACCGCCTGAAGCAAAACGCGGGAGAGGGCTTTTTGATTATATCGTTTATGCTCTCCGCGTCCACTCGGACGGTCGCTCTCCCCTCGCCGTATATGTTGTCGAAAATGATGTCGGCGGTGCTTATTTTCTCCCTGCCCTTCACGATGTGCTCCTTGATAATGCTCATCGCCTCGTCGGCTCTGTCGGCAGTCAGACCGTCGGAAATGAAACGGTAGTTGCCGTATTTGTCGGGGATATGATCAAATTTCTCGCCGTAGCTCCAGACATAGACCTCAAACGTCGCCCCGTCGAGATATTCCTTGTCGGGTCTCGCGTTTATCAGCCCGAAGCCCCCCGTGTTTATCGTCGCGACCAGCAGCGCGGTGAACGCCGCCGCCGTCGCGATATATTTCGCCGCCCATTTCACGAACGAAAGCGGGCTTATCCTCGCGCGGCTCACGATGATGTTGATAATGACGTATATCACTCCCGCGATAAGCACGCCCCACATCACGGCGGTGTTCATAACGGACATCGAGAATATCGTCATGCAGCCCGTAAACATCACTATCTCGAAGAACACGCGGCTCGCGACGGGCGCTCCGACGGTTTTCGCGTCGCGCCTTACGTAGATTATCCCCGAAAGCAGCATAACCACAAGCGAGATAACGCACCCCACAGCGCAGTGCAGCACGATGTCGTCGGTATAGCCGAGCAGGTAGATAAGCCCCCACCAGCCGAGGTCCACGAAGTCGGAGAACGGGTTAGTGGTGTTTATGCCCGACGCTCCGCATACAACTTGATTGATGAAGAATACGGGCAGCGCGTTTATTATCGCCATCATTATCAGCGAAAAATACGCGCTCTCCGCAAACGCCCCGCAGCAGCACGCCGCAAGCACAGCGACGGCCATTATGAACATCGTCGCCGCCAGAAAGCCGAACACGTACATAAACAGCGTCTCGGCGGTCTCGGGCTCCATTTTGCCGAATTTTATCACGCCGTACAGTATCTTGATGCCGTTCCCTCCGAGTACCGCGACGATAAGCGGCGCCACTTGCAGATAAAACAGGCACAGCAGCTTCGATAAAAAGCGCTCGCTCGCCTTGATCGGCAGCGCCATGGAAACGTCGCACAGCTGCTGATTGTTCGTATCGCGGAAAACGTTCAGCGCCGTAAAGTAGCTCACGACAACGCCCCCGCCCGCGAATACTATCGCCCACAGCGACGGCTGAAATACTGCCGCATCGCCGTAATAATATTGGAAAACGTCCGCGTGGAAAACGGCAAGCAGAAAAGACACGCCGAACAGCACGAAGCTTATTATCGCGAGCTTTTTGTGCACGCGCACTTCGGCAAGCGCCGCGCGCGCTATCTTTTTGAACGAAATTTTGTATGTTGAGTTACTTGATGTCTGAGCCATATCCTCTCGCCTCCAGTTCGTAGATAAATATTTCCTCAAGGGTAAGCGGTATAAATTCGCTTATCTCGCAGCCGAACGCGCTCATCTTCGCGGTTATGTCCCCCTCCGAGCCGCGCACGACAGCCTGCGCCACCGACCCCATGACCGAGTATTGCATAACGTCCAGCCCCGCTTTTTTCAGCGCCTCCTCGGAGACCGCGCCGCTCTTCCTCGCGAGCTGTATCTTGCCGAAGCCGCCTTTGATGTTGTCTATCTCGTCCGCGAATATCATCTGCCCCTTGTGTATAAGCAGCGCGCGGTCGCACAGCTCGTTTATCTCGACGATGTTGTGCGAGGAAACTATCATCGTCGCCTGCCTGTCGATAAGCTCGTTGATGATTATCTGCTTGATATAGCGCCGCATCGCGGGGTCGAGCCCGTCGAATGCCTCGTCCAGCAGCAGGTATTTCGTGTTGCACGCAAGCCCGATAATAACGACCGCCTGCCGCTTCATTCCCTTTGAAAAGTCGCTCATGCGCTTGTTTCTCGGCAGCCCGAGCTGCTTTACAAGGCGCTCGTATATCTCAAAGGAAAAGCTGTCGTAGTAGCTCGCGTAGAACTTCGCCAGCCCGTCCAGCGTAAACCTCGCGTACTGCACGGTCTCGTCGTTGACGAAGAATATCTTGGACTTTGCGGCGGGGTTGTCGAAAACGTCCTCGCCGTCTATCTTAACGGCGCCCTGCTCGGTCCTGTAAACGCCGCAGAGCATGCGCAGCAGCGTGGATTTTCCCGCGCCGTTGGAGCCCAAAAACCCGTAAATACAGCCGTCGGGAACGGTTATCGTAATGTTGTCGAGCGCCTTGAAGCCGTCGTTTATATCGACCTTGCCGATGCCCTTTTTCGTGAATACCATGCTCGCGTTGATTATTTCGATCATATCGGTTCTCCTTTCAGCATATTTATCGTTTCGATAAGCGTCTCCGCGGGAACGCCCGCCCTTATCGCCTCGCGGGCGCTCTCCTCGAAGTCCCTCGTCAGCGCGGATATCGCCCGTCCGTCCTGCGGCGCGATAAAGCTGCCCTTGCCCGCGAGAGTGTATATTATCCCGTCGCGCTCGAGCATGGAATATGCCTTCGTGACCGTGTTCGGGTTGAGCCCGAGCTGCTGCGCGAGCGTCCGCGAGGGCGGTATCTTATCGTTTTCCTTGAGCAGGCCGCGGGCGATTTCGCTGCATATGGCGCGGCAAATCTGCTCGTAGATGGGGGTTCTGCCCGTTACGTCTATTGTTATCAAGTGGATGCCTCCTTAAATGCGATAGCAGAGCGGTCTCGGCGGGGTTCGCCGAGACTGCCTGCCCCGCAGCCGAGTGGTGAAAATGCTTGTATGTGGCTTAGTGATGCGGTTTGGCTGCGGTGAACCAAATACACTAGTTTAAATAGTGCATTTGGTATACTGCTATTATAGCGGCATTGCAATGCGTTTGTCAAGGGGTTTTTGAAAATTTTCTCAAAAAACTCCCGACTTTTCATCGGGAGTTTTTTCTCGTATTTTAAGGTTTTTGTGCATTTGTAAAATTGGAAATTTTCGAGCGGAGCGGAGAAAAGGGACAAATCGGTGTGGATTTGTCCCTTTTCTTGCAGTTTTTTGCAGCTTGCGTGCAGTCTTTTGCAGCCGTTTTGCAGTTAAATGCAGATTTTTGCGGTTTTGGACTGTAAATATTTGGAAGTGCTGTTATTTTATGTTAAAATTTGGGATTTGCAGTGCTAACTAATTCGAGGGTTGAAAAGTTTGCAGTGAATTGCAGTT
Organism: Lachnospiraceae bacterium; assembly: GCA_023664705.1. GTDB lineage: Bacteria > Bacillota > Clostridia > Oscillospirales > Ruminococcaceae > CAG-115. Next base: position 147 of record JAMPFE010000004.1, on the reverse strand, counting down.
TTGAGAATGATATACTGACTTCTTGGTCGAATTACGTTGCACTTCCCGAAGTGCAGACCTCGGTGCAAGAGGACACCCTTCGGGAGAGGGGGGAACAACAAAATCCAACAAAAATGCGGAGTTCCCCCCTCTCCCTACGGGTTTCCT